>JBDZVE010000068.1:7130-20269 GCA_040255535.1 Lysobacterales bacterium | reverse complement strand
CTTGAGGTGGGGCCGGCTAGAACTCGAAACCTGCGAAGAGGATCGATGCGATCACGAGCGCGATGAGGAGGTTGAATACCGCCGCTGTGCCGAAGACGAGCACGGGACGCCAACCTTCAGCCATCAGCTTCGTGATGCGAAACTCCAAGCCGATGCTCACGAAGGCGGCGATGAGGAAATAGGAGCGCAGCGTGTTGATGGACTTGATGTTCGTCGGCTCGCCGCCGGATTGCAGATAGATCGTCGCGATCACCGAGGCAAGGATGAAGCCGATGACGAACTTCGGGAAGCGGCTCCACAGGTCCCTCGCGACGTTGCGCTTCGTCTCGTTCTGCTTCTTCTCGACGTACACGGTGAAGTAAATCGTCAGCGCGACGGCGACGATACCCATCATGACGTTCTGCGCCGACTTCACGATTGCGGCGATCTGCAGCGCGTCCTCGCCGACGATCGCGCCGGCGGCGGCCACCGCGGCAGTCGTGTCGATGTTGCCGCCGATCCACGCGCCGGCGATCGGTCCGGACAGCCCGAGGATTTCCGCGATCCATGGCAGGATGAAGATCGACGGCAATGCAAACAGGATCACGAGCGTCGCCGTATAGGCAATCTGTTCCTTGGTTGCGCGCACCGCGCCGGCCGCGGCGATGGCCGCGCTGACGCCGCAGATGGAGACCGATGTCGCCAGCAGAGCGCGCAGTGTATCGGCGACCTTCAATCGGCCGGCCAGCCACCAGGTGAAGGCGAACACGGCGCAGACGAGCATGAGTGCCTGCAGCACGCCGCGGCTGCCCGCTTTCGCGATCACGTTCAGGTGAATGGAGGCGCCGAGCAGCACGATGCCCGTCTTGATGAAGAATTCCGTGCGAAAGGCGGATGCCACTTTCTCGCGAATGCCGAGCAGTCCGATCACGCCGCTGCCGAGCAAGCCGAGTGCAATCGCATACACCGGGAACTCGACGGACTTGATCCATCCGCCTTCCACCCAGTTGGGAAGATTCTTCTCGAGAAACCGTGTCGTCCACGACAGTCCGAGCACGAACGCCAGACCGACGGCGAGCCAGGGCAGGGACACCTTGGATGCGGCGCCCTCGGTTCCGACGTGCGGAAGCGTGTTCGATTCGGTCGCCATCACCACAATATCCCGTTGGGTACGAGACCGAGCAGTGCGAGCGCCGCCAAGCCGAGACCGATGACCGTCGCCCACCAGTCCTCGCTCATGCCGCCGCCGGAAGGCTTGTCCGTCGGGGAAAGCTCGGGATCGCGCAAAGGAGGCTCGGAGTTCTTCATTAGGGCACGCGTTGCTACGCCGAATGAACCGGCTTTGTATACCGCCTGCTGCGTGCGCTGTCCTCTAATTTCGAGCTAGGTATTCATGCCGTGCGGGCATATTCGCGCGATGCGCAAGCGGCCGCTTGGGGACGGAACGCGACGTGTTTTCGGCTGTTGTACGATGAGCGCCCGCATTTTACCGGCAGGTACACCATGGCGAAGTCGTCTCAGCAGGCCGAGTTTCTTCTGCTCTCTCGCGGCAAATGGAGCCCGGAGAAATCGCCCGAGGAGATCCAAAGCGCGATCGATCGCTTCTATGTCTGGTACGAGCAGCTTCTCGCCGAGGGGAAGTTCAAGCCCGGCCAGAGACTCTCGACGGAGGGCAAGCTCGTCTCGAGTCTAGGCGTAATGGACGGCCCATTCACGGAGACGAACGAAGTCATCGGCGGCTACTGGCTCATCGTCGCCGAGAGCCTCGAAGCGGCGGCCGCGATCGCAGCCGGTAGCCCGTGCCTCGAGTGCGGCTTGAGCTACGAGATACGCCCCGTCGAGATCGAGCGCGCCACGGCGTGGCGAGTCTCCAATGAGACTCCGCTCCAGAGAGAATGAGTCTCCGGCCAATCACGAGGAGGTTCCATGCATTACTCGCGACTCTGTGCGCTGCTGATCGACTGCAACACGCCCGACATCGATGAAGCCGCGCGCTTCTGGGCGGCCGCATTGGGACGAACGATCGAGCGCGATCATCCGGGTACTCGCGGGAACTACGTCATGCTGAGCACGCCTCCCGACGAACCGATCGTGCAACTTCAACGTGTCGAGCACGAGAGCAGGGTTCACGTCGACATCGAAACGGACGATATTCCGGCAGAGGTCGCGCGCTTGGAGAAGCTGGGCGCGCGCGTCGTGAACCGCTTGGAGCGCTGGGTCGTGATGCAGGCGCCGAGCGGGCAGCGATTCTGCGTCGTGCGAGTACAGCGGCCCGGCTTTCCGAAGAACGCGAATTGCTGGGACTAGCGGCGGGCGCATCGATTGTATGCTGCGATACTTTTTCAAACTCGCGTTCGCGGTGCGTGTCATCACGGGCGTGAGTGGGATCGCCTGATGTCGATGCTGGCCCCGATAGACGATGAGTTGAAGCTGCGCGTGCCGCAGTTCTTCTGTTGTAACTGCGGCGAAGCCCAAGAGATCAGGCCGGTCGCCACGCCGCTCGGCATCCAGCGCATTGCGAGGCGGCGCAAGGGGATCGCATTTCAGCTCGAGCTCCCCTACTGCAGGCGCTGCGCGCGCAGCGCGACACGAAAGCCGGTGGGGCCGATCACGAAGTGGATCATCGCAGGCTTAGTCGCCGTCGCCATCGGAATGCTCGCGCTGATCACGCCGTTGCGCGATGTGCTCGGTGCGTTCGCCTTCTACGCGACGGCGGCAGCCGTGTTCGCGGTCGTGCTCGGCTGCTATTCGCTGCAAAAGCCGAAGGGAACGCAAACGAGCTACTACCAGCCCGTTCGGGTCACGGAAGTCGAGCGGCAACCCTCCGGCAGAGTCGCCGCACTCACGTTGTCGTTCACGCACGCGCGCTACGCACGCTCGTTTGCGAGCGCGAATGCCGAGACGATCTCGCGTGGAACCTTGGAAGTGTTGGGCGGTTGAGGCCGCCTGGAACAATCGTACTCCCGATCCCTTCCGAGCAGAGGCATCGGATCAATCGTGACTTGTCGCAGTGCATCGCTGCGGCGTGCATGGCGTGCGTGAGTCATAATTGTCTTGCGTCGCGGAACTCGTGTTCGAGGAATTGATGGATACCGTGCGCTGGTGTTCTCTCGGTCAGATCTCGCGCGCGCTGTACGATGTGGGCGGACAATACCGTCGCAACGTCTAGTTAGGTCTATCTAAAACGGCAGAAGAAAGTGCTGTCATACATCCGGGAGCTACGATGACTCGACGATCGCTCTCTTACCTGTTCCTGCCACTCGTTGCGCTCGCCGGGTGCGAGCAGAAGGTCAAGCTCGTGTACGTGCCGGACGGTCCGCAGACGATTACGTTGACGCCCTCGGTGTCATCGAGCAGCGTGCGTCTCGGCGAGACCGTCGAGCTCAGCGTCGAGCGGCGCACGTCGGGCAACTGGAAGCAGATTCCACTTCCCGAAGCCCGCGGGCAATGCTGGTTCTATGCACGTCCGCCCGAATTCGAGCCGCAAGTCGCCGACAGCGTCAGATGGATCGTCGAGCCGGAGAACAGCGTCGTGTTCAGCACCGAGTACCGGTTCGATCACGTGCGCTTGGCGACGATGAATATGAGAGGAACGATCAAGCTCACGCCCGTGAGCCCCGCCGTCTGCGAACCGGATCGCATGGTGGAAGGGCCGGCGCTCGAGATCGAGGTGAAGTAGCGCTGGCGCGAGCTCGAGGTTCTCGAGCCGCGCTCACGAGCTCGTGCCGTTCGGTGAGGAGCGCTCGGCGAGCTTGTCGAAATCGGATGCGTCGTGACGCTCGTGCAACTGGCTCGAAGGATCGCCGCTCGTGCGATTGACCATGCGCCCGCGCCGAACCGCCGGACGGGCCGCGATCTGCGCGGCCCAGCGCTGTACGTGCGTGTACTCATGCACGCTCAAGAACGTGCCGGCATCATCGTACAACTCTCCAAGTGCGAGCGCGCCATACCACGGCCAGCTTGCCATGTCGGCGATCGTATAGTCGTCGCCGGCCAAATACTGTGTTTCCGCAAGCCGTCGATTGAGCACGTCGAGCTGGCGCTTCGTCTCCATCGTATAGCGATCGATCGCGTACTCGATCTTCATCGGAGCGTAGACGTAGAAGTGTCCGAAGCCGCCGCCGAGATACGGCGCGCTTCCGACCTGCCAGAAGAGCCACGAGAGACACTCAGCTCGCGCTCCGCGCTCCGTCGGCAGGAATGCGCCGAACTTCTCCGCGAGATACAGCAGAATGGCGCCGGACTCGAACACACGGATCGGTACCGGGCCGCTCCGATCCACGAGCGCGGGAATCTTCGAATTCGGATTCACTGCGACGAAGCCGCTGCTGAACTGGTCGCCCTCGGTGATCCGAATCAGCCACGCGTCGTACTCCGCGCTGCTCTGTCCGAGTGCCAACAATTCCTCGAGCAGGATCGTGACCTTGACGCCGTTCGGCGTTCCTTGCGAATAGAGCTGCAGCGGATGTCGTCCGATCGGCAACTCCTTCTCGTGCGTCGGTCCCGCGATCGGGCGATTGATGTTGGCGAATTGGCCGCCGCTTTCTCGCGTCCATTTCCACACCTTCGGCAACTCTGTCATGACATCTCTCCAACGGTTCGGTCTTTCGAGAAGCAACGCACCGGCATCCGCATAGATCCCGAGAACGGGGGTGCATCGGCAACCGCTTTCGGTTCTAATGCATTCGTAGATGATGCGCCCTTGCGTATGCGCGCATGCGAACAAGCAAGCACTGAGCCGCTGGGAGGATCAAGCACCACATGTCTTCAGCACAGTCATCGAAGCCGATCGATTTCGTCGGGCGGATTATCATCATCGGCTGCGGCAGCATCGGCCAAGGCATTCTACCGCTGATCAAGCGGCATGTTTCGCTCGAAGGCGAAGGACGGCTCGTCGTGCTCTCCGCCGACGAGCAAGGGCGAGTGCTGGCCGAGGACTGCGGTGCGCACTATGAGCACGCGCATCTCACGCCGAGCAACCATCGGCGCGTGCTCGGTCGGCACGTCAAGGCCGGCGATCTCGTGCTGAACCTTTCGGTCAACGTCTCGAGCCTGGATCTGGTCCGCTTCTGCGCCGACAAAGACGTCTTGTATGTCGATACGTCGATCGAGCCGTGGCCAGGGGTGTACGCGAATCCGATGCTCGACATGCGTTTGCGCACGAACTTCGTGATCCGCGAGAAAGCGCTGCAGCTCGCGGCCGAGCTGGGTCCGGATGCGCCGACCGCCGTCGTCGATCATGGCGCAAACCCCGGGATGGTCTCGCACTTCGTGAAGCGCGCCTTGCTGGACTTGGATCGCATTCTGCGGGCGGGCCGTGCGAAACCCACGTCCCGCGAGGAGTGGGCCGCGCTCGCGCGCGATCTCGAAATCCAAGTCATTCAAATCGCCGAGCGCGACACGCAAGTGAGCGATCACGCGAAGCGACACGGCGAGTTCGTCAACACATGGTCGATCGACGGCTTCGTCGATGAGCTGATGCAGCCGTCCGAGCTCGCGGTCGGCGTGCATGAGCTGAATTTGCCGCGGCGAGCGCGACAGCATCGGCGAGGCTCGGCGACGCTCTACTTGCCGCGTCCTGGCGGCGGCACGTTCGCGCGCAGTTGGACGCCCTCGGTGGGCGGCTATCAAGGCATGCTCGTGACACACGATGAGGTGTTCTCGATCGCGGATTATCTTTCGCTGCGCGAAGGTCAGCGCTTCAGCTATCGACCGACCGTGATGTTCGTGTATCACCCGTGCGACGATGCGATGCTCTCGGCGCTCGAGCTCGAAGGGAGAGGCTGGAAAATGCAGCCGACGTGTCGCCGGCTGAGCCACGATATCGCAGGCGGGATGGATGAGCTGGGCGTGCTGCTGGCCGGCCACGCAAAAAATGCCTATTGGTTCGGCTCGCAGCTCTCGATCGAAGAGGCGCGGCGCCACATCGACTTCGCGAATGCGACGACGGTGCAAGTCGTCGCGGGTGCCTTGGCGGCGACGGTGTGGGCGATTCGTCATCCGCGCAGCGGCCTCGTCGAGCCCGATCAACTGGATCACGAGGAATGTCTGGCGGTCGCGGCACCGTACCTCGGTAAGCTCACCGGTCAGTTCACGAACTGGACGCCGCTTCAAGGACGTGGAGAGTTGTTCCCCGAGAAGCTCGACGTCGACAGTCCATGGCAGCTACAGAATATCCGCGGACGGCAGTGGATCGAGTGACGTCGTTCCGCGAAGGCAATGGAAACGGCATTCGGATCTATGCGCGCGATCGCTAAATGGCCTTCGACGTTGCTGATCGTTGGCGCGATCGCGCTCACGAGCGGCTGCGCGAGCGAAGGGCATCGTCCGGTGTTCGACGGCGGCTATCCAGAGTACGACTGTCCCGAGCATCTCCAAGGACGCCTCAGTGTGAGCATCGACGTTCGGCCCACTGAGGTCGATGCGGCGCGCATCAAAGACTACGCCATCGATACGGTCGGCATCGTCGATCGGCGGCTCATGATCTCGATTGCGCCAGCGGGACTGCGGCCCGATGACGGAATCGTCTGGCACTCGTTGAGCATCAGCTCCTACGGCGGGACGTTCGTCGCATGGTCCCGGCTGCAAACCGACCAGCTGACGTTGACGCCCGCCGCGACGCCCGTCGTGCAGAAGGAAGCACGCACGAAGCAGGCGCGCGGCGAAGTCGCGCTCGTGAGCTTGGGTGCCGGTGTGGTCACGATCGAGCGCTCGATCCGCGAACAAGGCGATTTGCTTGGCACGTTCGCGCTGGATTTATCGATCATGCCGGGCGGTGTCGTCGTCGACGACACGGTGCTCGAGATTTCCAACCTGTGGACCGCGTATGGAAAGGCGGTGGAACCCGAAGATGTCGTCGTGGAGCTCGTGCCGGTGCGTCATCCGCCGGGACTGGACACCGTTCAGGCCTCCGTCGAATTGGGATACATCGTGCACGAAGCGAAGTCGGGGGACGAGTGGTACTGCACTGCCGAGAGTCGAGCGACACTCGTGGATTTGGACTCGGTGCGGCAACGTTTCTGGGACGTCGGGCTCGCACGCAAGAATACGGAAAGGCGAGAATGGCTCGCGCTCGTGGGACCGGCCGTCGGCGGCGTTCGCGCCGTATTCGACTCTCCTGCGACCGCAAATGCCCTGGCGACTTGGATTCAGACGACCGGCTCGACGCGCATCGGCGACTACGAGCTCGGCATCTTTCGCCAATCCACTGCGCGTATAGGTCGGCCGTATGGACCGCTCGAACCGGACGCGATCGCTAGCTTGCGTGCGCTGACAGCGGAAGATATTGCCTTGCTCGAAGTCGGCGCCGTCGGTGAGCCCTGAGCCTGGGCGGGGTCTCGCCTTTGGAAGATCGTTACTCGGGCTGCGGCTTCGATTCGACTGGCCGGGCGCTCGGCTCGAACCTCGTGGCGCGCGAGGTCCAGCGCCGCACGATGCGCTGAAAGAACAAGCTGTTCGGCACTTGCAGCACGGAATTCGCCTGAGTGCCCTCGGGCGCTCGTTCGCGAAGCGTCGTGTAGATGAGGTTGAGGTCGACGACTTGGCCACGCAACCCGGGCTTCTCGCCGTTCTCCAGGATCTCGATCTCGTCGTACAAACGGAAGGGCCGCGTCATCACGATGAGGAGCGTGCAGAAGACATTCGACAGCACGCTCCAGGCGGCGAAGAAGGCGATGGCCCCTACGGCGACGAAGCCGGTGAACGCAGTCCAGAGCACGGTCGCGGAAACGCCCAACTGCTCGAGTGCGAGCAACACGGCCGCCGCCGTGATCAAGAAGGAAGAAACACGCCTGGCACCGACGACCAACTCGGCCGGAATGATCGCGCGCGTGCCCAAGCGCTTGATCAGTGCCCGCATCGCACGATGCACGATCCAGGCAACGACGATGATCAGCAGCACACGGCCGCCGGGGCCGAGTGCATGTACGGAGTCTCGAATCCAGTGTTGAAGCGTGTCGAGCATAATCGTAAGGCGGGCTCTGTTTCGAACGCGTACTTACTGCCGGGTTAACGGTTGATAGTGGACGGTTGACGGCCAGAAGGCATCCCTCATGCGTTCCTTGCGCATCTCTGTGATGCTCCTATTCTTCTTCATCGAGTACGGGCGTTGCGTTCCATCGGCGGCCGATGGAATCGCTCTCCTTTACCGAGCAGCACGCCTTGGCTGCTCGCGATGCCGAGCTCGAGGCTCGTCGCGATGCGGCGAGCGCGTTCCATGAAGTAGTCGGCGATACGTTCGCCGAAGAGCTCGAGTGCCGTTTGCTCGAACAGCGCGAGCCAGCGATCGAAATGACGCGCCTCGATCGGAAGCGGGAGATGCATTTGCATCGGCGTCCCGCGATAGACACCGCTCGAGAGCACGACGGACGACCAAAAGTCGCACATGCGCTGCAGGTGAGGCTCCCAATCGCGGATACGGGACTCGAAAATCGGACCGATCAGTTGATCCTCCCGCACTCGCGCATAGAAGCTGCGCACGAGCTTCTCGATCATGGCTTCGTCGATTCCGGTCGTCGCGCGCATCTCTTGCACGATACGGGCACGGCGTTCTTCATCGCTCAGGTCGGTTTCGGTCATCTCTTCGGAAAATCTCGGCAAAGATAAGATCGTGACATCCGCGCACCAGAGGGTGCAATCCGGCATCGCCGGACCGGCTGAAGATCTTACCTGCAGACGCGAGAAGAGTGATTGTTTTGTCGTCCCGGCGGAGGTCCACTACTGTCCGAAGAAAAATCCCAGCGGCACTGCCTCGACGGGTTGACAGTTGACAGTTGACGGCCAGAGGGCTCGCTCCATGCGACGGAAGCACATGGCGGGTACGAGAGTTCGAGGACAAGAAAAATCTCACGCGGCGAACGCGGCCGCCGCGTTCGCCGCGAGAGTATCTCTTCGGGATCAGTCGAGAACCCGGCAACGGCGATACCCAGCATTTCCATTCGATGCCAGCATAGGTGAAGGAGATGCCTGCACTTTACCTGCAAGTCCGTGAGAGCGGGAGGCGGCCCGCGTGCGACCGCCAAAGCGTCCGATTCGAGCCGTCTTCCGGCACGATGTCTGTCACGCGGTGATCTGCATCACGATTCTCGAACCGAAGGCGCGCACTTTAGCTGGCGAGCGCTGAGGTGAGGTGTACCTTGGGACGGGACCTTGGAAGACTCGCCCATGACTCAGCGGAGTAGACAAGAATGAGGATGCCGATCCTGCCGATTCTGCTCGTGCTTGCGCCGTGTCTCGTCGCTGCCGCGCCGGCGCCCGCTGCGAACGTGAGCGCTCGCGCCGTCGCGATCGATCCGCAAGACGCGACGACGGTGCCATTGAATGAGCCGCTATATCTGCGCATCGAGTATGCGAGCGATGTACCGGTCCGCTTCCAAGCGAGCGGCTCGAGCGCGGGCGAATCGGTGCCAGGCGCGATGAACGCAGCACCGATCTATCCCGCGGGCGACGGGGAAGCGCTCGTCTGGATTTCCTTTCGGGAGCCGGCGCGCATCGATGGCGTGCGTATTCGCGTATGGGACGCGCAATGGAATGAGTTGGAAGGCTTCGTGCATCCCGTGTCCCTGAGTTGGGCGGGAACGGCATCCGTTCGCCGAACACCCGCGCCTTGGGTTCAGGCGATGAATGGGGAACAACAGCAGAAGGTCCAAGCGGCCTTGCAGGCGAGAACGAGTCGCGGCGGGGGCGATGCGATCTTCATGGCGATCTTCACGCTGGCGGGCTGGTCCATTCCCGGGTATTGGGTTCTCCAGATCTATACGTGGCGCCGAGTGCGGGGCAGTTGGCGCAAATGGGGGATGCTGCCCCTGTGGATCACACTGCCGTTGCTTGCCTATACGATGTTTGCGCTGCTCGCGGGCTCGAACCTCTGGCCACTGATGCTGCTGTTCGTGAGCCCATTTGCGTTCATGTATCTGGCGTTCGTGCTTTTCCTGAGATGGCAGAACGGAGAACCCGCCCAGTCCGTGCGCGCCTGAGGGCGAACGATTTCTCGACATCGTCTGATCTGGCTCGCACTGGCTTCTGCCGTCAACGGTCAGCCGTCAACCACCACGTCCGATCGTCCTGTCTACTGGCGGACGAGCTGCTCGCCGTCTCTGAGCCAGACGAGGTTGTCGCGAGACGACAGCCGCGTGCCTGCGGCCCATTCTTCTATTGGATTCGTCGGATAGCTCGCTTCTTGTCCCTCGAGCACCGATTCGCCGAATGGGGTGAGCACGGCTGTCGTCGAACGCATGTCGTGCAGGTCCCCGGACAAGGAGAGTAGAGGCTTCGGCAGGCGTTCGTCGCCCATGCGCAGCAGGCGGCCGAACAGATACCAATCTCCCACCAGATCGCCATCGTTCCAATTCTCGGCCATCGTATAACCGATGATTCGCGGCGCACGGGGACCGTTTCGGCGAGCATTCTCCAAAAGCTTGAAATCCCAGTGGGGTAAGCCGGTGTGCTTGTCCGGAAAGCGGCGGAGCATGAGCCGCATGGCCTGTTTGAGCCAATCGTTCGCGAGCGGGTTCGTTTCGGAGAAGCGTTCCATCGAGACCGGATCGGGTGCCGTCAGCGCGTCCCACGCGGCAAGGTAGCCGCGAGCGTCGTCGCTCGATGCCGCCAGCGGTTCGGGCGAATTGCCCATCTGCTCCGGATCGAGCTCTCCCATGCCGATCACGCGTGCGCGCCGGTTCGGCAAAGTGTCGAAGCGCACGAGCGAGACGCGTGCGGGATCGGCCGCGGTGAGCCGAATCAAATGGAAGACGAAAGCGATGAACAATTGTTCGCTGACGCCGGTGGCGGCCCAGATGAAGATTCGTTCCGCATCGCGCAGTCTCGAGACGTGTTTGAGGAGCGCGATCGGCGAGGGCACGTGCTCGTCCAGCAGACCCGGCACGAGGTTCGCCCAATACTCGTGCCGACGCTCGCTCCACTTCTCGAGGTCCTCGCATCTCGGAGTCGGACCGCAGCTCAACACGTCTTGCTCGACGAGCAATCGATCCTGTACGCGAAAAGCAGCGCGGAAAACGCCGGCGGCCGAGTCGCCTAGGATGAGATGAATGCCGGGGGCGAGCGCCTTCAGAGGGTTGCGTTTGAGCATGGCGGTGAAGGCCGGAGCTGTAGAGGAAGTCAAAGACCTCTGCTCGCCGAATGTCTACCGCGTCGGCAGCGGCGCATCGAAGTCTGTCGTCGTATTGCTTTTACGGCGAATGATGTCCTGGACGAGCTCGACGCCTGTTTTCTCGCACGGTGGCAGCTCGAGATCGCTCGTCCCGAGCGGCGTCACGCGCTCGCCCCAGCGAATCACGTGTGCGCACCATGTGAGGCCGCCGCCGAACGCGGGCGTGAGCAGGAGCGAGCCCGGTTTGACGCGTCCTTCTTCGACCGCCTCGACGAGCGCAACGGGTACCGTTGCCGACGACATGTTGCCGTAGCGTTGCACGGTCAGATAGACGGACTCCATCGGGATGCCGACGCGCTTCGCGACCGCTTCGATGATGCGGAGGTTCGCCTGGTGCGGAATGGCAAGATCGATCGCGTCCAGATCCGCTGCCGCGACGCGCGCCCGCTCCAATGCAGCTTGAGAAGCTTCGCTCATCCCATGTACGGCGCGCTTGAAGATCTCCGGCCCGTCGAAGTCCCAGCGCGTATCGCCGAGCTGCAAGCCGCGATTGCCGTAGATCGTACCCATTCCGCGCACGCGCAAGGTGTGCCGCGCGTCGGCGGCGCATCCGAGCTTCTCCGCGATCACGCCGAGAGGTTCATCGGAAGCTTGAATGACGACTGCGGCGGCGCCGTCGCCGAAGAGCACCGCAACATTGCGATTGCTCCAATCCATGTACGGGCTGATGACCTCTACTCCGATGATGAGCGCGTTGCGAACGACGCCGGTGCGTACCATTGCCGTGGCGCTCGAGAGGCCATAGAGGAAACTGGTACACGCCGTATTGACATCCATGGCGGCCGCATTGTGCGCACCGAGCATGAACTGCACGCCCGATGCCGTGTTCGGCACGGTCTCGTCCGCGGAGCACGTGCCGAGAACGATGAGGTCGAGCTCGGCTGCCTCCAGGCCCGCGCACGCGAGCGCACGCGCCCCCGCAATATGCGATAACACCGTCACCGGTACGTGCGAGATGCGCCGTTCCTTGATACCGGTACGGCTCGTGATCCACTCATCGCTCGTTTCGAGGAACGTGGCGAGCCCGGCATTGTCGAGAACGGCTGGCGGCATGCATTTGCCCCAGCCCGTGATGGCGGCATATTTCATAGCGGTGCAGACGATATCACGACTCTTTTGCAATCGAGAGGCGCGCCAGGAACCGGGGCATGCGGCTGCGCATTGCCGAGCTTGCGTTTCAGTTTCGAGGGCAGAGAATGGAGCGCATGAATTGGACCGTTTCGCTCGGCAGGCCGCAACGCGCTCAACGGGATGCAGGGCGGCTGGTTTCGGCCGTTCTACTCTCGTCATCTCTCATTGCCGTGCCGGTCGCGACGGCGGAAGAGCAGGAAGCAGCGGCCGTCTTGAAGCTCCGCGAGGTTTCATTCGTCTACCGCAGCGCCGACACCGTGCTTTCGTGCGGCGAGATCCGCGGACGCGTGGAATCCGTGTTGCGCACCCTCGGCGCGAGAGAGGATCTCAAAGTGCAGGTGACCGGATGCGATGCCTTCGTCTCGCCGCTCGATCGCAACCGAGAGACCTGGCCGGACGAATCGGATCCTTATCGAGCGACGTCAGATCCGTGGGGGAGACAATCGGACCCGTTCGACGCCTCCGCGGAATGGGGCGCGTCATCCGATCGAAGGCGAAGCGTCGGGCCGAGGCAGTCGGCGCACGTGCAGATTCGCGCGATGATGCCGGTCGAGATGACGCCGGAAGTGCGCGAGGAGATCAAGAAGGATAAGTCGCGGCGCGAGCTGATATCGCGAGTCAATCCGTCCGCCGACCTGGGTGAACCGATCGTGTTCCCGGCGGAGCGGAGGGTCGTCGAGCTTTCGCGCCGCACGCTAGACCTCGATCCGGAAGAGTGCGAGCTGATGGAACAGATGTCGAGACGCCTGTTCAAGGAGCTCGACGTGCGCGTTGTACGCCGCCCAAGCTGTCCCCGCGGCGGAGGCTCGCGAATCCCGCCGACGCTCACAGTCGAAGCGCTCCTACCGAAGCTGCCGACGGTTCC
>JBDZVE010000068.1:2336-7030 GCA_040255535.1 Lysobacterales bacterium | reverse complement strand
AACTGTCAACCGTCAACCGTCAACCGGCCCCGCCGCCTATGCGCGGCGCGGCCCTCATCTCTTCCTTGCACGCAAATACAGCTCCTTGTGCTTGTAGTCGATGATCAGTGTGTCGAGTAGACCGATGACGTCCATGCCGATGAGCAGCGCAGGCTGCTCCATCTTCCAGGCGTCGAAGATGTGAAAGTCCGCGAACGTCACGTGCATGCCGCTGATCGTGATCTTGCCGATCGTGACGGGCGGCGCCTCGAAGGTTTCGCCTTCCTGGGCGTCGAGCGTCACGCCGATGATCGTGTTCATCGTGCGCCGGCGGGACTTTTTCTCCAACGCTTCGCGGAGGCTTTCATTGCCGATCGTGGCTTGCGCACCCGTATCCAGCATGGCCTTCGTGCGCACGCCCGCGACCCTGACGTCGAACATCAATAGATGGCCTTGGCGGAGCTCCACGGGTACGCGCGTGAACCCGCGCGGTCGGCTTCTGCGGCGGGAGTGTTGGATACGGATTTCATCGTTCATGAAGTCGATGAACACGCGCTTGTCGCTCAAGCCGTCTGCGCCGAGCACGCCGTCGGCGCCGCCGAAGACCTCGTTGATGATTACGACCTTCCGGCGATCTAACCAGAGATCGCCGATTTCCATGCTGTCGACCAGAATAGCAGGCACGGTGGAGGACCCGGTGACACCGAGCAGCTGGGTCGTGTTCGCAAGCATGGGTGCGCCGATGCGTGCCGCGACGAGCTGAGTGATGGCGGAGCGATTCGCACCGGTATCGAGCACGAGTCGAAACGGTCCAAGCCCGTTGAGATACACCGGTGCCCAGATGCGTCCCACCCGATCGCGACGCGTGGGCGCAACGTAGCGCGGTTCCGGGGCGGCAACGACGATGTCTTCAGGGGCTCCGGCCTGTTTCGCGAGGGCTTCACTGAGCACATCCGCTCGACTCGCGAACGCGGCAAGGAAGACCATCAGAAAGACAAATAACCGTGCGCGCATGGTTTGAATGACGTCAGCTCGTCAGTGGGCCTCGTCAGCGAGAGGAGCCGATACTTCCGTCCATTCGCCGTTCCATGCGTCGAGCTCGAATCGATTCGTGGACGGAAAGCCCGGCGGTCGGCGTTCTTCGAAGCGAGGATCGTACTCGATTCGTGTGGCATAGCGAGGCTCGCTCGCGGACACGCTGCCGGCCGAGAGACTTCCGTAGATGCGCAGCGTGCCCGCGCGTCGAGAATGGATGCTCCTCACGACGAAACGGCGTCCCGCGAAAATCGCAGCCTCGATCGCGAGATCGCCGGGACCGGTGACGCTCGGCGGCGCGACCTCGATGTACTTGTCGCAGACGAGGCCCAAATAGTCTTCCGATCCGGCGTCTTCGCGTGGGTCGTGCGCGTAGAGGAGGCTCCCTTCCACGACGATCCTTTGAGGCGAATAGACGAGCATCTTTCCTGCGACGACACCCTCCACGTACAGCGTGACGCCCGGCCTTGCGATGAAATACACGAGCTTCTCGGAAGGCTCGGCAACCCGTTCGACGTTCGAGGTGCCGCGCACCTGCAGCGTGTAGCTGCCGTCCCTGGAGAACCGGATGCCAGTGTCGTCGGCGAGCTCGTGGATGCGTGCATCGTCGTCTCGCGGCGCCCATTCGAACGGCTGCAGCTCATCCGGCAATCGAATTCGACCCGCACGCATCTGAAGGCCGCCCTTGAAAATGTCGGAGTCGCGCCGTCGGCCCTTGGAGTCCGTGTGGAAGGTGCGTGCCGCGGTCGTAACCTTCCCCAGAAACTTCGGTGCGGTGCGCGAATCGTACGCGAGGTTGAACGGGCTGTTGCTGTGAACGCGTCCGACGATTTCGTCGTCATGGAACTGCACCATCGGGTCCCAACGATCGACCATCTGCGTGAACTGCGAGAACGGCAACCGCTTCAGCGAGAGCTCAGTCGTGAGCAGCTTGCCGCGTTCGGATGCGCTCACTTGTGCAATGACGCGATCGAGTGCCGTGCCTTCATTGGCCCGTTCGAGAATCAGTACGGCGCGGTACTCTTTCCCGTTCTCTTCCCACTCGACGTGCGTCGGGGAGGCTTTCGCCAAGCGTTCGGCGAGCTTCTCGAGCCGTTCTGCGAGCGCGGCTCTTTCGGCTTCGGGAATTTCGAACGTCGTCGTGGCCGCCGGAACGACTGCGGCGACCCGCGTTTCGGCAGCGGGCGTTTCGTCCCGCGGCATGCGTTCGACCGCATCGGGCGCTGACGTCAATGTGGCCGTGGAGGGCGAGGCTGGGGTCTCTATCCGAGCGTGCGGCTCTTCGACGTCCAAGACAGGCAACGTCGCTTCGAGAGGCGGAAGATCGAGGCCTTCTCGCTCATCGGCGTTGGGCGCCTCGAAGAGCAGAAGCTTCGTAAAAGGCGTGTTGCCCGTATGGACTCCGTCGTGCCGATCGCCTGAGAGCACGATGACCAACAACACGCAGACGTGCAGCGCCGCCGAGACAACGCTCGCCAATGCGCGCTGCACGACTCGCGGTTCTAAACGGCCAGGACGCACCATGAAGGGACCCTCCCCAGCCGTCCAATGAGAGCGCTGCCCGGAGCGGCGCGCAAGTCTTTTTTATCCCACGACGTTTTTCCGTTGTGCCGCGACCCGCGATGGCAGCGGCGGAGGCGGTGCGCCCTATGTACTTCTCACGACTGGGGTGCTGCGGCGTGTGCAGGCGCGGGCAGTGCGATCAGCGCTTCGTAATGCAGCTTCATGCGCGAAGGGCAACGCATTTTCTTCGACATCATACGCACGGAGAGCTTCGGCATGATCTGCTCTTGGATTCCTCGCATGAGCTCGCAGTCGTTCTGGTCGACGCGCACATCGCGGCGTTGCCATCGGGCGTAGAAGCGCCCGACCTCCGCGGCGCTCGGCAGGGACAACCCGTTCATGCGGGCGACCAGCTCGTCTTTCGAATCGTACGTCGTCGCGACGCGCAGGTTCTCTTCCGTCGCGGGGACCGGAGTGGCGACAGTGATCTCGGCGGAGATGTGCCTTGCGTGGAACCCGCTGCAGTTCGTGCGAACGACGACCGGCGGGCGCGCGCCCATGAGCTCGAGCATCTCACGAACTCGGTCCTCGAGCGCATCGCAGGCGTAGTAGGTATTGAGGCTGCGATACTCGAACGGCAAGGTTTGCACGTGCCAGATCGCCGTGAGCGGTGCCTCGTCGGTTCCCCTGTGGGACATCGCAGACGACGAAGCGGTCGCCAAGATGACCGCCGTCGCGACGATGCACTCCAGCCAGATCCTGGCATGCCGATGAGCTCTCGCCGATGTTGTTTCCATAGCAACAGCCAGCCCCGCATGTATACATCGCTCGTTCAGGCCGCACTATCGATCTCCGATCGGCCGTCGTAAAGTGGCTGGAGAACAATGAGCAAAATCAGCGAACAGTGTCCGCGAGTGTCCGGACGGACGGATTTCTCCTACTGCTTCCCGCAGGCCTTATGGCTCGCTCGTGGATGCACGTTGTACACGGTAGGAATGTGCAATGAATGATTTGCTTTCGGCCGTCGTCACCCTGTTTCTCATCATGGATCCGCTCGGCAACGTGCCCGTTTTCCTATCGGTGCTCAAGAACGTTCCGCGGGAGCGGCGGCGTGCGATCGTCATTCGCGAGGTCTTGATCGCGTATGGCGTCCTGCTCATTTTCTTGCTGCTCGGCGATCACGCCTTGCGTCTTCTGCACATCGAGCAGGAGACGATCAGCATCGCGGGCGGCATCGTTTTGTTTCTCATTGCGCTCAGGATGATTTTCCCGCAGACGGGAAGCTACAGCGATGCCCCGGAGGGCGAGCCGCTCGTCGTGCCGCTTGCGGTGCCGCTGATCGCAGGACCTTCGGCGATGGCGGCGCTGCTGCTGCTCCAAAGGGCCGCCCCGAGCGGCAGCATGGATTTGTGGTTTGCGATGACGATCGCTTGGGCGCTCACGGCCGCGATCCTCATCGCCGCCCCGTTCTTCTATCGCATTCTCGGCGAGCGCGGCTTGACTGCGATGGAGCGCTTGATGGGCATGGTGCTCGTGATGATCAGCGTCCAGATGCTGCTCAATGGCATCCGGAGCGTGATCGAGTGACAAACGAGTGTGCTCGCTAGGCAGATTCAGAAGAATCTCTCGCGGCGAACGCGGCGAAGATTGAGAAACGAGATGCACGCAGGCGCGCGGACGCACGCATCGAGAGCGAGCCGATTGATCTTTCCTTCTGTTCGCCGCGCCCGCCGCGTTCGCCGCGAGAATCTTGTTCTTCTTCTCTGCGCTGTGACGGCGTCGTGTGCTTCTACTTGCGCATCCAACTCGGCGGCTGGACGGGTCGCTTCGGCTGCTGACGATCCTTGAGAAAGCCCTTGCTGGGTTGGAACTCGATGGCCTCGACCCGGCGGGCGAGCGCCTCGGCGAGAGAGGAATCCTGTTCGAAGCGAGGTCGCGATTCGGTCGGCTTGCGGAAAATCTTGAAGAGCATGGCGAAATTCTGATTCTCTGACTGATGTCGGCAGTGCGCGCGGGCAACGCCCTCGGCGCGCGCGGACCCAAATAAATCGTTGGTGCGACCGACAGTGAGAGGCGCGTCACTGTGGGTCGACCTTCATGAAGATAGCCCCGATTCCCGCGCAAGCAATGAGCCTAAAGTCCTCGATCGCTCTGAGGCGAAGCCTGATAGACACATG
>JBDZVE010000068.1:467-2236 GCA_040255535.1 Lysobacterales bacterium | reverse complement strand
AAGCAATGAGCCTAAAGTCCTCGATCGCTCTGAGGCGAAGCCTGATAGACACATGAGGCCGACTGGTTACCGGCTACGCTCGAACGAGCAGAGCACGTTGACACCTTTTCCTTGTCGCGGTCGCGGTCGACATCGCGACGACGCGCGCTCGTTGTCGATGCGCAGCGGGGCGAGCGGGTGCAGACGTGCGCAGATTCGTTCCACCGCGCCGCAGCCAGCGCGCAAACGACCGATTGTCAGCCGATCGTTCGATTGCGATCGAATCACACTGTGACGATCATCACTTCGCCCAACGTGCGAGCGATTTATGTTCGCATTCATCCAAGCGATGAACGTGCGCGAGCCGAGAGGGCGCTCGGCTTTCGCCTTTTTGTTTTCCGGGAAGCGGCCAGGTGGAGAATGGGGACTCGAGGCATGCTGCAAGCGCGAACAGTGTCGGTATTCTTCTTGCTTGCGACCCTCTCTCTCACGGCTCACTCCGCGCACGCGACTTACCTTGCCAGAGAAGAAGTGCGCGCGTTCATCGAGACCATGGAAGCCGAGTATGGCCTCGACGCTGCAGAGCTGGAGCGTGTGCTCGGCGATGCGCGTTATCAGCCCGCCGTCGCACGGCTGATCGGGCGTAAACGCCCGAAGAGCGAGGCGCCGCCGGTTCGATCCTACCCGGCGTACCGAGCGAAATTTCTCACGAAGACGCGTATCGCGGCGGGCACGGAGTTCTGGGAGACGTACGAAGCGGAGCTGCGCCGCGCCGAAGCGCAGTTCGGCGTTCCCGCGGAAGTGATCGTCGGCATTCTTGGTGTCGAGACCTTGTTCGGTCGCCATACCGGCTCGTATCGCGTCGTCGACGCGCTCACGACGATCGCTTTCGACGGCCCGCGCCGCCAGGAGTATTTTCGCGAAGAGCTCAAGCAACTCCTGCTGCTTGCGAACGAGCTCGACATCGATCCGCTCGAGATCAAGGGCTCGTACGCCGGTGCGATGGGTTTGCCGCAGTTCATGCCCTCGAGCTATCGACAGCATGCGGTCGACTTCGACGGCGACGCGTTCGTCGATCTGGTCGGCAGCCCGGCGGATGCCATCGGCAGCATCGCGAGCTACCTCAGCGACTACGGCTGGGTCCCTGGAGAGCTGCCGACCGTGCCGGTTGAGTTGCCGGAAGGTGCGGAGGAGGATCTCGTGAGCGGACTGCAGCGAGTCCACACGGTCGCGGAGCTGAAGGAGAAGGGCGTCAAGTTCTCTCGCACCGCGCTCCCGGACGAAGCGTGCTCCGTCGTCGAGCTGCCGACGCCCGGCAAAGCGTCGAGGTATTTCGCAGGCTTCGCGAACTTCGAGGCAATCACGCGCTACAACCGCTCCACGTTCTACGCAACCGCGGTTCTCGATCTCGCCGACGCGATTCGCAAGGCGAGACAACGTCAGATGACGGTGAATGCGGAAGCGGCACAGTGATGAGCTGGCTGAGTTCGGTTGACAGTTGACGGTCAGAGAAGAACTCGGTCGAGAGTTGACGGTTGACAGTTGACGGTCAGAGCACGCACGCGCCAATTCGCTTCCGCAACGCCTTTCGCCAATTCTTCGTCGCCCTTGCGGACGCGAGGGCCCATCTGAAAGTCAGCGCACGGAGTCGTGCGTGCTTGGTTCCTCGCTTCCGCAAGGATGACGGCGTTTATGCAAGGGCCGCCTCGCTTCCGCAACGCCTTTCGCCAATTCCTCGTCGCCCTTGCGGACGCGAGGGCCCATCTGAAAGTCAGCGCACGGAGTCGTGC
>JBDZVE010000068.1:0-367 GCA_040255535.1 Lysobacterales bacterium | reverse complement strand
CCGCAAGGATGACGGCGTTTATGCAAGGGCCGCCTCGCTTCCGCAACGCCTTTCGTCAATTCTTCGTCGCCCTTGCGGACGCGAGGGCCCATCTGAAAGTCAGCGCACGAGTTGTGCGCGTTTGGTTCCTCGCTTCCGCACATTGCTGTCCGGGGAAAATCCCGCGCGAGACGAGTTCAAACTGTGATTCGCTGGAGAGCGGACGTTTTTGCTAGTAGACCGGACTCAACATCCTCTGCCCATTTCGGGATTGAATCTCTCGCGGAGAACGCGGAGATCGCGGAGGCCGGACAAAGAAAAAGGGTGGCATGAAATTGTTCTCGATTCGTCGCGTCGAGGCACCTGGTGCTGCGCGCGTATCTTTTTG
>JBDZVE010000067.1:17204-20505 GCA_040255535.1 Lysobacterales bacterium | reverse complement strand
AGCGGCGTTTCTGACCTTACACTTTACACGTCACACTTTACACTCGCCCGCGCGCGGCTAACGCGCGCGCGGTCTGTACTCCGACCGTGAGCCCTCCTGGTCGGCAGCGCGATCGTTCGTCATCGGCGGCTCGACTTCCCCTTGCGCCAGCAACGTGCCGGAACATCCGATCAGAAGGAATGAAAGAAGTGCGCGGCGCATGTGGCGTTCCTCGGCGTGCTCAAGGGGCTTGTGATGGCTTTAAACGACCACATCTTTAAGGCAGTTCCTAGCGGACCGTCAGGCTGTATGGATAAACCCTGACACGCTTGACATGACTCTCGTGTCGACTATCCTCGGACCCGACATGACTCTTTTGTTTTTCAATCGCAGCCTGCATCACGCGGGACACCTGATCCAGGGCACCCTCGCCCGAGCGTAGCGCTTTCGCCATGCGCTCGGGGGACCCGAGCCACTGGCCTTTTTCTTTAAACATTACTTCGGCACGGTTTTGCGTAATGCGCACCTTGAAGCGCGTACGCCTACGCCGTTCGACTCGACGTCGATCGGCAGGCGTGTCGCTTTTACATCGCCTAACTTCACTTTGGATCAAGAACATGAGTATTCAAATTTCCTCCGAAATGCCCACTCGCCCCCGAATCGTAATTCCGGCGAGCGAACATGCTCGGTTGCTTGCGCTCGCGGATGCCGCCGAAAAGCGCGCCCCCGCAGTCGCCGAGTTCCTTGCGGATGAGCTCACGCGCGCGGAGATCGTGAACGACGAGGATTTCGATTCGAACGTCGTTCGCATGGGCTCGCGCGTCACCTACGTCGACGAGGTCACGGGCCGCACGCGCACGATCACGCTCGTGTACCCGGACGCGGCTGACATCGATCAGAACCGCATTTCGATTCTGACGCCGATCGGCGCCGCGTTGATCGGGCTCAGCCCGGGCCAATCGATTACCTGGCCGCTTCCGGATGGAAGAGTGGGCTCCTTGAAGGTCGTCGAGGTGTCGAACGACACGGAGTAGGCCGCGACGAGCGCGCGAGTGGACTCGCCCTTGACTCAAATCAAGGCGCAGCTCCACTCGCTCGGGCCACACTGTGGCGCATGAACACGATTCCCCCGTTCGATGCAGAGCTGCTTCGGCGGTATGACATGCCGGGGCCGCGCTACACGTCGTATCCCACCGCACCGCAGTTCACGTCTTCGTTCGGCGAGCCGCAATTTCGCGAGCACGCGAAGCGCTCGAATACGGATCCGATTCCGCGCCAGCTCTCGCTCTACCTGCACATTCCCTACTGCTTCAGTCCGTGCTTCTACTGCGGCTGCACACGCATCATCACGCGCGACTTCGGGCGGAGCGGCCCGTACCTCGAGCGTTTGCTGCGCGAAGCGGAGGAAGTGTCGCGCTTGTTCGATCGCGATCGGGACGTGATCCAACTGCACCTCGGCGGCGGGACGCCGAACTTTTTGCGCCCGAGCCAGATCGCGGATTTGATCGACGGCCTCGGCCGCCAGTTTCATTTCAGCCGCTCGGCCGAGCGCGATTTCTCGATCGAGATCGACCCGCGTCTGATTCGGGACGGCGACATCGCCGCGTATGCAGCGCTCGGACTCAATCGTGCGAGCCTCGGCGTACAGGACTTCGACCCAGCGGTTCAGCAGGCGGTAAACCGCATCCAGAGCGTCGAGCAGACGCTCGCGACGATCGAAGACTGCCGAAGAGCCGGCTTCCGCTCGATCAACGTCGATCTCATCTACGGCTTACCGAAACAGACGCTCGAAGGGTTCGCGAAAACGCTCGACACCATCCTGCAGGTTCGTCCCGACCGGCTGGCGGTCTACGGCTATGCGCATATGCCAGATCTGTTCAAGGCGCAAAGGCAGATCGTCGCGAGCGATCTGCCCGATCCCGAGATGAAGCTCAAGCTCCTCGGCCTTGCGATCGAGAAGCTGTCGGGTGCGGGCTATTGCTACATCGGCATGGATCACTTCGCACTGCCTGAAGACGACCTTGCGCGCGCGCAGGCCGCCGGGGGCCTGCATCGCAACTTCATGGGCTACACGACGCATGCGGACTGCGACCTGATCGGGCTCGGCATGAGCGCGATCAGCCACATCGGCGACAGCTTCAGCCAGAACGCACGCGATCTGCCGAGCTGGGAGAACGCGCTCGATCAGGGGAAGCTGCCGACTTGGCGCGGCATGACCCTCGATCCCGACGATGTGCTCCGAGGCGACATCATTCAGCAACTCATGTGCCGGGGTGAGATCGACATTCCGAGCGTCGAAGATCGCTACGAAATCGAATTCGAGAGCTATTTCGAGGACAGCTTGCGCAAGCTGCCAAGACTCGTGGCGGACGGTCTTGCCGAGGTCGAGCCCACCCGCATCGCCGCGACTTCTCGGGGACGGCTCCTCCTGCGTATGATTGCAATGTGCTTCGACCGTTACCTCACACCCTCCGCCGACCCGAGCGTCAACCGGGCTCGCTACTCCCGCGTCATCTAACGGCCCGCGTGCGCCTCGGCGAGGCGCACGTATGAAGGCCCCTCACACGAAACGCCCGAATCCCATTGCCGACGACGGCGATGAGTTCACGTTCTGCAGCACTTGCGCGTTCTCCGCGGCGTGCCTGGCAAGGGGTCTCGGCAAGCCGGAGCTGCGCGAGCTCCACGTGCTCGTCGAGCACATCGGTCCCTTCAAGGAAGGCGAACACATCTTTCGCGAAGGGGATGAGTTCAACGCGATCGCGGCCGTGCGCGGCGGCACGGTGAAAACTTACGTCAACGACGCCGAGGGCCGCGAGCAGGTGCAGGGCTTCTTTCTGCCCGGTGAAGTGATCGGCCTCAGCGCCATCTCGCAGGGGCGCTACCCCTGCAACGCGGTTGCGCTCGACACCGTGATCCTCTGCCGCTTCTCGTTCACGTCGATGGCCGCGCTCGCGACGCGCATGCCTGGCTTGCAGGCGCAGCTCTTTCGTCTGTTGAGCGAGGACATCGGCAAGGCCGCCTTGCTCGCCGGCAATTACTCGGCCGACGAGCGGATGGCTGCATTTTTGATTTCTCTCTCCCGCCGCTACGCGGCACGCGGCTTCTCCGCGAGCCGCTTTCAACTCACGATGACGCGTACGGACATCGCGAATTACCTCCGCCTCGCGGCGGAAAGCGTGAGCCGCGTCTTCCGCCGCCTTCAAGACGAAGGACTCATTCGCGTCGACCGCCGCGACATCGAGCTCCTCGACATCAAGCGACTCGAGGAGCTCGCGCGGAGCGTGCTGCGCGAGTAAGGCTGCGTCCCTCGCCTAGAGAGCTA
>JBDZVE010000067.1:0-17104 GCA_040255535.1 Lysobacterales bacterium | reverse complement strand
CCCTCGCTCGCGCCGTTTCGCATCCTCGCGGCCGCTCCCCACCGACTGATGTTCTTCATCGGCGCGACGAACGTGCTGCTCGCGATGGCGTGGTGGATGGTGTGGCTCGTCGATGTGCGCTGGCAGCTTTTCGGCTTCGAGCAGCCGCCCATCCCCGGAGGATGGCTACATGCGACGATCATGCAGTACCAGGTGCTGCCATCGTTCATGTTCGGCTTTTTGCTGACCGTCTTTCCGCGCTGGATGAATCAGCCGGCGCTCACGCGCGCGCACTACGTGCCGGTTGGGATCGGCCTGTTCGGGGGCCAAGCGCTTACGCTGATCGGCATCGGCGCAGGCATGCCCTTCCTGCAGGCGGGCGCGCTGCTCACGATTGCGGGATGGCTCTTCGGCATGACGCTCCTTGTGCGAATCCTGGTACGCGATGACGGGCAAACGTGGCATGCAACGAGCTGCGTGTTCGCGCTCGGGTTCGGCTTGCTCGGCATGAGTCTCTATGCGGCGTTCTTGTTCGAGCTCGACGCGCGCGTCATGTTCGTATCGATCAAGATCGGCGGCCTGGCTTTGCTGCTGCCCATCTACTTCACGGTGTGTCACCGGATGGTGCCGTTCTTCACGAGCTGCGTGGTCAGGCCCTATCGAACCTATCGTCCGCTGTGGACGCTAGCCGCGTTCTGGACTTTCGCGATCGCGCATCTTTGGCTCGAGCTCCGCCACGCGTACGCGTGGTCCTGGCTCGCCGATCTGCCGATGATGGGGCTCGGGGCGTGGCTGCTGTGGAACTGGTACCCGCGCGGACAGCGAAGTCCTGCGCTGTTGAAGGTGCTGTTCGCCGGCTTCGCCTGGTTCCCGATCGCCTTCGCGCTATACGCATTCCAGAGCATCTGGTTCGCGACGACGAGCGAATTCGTTCTCGGCCGCGGACCCGCGCATGCGCTGTTCATCGGTTTCTTCGGCAGCCTGCTCGTCGCCATGGTGACACGCGTCACGCAGGGCCATTCCGGTCGCCCGCTCGTGCTCGGTCACGTAGCGGGATTCGCCTTCGTCATCGTGCAACTCATCGCCATTACGCGCATCGTTGCGGAGATCGCGCCCGATGCCGTCGCGTGGCAGGCCGCCGCCGCGATCGGCTGGCTCATTGCATTCACGCCGTGGGTGCTACGATCGAGCTGGATCTACTTGACGCCGAGGCGAGATGGGGCCCCGGGCTGATGCCCAGATCGCATCAGCCAGTTGACTGTTGACGGTTGACAGCCAGAGGCGCTTCTCTTCGTCCTTACCGTCAACAGTCAACTGTCAACCGTCAACCCGAGAGGCAGTGCCGCTCGTCATGCTTCACTACTACCCGCAAATCAAGCTCGTCCACATCGTTGCCGTGCTGGCGAGCGGCGGGTTGTTCTTCTTGCGTGGGCTCGCATTGCATCTTGGCGGCAAGTGGGCGATGGCCGCACCGCTGCGTTACTTGAGCTACACGATCGACACGGTGCTGCTCACGGCCGCGCTCATGCTCGCGGCGATTCTGCACCAGTACCCTTTCGTGCATAGCTGGCTCACGATGAAGGTCGTGCTGCTCGTCGTGTACGTCATGCTCGGCACGTATGCATTGAAGCGAGGACGAACTTTGCGGACTCGCGTGATTTGCTGGCTCGCCGCGCTCGCCGTCTATGCGTTCATCATCTCCGTCGCGCGCACGCATCATCCCGCCGGCGTACTGCTGTCGCTCGTTTGAAGCTAGGAGCTCGGGGCGGGGCCGGATAAGACCGGAATAGGAGAGGGCCGCACAGAACACACAAAGAATCACGAAGAAACGAGAAGCACCTTCTCTTGGCATTGTTCTTTGTGTCTTGTGTTCTTCGTGCATGCACCGTGCCTCTTCGCCCAAGCCCTTAAAGCCTACGTGGATCCCCTGCACTCCCCTGCGCGAGGTAATTGACCTGCGTCAGACATCGGGACCGTGCCCACCTTTAATCTCGTGTCATGTGGCCGGTAAGGCATTTTCGATGCGAGATCACAATGAAGCGAACACTCGTCTTTCTCACTTGCTGTGCAGCGTTGGCTTTGAACGGCTGCACGAACGACGCACCGATTTCAACAGCCTACGCGATTACCTCGTACACCGGCGGATCGCGTAACGGTGATTTCGGACCGCCGCAGGGCGAGCCGATCAAAGCCATTCTCACGAGCCCGCCGCATGTGCCGCCTCCGACGAATCGCGACTATCCGGCGAAAGTGATCGTCGAGCTCGAGGTGACGGAAGTCGACATGGAGATTGCCGAAGGCGTGACGTACACGTTCTGGACCTTTGGCGGCACGGTGCCCGGCAGCTTCATCCGCGTACGTCAGGGCGATACGGTCGAGTTTCATCTGAAGAATCATCCGACGAGCAAGATGCCGCACAACATCGACTTGCACGGCGTCACGGGTCCGGGCGGCGGCGCGGCCTCGAGCTTCACGGCACCGGGGCATCGCACCCAGTTCACGTTCAAAGCGCTGAATCAGGGCTTGTATGTCTATCACTGCGCGACGGCGCCGGTCGGCATGCACGTCGCGAACGGTATGTATGGGTTGATTCTCGTCGAGCCGCCGGAAGGGCTGCCGCCGGTCGATCATGAGTTCTACGTGATGCAGGGCGACTTCTACACCGTCGGCAAGTATCGCGAGAAGGGCTATCAGCCGTTCGACATGCAAAAAGCGATCGACGAGAACGCGACCTACGTACTGTTCAACGGCTCCGAAACCGCGCTCACCGGACCGAACGCGCTGAAGGTGAGAACGAATCAGACCGTGCGCATGTTCGTCGGCAACGGCGGGCCGAACCTCGTCTCGAGCTTCCATCTGATCGGCGAGATCTTCGACAAAGTGCAGTACGAAGGCGGCACGCACTACCAGGAAAACGTGCAGACGACGCTGATCCCGGCGGGCGGTGCGGTCACGGTCGAGTTCCACACCGAGGTGCCGGGCAACTACGTGCTCGTCGATCACTCGATTTTCCGTGCGTTCAACAAGGGCGCGCTTGCGATCCTCCAAGTGACGGGCGATGAAAATCTCGCCATCTACTCAGGCAAGCAAGTCGACGAGATGTACCTCGGCGACAAGGTGGCGGACTTGAAGCCTGTCGCCGCCGCGGCGCACGCGCGCGCCGCGGGCAACGTGACGAAGGAACAGCAGATCGATGCCGGCAGCGTCCTCTACAAGGGCACGTGCTCGACCTGTCACCAGGAGAACGGCACAGGGTTGCCGAATGTGTTCCCGCCGCTCGCGAAGTCCGATTTCCTCGTGAGCGATCCGCAGCGCGCGATCACCATCGTGCTCAACGGTTTGTCGGGCCCGGTGAAGGTGAACGGCACTGAGTACAACTCCGTGATGCCGCCGATGAGTCAGCTCAACGATGACGAAGTGGCGAACATCCTGACGTACGTCCTCAATAGTTGGGGCAACACGGGCCCGGCGATTACGCCGAACGAAGTCGCCGGCATTCGCGCCAAGACGAAGCGCACGGAAGGCGCAGCGCATTAGCGTAAAGGTGTCGACGTGATCGAGCGAATGGAAGAGGCCTCCACCCCTACCCTCTGCTTTACAGAACCTACGCACGCCGCAGGCGCAGGGACGCGCCGGAGCGATCGCCGTTCCGCTGGCGAAGGGATCGGAGAGTGCATAGCGAATGCAAACGTGTATCCGAGCGAAATGGACCTCGTCGAGCTCGCACCATGCACCGAAGCCTTCCCTCTCCCGAGGAGCGAGAGAGGGTTAGGGTGGGGGCAGATCGCACTCCTCACGCTCGCGATCCTCGCGCTGTGCTTCCCGCTTTCTGCATTCGCAGACGCGCATCCAGCGAAGGCCCCGATAGGAACGACTCAATGGATCAAAGCCGAAACGCAGAAGCTCAAGCCCATTCCCGCCGGATCGTTCGAATCCGTTCTGCCCGCGACGGATGAAACCAAACGCATCGACGTGAAGGCCTTTCGCCTCGACGCGACCCCGGTCACGAACCGCGAGCTCGCGGCTTTCCTCGCGAACCATCCTGAATGGCGGCGCGATCGGGTCGCCCGCGTCTTCGCAGATGAGCAGTACCTGCAGCATTGGACGTCTGCAACGTCGCCTGCGAAGGAAGACTTGAACAAACCCGCCGTGCACGTGAGCTGGTTCGCTGCGAGCGCGTACTGCGAGTCGCGCGGCGCGCGTCTTCCGACATGGCACGAGTGGGAATACGTCGCTGCAGCCAGCGAATCGAAGCGGGATGCGCGCGGCGATCCCGCGTGGCGACAACAGATCCTCGCGTGGTACTCGCAGTCGGCACGCAAGGGATTGCCGGACGTCGGCGTCACACCCGCGAACATTTACGGCATTCGCGATCTGCACGGCGTCGTTTGGGAGTGGATCGAGGATCTCCCCGCCCTCCTCGTCGCAAACGACAGCCGCGAGCAAGGGGATCCGAGCGAGCTGCGCTTCTGCGGCGCAGGCGCCGTTTCGATGGAGCAGAAAGAGAACTACGCGATGCTCATGCGCATCGCGATGCTCTCGAGCATGAAAGCAAGCTACACGAGCGCGACGATGGGGTTTCGCTGCGCGACGGACGGAGAATGACACGATGAAGAACGCACTCTTGATTGCGCTGTTGGTGTTCGCGACACCTACGCTCGCCGACAGCAGCTACTCCGGCACCTCGATCTATCAACTGCCGGCGCAGTTGACGAACCAGGCCGGGGTCGAGCATGAGCTCGCCGTTTACGCAGGGCATCCCGTGCTGATCACGATGTTCTACGGCAGTTGCAGGCACACCTGCCCGCTCTTGATCGAAACGGTTCGTGCCGTCGAGCGGTCGGCGCCCGCGGCAAAGGATTTGCGCGTGCTGATGATCTCGATCGATCCCGAACGCGATACCGTCGCCGCGCTCGCCGCCCTTGCAAAAGAGCGTCACATCGATACGCGCCGCTGGACGCTCGCGCGCACCGACGCCCAAACGGTGCGCAAGATCGCCGCGCTGCTGAACGTTCAGTACAAGCAAGCGCCGGACGGCACGATCAATCACTCGAGCGTCATTTCCGTGCTCAATCCGCGCGGCGAAATCGTGCGACAGAGCACGACTTTGGGTAAAGCGGACGAGGAGCTCGTGCGCGCGCTGGCCGCGCTCGAGTGACGCGCTAAAAGGGATTTTCCATCCAGCGCTTCACGAGCGCATGGTACGTGCGGCTGGATTGCAGCCGCTCTCCGCATTCCAAGACGAACACGTACTCGCCGCGACCGACGCTCTCGACCTCTTTCACTCGGCTCACATTGACGATGTAGGAGCGGTGAATGCGCAGAAACTGTGCGGGATCGAGCGAATCGTGCAGCGTCTGCATCGGGACGTGCACGAGATGCCGAGCCGCGCCTGCGTGAAGCTGCACATAATTCTCCGCGGACTGCATCCAGTCGACTTCGGCGAGCGAAATGAAGTAGGTCTTGGCAGCCGATCGAATCGCGATACGGCTCAAATAGTTGGGCGGGGACTCGAGCGTCTGCAAAAGCGACGTGAGCACGCGCTCGGCATTGCCCACGCGCGGCAGGCGATCCCAAGTTCGTCTCATCGCTTCGTCGAATCGATCGCGGCTTACGGGCTTCAGCAGATAATCGATCGCGTTGATCTCGAAGGCCCGGATCGCATAGCGATCATGCGCCGTGACGAAGATGACGCCCGGCATCTGCTGCGGTCCGATCTCCCGTACGACGTCGAAACCATCGATCCCGGGCATCTGTACGTCGAGAAAGACGAGATCGGGCGCCTCATCGCGTATCAAACGAATCGCTTCGGCGCCGTGCTTCGCTTCCGTGACGCGCGCGATGCCCTGGTCTTCCGCGAGCAAGAGCTTCAATCCTTCCCGAGCCAATGGCTCATCGTCGACGATCAATGCGCTCAGCAATGGCAAGCTGCTTTCCCTCGACTACGAGAGTGCCGGCGCGGTGCGCGCACTCTCGGGCATTACGAGCGTCACCTCGGTACCGAACGCAGGTGTCGACTTCACATGGAGCGATGCGCCGGCGCCGTACAGCTGCTGCAGGCGTGCGCGCAGATTCGACAATCCGACGCCGCGATTCTTCGGCGGCTTGTGGGATGCGAAGCCGGGCCCGTTGTCTTTCACGATCATGTGCAGCATGTCGTCCCGAGAAAACGCGCGAATGTCGATCCTCCCTTTCGCCGTGCTGCGGCTGATTCCGTGGCGCACTGCATTTTCGACGATCGGCTGCAGCACCATTTGCGGCACGACCGCCTCCAGCACGTCGGGGTCCGCCTCGATCGCGACCTCGAGCCGATCGGAGAAGCGCATCTGCTCGATCGATAGATAAAGCCGCAAATACTCCAATTCGCGCCGCAGCGGCACGTGCTGTGCTTCGTGATCGTCCAGCACGGCACGGAGCAGATCGCCCAAGCGTGTGAGCGCTTGCTCGGCCTGAAGCTGTGCGCCTTGGCGCATGAGCACGACGATCGCATTGAGCGTATTGAACAGAAAATGCGGCTGCAGCTGCATCTTGAGCGCGCGCAAGCGTGCCTGCGCGACTTGCGCCTTCAGCTCGGACGCGTGCAGCTCCAGGCGCGCTGCCGCCCGCTCCCGCTCGCGAAATTTCTCATAGTTGAGAAACGCCGCCTGCAGGCTCAAGAACACCCAGTACCTGACGAACGCCGAATAGAATCCGAAAATCAGGACATTGCCCACGGCCGTCCTCAAATTACCCGTCCGCAGATCCAAGACGTCGTAGCCCGCAAGCAGAGGCGGAAGGAACACCGCCAGCTCCAATATCGGGCGCACGATCGCAAAGCCGATTGCTATGCCGAAATGCAGCGCGAGACGACGCGCCCACGCCCGACGCTCGATCGGCCAGCGCGCGCCGGCCCAGAAAATGAGCGGCGTGAGCGCCGCGGAAAGAGCGATCCTCACGCACCACACCCAGGCGTCGGGGAAGTCGATCGGCTCATCTCGGTAGAGTAGGAAGCTGATCTCCTGCGCCATGATGAGCGCTTCGATGAGCGTCCATGGCAACAGGCTCGCGACAAAGGCGCGCCAGTACTCGAAGAAAAATCGCTCTCTCGAGCGGTAGTCCCCTCGCAATGCGCCGAGCAAGAAGTCGAGCACTGCGGCGCGGCGCGTGTTCGTGTTTTTGCGAGCCGCTGGCGGCGCTGACATGCTTTGGATCCCGTGAAGCCGACGCCCGAGCCGCGCAAGGCCCTCGTCTGCATTCTTCAATTCTGGTTCATTCGATGGTCCTGTCAGGATATCCGTTCTTCGGCTTCAGATGAAGAAAGAAGAGGACTGGATGGAGCAGCCGTACAAAAAAAAAGGGGCCCCCGTCCGGCGGCCCCGGCCTATACGAATCGCGTTCGAGTGCTGAGGAGAACTCCATTCGATAGGCAAAACGTCGCGGGTCGGCCGTCCCTGGCCGAGCGCCGCCGCAGAACGTCAGAACTTGTAGCGCGCACCGAGCGCGTAGCGGGCCCCTTGATCTTCGAGGTACCACATTTGCTTCTCGGAGCGGCCGTGCCAACGCACGTCTTCCTCCGTCAAGTTCAGGCCTTCGAACGACACGGAGAGGTGATCGTCGAAGTCGTAGCCGACGCTCAAGTCGAGTTGATCGTACTCCTCGACATAGATCGGGTTGCGCGACGGACCCTGATTGATGTTCTGCAGGAACTCATCGCGCCAGTTGTACGCGAGCCGCACCGTGAAGCCGAAGTTCTCGTACATCAGCACGAGGTTCGCGGAGTCGCTGAGGCCGAGCAGCGCAAACTGGTTCTCGCCGGGGTCCGCCGAATTGTTGAAGCCGATGTCCCCGCGCACGACCGTATAGTTCGCCAGCACGCCGAATCCGGTGTCGCCGAAGAAATACTGGCCGCCGAACTCCCAGCCGTGGATGTTCGCGTCGTGGTTGTTCACCGGGCTCGTCACCGCGAATGGGTATTCGGGATCTTCCGGATTCGACACCAAGTCGAACTGACTCGCCCATGCGACGTGCTGTGCATTCGAGCCGTTGTATTGATCGACACCGCCTGCCCAGAACACGCCATCGCTGTCCGTGAAGCCTTCGGGATGCTCCATCATCGCCATCATGGTCCACAAGGCCGAATCGTTGACCGCTTCGCCGCCATCGATGAGCGCTTGGCGGGCATCCTGGGCACGTTTTCCCGCCGTTGGATCGAGGATGCCGAAGATCGGGCCCTCGTTCGTTTCCGTGCCGATGAAGTTCTTGACGCGCTTATCCCAGAAGCCGACCGAAACATAGCCGTTGTCGGAGAAATACCATTCCAACGCGAGGTCGAGATTGTCGGACTCGAGCGGAACGAGCTGCGGATTGTTGGCGTTGCCGGTGGCTTGGGCGCCGAGCAGCGTGGAACCGTTCGGGGCATTCGGTGTCGCGCCCACCGCGAGCTGGCCGTACCCAGCACGCGCGATCGTCGTGCTCGTCGAGAAACGCGCTTTCAGCGAATCGGTCAGCTCGATGTCGAAATCCAAGCTCGGCAGCAGATTGTCGTAGTCCGTCGTCTCGCGAATCGACTGATAGTTCTCAGGCAAGTTCGGCGGTCGGCTGACTTGGAAATCGTTATCGTCCTGCCATAGGAGTCCGGTCGGCACGAGCACGATCGCGGTCGACTCCACGTCGGTGCGCTCGTAGCGTGCGCCCAGCAGGAGGTTCGTCGGCATTCCGCCGAGCGTGCCTTCGAGCGCGAATTGCAGGTAGACCGCCTTGGTGTCCTCTTCGATCAAGTTGTGAACGTTGAAGCCGGCGTTGTAGCGCAGCTCCCCGTCCGGCGCCGCAGGCTCGGTCCAATCGCCGTAGCCCTGCGCGAATGCCCACTGCGCGAGCACGTTCGCATTTCCCTTCCAGCCGCCGGTCGGCGCGCCCTTTGGATTGAAGTCATCGAACGCATTGACGAGGCTGAATGGTGTCATCAGCGCGACCATGTCGGGAACCTTGCCGGTATCGCTCGTGCCCCAATCGCCGAGCGTCAGGTTCGAAGCCGAGCCGCGCTGCTCCGACTCGAGCGCCCGCGTCTCGACGCCGAATTGAAAGCGGCCGTCGCCGAAATCGAACGCACCGTCCAAGCGGGCCTGCTGAAGATCGGTGCTCTGATCTTGATAGTTGATGCGCATGACCTGCGAGCCGATACTCGTCGCATCGAACGAGAAGTTCGAATCGCCGCCGGTCCCCGCATAGGCAGAGAGCTCATTCGGATACAGCGTACGGCCGGCAACGGGCAGCCCGTTGTTGAACGAGAACTCCTGTGTCCAGAAGTTGGACTGGTTGCGGCAAGCCGTCTTGCCGCCGTCGGGATCGGGACCGTATTCCTCCAGGCACGTGCTCGGCACGACACCCGCGACGCTGAAGGTCGTCTCGCCGCCGCCCGTCAGCGGATCGTTGGGCATGCTCTCTGCAGTGGAATCGTGGAAGTCGAGCGCCAAGCTGAATGTGTCGGTCACTTGCCATTCCGCATTGAAGCCCGCGGACTTGAGCTCGTTCTGCTGCTCGCGATGCTGCTGCTCGTAGCCGAAGTCCTTGCCCGCGCCCGTGTACTCTCGCAGCAATACCGGAGTGGCGACTTCACCGCCGTCGAACTCGAGATAGTAGAAGCCGTTGCGCTGGAGCCAGATCGTCTGATCGCCCCGGTTCTCGACGAGCTCGTTCAGCGCATAGGTGTAGTCGGCGGTGAGCGTCAACGCATCGCTCGGCGCGAACTGAAGCGTGAGCTGCGCGTTCGTGCGCTTGCGCTCACGGTCCGCATAGTGGTAGCGAATGTCGTTCGGGATGCCGTAGAGCTGCCCGACAGCCGGTGCGTTGACGACTTCGGCGTCGAGGAAATCGTCGCTGCTGTCGTACGGTGTATCGTTGCGATTGACGTAGAGCGGCGCGCGGGTTTGATTGACGCTCATGTCCGAGTCCCAAGCCTGGATACGCCAGTCGTTCACCGTGGAGCCCGACGAGCCGCTGTTGCGCTCCTGATAGCTCGCGCTCAAGCCGACGCCCCAGGTCTTCTCGTCGTTCGCATAGCTGAAGATGCCCGAAATTTCCGGCGTGAAATCGTCGCCGACGCGGTTCGTCGTGTCGTTCACCGCCTTTGCGCCGAGATTGAGCACCATGCCATCGTTATCGAACGGTCGCGCTGTGCGCACGTTGATGGTCGCACCGATGCCGCCGGTCGCAATGTCCGCCCGACCGGTCTTGTAGACCTCGAGCGCACTCACGCTCTCCGCAGCCAAGTTCGCGAAATTGAAGGAACGCCCGTTGCCGACCTGTCCGCCCGCGGTCAGCGCGCCGTTCGCGTACGCATCTGCCGTCGGCATTTGCCGCCCGTTGAGCGTGACCATGTTGAACTGCGCGCCGAAACCGCGCGCGGTCACGAGCGCTCCTTCGCCGTTGCGCCGGTCGATCGATACGCCCGTAATGCGTTGCAGCGACTCGCTCAGATTGGTGTCGGGAAACTTGCCGATGTCTTCGGCGGTGATCGCATCCACGACGCCGACCGCATCGCGCTTGATGTCCATCGAGGCGTTCAAGCTGCCGCGTAGGCCCGTGACGACGATCTCTTCCAACTGTTCGACTGTTTGTTCTTGCGCGAGCGCTGGATGCATGAGCGCCGCGCTGCCGACGAGCGTGGCGAATGCTTGCGTGGAGCGAGCAGACAGCACGCGACGTATTTCCGCTTTCATTGGGTACTCCTCAGCCGGTGAACCGTGCTTATTGGTGTGAGCAACGGCGATCGGGGTGCCTGGCACCGCCGCTCGCCTCAGCTTCCGGGACCCATCTGCAACACGAGCGAGCCGAGTGCGTCGCACGCGGCTGCTCGACGAGCAAGCCGCATTTGCATGCGCGCAACGTGCGACATCTCGGCGCTGCGGATCGATCCGAAGCGCGGCCAGTCTGTGGAACGCATCAACGAGGTTGAAGGAGCTTTTGACGAGTTGGACTCTTCGGCGTCCGACCCGGTCCGCGGAGGTGACGACGCGCGCGCATACGACCCGCTGCTGCGAGCCTTGCGCATCGAATCAATGATTGCGCGCGCGAGCCCCGCCTGGCGCCGAGCGAAAATCGCAACATTTGCGCCACAAGCGCACGAACACTACTTTCATGTTCGTTCGGCCGAGGCGAATGCGTGGAGTCCGACACAGCAACGTCATTCGCCCTCCCGCTCCACTCGCTCGAGCGGCGCGCCAAAGAGCATCGGAATGCCTTCCATGTCGGGAAGCCGGTGCGCAATGCCCTTGTGGCAATCGATGCACGTGTACTCCTCGCCCGCGAGCGCGACCGAATGGACCTGAACCGCGCGCAGGCTTTGGCGCGTCCAGTCCATGTACTGGTAGGCGTGGCAGTTGCGGCACTCGAGCGAGTCGTTCGCTTCCAATCTCGCCCACTCGTGCTTCGCGAGCTCGAGTCGATGGTTCAGGAACTTCTCGCGCGTGTTGATGCGCCCGAAGATCTTGCCCCACACTTCCTTGGATGCCTGCATCTTGCGCGCGATCTTGTGCGTCCACTCGTGCGGTACATGACAATCGGGACACGTCGCGCGCACGCCTGAACGATTGCTGTAGTGGATCGTGCTTCTGAGCTCCGCGAACGTGTTGTCGCGCATCTCGTGGCAGCTCACGCAGAACTCTTCCGTGTTCGTCGCTTCGAGTGCGGTATTGAAGCCGCCCCAGAACAGGATTCCGCCGACGAAGCCGCCGATCGTGAGAAACCCGAGGCTCAGGTGCCTGCTCGGCGTGCTCAGCGTGCGCCACCAGCTCCGGAGTTTTTCTTTCATCGCGGCGTCTCGCGCGTCCGCGGCCGCCTTTCATCATCGTTGCCCTCCGCCGCACGCTCTCGCTCGAGCAACGTGTCGACATCGAGGAACTCGTTGCCAACGAGCGGCTTGGCATCCGTCTGCACGACGTGACATTGAGTGCAGAAGTAGCGCCGCGGCGAAATCTCCGCAAGATAGTTGTGATCGCGATCCATGTAGTGCGTCGCGCTCACCATCGGCGCTTGCGATTGCTCGTGGCGCACGCGCGCGTGGCAGTACATGCAGAAGTTGACGTTGCGCGTGATCTCGTACTTCTCGATCGCGTGCGGGATCGTCGGCGGCTGGCTCGTATACGCACGTCCGCGCCGAATATCGAAGTTTTCCACGCGTGCCATGCGCGGCGCTTGCGGCTCTTCGTGCAACGGCGCGGTGCCGCGCAGCCCCGTCCCGAGCGGATCGCTCGACGCGGGCGAACCCTCGAGCACGTGTTCTGCGGCGAACACGGCTGCTGCCCCGAGTGCTGCGATGAACAGACTCGCGCGCAGCCACTGCTTCGGTCTGCCCCGCAGCCTGTAGCGTGCAGCGTCTAACCAGCGCACGCTCATACTGGCCCTCCCACCGGCACAATCTTCACCGCGCATTTCTTGTAGTCGGTTTGCTTCGAGATCGGATCGGTCGCATCGAGCGTGACTTTGTTGATGAGCTGCGATGCGTCGAACCAAGGAACGAACACGACCCCTCGCGGCGGCTTGTTGCGCCCGCGCGTTTCGACGCGCGTGCGCATCTCTCCGCGTCTCGACACGACGCGCACTTCGACGCCGCGTCGCACGCCGAGCGCCTGAGCATCGTCCGGATGCATGAAGACGACTGCGTTCGGGAACGCGCGAAAGAGCTCGGGCACTCGACCTGTCATCGATCCCGAATGCCAATGCTCGAGCACGCGACCGGTCACGAGCCAGAAGTTGTATTCCGCGTCCGGCGCCTCGGGCGGAGGCTCATAGGGATAGGCGTAGATATTCGCCTTGCCATCCTCGTTGCCGTAGAACTCGAACCCTTTGCCTGGCTTCACGTAGGGATCGCTGCCTTCGCGATAGCGCCACCGCGTTTCCTTTCCGTCGACAACCGGCCATCGCAGCCCTGTGACTTTGTGATAGGTCTCGAACGGTGCGAGATCGTGCCCGTGGCCGCGGCCGAACGCCGCGTACTCTTCGAACAATCCCTTCTGGATATAGAACCCGAAGTCTTTCGCTTCATGATTCTCGTAGTCGGGGTTCAGGTCCTCGAGCGGGTAGCGATTGACGATTCCATTCGCAAACAGCACCTGATACAGCGTCTTGCCCTTGTACTCTGGATTCGCATCGAGCAAATCCGCGGGCCACACTTCATCGGTCGTGAAGCGCTTCGAGAATTCCACGAGCTGCCAGAGATCCGATTTCGCCTCGCCGGGAGCGTTGACGAGCTGCTGCCAGAACTGCGTTCTGCGCTCCGAATTGCCGTAGGCTCCCTCCTTCTCGACCCACATCGCTGCAGGGAGAATGAGGTCTGCGGCTTGCGCCGTGACCGTCGGATACACATCGGAGACGACGATGAAATTCGCCGGGTTGCGATAGCCGGGCAGCGTCTCCTGATTCATGTTCGCCGCGGCCTGCATGTTGTTGTTCACCTGCACCCAATACGCATTCAGCTTGCCGTCCTTGAGCATGCGGTTCTGCTCGACGGCGTGATAACCGGGCTTCTCTTGAATGAGACCTAACGGCAGTTTCCACATCTTCTCCACTCGCGCACGATGCTCGGGATTTGTGACGACCATGTCCGCAGGCAAGCGATGCCCGAACGTGCCGACTTCGCGCGCCGTGCCGCACGCGGAGGGCTGCCCCGTCAACGAGAACGGGCTGTTGCCCGGTGTCGAGATCTTGCCGGTCAGCAAGTGCAGGTTGTAGCAAAGCTGATTCGCCCACACGCCGCGCGTGTGTTGATTGAAGCCCATCGTCCAGAACGACACGACTTTCGTCTTCGGATCCGCGTACAGCTCGGCGAGCTGGCGCAACCACGATTCGGGCGCACCCGAAATTTTGACTGCACGCTCGAGCGTGTAAGGCTCCACGAACTTCGCGTACTGCTCGAACGTCATCGGCCGCGACTCCGTCGCACGCTGCACGTTCTTCGCCTTCTGCTCGAGCGGATGCTCGGGCCGCAAACCGTAGCCGATGTCGAAAGTGCCGAGCCTGAAGTTCACGTGCTTGCCGACGAAATCGCGATTCACGCGGCCGGTTTGGATGATGTGGTTCGCGATGTAGTTCATGATCGCGAGATCCGATTGCGGCCGCATGACGATCGGGATGTCCGCGAGGTCGAACGAGCGGTGCTCGAACGTCGAGAGCACGACGACCTTGGAGTGCGGCGCGGAGAGGCGTCGATCGGCAACCCGCGACCACAGCACCGGGTGCATCTCCGCCATATTCGAGCCCCACAGGACGAACGCATCGGTGTTCTCGATATCGTCGTAGCAGCCCATCGGCTCGTCCATGCCGAACGTGCGCATGAAGGCATAGGCAGCCGAAGCCATGCAGTGACGCGCATTCGGATCGATGTTGTTCGAGCGAAAGCCCGCCTTGAACAGTTTGTTCGCCGCGTAGCCTTCCCAGATCGTCCATTGGCCCGACCCGAACATGCCGATCGAATTCGGGCCCTTCTCCTTCAGAGCCGCTTTGAACTTCTCCGCCATGACGTCGAACGCCCGATCCCAGCTCACCGGCGTAAACTCGCCGTCCTTGTGGAACTTGCCGTCTTTCATGCGCAAGAGCGGCTGCGTCAGTCGATCGGATCCATACATGATCTTCGACAGGAAATAGCCCTTGACGCAGTTGATGCCGCGATTCACCTCGGCGTTGGCGTCGGCGTGAGTCGCGACGACGCGCCCGTCTTTGACCGCCACCTTCACGCCACACCCCGTACCGCAGAAGCGGCACGGCGCCTTCGACCACGTCATACGTGTGAACTGAGATTCCGTGATGATGTTCGCGCCCTCCGCCGTGCCCGCGGCCGCGAGCGCCGAAGCCAATGCGCTGTCTTTCAGGAACTCACGTCTCGTGATCGTCATGAACGCATCTCCTCGGCGAGCGAGACCGCATCCTCGATGTAGTGCGAGGTGATCGAAACGGAAATGACGCCCGGAATCGCGTGAACTTGCTCGATGCAGTCCGCGAGCTCTCGCTCGTGAGCGCATTCGATCGCGACGGCCAGCTTGCCGACGACGCCAGTGGCTTGAATGTCGGCAGCACCGAAGCGGCGTAGGACGGCTGCCGCAGACTCGAGCGCCTCCGGCTTCGCATGAACGAGCATGCCCGCGATGTGAACGGTGCGACTCGTCATGTTGGTTCTTCCGGCGCGGGTGAATGGATCGAAATTGCATTCGCAGGGCACACGCTCGAGCACTCACCGCAGCCGGAGCAGGCGTCGGCGTCCAAGACCGGTTGTTTGATCGCGCCGCGGCGGACGAAGCGAATGGCCCGCCGCTCGCAAATATCGGCGCAGCTCTCGCACATGATGCCGCTCAGCGTGAGACAGCCGGCGCCGATGCGCGCGGTCGGTTGTGTCTCCGGAGTCGGCAATCCGAACAGCGCCCGCCGGGAAATCGACCGCCGTACAGTCGAAGTCATTTAGCTCGCACCCTCAGACCGAGGGAGGCCCCATGACGATCTGATACATCCAAACGACGAACCCATAGCCGGCAACGATGATCACGGCGAGAATCGGCGCGAGCACAAACGCGAGAAATAGAAAGACGGCGAGCTCGCGTTGCTTCGTTGGCACATCGACCGGCTCTGACATGGTATCGAATGGCCCTCCGCTGCCCGGTGCGTCTTAGTACCCGTTCGGAAGGGGCACGACAAATAGGACTTCCCGAAACCAGGCGCGCAGATCCGACGATGGATGTATTTCTTTCGTTTGCCTAGTCGCTCTCCTACACTCGGCCGAGAGCCAGAACAACGAACCACGCTCGCCTCATGCAGTCCACACCGTCCTCGCCGCGCAAGCGACCGTTCCTCGCAATCATCGGCCCCGGCTTGTTGCTCGCCGCTACAGGTGTCGGCAGCGGTGATCTGGCAACGGCGAGCATCGTGGGCGGCATGCTCGGCGTCGCGGTGCTGTGGGCCGTGCTCGTTGGAGCGCTGTTGAAATTCGTCGTGACGGAAGGACTCGCGCGCTGGCAACTCGCGAGCGGCGAGACGCTCATCGAAGGCGCAGTCCGCCGCTATGGGCGGATCGTCGTGTGGCTGTTCCTGCCGTACTTGCTGCTGTGGTCCTTCTACGTCGCTTCCGCGCAGATGAGCGCAAGCGGCATCACGCTCCATGCAATGTTCCCGATTTTCGAAGATGCGCGCGACGGCAAGATCGTCTTCGGAATGCTCGCCGGACTCGCCGGGCTCGCATTCGTTCTGCATGGCGGGTATCGCGGCTTTCAGATCGCGATGCGCGTGTGCATCGGTGCGATGTTTGCGATGACGATCGTGACCGCGATCATGCTCTGGCCCGGGACAGGTGCGATTCTCAAGGGGTTGTTCGTGCCGACAATTCCACGCCTCGACCCGCAAGCTGTCGTCTGGACGGTCGCGCTGATCGGCGGCATCGGGGGCACGTTGACGGTTCTGTGCTACGGCTATTGGCTGCGCGAGGAAGGGCGAACGGGAAGCGAGGAGTTGCGCACGTGCCGCATCGATCTCGGCTTGAGCTACATCATGACCGCGATCTTCGGTATCGCGATGGTGATCGTCGGCACGAGCATTCAAGTCGAGGGCGAAGGGACACAGTTGCTCGTGCGCTTGTCGGACCGATTGGGACAGGAGCTCGGCGAATGGGGCCGCGTTCTCTTTCTCGTCGGCACGCTCGGAACCGTCTTCAGCAGCCTGCTCGGCGTTTGGCAGGCGGTGCCTTATCTATTCGCGGACTGCTGGCAGCTCCTGCGGGGCGAAGCGCGGGTAAATTCGACGCAGCTCCGGCACACGGTGGACACGCGTTCGAAGCCGTACCGCATCTACCTGATACTGCTCGCCACGGTGCCGATGATCGGTCTGTTCACGAGCTTCCGCGAAGTGCAGAAGCTCTACACTGTCATTGGCGCCCTTTTCTTCCCGATCCTCGCCCTGGCACTCCTGATCGCGAACAGCCGATGGGTGCAACCGGCATTCCGCAACAAGCCCGCGACAATCGTCGCGCTCGCCGGCGTGCTCGCGTTGTTTGCGTGGATCGGCATCGCTGGAATCAAAACGGCGTAGACACCTGACCTCATCCTTCAGGATGCGCATTGTTGTCCGGGGAAAATGATGCAGAAAGCGCGTTGGAGCGGAGAATCGCGGA
>JBDZVE010000066.1:0-20688 GCA_040255535.1 Lysobacterales bacterium | reverse complement strand
GCGCCTCTTGCGCGGGATTTTCCCCGGACAGCAGTGTGCGGAAGCGAGGATCCATTCTAGAAAAGGTACTGTCCCGGCGGCGCAGAGCCGCGGAGGTAAGAGGGGGAAAAGATCTTCTTTCCTTTCGCCTCTCTGTGTGTCCGCGAGTTTTTATCTATTTCTTACCTTGGCGAGAGTGCCTCCTAGCCTTCCTTCCTGAGCTCGCTCGGTTGTTCCGCGCGCTGTTCGGAGGGCTTGTCGCCGTGGGTGAGGTTGAACGCCGTGACGATCAGCGACAGGTGAGAGAAGCCTTGCGGAAAGTTGCCGACCTGCCGCTTGTTGATCACATCGTATTCTTCTGCGAGCAGCCCGACGTCGTTCGTGAGCGAAAGTAGTCGCTCGAACATTGCGATCGCATCGTCGCGCCGGCCGATCATCGCGTACGCGTTCACGAGCCAAAAGCTGCACGCGAGGAAGGCTCCTTCGCCTGGCGGCAACCCATCATCCGTCTCTCCGGTGTCGTAGCGCAAGACGAAGCCATCCTTGAGGAGCGTCTTCTCCACTGCTTCGATCGTACCGCGTACGCGCGGGTCGTCCGCCGGGAGAAATCCGAGCTCCGGGATCAACAGCAAGCTCGCATCGAGTTGCTTCGACCCGTATGCCTGCACGAAGGTGTTGCGCGAGCGATCGAACGCCCGCTCACACACTTCAGCGTGAATGCGCTCGCGCAGCGCCTTCCAATGTTCGACTGGCCCGGCGAAGCCGTATTCCTCGGCATCCTTGATCGCGCGGTCGAACGCGACCCATGCCATGATCTTCGAATGCGTGAAATGCTGCGGGGAACCCCGCACTTCCCAAATGCCGAAATCTGGTTGTTCCCAGATTCGTTCCAGGAATTCGAGCAGCTTGAGCTGCAGCGCCCAAGTCGCCGCGAGCGGCGGTAAGCCGCCCGCGCGTGCTTGGTGAAGGGCGTCCATGACTTCGCCGAAGACGTCGATCTGGAGCTGTCTGTACGCCCCATTTCCGACGCGGACCGGCTTCGAGTCTTCGTAGCCCGGTAACCACTCGATTTCCCACTCCATCAATCTGCGCTCGCCGGCGACGCCATACATGATCTGGAGCTGATCGGGGCTGCCTGCGACTGCTCGCAGCAGCCAATCGCGCCAAGCGGAGGCTTCCTCGTAATAGCCCGCATCCATGAGCGCAAGGAGGGTGAGTGTGGCGTCGCGTAACCAGCAGTACCGATAGTCCCAGTTGCGAGCGCCGCCGAGATGCTCCGGCAAAGACGTCGTCGGCGCCGCGACGATGCCGCCCGTGGGGGCATAAATGAGAGCGCGCAGCACCGTGAGCGAACGCCTGACTTCGCGTTCCCAGCGATGCACATGGCAACATTTCGCGGCCCAGGCTTTCCAGAACGATTCCGTATCGGCGAGGGCTTGGTCCGGATCCGGAAAGTGCACTGGAGCCAATGTCGACGATGAGTAAAGGAGCGTGAATGACATCGACTCGCCTTCTCGCAACGTAAACTCGGCGACGCTCTTCATGTTCTCGCCGCGTATCGGCGCGCGCGTGCGAAGCATCACCATGTCGGGCCCTGCGACCGCGCGCCAGGTGTCCTGCTCGGCATGGGTGACCCACGGAATCGTGTTGCCATACCCGAACCGGAGCACGAGCTCCGTTCGCATTGAGACCTCGCCGCGCTCACAGATAGCGATCCGAATCAGGTCGGACGCATTGCCGCGCGGAGGCATGAAATCGATGACCCTCACGGACCCGCGCGCTGTTCGATGCACAGTCTCGAGAATGAGTGTGTCGTCGCGATAGCTGCGCGTGCTCGAAAGAACTTTTTCTTGTGGGGCGAGGAGCCAGCGCCCGTGCTCCTCGGTGCCGAGAAGCGCGGCGAAGCAGGCGTCGGAATCGAAGCGCGGCCAGCAGAGCCAATCGATGGAACCGCCGCGCTCGATGAGCGCAGCGGTATGTAGATCGCCGATCAGTGCATAGTCTTCGATTCGTCCTGCCATGCGAGCTCTCTATCGGAATAGGGCGTTCGTGTAAGACGTCGCGTGCGTTCGCCGCGCGTCCTCCGCGCGCTACATCGTGAAATCGATGACGACCTTGATGTCGCCTTCTCGACGTTCGAGCGCTTCTTGCCAGCGCTCGATCGGTACGCGCCGCGTGATCATCTTGCGCAGCCACGCCTGATCGGCGCGTGCGAGGGATTCGGCCGCGAGCTCATAATGGCGCCGATTCGCATTGACGGTGCCGAATACGACATCGTTCTCGAGCACCATCGTGCGATTGAGGTCCGTGAAGTCGTACCTGATGCGGTGAGAGCCCGAGGAGAGGCCCGTAAGACAAACGATGGCGCTCGAGGCGTTGTTGCCTATCACCTCGACGATAACTGGCGCTGCGCCGGTGCACTCGATCACGACATCGGGCTCGAGGGCGTGCAGGTCTTTCAACGCGCGGCTATGGTATTCGCCGCCAAGCGCTCGCACGAGCGCAGGTTTCGCTCCGTGCTCAGCGCGATCGTAAACATGAAGCTCGCAGCCGCGCTGCCGCGCCATGAGCGCGGCCAGAAGACCGATGGGGCCTGCGCCGGTGACGAGCACGCGGCGCGGGTGCCAGGCTCGAGAGCGCGCCCCGATGCGTTCGATGTGGTCCCACGCTTTCGCGACGACACTCGCCGGCTCGAGCAATACACCCGTCTCGCGCAAGGCGGGATCGACGCGCACGAGGAACTCGGCCGGCGACCGAAAGCGCTCCACGCAGAAGCCGTCGAGGCCCTTGATGCCATGTTCGACGTACTGCCCGTTGCGGCACATGTCCCATTCGCCGACGGCACACGCCGGACACGGAACAGGATCGGGGTGCCTCACGATGCCGACGACGAGATCGCCTGGATTGAGCGGCGCGCCGGCTGCGTCAATCACCTCGGCTAGGGATTCGTGTCCGAGGATGAGATGTTCCTGTCCCGGCGGCGGTGCACCGTATTCGCCGTCGAGAATTTCGCGATCTGTGCCGCAGATGCCGATTGCGAGCGTACGCGCTAGGACGCCCGTGCCCGAAGGCTCGGGCACCTGGAGCAACTTCGCGGAACCGCGCTGCTGCGGCTTGAGAGCAAGCGCGCGCATTCGCCTAGATGAGTACTTTCAACATGATGCCGACGATCGATCCGCTCAGCCGCTCCAAGACTCGGATTCTGTCGCAGCACCTGACTCGCGCCACTCGGAATCTTCTGCTGGTGTACGCGCCGGCCCGCACGGAGTTCCGTCGCGCCGTGCCACAGCAGAGCGGCTTGAGTATCATAACTACATAATCGAGCGGTGCGGGCGCCAAACGAACAAAAAGGAGAACGATGCTTCTGGTCACGCGATGCGCTGTCGTCGCTGCCCTCTACGTGTTCACCGCGCCGGTGAGTGCGCAGATCTATACCTGCACGGCGGAGGACGGTACGCGCATATTCTCGGACGAGAAATGCGGTCCCGATGCCAAGATCGTGCCTGGCATTACGACGAAGAAGCGGGTCAACAAGAAGGAGGCGGGCAAGCCTCAGCGTGTCGTGCGCTCGCCTGAAGAACTCGAGAGCCTGCTGCGGGAGTGCAATGCCGGAGAGATGAAGGCATGCACGGACTGGACGCGCGGCGGCGGGCCGAACCACCTGCGAGAGCTGGAAGAGCGCGCGGAGCTCGCGTGTGAGACTGGCTCTGTCGCGGACTGCGAGCAGCGCTATTGCATCGACGGCGTCACCGCAGAGTGCCGCCGTCGCGTGCTCGGCGCCGCAAAGATCACCGGCGATACCTGGTATCTGCGGGAGCAGAGCCCGCTACCGCGAGGCGGCGTCGCGTATCGGATTCGCTGTCTCGTCGAGGGGGCGCGCACGATTCGAGACCTGACCGTCGAATGTGCGGGGCCGGCGGGACCACGGCGCTGCGTATCGGAAGGCGGGCAGCGTTTTGCCCGCTTCGACCAAGCAGCCGGAAGCGGCTGCTCGAAGTAACCGCGAACTCAGGCGAGCATCGGCTTGCCGAGCGGCTCGATATCCTCCTCGGAGCGAGGCGCGTGCTCGGTCTCTTGAGAGCTCGTCTCGGATGGCGTAGACGCGGGCTGAGCGCTGCCGTTCGTTTCAGAGCCCTCTTTTACGGCGCCGTGCTCCGATTGTGTCTCGGATGCGGAGGTAGCCTCTTCGAGGGGCGTCGGCTCGTCGAGCTCGACAGCGGCAAACGAAGCGGCGACGGCTGTACCTATCGCAATCGAAACCAACGCCATCAGAAACAACGCAGTCCGGCTCGGCATCTGAAATCCTCGACTGGCCAGGTAAGGACAATTGTTCTTCGCTCCGCGTGGCAAACGGGATCGCGTCGAACAGCGCGCTGACGACCGCCCGCGGGGCCTCGATCAGCTCCCATCTCGATCTGACGTATGCAAGGGACGATCCAGCCGCGTCGTTGCTGGCCACGGCACCCATGGCTGTAAAACTCGGCGACGCGTTCGCCGAACCTTATGTTTAAAATCACAGAGCCCGAACGCCTGACTGTTTTCGCAAGGTGCCGCTTCCCAGTATGGCTGAGTCCGTCCGCATCAACGTGTACGTGCAGCCGCGGGCATCGAAGACTGCGGTCGCGGGGATGCACGACGGCTGCATCAAGATCCGGCTCGCGGCGCCGCCTGTCGATGGAGCGGCGAATGCCGCTTTGATCGAGTTCATCGCGACGCGAGTCGGCGTCGCGCGCTCGCGTGTGCGCCTAGTCGCCGGTGCGAGCGCTCGGCGCAAGGTGATCGAAATCGAAGGCGTGGAGCCGGCCGCCGTCGCCGCGGCACTACGGTAAATCTCGGAACAGCGGACTCGCCTTGAACATTCTGTCGGAAGGATCCGATGGAGAGTCATCGTTCATGCGCTCCGTGCCGTTATTGTTGCTTACGTTGTCGCTGTTTGGATGCAGTACGGAGCGCGTCAGTGCGCCGCGCGAGTACCTCGACGAGCGCACGGCTGCCACGATTACGGTCGTGAGAGATCCGTGGATCTTTAGCCGCGCAGCGGTGCGCACGGCCGGCGGACAATCTCGCGATTTCCTGCAGCTCTACGCGATCGACGTGAATCGCATGGGCGAGCACAACCAATACCTGGCTGCGCTGCATTCGCTGCCCGTATCCTCGGCAGCAGATGCGTCCGTTCCTCCGACGCTCGAGCTCGAAGCGTCTGAATGGTCTCTGCGCCTGGAGGCGACGACGGCGCAGCCGAGAGATATCGGTCTTGCTCGGCCCGTGGCAGACACGTATGCACTCGACGCCACGTGGTCGTATTTCCCGGTGGACAAGCAAACGCTTGCAAGGATCGCGAACGCATCCGATCTCGAAGTCGAGATCCTGTGGGAAGGCGAGCGAACTGCGTATGTGCTCTGGCGCGACGGGCGAGCGGAGCTGTCCGAGCTTACGGCCGTTCTGCCGTAACCGCCTCGGACACATGCCCGTATAGGGCTTTCGTCCCGCTCGCCCCAAAACGGTGTCCGCGAACCGGGCGTCTCTCTAGAATCGGCGCATGCACACCGCGCCCACGCTCGCTCCTTTCGAGATGCCCGATGAGCTCACGGAGCGCAGGAAGCGGCGGCTCCTGGCGGTGCTGTGGGGATGTTTTTGGATCTTGATGGCCGCGATCGCCGTTCAAGACCAACTCATGAACCCATCGACGTTATGGTGGGAGCCGCTGCTTTGGGAGGGGACCTCCGCGGTGGCGGGCACCGTTTGGCTCATCGCACAGTTGCGCTACGCGCGCCAGGTGAGGCGATTGCTCGATCAGCCCTTCAGATGGTTCGTTCGGCACCTGAAATGGTTCCCCCTTGTCGCAGTGTCGTTCGTCGCGGCCATCTACACGATGCGACATGCCGTGTATGCGGCGGTCGGCATCGAGTACGAGCACGAGCCCTGGGGATTCCTCCTGATTCAGGAGACGATAAAAGTTTGGCTGTTCTTGGGTCTGTGGCTTGGAATCATCTTCGCGCTCGAATCCTTTTCGCTCTGGCAGGAGCAACGGCACAGACTCGCTACGCTGCAGAAATCGCTCGCCGAGGCCCAGCTCGGCCAGCTCAAGGCGCAGCTGCGCCCGCACTTTCTGTTCAACGCCCTCAACACGATTTCTTCGCTAATGCAGATCGACGTGCCGCGGGCCGATCGTCTGCTGACGCAGGTGGCGGAGCTCCTCCGTGCCAGCCTGAGAATGGATCAAGAGGAGCTCACGACATTGGGAGCCGAGCTCGACGTCGCTCGCCTGTACGCTCGAATCATGGAAGAGCGCTTTGCCGAGCGTGCGGCGATCGAGTGGCGAATCGAGGATGAAGCGCTGAATGCGCTCGTGCCCACGATGATCCTGCAGCCGCTGCTCGAGAACGCGTTCAAACATGGCGTCGAGCACACGAGCGTTCCTGCGGTCATCGTCGTTTCCTGCGAGCGAGCTCGAGATACGCTCGTCATTCGCATCGCGAACTCGGGAGAGATTGTGCCGAGACCGGGCGAGGGTGTGGGCTTGCGCAACTGCCGCGCACGGTTGCGGGCGCACTTCGGCGAGCGCGGTCAGCTCGCATTCACATCGGACGGTCGAACGGCGGAAGTGCGTATCGAGATTCCATGGCAGGAGCAACTTGCATGATGCGCGTGCTCATCGCCGAGGATGAGAAGCCGGCTCGGGATAAGCTCGCGCGGCTGCTGCGGGAGCATGACGACGTCGATCTCGTTGCGCTGTGCGCGGATGGACTCGAGGCAGCGCGGGCGATCGAATCAGTGCGGCCGGATGTCGCGTTGCTGGATATCCAGATGCCTGGCCTCAGTGGGCTCGAGCTCGCTGCTCAGTTGAGTGCCGAAAGCGCACCTCTCATCGTGTTCGTCACGGCGTTCGATGAGCATGCGGTACGCGCTTTCGAGCTCAATGCAGTCGACTACCTACTCAAGCCGTACGATAAGGAACGCTTGTTTCAGTCGATTGGGCGTGTGCGCGGGCGCCTGGACGATCGGCAGACGCGCCACAATGCCGTTGCAACCGCGCGAACGCAGACGAACGCCGCCGACCGCCTGCTCGTCCCCGATGGCGAGCTGCTGGTACTGCTCGACACTGCATCGGTCGAATCATTGGAGGCGGACGACAATTATGTACACGTCCATGCCGGCGCGAAGCACTATGTGCTGAGAAGAACGCTGCAGGATTTGCTCGCGCAGCTCGGCGAGCAGCGCTTTGTCCGCATCCATAAGTCGGCGGCCGTCAACATTGGGGCAATCCAGTCCTTTGCACCCCTCTTCAAAGGCGACTACGAAGTGAAGCTCGCGAGCGGCCGTGAGCTGCGCATGAGCAGGCGTTACAAGGATGCGCTGTTCGCGAGGTTGGGTAGATAAGCGCGACAAGGCATCGTCTTGTTCCTGTCTTCGCCGCGCCGCCGCGAGCGCTATTGTCAGCATCAACTGGACCGCATTTGCCGGTCGCACCAAGAAGCTCGGTGCGCCGCGGCGTTGCTAAGAATCGAAACGCTTTCCTCCGCTCACCCCTCGACACGACCGTCTGGCCACAACCCTGAGGCGCGCTCTTGCATCCCAGGGCACGTTACGCGCACGGGTGGACGGGAGTGGACGGAAATGACACAAAAGAACGAAGCCGCGGTTCGCTACGAGTTCCTCGACTGGCTGCGAGTCATCGCAGTCTTCGTACTCTTGTTCTATCACACAGGAATGCTGTTCGTCGGCTGGGATTTTCATATCCAAAATGCCGACACCATCGAAGGCCTCCAACGTCCGATGGATATCGCGCATCGGCTGCGCATGCCGCTCCTCTTCGTGATCGCGGGCGCCGGACTCTGGTTCGCTTCGCGTCGGCGCACGCCGGGTGCCGTGATGAAGGAGCGTACGCTGCGCCTCCTCGTTCCCGTCGTGCTGGGCATGTTCATTATCGTGCCGCCGCAAGTGTACGTAGAACGCGTGTTCCGCGGCCAGTGGGAGGGTGGATATCTCGCGTTCTTCCTCGAGCGTGTGCTGCAGTTCAAGCCGTACCCCGCTGGGGATTTCAGCTGGCATCATCTTTGGTTCATCGTCTACCTGTATGTCTATGTGCCGCTGCTGCTGCCGGTGGTCGCCCTATTGAAGCGCGCGACGGCCTTCGTGCCCGGCTGGTGGCTGTACGTGTTGGCGCTGCCGCTCGGCCTCAATGAGGCGCTGCTGAAGCCGCACTTCCCGGAGCGTCACGATCTCTTCAACGACTGGTACGTCTTCATCCACTATTTGCTCTTGACCGGCTACGGTATTGCGCTCGCGAGCATGGGTGGCGTGTGGGATTGGCTGGCACAGCGTCGGTTGCGCAGCCTCACGATCTCCGTGCTCGTGACAGCCTCCATACTTTCGTTGATCGAGATTGGGATCGTCGAGCGAGACACGCCTGCCGACAGCGTGCTAGCGAACATCTTTACCTGGTGCTGGCTGCTCACGTTTTTGGCCTACGGCCGGCAGCTTCTATCGAGGGGCAATGGCTTGCTCCGCTGGGCACGCCATGCAAGCTATCCCGTCTACATCTTGCATCAGACGGTCATGCTGGTCGTCGCCTACTGGGTGATCGCGCTACCGTACGGTCCCTGGACGAAGTTCGCGATCGTCCTCGCCGCGACCCTCGCATTTTCAATCGCCTTGTACGAAGGCGCGCGGCGCTTCACGCTTGGTCGACTGATTCTGGGTATGAAATCGCAATCGCGAGCGGCGCCACCGCTCACAATTCAGGGGCAGAGCACGACGCGGTTGACAGTTGACAGCTGACGGCCGGAGAAAGAAGCAGGGGTCTCTGACCGTCAACCGGCTAATACTTCGCGTAGCTCTTCTCTTCCACGATCTTCGAGCCGAGCTTCGTATTGATCTCGCGTTTGATCGCAGCGCGCTCGTCGTTCGTGAAGTACACCGCGCGTGCGAGATCGATGAATTCCTGGTCGAACGTTCGGGCGCGCTCTTTCTCGCGAAGCAGGTCTTCGACATCCCAAAGCTTCTCGTTGATGCGGCGCAAGGATGCCCATTCGGCATCGACATCGCTCGTTGAAAAGGGAGATTCGCGCCAAGTCGCCTCGAGCAGTGCCAGCTCGTTGCGGACGTTCGCAACTTTCAACGGATCGGTGATGCGCTCCGACTTGATCTGCAGAATCGTGATCTTGTCGATGAGCTCGCCGGGAGAAATGGGAACGCGGATATCGGTCATAGGAATGCGAGTGTGACGTGTGTAGTGTGAGGTGTAACGTAAGAAGGTGCCGAGCGGTTCGCGCGGAGCGCGCCTTACCTTACACGTTACACCTTACACATTACACTAGCGCGGGCGATCGGCTCGCCCGAGCCTCTCGAACCACGCCTGGAACATCAGCACGTTCCAGAGATGCGTGTGCCATTTGCGCTCGCCGCCGAGGAACTCGGCCCAGATTCCGCTGATGCGTGCGGGATCGAAGTGGCCTTCGCGGGCGAGACGCTCCTTGCTCAAGAGATCCGACGCCCACTCGCGCAACGGCCCTTTAAGCCACTCGCCGACCGGCGCGCCGAATCCCTTCTTGCCGCGAAATACGAGCGGATCCGGCAGGTACTTGCGCAGCAGTTGTTTCAAGATCCACTTCTGCTCGGTCCCGCGCAGCTTCATGCCGAAGGGGATGCGAAACGCGAGCTCGACGGCACGATAGTCGAGAAGCGGTGCCCGCGCCTCCAAGCCGACGGCCATCGTCGCGCGATCCACTTTCGTCAGGATGTCCTCGGGCAGATACGTGATGAGGTCCAAATACATGAGCGCGTGCGCATCGTCACCGGCGCGGAGCCATTGCAGCTCATCCGTGAAGGGGGTCGGATGCTCGCGCCCTCCGAGGACGACCGCTTCGGGGAATCTCCAGCGGGACACTCGGTCGCGATAGACGGAAGCAACCGAGCTCGCGCGCAGCTCGGCCGCGAGCTGCGCAAGCTTGTTCGTCCGGCCTTCATGACCTGCGTAGCCGCCGAGCGAACGCGAAAGCGCATCGCGGAGCGATCGGGGTACGCGGTGACGCCACTTCCACACGCTCATCGCGCGCTGATAGCGTCCGTAACCGAAGAAAAGCTCATCGCCGCCGTCGCCGGAGAGCGCGACGGTCACATCGCGTCGCGCGAGCTTCGCGACGAGATACGTGGGTATCTGCGATGAGTCGGCAAACGGCTCATCGAACATGTGCGGCAACTCCGGAACGACCGCCAGCGCGTCCTCGCCCGTCACGTACAGCTCGGTGTGATCGGTGCCGAGATGCTTGGCGACCGCGCGAGCGATCTGGGCCTCATCGTGCCGCGGATCGTGAAAGCCGATCGAGAATGTCTGAACCGGCCGGCTTGCTTGCGCTTGCATCAGCGCGACCGTCGTCGACGAGTCGGTGCCGCCGGACAAAAACGCGCCGAGCGACACGTCCGCAACCATTCTAAGTGCTACGGCATCGCGCAGCAGCTCATCGAGTTGCTCGACGACTTCGCTCTCGCTCGCACGAAGGGGATGCGTAACCGCGTTCGCGATGACGCTCCGGGCATCCCAATACCGGCGACACGCCGTCGCGGGCTCGTACTGCGAGGGGCCGCGCGCCACATCGTCGTGTGTCAGCGATAGATATGCACCGGGCAGAAGCTTGAACACGCCGCGAAAAATGGACCACGGCGCGGGGACATAGTTGTGCCGTAGAAAGAGTGCAAGCGAATCGGGATCGACCTGCGGCTCGAACGGCGGGAACGCGAGCAATGCCTTGAGCTCCGATCCGAACAACAGCGTCTTGCCCGCCCAGCCGTAGTAGAGCGGCTTCTTGCCGATGCGATCGCGCGCGAGATGAAGCACCCGCTCCGCACTGTCCCACAGTGCGAATGCAAACATGCCGTTCGCGCGTTGCAGCGTCCGCTCGAGCCCCCATGAATCGAAGCCTGCGAGCAAGACCTCCGTGTCGGAATGCCCTCGAAAGCGATGCCCGAGCGCGGCGAGATCGGCACGCAGCTCCTTGAAGTTGTAGATTTCGCCATTGAAGACGATGACGTAGCGCTGCGAGTGCGAGCGCATCGGCTGCCGCCCTTCGGCCGACAAATCAATGATCGACAGACGGCGGTGCCCGAGCCCGATGCCGGCTTCGTCATCGAGCCAGACGTCCGCATCGTCCGGTCCACGATGCGCGAGGGTTTGCGTCATCGCCTCGAGCGACGCGGCTGTCGCGCGCTCGAACGATCCGAGAAAGCCCGCGATGCCGCACATCAGGATGTTCCGGTCGCGAGCGAGACGATACGCATCAAGGGTCCAATCCCAGCAGTTTAGCGGCAGCCTCGCGCGAGGCGGGATTGCGGCGCATTTCGTAGTATCGCATTCGCTTGTAGACCGCGTAGCTGGCGGCCACCTGCGAGACGACGAATCCGCGACCGCCGTCCAAGAACGCCAAGCGCAGGAGGTAGTCCTTCAAGAACGCCGCAACGAAAACCAGCGGCGACATCCACAAGCGCGCCGGCCGACCGCGGTCCAGCCAGTCGCGAGCTTTGAGCTCGGAGTAGCGCAGTATTTTCATTTGCCGATGCGCGAGCGTCGGATTGTGATGGTGTACGACCGGTTCGCGAAAGGTGCGCGTCGAGCCTTCGAAGCGCAAGGATTCGTGGACGCGAACATCGGTCCAGCGCGCGCGGCCGCGATGATAAAGGCGGCCCAGCTTCTCGCCGACCATCGGCCGATACCATTTCATCGGTGCGCCCATATACCAGGTTTGGCGTCGCAGGATGGCGCCGGCCGCGGGAGAGCTCATCAGCTCAGGCAAGCGTTCGCGCATCTCTTTTGCGAGAGCAGGTGAAAGCGCTTCGTCCGCGTCCAACATCAAGATCCAGTCATGCTGCGCCTGAGTGCTCGCGAAATTGCGCTGCGGACCGAATCCGAGCCAATCTTGATGCACGACCCTCGCGCCATGCCGCTCGGCGACCGACTGCGTCCCATCGCTGCTACCGGAGTCGATCACGAGTTTTTCGCTCGCGAACGGCACGCTGTCCAGGCACCGACCGATCACGGCGGCCTCATCGCGCGCGATGACGATCAGAGAGACCGGCAGAGGCTCAGGTGCTGCAGTGAACGAGCTCATCCAGAGAAATCTCCTTACTTAAGCGATCCCGCTCGGAGCGGGGCCGCAAGTGTCACATACCCGCGACCGTCCAGCCCAGAGGCCGCTACGCTACAATCGCGGCCCTTCGATTGGCCGATATTCCGCAGGACATCGTGGCGCGTTACTTGTTCTTCGTTTCCGAGCTCTACGCGTTCGCGATACTTCGCCCATTGCAGGCGGCCATCCGGGCGCGCGGGGAAGAAGCCGCATGGTTCTTCGAGCGCGCCGAGCTCGCGCGCTTCATGCGCTCGGACGAGATGCGGCTGCCAAGCGTCCGTGAAGTTCGGCACTGGCAGCCGACGGCGGTACTCGTTCCCGGCAACTGGGTCCCGGACTTCTTCCCCGGCCTCAAGGTCGAAGTCTTTCACGGCTTTAACGTCAGCAAGCGCACGGACGAGCGCGGACATTTTCGCGTGCGCGGATGGTTCGATCTGTATTGCACGCAAGGTCCCGCAACGACGAAGCCGTTCCGCGAGCTGGCCGCCAGGCACCGCTACTTTCGCGTGATCGAAACGGGCTGGCCCAAACTCGATCCGCTCTTCGCTGGCGCATATTCGCAGCTCGTGCCCGATCGGCCGACCGTCTTGTTCGCATCGACGTTCACGGAGCGCTTGAGCTCGGCGCGCACGCTGCGGGATACGATCGCGCGGCTCGCGGCGAAAGGAGAGTGGCGCTGGATCCTGACGCTTCACCCTAAGATGGCTCCCGACGTCGTCGAGAGCTATCGCGCGCTCGAGAGCGCGAACGTCACATTCGTCGAAACGGACGACATCCTGCAGCTCTATGCACGCGCGCATGTGCTGCTCTCCGATACCTCGTCGGTCGTGCCGGAGTTTCTGACGCAACACAAGCCGGTCGTGACCTTCCGCAACACTCGGCCTGGTCCGCACTTGCTCAACGTGGAGCGCATCGAAGACGTCGAGCCCGCGATTCGTCGGGCGTTCGAGATGCCCGAGACGCTGAGGAGTGCAATTGAAGACTACGCGCGCAGGATTCACCCATATCGCGACGGCCGCTCGAGCGAACGCGTGCTCGACGCGACGCGTTCCGCGCTCGAGCAGGGCCGCACGGGATTGAAACGCAAGCCGCTCAATCTGGGCCGAAAGCTGCAGGCTCGCGCACGCCTTGGCTATTGGGGTTTGTAGAAGACAATCTCGCCAAGCACGCCAAGCTCGCCAAGGTCAGAATGAAATAACTCTTGCGGAGATGCGGAGGTAAGAAGGGGGGAAGGAGATCTTTTTTCCTTCCGATCTTCGCGTCTCCGCGAGAAAATCTTCTTGTTCTTACCTTTGCGAGCTTGGCGTGCTTGGCGAGATTCTCTTCTCTTAAGCTAAGGCCTCAACGCTTGCGCGCCAGCGAAAGCAGCAGCGCATGGAGCTTCTTGATCACGTCGTCCGGCGTGATGAGATCCATGACGCCGGGTTGTTCGATCTTTGTCGTCCAGGGAAGCTCCGAGGCAGGTTTGCCTAGCAGGCGACGGGCGGCAGTATCGTATTTGTCTACGCACCATTGCCGGCTCAGGTACGGCCCGCTGCGCGCAGGATTGGTCGCGGCGTACAGACCCACGACGGGCGTGCCGACGGCCGTCGCCATGTGCGCGGGGCCTGAGTCGGGAGTGAGCAGGAGCGTCGCTCGCTGGAGCGTGGCCAGAAATTCCAGCAACGTGTCCTGACCGATCTTGTTGAGGCAGGGTTGCTGCATGCGCCGTTCGATCTCGATGCCCATCTGACGCTCGAGATCGCTGCGCCCCCCGCACAGCACGACTTTGAGCCCGAGCGCGCTCGCCGCGTAGTCCGCGATCTGCGCGTAGTACTCGGCACGCCAGTTGCGAAGCGGATGACTCGAGCACGGACTGATGACGATCGCCTTCTCGCCATCCGCGATGACTTTCCTTGCATACGCATGTGCGGCATCGGGAATCGGGATGTCCCAGCGCAATAGCTTGTCGTACACGTGAAACTTTTCGGCGAAGCCAAACAGCGAGTCCATGACGTGCTGCCGGTCGGCAGGGCGCAGGCGATTCGTCGTGAACAGCCATTGCAGCTCTCGCGCGCGCTTCCGGTCGAATCCGAGCTTGATGGGTGCGCGAACGATCGTTGAGAGCAAGCTCGCGCGCAGAGCGACCTGCATGTGCATGAGCACGTCGAATTCCCGCCCGCGCATGGCTGCCCGCAGCGCCCGGAACGAACTCAGAGTTTTCGATTTGTCGACGACGATGAACTCGATGTCCGGAATATGACCGAGGAGCTTGGCCTCTACGCGGCCGATGATCCACGTAAACGAAGTTTTCGGCCACGCACGCTGCAAGGTGCGCACGACAGGCAATACATGGCACGTATCGCCGATCGCAGAAAGGCGCAGGATGCAGACACTTCGAGGGACGCTATCGAACGGGGAAGGCATGGAGCTAGGGCTGTTGGGCTCTGGGTTCCGGGCTGCTGGCCAGAATGGGCCCGGCTAGTCTCGAGTCAGCTCCGAGGAACGGCGTTCCCGAACACCAAGATTGGCACTGCTCGTTGTTTGAGCGGAAGAATGCGCCATAATCATTCTGTGCACCCGTGCGCGCTAAATGGTTCGGATCTATCACAACGTGCCTTCTAGTCTTGTCAGAGCCCGGAGCAAAGCGCTCAGAGCCCCGGTGCCATGCAGCTGATCGAAGAGCGCCGCACGTCCATCCCCGGCGGCTGCATCCTATACGACGCCGTCTGCGTGCGTAAGCCAGATGCAGATCTGTTCGATCTAAACGCATGGTCGCAAAGGAACGCGCTGGAGCGTGTCACCGGTGGCAGGGGATCGGTCGCGGTCCTGCGAGCGGGGGGAGCGCGCTGGGTGTTGAGGCACTACTGCCGCGGCGGATTGGCTGCGAAGGTGTCCAACGATCGTTATCTCTGGATCGGGGCAGAGCGAACCCGCTCGTTTGCGGAGTGGCGACTACTCGCGAGCTTGCGCGCGTTGGGGTTGCCTGTGCCTCATCCGATCGCCGCACGCTACGTGCGTCACGGTCTCATCTACACGGCCGACTTGATCACGCAGATGCTCGAGGACACGATGACGCTCGCGCAGGCGCTCGCAACGTCGGGCGCCGATGCAGCGCTTTGGCGCGAGGTCGGCCGAACCATCGCGCGCTTCCATCGGCACGGCGTTCACCACGCCGATCTCAATGCGCACAACATCTTGCTTGCCGCTTCCCGAACCGAACGTGTTCAGCCCCAAGTGCATCTGCTCGATTTCGATCGGGGGCGTATTCGCAGGCGGGGGCGCTGGGAAGAGGGTGTGCTCAAGCGCCTGCACCGCTCGCTCGAGAAGGTGAGCGCCCAACACGGCCGCGCGTTCGACCCGGAACAATGGCGATGGCTGATGATCGGCTATGAGAAGGGAACAGGGGACAGGGGATAGGGGATCGTCAGGCGTTTCCATTCTGACTACCCCCTAACCCCTGATCACTATCCCCTGCCTTGCCATAGTAGTCCGGGTAATCCGACGTCAGTCCTTTGAAACGGCGATGAATCCACAAGTACTGCTCGGGCACCCTGCGTACGTGAGTTTCGATGAGCGCGTTGAACGTCCGCGCGTCTTCGTATGGGCTGTCAGTCGGGAAGCTCTCGAGGATCGGGTGAATGGCCATGCGATAGCCTCGCGATCCGGGTAAGCGCTCGGGAAAGTAAGGCAGCACCGCCGCACCGGTCATTCGCGCCAAACGGGATGTCGCTGTGTTCGTAGCGGCGGGGATGTCGAAGAAGGGCACCATCTCGGCGCCTTTCTTGCGGTAGCTCTGATCCGGTGCGTACCAGACGGGCTCGTTACTCTTGAGGGCGGCGATGAGCGTACGCACATCGTCGCGCGGAATCGCACGCTTCGCCTGCCTGCCGCGGTTGCGCGCGAGAAAGCGCTCGAGCACCGCGTTGTTCGTCGGGCGGTACATGATGTTCGTCGACAAGCGTGCGCAGAGCGCACGGGCACCGATTTCGAGCGTCGTGAAATGCGCGCTCAGCAGGATTGCGCCGCGCCCGCGCGCGAGCGCCGCCTCGAGATGCTCTTCGCCTTCGAGGTGCGTGAGCTTGCGAATGCGCTTATCGGAGCTCCACCAGGCAATCGCCGTCTCGAAGATGCCGATTCCGACGCTGCGAAAGTGCTCGCGCAGAATGCGCTCGCGCTCCTCCTTCGTTCGCTCCGGCAGACAAAGCTCGATATTTCGGCGCGCAATGCGCACGAAAGGCAATGGCAAGTGGATGAGCAGCGTGCCGATCGCGCGACCGAGCGACACAAGCAGCGGGTAGGGCAGCGGCTCGAACACGCGCAGCACACCGAGCGCGATCCACGTGGGCCAGTAGCGTGGGTGGAGCAGGACGGTTGACGGTTGACGGTTGACGGTTGACGGCAAGAAGCGAGGCTCCTGTTCCAAGGTGCACGGCGAAGCATACGGGCGGCTGGCCCGCCATTCTGGCGGTCAACTGTCAACCGTCAACTGTCAACCACTCTTGGCGTACGGATCCGCACCCACCCCCTTGAAGCGCTTGTACGCCCAGAGGTATTGCTCTGGACGGCGTCGCGCCTGCGCTTCGATCATCTCGTGGAAGCGCTGCGTGTCGGCGATGGGATCGTTCGACGGAAATCCTTCGAGCGGCGGGTGGATGCGGACGATATAGCCGCGATTGTCCTGTCGGCGTTCGGGAAAGTACGGCAGCACGGGCGCGCCGGAGATCTTCGCGAGCCGGGTTGTCGCGATGTTCGACGCCGCGGGCTGCCCGAAGAGCGGAACGACTGCGCTGTTCTTCTCGGTGAAGCGCTGATCCGGCGCATACCAGACGGGTACATTGTTCTTCAGGTTCTGCAGCAAGTCGCGAATCTGTTCGCTCGAGATCGCCTGCACCGTATGGCGCGCACGCCCACGGCGCGAGAGCTCGGCGATCAGGGGATTGCTCGGCGTCAGGTACATGATGCTGGTAGGGCCGAGCAGCGTGAGCGCTCGAGCACCCATCTCGAGCGTCGTGAAATGTGCGGTGAGCAGCAGCGCGCCTCGTCCGTGCGCGAGCGCGGCTTGTAGATGCTCGACACCTTCGAATTCGATGAGTCGACGCAGTCGGCGATCATTGGCCCACCACACGAGGCCGGTCTCGAACACCGCACAGGCGAGAGCTTGAAAATGAGACCGAACGAGCTGCTTGCGCTCGCTCTCGGAGAGCTCCGGCAGGCACAGCGCGACGTTGATGCTCGCGATGCGGCGATCGCGGCGACTGCACGCGTGAGCGAGCGTGCCGAGCCGACGGCCGATCGCCATTTGCATACGAAGCGGCAGCATGTTGATCGCGCGCACGAAGGCGAGTGCGACCCAGAGCAGCCAGAAGCGCGGGCCGAGGAAACGATACAGCGGAACGCGCTCGGGGGTGCGTGCGCGCTGACCGGCCGAGGCGGAGGGCATCGAAGACATCGAGCGCGAATCCTAACTGCTCTCCCCGGAACGATGTTTCGAGCGTAGTTCGAGTACCATGCTGTCCAGCTCTCGCGAGAGAAGAAAGGCGAATAGTAACTGATGCGCGCGAACGTCTCCTGAGTACCGCCATGCGCCTTCTGTACACGGCACTCATCTATCTGGCCGCGCCCGTCGCACTCGCAGCCACTTGGTGGCGAGCGCGGCGCGACCCGTCGTATGGAGAGCGGCTCGGCGAGCGATGGGGCTTCACTGAAGCACGATTCGACGACGCTCCCTTGTGGTTGCATGCGGTGTCCGTGGGCGAGGTTCAGGCGGCGGCGGTGCTGATTCGCACACTCAAGGAGCGCTATCCGGATCGCCCCATCGTCGTGACGACGGGAACACCGACTGGGGCACAGCGCGTGAAGAGTCTCTTCGGCGAGTCAGTCCGGCATATTTACCTGCCATACGATATGCCCGGTGCCGCGAGGCGCTTTCTCGAACGCGTACAGCCGTTGGCCGGGATCGTCATGGAAACGGAGATCTGGCCCAACCTTTTTCGTGAGTGCCGTCGTCGCGCGATTCCGCTGCTTCTCGCAAGCGCACGACTGTCCGAGAAATCCGCTCGCCGCTACGGTCGATTGCGGGCACTCACGCACGAGGCGCTCGAGCATGTCCACATCGCCGCGCAAAGCGCGTTGGACGCCGAGCGCTTCAAGGAGATCGGTGCCGTGCGTGTGGACGTCCTAGGCAATCTCAAGTTCGATATCCAGGTGCGCGAGGACGTCGCGGCGGAAGGACGGTCTCTGCGCGCGGCTCGGTTTGGTGGGCGCGCCGTGTGGATCGCGGCGAGCACGCACGAGGGTGAAGAAGAGCACGCTTTGCTCGCCCACGATATCGTTCGCGCCCAGGTCCCAGGCGCGCTGCTGTTGCTCGTGCCGAGACATCCGCAACGTTTTCAAAGCGTCGCGGCGCTGCTCGGTGATCGCGGCGTGACGTATGTCGCGCGCTCGCGCGGTGAAGAGCTCACCGAGGCGACGCAAGTCCTGCTCGTCGACACGCTCGGCGAGCTCTTGATGCTGTATGCGGCGGCCGATGTCGCGTTCGTGGCGGGGAGTCTCGTTCCGATCGGAGGGCACAGCTTGCTCGAACCCGCGGCGCTCGGCTGCCCGATCGTCGTCGGTCCTCACAATTTCAACGCACCCGAGATCGCGCAGATGTTCCTGTCGAGCGGCGCGGCGGTGCAGGTGAAAGACGCGAGCGCTTTAGGCGCGGCGGTCGTTCGTTTGCTGCGCGATCCGAGTGAACGCGACCGAATGGCCGCGCATGCTCGTGGGATCCTGGAAAACAATCGAGGGACACTGGAGCGCTTGCTCGAGGTCATCGAACGGTTGCTCCCACGCCAAACCCTCTGACGCCGAGAAGATACGTGACGTCGCGCCCTCACTCCGTCGCCGGTTGCGCGCCGGTTAGACCTTGCAGTTTCCGAAAGGCGTCGCGAGCTACTCTTTCAGCAGCTTATTGATCTCTTCGAGGTCCGCGACGCTCAGCGTGCCCGTCGCGAGCTGGAGCTGCAGCACGTTCAGAATGTAGTCATAGCGACTGCGTGCATAGTTCGTCTGTGCTTCGAACAGTTGGCGCCGCGCGTCGAGCACGTCGACGGTCGTGCGCGTGCCGACTTCGAACCCCGCTTCGGTCGCCTGCAGCGCCGTGCGGCTCGACTCCAAGGCTTGGCGGAGCGCCCGCACGCGGGAGATTTCGCTCAACACGCCGAGATAGGCATCGCGGGTCGCGCGTTCGGTCTCTCGCGCGGTGCGCTCGAGGCGCTCGCGGGCCGCCCGATGGAGGTATACGCGCTGGCGCACCCGAGAGGAAGTCGCGCCTCCGGAATAGATCGGAATGGTGACCTGAATGCCGATCGAATCGGTGGTCTGATTTTGGTCGCCGGGGCTCTCCGTGATCACCCCCGCGATGTTGCGGCCGACCTGCGTGCCTTCGAGGTCCTGATCGCCGCGGCTTGCGACGATGTCGATGGTCGGTAAGTGTCCGGCACGCGCAACGCGCACGTCCTGCTTTGCGATGTCGGTCGCGAGCCGAGCGGAGATAACCCGCAGATTCTGCTCGAGCGCGGTCGCGACCCACTGTTCCTCGTTTGCGGGATCCGGCGAGCTCAGCGGCATCTCATCGACGGGCGCCGCAAGTGTGTCGAATGGCTCGCCGGTCAGCTCGCGCAGGAGCTCTTGCGCCGTCGCCAACGTGCGTTTCGCCTGGATGACCGCCGCCGCGGCTTGATCGCGCGCGGCCCTCGCTTCCTGCACGTCCGTGATTGCGATCAGGCCTACTTCGAACCGCTTGTCCGCCTGCTCGAGCTGACGCGAGACCGCTTCCAGCGTCGCCTCCGCAGCATCGACCGTGTCTTGCGCGGCGAGCACGTCGAAATAGCGCTGGGCCGTGCGCTGGATGAGGTCTTGTTGTGCGGCTTGGAAATCCGCTTCCGCCTGCGCGACTTCCGCGTCGGCGCGCTTGAGCGCGGCCCATTGATCCCAGTGAAACAGCGCCTGCCGCAGCGTGATGTCGTAGCTGCGGCTGTCCAAGTCGCTATCCGAGCTGATGTCTCGAGCGACCAGCGGGCTCGACGGATCCGAGGGGTCAGAAGGCGTGAGCGTCGTGCGCGCGAACTCTTGATCGAGCTGCGAGATCGAGCCGGACACGCTGATCTGCGGAAGCAAGGCCGCCAAAGCCTGCGGTTTGGACTCTCGGCTCGCGAGCCTGTTCGCGTCTGCTTCGCGAATGATCGGATCGTTCTGCAGCGCGCGCTGATAGACCTCGAGGAGGTCCGCGCCGAATGTCGCCTGCGCAGCCAACGAAAGTCCGCACGCTGCGACGATGTGCGCTCGTAACTTCATTTTTTTGGTTCCCATGCGCCTCATAGGCGCGAAGCTCTTCGGAGGAGACTCTTCAGACACGGCTGCCCCGTGTTGTGTTGCACCCGCTCGCCAATAATGACACGAGCCAACCTCGCACCGGTTGCTAATAAGGTAAAGACTGGCTAAGTCGCCGACGTGTGTGCAGTCGAGCGGAGCCGAGTTATCGCCGCCCTCGGTTCGAGTTTAGTCAATAGGTCGGAATGGTTGCATCAACCTCGCGCGACCAGGCGAGAATTCCGCCCGCCAG
>JBDZVE010000006.1:84254-87481 GCA_040255535.1 Lysobacterales bacterium | reverse complement strand
GTTCGGTGGTTAGCAATGTGGCTGCCGCTTAGTAAGGCTGCGTCCCTCGCCGGGATAGCTGCCGCTGGAGAGGCTGCGTCCCTCGCCAAGAAAGCTACCGCTAGTCAGAGAAGATAACAGCGTTGATGTCACGCGTGTACCGGATGGCCACCTCTTGCTCCTGACTCCAGCCTCCGCCCACTTCCGTCCGAGGAAAAGGTACGACGTAAGAAGGATCTCTCGTGGCGGACGCGCGCGGCCTGGACTCCGGCCTCCGCCGGAGCGACGAGTTATGGCGGGACATCGAGCGTTCCGTCAACGAAACCGTCGCTGACGAGCAGCAGCTTTCTCCGTCGCCCTTCTAGCGGCAGCTTTCTCGGCGAGGGACGCAGCCCTTCCAGCGGAAGCCTTCTCAGCGAGGGACGCGCCTTTCCAGCGCTAGCGAGCTTAAGACGCAAGCGCCTCCGCGCCTGCCGCGCCCTTGAGCCGCGCATGAAGCGGGCTCGTACGCGGGAAATGCGCGAGCAAGTACTCCATCTGGTCTGCAAGCACACGCCGACCTTTGAGATAAATGTATTCGGCGTACGTCGGTGTGAAGGGGACGGCGATCAATTGCAGGCCCGCTTGCTCGGGCGTGCGCCACGCCTTCAGGTTATTGCAGCGTCGACATGCGGTAACGACGTTCGTCCACGTGTCTCGCCCGCCTTGGCTCAAGGGCCGAATGTGGTCGCGCGAAAGCTGATTCGCGGGAAACCGCATGCCGCAATACATGCAGAGGTGCGCGTCGCGCTTGAACAGCGTCTGGTTATTGAGCGGCGGGGTATAGTCTTTGCGCAGATTGCCCGGATTGTGCGTGTGACCGATCGTCGCGACGATCGAGTTCACGTCGACGACGGTCCGAAGGCCGGTGCGTGCATTCGTGCCGCCGAATAAACGATAGAGGCGCGTGCCGCACGTATAGGCGACCTGTTCCGTGTGATAAAGCCGCACCGCGTCCCGGTAGTCGATCCACTCCAGGGGCATTCCCGAAACGTCCGTTCGCAGGATCTCTTGGCTTAAGTTGTACAGCGATTGCACGACTGGACAGGTGCCATGACCGGCCGAATGTGGGCCGAGTCTTCACGCGAAGCGTTCGTAAGATACGCGAGCGGTACGCAACTATTCAACGGCAGCTGCGGAAAAGCTGTCGCTTAATGGCCACGCGGCCTCCGCCGCGCGCCCGCCTACCGCGGCTAGGCTGTAGGCTCTAGGTCGGACATGAGTCAACCGCTCATCCATGAGCGAAGCTGTTTCCTGTCATCGCGGAACAGGAAGGAATCATCCAATCCCTTAGAAACACCAGCCTAAGACGCACCAGCGGCCGAAGGACTCTGTGTCTTCTCTGGCTACAGCCTACAGCCTACAGCCAAGCGAAAGCGCTACGCGCCTTCGAGCGACTTAACCGCCTGAATCATCGCGATCATCACCTTCTGCGCATCGCCATACACGAGGTTCGTGTTATCGGCGTAGAAGAGCTCGTTCTCCACGCCCGAATACCCCTTACCCTGGCCGCGCTTGACGACGTAGACCTGTTTCGCCTGATCGACGTTCAAGATCGGCATCCCGTAGATCGGGCTCGTCTTGTTCGTACGCGCGGCGGGATTCACCGTGTCGTTCGCGCCGATGACGATCGCGACGTCCGCTTCCTTGAATTCATCGTTGATGTCTTCGAGGTCATAGATCATGTCATAGGGCACGCCCGCTTCGGCGAGCAGCACGTTCATGTGGCCGGGCATCCGGCCTGCGACCGGGTGAATGGCGAACTTCACGTCGACGCCGGCATCGACGAGCAGTTTCACGAACTCGTACAGCTTGTGTTGAGCTTGCGCGACCGCAAGACCATAACCGGGTGCGATGATGACCTTATTGGCATACCGCATCTGAATGGCGGCATCGCTCGCCTCCGCCGGCTTCTGGCTCCCCTTGATCTCGCCCTGCGCCTCGGCGCCCGAGGCACCGAAGTTCGAGAAGATGACGTTCGAGACACTGCGATTCATCGCCTTCGCCATGAGCAGCGTGAGCAGCGTACCCGCCGACCCGACGACCATGCCCGCGATCATCAACGCGGGGTTCTGCAGCACATAGCCCTCGAAGCCGACGGCGAGACCCGTGAACGCGTTGTACAGCGAGATCACGACGGGCATATCCGCCCCGCCGATCGGCATCGTCATCAGCACGCCGAAGATGAGCGCACCGATGAAGAATGCGGCGACGAGCCCGACCGGTGCGTGCCCGTGCGCGACAAAGACAATGTAAACGCCGAGCGCGAGCGTCGCGACGAACAACGCGCCGTTAATGACCTGCTGGGCGCCGTATCGCCAAGTCTTGTTGATGCGCCCGTCGAGCTTCGCCCAGGCGATCAACGAGCCCGACAAGGAGATCGAACCGATGAGCGCACCCAGAACGGCAAGCACGAGCGGCACTGTTTCGTGGACGGCCGTCGTGCGCAGAAGCTCGACCGCAGCAATCGCGGCGGCGGCGCCGCCCCCCATGCCGTTGTAGAGCGCGACCATCTGCGGCATCGCCGTCATCGCGACGCGCTTGCCGCTCCACCAGGCCCAGCCGATACCGAGCGCTAGCGCGATCGCGGCGAGGATGACGTTCGTGCCGAGATGCGGCTGCGCAGCTTCGTTGACCCCGAAGTAGTACAAGAAGCTCGCGAGCGTCGCAACGAGCATGCCGACGCCCGCGACGACGATGCCGGAGCGCGCCGTGACCGGCGAGGACATGCGCTTCAGGCCGTAGATGAACAGAAACGCGGCCGCGAGATAGCTCGCGTCGATGATGACTAGCGGTTGCGCGCTCATGTTACTTGCCGCCCTCGCGCTTGGAGCTCGGCTTGAACATCTCGAGCATGCGTTCGGTCACCACGTAGCCGCCGGCGGCATTACCTGCCCCGAGCAACACGCCGACGAACCCGATCACTTGCTCGACGAGCGAGGTTGCATTGAGCAGCGCGTACATCGCACCGACGACGACGATGCCGTGCACGAAATTCGATCCAGACATGAGCGGCGTATGCAGGATCGATGGCACTCGGCCGATGATCTCGTAGCCGGTAAAGGCCGCGAGCATGAAGATGTAGAGGGCGACGAAGCCCGTGAGGGTAGTGGTGAGGTCCATAGCGTGTGTTGTGTCGGTTCGATCTTTGATCTAAGGCCTGTGAAGAATGTGTAACGTGTAGAGTGTATGGTGTACGGTCAGAGTAA
>JBDZVE010000006.1:63026-84154 GCA_040255535.1 Lysobacterales bacterium | reverse complement strand
GAGCGCTTCTGACTTTACACGTGACACCTTACACATCACACGCGCGAGAGCGCCCCACACGACGTGAGACAGGTAGAGTGTATGGTGTACGGTCAGAGTAAGAGCGCTTCTGACTTTACACGTGACACCTTACACATCACACGCGCGAGAGCGCCCTCAGGCGCTCTCCAGCACTTTCCGGGCCGCTTCGTTCTTGATCTCTCCGGCGTGCGTCAGCACGGCCTTCGCAAGGACTTCATCGCTCCAGTCGAGCGCGATCGCTTTGTCTTTGATGACGAGCTCGAGCAGATTGAGTTGATTCTTGGCGTATAGCTCGCTTGCGTGCTCGCCGAGCATGCTCGGCACGTTGAGCGGCCCGAGGATCGTGACGTCGCCGACGCGCACGGTTTCGCCGGGCACGGTGCACTCGCAGTTGCCGCCGCCTTCGGCGGCGAGATCTACGATGACGCTGCCCGGTTTCATGCCCTCGACTTGCGCCTTGCTGATGAGCTTCGGCGAGGGGCGCCCCGGGATGGCCGCCGTGGTGACGATCATGTCGGCGCCTTGGATGTGCTTCGTGACGACCGCGGCGATTCGGTCTTTCTCTTCCTGCGTGAGCTCGCGCGCGTAACCGCCCGCGCCTCGCGCATCGACGCCTGTTTCGACGAACTTCGCACCGAGCGACTCGGCTTGCTCCTTCGTCTCCGGGCGCACGTCATATCCTTCCGTCATCGCCCCCAAACGCCGCGCCGTCGCGAGCGCCTGCAGGCCGGCAACACCGAGCCCCATGACGAGCGTCTTCGCGGGTCGAATCGAGCCGACCGCTGTCGTCATCATCGGCAAGATGCGCGCGAGATTCGTCGCACCGAGCAGGACGGCATAGTAGCCGGCGAGCGCGGCCTGGCTCGAGAGCGCATCCATCGACTGCGCGCGCGAGATACGCGGGATGAGCTCCATCGCAAAGCAGGTGATTTTCTTGTCGCGCAAACGCTTGGTGAGCTCCGGCTCCTTGTGCGCATAGATGAAGGACACGAGAATGGATCCTTCTCTCATCGCTTCGATCACGTCGAGCTCCGGCGGCTGCACGGAGAGCACGATGTCCGCCGAGCCGGCTAGTGCGATTCGATCGCTCGAGAACGCAACGGTCTTGAATGCGCTGTCGGCGAGCTTGACCGCGTTGCCCGCCCCCGATTCCATATGAATCTCCGCACCGAGCTTCGACAGCTTGTCCGCAACGGCCGGAACCATCGCGACGCGCTTCTCATGCGGGCGAGTCTCTTTCAGGACGACAATCTTCAACGACACGCGCTCTCCGAGATGAGTAATTGATTTCGAGGTGCGCCGGGAATACGGTTCCAACGGCTCGTTTGTCGCGACGGGCTCCAAGGCCTGCCGCTCCGTTCTATCCGCGATCCGCCGTCCGCGTCTTCTAGCCGCGCATTGTCCGTGGCTTGTTCGCTCTCGGCAACACGCGCATGCTTGCGCGCAAACAGCAGTGTGAGATTCATGTGTCCGATCGTCCCGCCTCGCGGCCCATCGCGGGGATCTTCGCCTGTGCGTACCCCATTGTCGCCCATCTAGCGATCGCTCGCGGCAGCACCCGCTGGGCGATCGCAGCGATCGCGCTGCTCGCAGGCGCAGCGCTTGCGCCTGCGCTGTCGAGGGGACGAATTCTCGCGTGGCTCCTCATACCGGTGCTCGCGCTCACGTGCTGGGCGCTCGTTCGCATCGCAACCCCGGTGATGCTGCTCTACGTCGCGCCCGTGCTCGTACCGAGCTTCCTTGCCTGGCTCTTCGGCCACACGCTCCTGGGCGGTCGCACCCCGCTCATTGCGCGGCTCATCGAGCTCGTACACCGGGATCGCGAGCCGCCGGAACCCGCCGTGTGGGCGTACGCCCGGCGCTTGACGCGCGCGTGGACGGTCTTCTTCATCGCTCTTGCATCGATCAATCTTACCCTGGCCGCGCTCGCAGATCCTCATGGACTGCTCTTGGCCGCGGGTGTGCGCCCGCCCGTGACGGTGCCGCAGTATTGGTGGTCGCTGTTCGCAAATGTGATCGGCTACCTCGCGGTCGCCGCGTTCTTCATAATTGAGTACGCTTACCGGCGGCGGCGCTTTCCTCAGCAGCCTTTTCGAAACTTGTACGACTTCTTGAGACAAGTTGGGGCCGTCATGCCGCGACTGCTCAGAACCCGCGACGACACATGAACGAACCCGCAACGCATGTTTTCAAGCTGCGCATCGGGGCGGACCATCCCGCGCTGCCGGGCCATTTCCCCGGGCGGCCGATCGTACCTGGGGTCGTGCTGCTCGAGACCGTCCTCGCTGGCGCGGAGCGATGGCTCGCGCGCCCTCTGCGCGTGGGCGCCTTGCAGCAGGCAAAGTTCACTCGCCCGCTCTTGCCGGAACAGGCGGCCACGGTCTCGCTCGCACTTCGAGGCGATGAGCTCAAGTTCGAGATCGTTCGGGATGAGGCACAGCTTGCGCAAGGCGTATTCAAGCTCGGCCGCACGATGAGCGGAGGCTCGGGCGAGTGAGACAGCAATGGATCGAACGTCCCGAAGGCGGGACGATGTTCGGCCTGAAGCTGATTCGCTCGTTCGCGCTGTTCTTCGGCCGCACCGCCGCTCGTGTCGCGCTCGTTCCGATCACGCTTTACTTCTTCGCTCGACGCGGACCCGAACGCCGCGCATCGCGGGCCTTTCTAAGCCGCGTGCTCGGACGCAAGGCGAGTCGATGGGAGGTCGCCAAACACATCTATTCGTTCGCAACCGTGATTCTCGATCGAGTGTTCTTCCTCTCCGGCAAGCACGAGCGCTTCGACGTTCGAATCATCGGGCTCGATCACTTGCGCGAGCGATGGCGTCGTGGGCACGGCGTGCTCGTCTTCGGCGCGCATGTCGGCAGCTTCGATGCGCTGCGCGCCACGGCGACGCTGCGGCAGGACGTCACGATCCGGGTCGTACTCGATCTCGAGCAGAATCCCGCATTGTCGCGGGTGCTGAATACACTCAATCCGAAGCTTGCCGCCTCGATCATCAATGCCCGCCAGGAAGGCACGACGACCGCGCTAGCAATCAAAGAAGCCCTCGAAGAGCGCTCGATCGTGACCCTTCTCGTCGACCGTGCGCGGCCGGGTAATAGCGTGATCAACGTCGACTTCCTGGGCGCCCCCGCACCCTTTCCGACGGCGCCCTGGCAGCTCGCCGCCGCACTCAAGGTGCCCGTCGTGCTTTGTTTCGGACTCTACATGGGGGGCAATCGCTACGATCTGCATTTCGAACAGTTCGAGGATGCGGTGCGGCTCGACCGCAAGAACCGCGAGGCGGATTTGCAGCGGCTGATCGAGCGTTTCGCCGATCGTCTCGCACACCACGTCCGCAGCGCACCGTACAATTGGTTCAACTTCTATGATTTCTGGCAACCGCATCCACCGAAGGATCGTCCCCGCCGCCTTGCTGATCTGGCTCGCCGCGGTGAATCCGAGCCGAGCCGCTGAGCTCGATCCAAGCGAGGTCATTCGCGGGCTCGAGCGGCCGGTGCCGGCGTCGATCGCCTTTAAGGAAGTTCGCTTCTCCGCGCTGCTCGAGCAGCCGCTCATCGTCTCGGGTCGGCTCAAATACATCGCGGCGGATCACCTCGAGCGTCTCGTCATGGAACCCTACCGGGAGAGGACAGTCATTCGCGGCGCCTCGGTACGCGTGGAGCGACATGGAGAGAAGCCGCGAACGTTCGCGCTCGAGCGCGCACCCGAGCTCAAGGGCATGTTGACTGCGTTTTCTGGACTGCTCGCGGGCGAGCCGGAGTCCGTGAAGCGCCATTTCGAGATCAGCGCGGAAGGGACGAATGAGGCTTGGTCGATGCGCCTCACCCCGCTCGATCCCCGCGCACAGAAGCACGTCGCGGAACTGCGCATGACGGGCCACGCCGATGAGCCCGCGTGCTTCTTCATGACGAGCACCGGCGGTGCGCGCAGCGTCATGCTGCTCGGCGCGCGCGCGGACGAACCGATCGACACAGCTACGACAGCCGAAGGTCTCGATACGCTTTGCATGTCCAGCCCGGCCCAATGAGCACGATGCGGGCGAGCCTTCGCACTTCGCTCATCCTCGCCTGGATTGCGGCGCTCGCCGCTCTGAGCTATTTCGTGCAGCACGAGCTCGAGATCGGCACGGACCTGCGTCTGTTCTTGCCGAATCCGACGACGCCGGAAGAACGCCTGCTCGTGGACGAGATCGGCGAAGGCGCAGGCTCGCGCGTGCTCGTGCTCGCGCTCGGCGGCGCATCGGCTGAAGAGCTTGCGGACGCCTCGCGCAACTTGAGCGCGGCACTTGCCGGCAACCCCTTGTTCCGCTTCGTGGCGAACGGCGAGCTGCCGCTCGATGAGTTCCCCGAATCGCTGCTGCCCTATCGATATTTGCTGTCGGACACGCTCGATGAGCACGCCTTCGACGCCTCGTATCTGCGCAAAGAGATTCGAGCGCGCGCGCGCGACTTGGCCTCGCCCGCAGGCGCGTTCCTCGAACCCTGGCTGCCGCGAGATCCGACGCTCGAGTTGTTGAATGTCCTGCAGCGCTGGCAGCCGGCGCAGGAACCGAATCGCCTTTACGACGTGTGGTTCGATCGCTCGGGCGAGCAGGCGTTGCTGCTCGCAGAGACCGTCGCGCCGGCGTTCGATTCGCAAGGCCAGCGCGCCGCAATCGATGCCTTGCACGCCGCCCACGCATCGATCGACCCCGAGCGGCGCTACACGCTCACGGTGAGCGGCACTGGACAGTTCACCGTCATGATGGAGCAGCGCACGCGCGGCGAAGCGCAGGTGCTCGGAACCGTGGCCACGATCGGCATGATCGTGCTCATGCTTATCGCGTACCGGCGTGCGAATGCCATCTTCTTCAGCGTACTGCCGCTCGCGAGCGCGGGGCTCGTCGGTTTGTCCACCGTGAGCCTCATCTTCGGCACCGTGCATGGCATTACGCTCGCCTTCGGCTTCACGCTCATCGGCGTCGCGCAAGACTATCCCGTTCACGTTCTGAGTCACTGGCGCGCCGGCCGCTCGACGCTGGAGACGGTTCGATCGCTCTGGCCGACGCTTGCTACGGGCGTTGCGAGCACGTGCATCGCCTACCTCACGTTTCTGTTCTCCGGCGTCACAGGCTTGCAGCAACTCGCCTGCTTCACGATTGCGGGACTTGCCGCTGCGAGCCTCACGACCCGATTCCTCCTGCCGCGGTTGATGGGAGCGGCCACGCACGATTACGGCGAATCGAAACGTTTGACCTCGCTGTGGCGCGCACTGGATGCGCTGCCCCGGCCGCGCCTGCTGCCGATTTGGCTTCTCGCCGGATGTGTGCTCGCGATCGGGATCAGTGGAACGCCTTTTTGGGAAGACGACCTCAGCAAGCTGACACCGATACCGAGGGAGCTCTTGATGAAGGATCAGGCGCTGCGCGGCGCGCTGGGTGCCGCCGACGTGCGCTACATGCTCGTCGTCACGGCGGCAGACGTGCAAGGTGCCCTCGAGCGGCTCGAGGATCTGGCACCCGAGCTCGAGGCGCTCGAGCACAGCGGCGCGATCGGCGGGTTCGATCACGCCGCTCGCTATATCCCGTCGGTACGGACTCAGCGCACGCGACAACAAGCCTTGCCGGATGAGCGCGCGCTTCGCGCCGCGCTCGACGAGGCCCAGGCCGGCACGGGGTTCCGCGCCGATGTTTTCGAGCCTTTCGTCCACGATGTCGTGGCGGCAAAGAAGCTTGCGCCGCTTGAGCCGGAGGACCTGCGCGAGACGACGTTAGGGGCGAATCTCGATCTGCTGTTTACGCGCGGCGAGCACTTTACTCGCACGTTCGTCACGCTCAACGAGGTCGACGATGCGCAGGCCCTAAGCAGAATTGCGCAAGCTCATCCGGACGTTCTGCTGCTTGATCTGAAAGGCGCCTCGGAGTCGCTCGTCGCCAAACAACGAACGCATATTCTCTGGAGTCTCGCGGCGGCATCGCTACTGCTCATCGCGGTCGTTGCGCTTGCACTGCGCAGCTCGAAGCGTGTTTATCGAGTGCTTGCGCCCATGGTCCTGACGACGTTCGTCGTCTTGGCATTGCTGCAAGTGAGCGGCACATCGCTCAATCTGTTCCACTTGATCGCGCTCATGCTCGCCGCGGGTCTCGGACTGGACTACGCGCTCTTCTTCGAACATGCGGCCGACGATCCGCTCGAGCAGCGCCGCACACTGCACGCCGTCCTCGTCTGCTCGCTCTCGACACTGTTCGTCTTCGCGCTGCTCGCGACCTCCTCGATTCCGGTGCTGCAGGCGATCGGCGTCACCGTATCGCTTGGGGTCGTCGGCAATTTCCTGTTGGCACTGGTGATTTCCAGAGGAAAGGGCTCTGGGCTCCGGGCGCTGGGCTCTGGCCAGAGAAGACCGGAGCGCGATCTCGAACCTCCGAGCGAACCGAACGTATTTGACCAGCGCCGAGCGCCCAGTGTTGAGAACCCTGCGCAACGCGCGTCTGGCCAGAGCCCAGTGCCCAGAGCCCAGAGCCCTGCGCAGCACCCAGCGCCCGGAGCCCAGAGCCCTGCGGAGCAGCCAACCGTCGCGGGCTTGATTCCCCACTCCGGCACGATGTGCCTCCTCGAGCACATCGTTTCGTGGACGGATGAGGAGATTTGCCTCGAAACCTCGACACACTGTTCGCTCGAAAACCCGCTGCGATCCGACGGACGTTTGCGCGCGGTGCATTTGTGCGAGTACGGTGCGCAGGCGATGGCCGTTCACGGCGCATTGAAGTCGCAGGCGGACGGCGCACAAGCGGCGCCAGGGATGCTCGTATCGTTGCGCTCGGTGCAATTCTCGCGCGACTACATCGATGACCTGCCGGATAGACTCACCGTCATGGCGGAGTGCCTGCAGGCAAGCGAGTCGAGCCTGCAATACCGATTCCGCATCACACACCGCGGCGAACTGCTCGCCGAAGGCCGCGCCGCCGTTGTGCTGCAGCAGGCCTCGGAAGAGGAGAAGATACTCTCGCCAAGCACGCCAAGCTCGCCAAGGTAAGAAGTAGACAAAAACTCGCAGAGACGCAGAGACGCAGAGACGCGGAGAAGAAACGGGAAGGACTCTCTTTCCTTCCGATCTTCGAATCGTCTTACTCTTACCTTTGCGCGCTTTGCGTGCTTTGCGAGAGATCTTCTTCTTGTAGTGCCGCGAAGAGCAACGTAGTCGAGCTCACATCACGCGTCCCGATCAGCGGTTGGACGTCGGTGACGTCGATGCTCGGTTCCTGCTCGCGCGCTCGCGCTACGATCTGCGACGCCAGGCTTTCCAACAGCGCCGTATTTTGTTTGATACGCGCGCGGAAGCCTTCTTCATCGAGCGTATCGAGCAGGCTGCGGTTCAACTCGGCAAACCATGGAAGAGCGGCTTGGTCGAGCATGATCGATGCATTGCGCTTCGCGCTTTTCTTCGACCACTCCCGCATGAACGCCTGCATGGCGGCATTGAGCGTCTTGCATCGGGTCAGCTCGCTCGACAGCCGCGAGATGTTCGCGACATCGGCCATACGTCGCTGGAAGAAGAACTGGCACAAGATGCCCCAGTAATACGTGTAGTCCCACAACACCTTCGTTGGGAAGACCTCGGGGTCGCCGAACATCGCATACTGATCTTGATACAGCGCGAGCGCGCTCTCGTAGAACGAGAAGTAAAGCTGCTGATACGCGTGTGCGCGGCCGGCGAACGGCTCTTCGCGCAGATCGCGCTTGATCAAATCCGTGATGTACGTGTTCGAGATCGCAATGAAATCGCTACCCGGCGAGTAGAACGGATCGAGGAACAAGCCCGCCTCACCCGTGATCGCCCAACGATCGGACGAGAACACCTGCTTGCAGCCGTATGAAAAGTCGCGCAGGAAAGCGAAATCTTGCAGGCGCTCGCGCTTCTCGTCGATCTCCCTCGCAAGCCGGGGCTGATGTACGCGGCACCAGTCGAGCATCTTTTCGAACGTATTCATGCGCTCGAGCGGGTGCAGGTTCGCATCGCACACGATCCCGACGGAATGCGATCCCGACGAGAGCGGAATCAGCCACGCCCAGTAGCCTTCGCCGCACAGATGATTCGTCGACAACCAGCGGTTCGGCGGAGTGCAGCGCTCGCGCCAGGCAGTGCGCGTCGACCATGCATCGATGTCGATGCGCGCGGCGATTCTGAACCACACGGCGTTGGCATCGTGTCCATTCGCTCGCTCGAGCCCGAGCTTGCGCTTCAGCAGTCCGGCCCGCCCTGAAGCATCGACGACCCATTGCGCCTGCAAGACCCGTTGCTGCCCCTGACTCTCGAACCGTACGAGGTGCGCTCCCGTGCCGGAGTCGAGCTCTACTGTACGAACGACTGCACCATCGATGAACTGCACGCCGAGCGAACGCGCATGCTCGCCGAGGTAGTTCTCGAAGATGCCCCGATCGAGCTGATACGCGGGCGCGGCCAGATAACGGCTCGCGCCAAGCTCGAGCGCCGCGTCGACGTCCTCATGTCGGTCCGAGAAAAAGAACCGGAAGCCGAATTTCTTGAGCTGTCGCTTCGTCAGGTGTTCGCGCAGGCCGAGGACGGTGTCGAAGTAGTTCGCGCCGATCTCCACGGTCGACTCGCCGACCTTGTGCGCCGCCTCCGGCACAGGATGGCGGCGGCGCTCGATGACATGAATATCGAGATCGGGCAGCTCACGTCGAAGCTGAATCGCAAGCGTCAGACCCGCCAAACCTCCGCCCAGGATGGCGAGCTGAGTCGTGGTCATCAGGAGAGCTCGATCTCGAGCGCGGCGCGCGGACCGAGCGCGAGCGAGACCGCTCCCGGCGCTTCGGTGGCGAGGAGCTCAACGAACGGAAATGCCGGTGCCAACGAGTTGCCGGCAACCAGATCCGCCGCGCGCGTACGTGCCCGCGTCGGCCGTACGTCTTCGGTAGATTGCGCGCTGCGCGTGTGGATTTGCATCGGTCGTGCAGCACCGATGGCGGCTTCAGTCGAGATGACCATGCCGATGCCGAACAAGCCCGTGCAGTTCAACACCGCGGCCAGCGGCCCGGTGGCTTCGATGTCGTACGCAACGAACAACACCGGCGTGCGCTCGCACACGGACTGCATCGCGGCTTCGAGCAAGCCGGCCGCGAACGTGCTCTCGAACGCGCTGAGCGCCGTGTAGGGTGCATAGCTGCCAACAGCTATCGTCCAATAGCCGGCCGCCGCATTGTGCACGGAATTGTGGAACTTCGTCGGCGAGATCAGGCTCGGCGTCGTCGCAAGCGTCGAGCACATGTAGTCGCTGATCGGCGCGTCCCCGTGCGTCGAGGCAAACACCGAGGGCAACTGCGAAGGGTCGCGCTTCGACATCTCGCACGCGCGCGTCGCGACTTCGAGGGCGATTGCGACAGTATCGGGAATTCGGCGGCGCTCCGTCGGCGGCAAGAGCGCGGTGCTCGGGCGCGGCGCGTTCGTTGCCTGCGGCTCGCACTCGCCGCGGATGACGCGCTTCGCGACTTCCCAACCAGGCATCCGCGAGCTCCAAAGCGCGAAGCCTTCGAGATAGAGCGCCGGAAAGCTCCGCGTCCTCACGCGTTCACCCTCGCATCGCTCGCAGCCAAGGCCAGCACGCAGTTGCTTCCGCCGAATCCGAACGACAAGCTCAACGCGCAGCGTGCAGAGCGACTCGCGCTTTCGACGCGGATCTGCGGCCCACAGCACTCGTCGGGCCGATCGCAATGAAGCGTCCCCGGCAGAAATCCCTCCTCGAGCGCGATCAAGCTGATGGCGGCCTCGATGATCCCCGCGGCGCCGAGCGTGTGTCCCGTCCATCCCTTCGTGGAGCTCGCGAACGTCGTCGCGGGAAACATCTCTCGAATGACGGATGCCTCCACTTCGTCGTTCTTGCGCGTCGCGGTGCCGTGCAAATTGATGTAGTCGATCTCCTTCGGCGTGAGCCGAGCTCTCGCAAGCGCCTGCTCGAGCGCGAGCCGCGCACCGAGACCTTCGGGATGCGGTGTCGACATGTGATGAGCATCGCTCGATTCGCCGCACCCTAGGAACCAAGGGCCCTGCTCCGCGTCTCGCTCGAGCAGCGCGAATCCCGCCGCTTCGCCGATATTGATGCCGCGGCGATCGCGATCGAAAGGACGGCACGGATCGGGCGAAATCAATTCGAGCGAATTGAAGCCGAAGAGCACGCTGCCGCAGAGCGTATCCACTCCCCCGACGACAACAGCATCGGCGAGACCCACCTCGAGGATGCGCTGCGCCTGCGCGAAGACCTTCGCGCTCGATGAGCATGCGGTTGCAACCGTCATGCTGATGCCGGTCGAGCCGATTGCGTGTTGAACGAAATCGCCCAACGAGTGCGGGGTATGAATGATCCGGCGGCGAAGATCGGGGGGATAGCTGCCGTCGGACTCCAAGCGACGATATGCCTCCTCGCTCGCTCCGATGCTCGAGGTCGAAGTACCGACAATGACAGCGATCCGATCCGCGCCATAGCGTTCCCGCGCGGCAAGCACGGCGGTAATGAAGCCGTCGGCATGGAGCCCGCGCCACGCGAGCCGATTGTTTCTACAATCCCACTCCGTGAGGCGCGCCGGGAGCGGCTCGGCCTCGAGTCCTTCCACGCGCCCGATCCAAGTGGGCAGCGGTGCCGGACCGAAATCATTGCGCGAGAGCCCCGTACGGCGATTGCGCAGCGAAGCCAGCGTCTGTTCGCGGCCGTGCCCCGCTGCCGATGACAAGCTATACGCGGTGATTCTGAGCGGCTTCAACGGCGCCCCCGTTTCGCGGCCGAGCTCGACCGTGTTTCAAGAAGACAGCGCGATATGGCTTCGCGCGCTCGGAGCCATCCTCTATTTCAGTTTGTTCTGATCGATATGCGCGGCGAGCGAGCGCAGCGAGCTGAAAATGCGCACGTTGTTCTCGTCGTCCGAGCGCATCTGAAAACCGTAGCGCTTCGAAATCTCGAGCGACAGCTCCAAGGCATCGATCGAATCGAGCCCGAGCCCCGTTTTGAAGAGCGGCGCTTCCGGATCGATGTCCGCCGGCTGCACGCCTTCGAGATTGAGTGCATTGACGATGAGTTCCGCGAGCTCACGCTCGCCCGCCGATTGCGAAGCTGCCATGAGAATTGATCGATCTGTTCTTGGTCTATTGCAAGACCCAACTGCCAAAGCCAGTGAGCTAGCCGCCCGTTTCAAGCCAAGATTCCGCCCGGCCTGCTCACGAGTCATCTCTTCGAGTCCGGGCCTCGGGGAATCTGCCAAGATTGCCTGTGACCCGGTATGGCGGCGAAGTGTATCATCCGCGCCGAACGAAACTCGCACGCATTGCTCATTCGCGGCCGTGAATTGCAACGAAAAAAACCTACGAGTACCCCTGCCCGGGCACCGCAAAGCGCAAGAAGTTGGGACGACCGACCGTTGATGCGCAGCGAGTTCCGCGAACAAGCGCCGCAGACGCTGCCGGCTCGCTCGCCACGGGTCGAGTATTGCAACCGCCCGGACGCACCTCTTCCTGAAAACGTGCTCGCCATCGTCCGTTTCGGCGCGCCTGCGCGCCCGGACGACGGAGAGATGCTCGCGATCAACATTGGTCTCGAGCCCCTCGGCGGGACCGCACCAGATGCAATCTGGCACGCCGCCGGCCCCGTGAGCTCCGGCCGGCATGACAAGGTCCGCTTCGCTCATGACGGCGAATTCCTGTTTGGCGTGATCGAAGAGCGCGAGGCCGATCATGCCGACGTTCGGTCAGCGACGGCCGCAGTGTATGCAGCGATAGACGAGTTCCGGCGCAGCTCCGATTTTCCGCATCTGCTCCGCATGTGGAACTTCATCGATGCCGTGAACGAAGGCGACGGAGATCTGGAGCGCTACCGACAGTTCTGCATCGGGCGCGCCGAGGGATTCGGCAAATCGCTGCGCGCGGGATATCCCGCTGCGACCGCGATCGGTCGGCAACGATCCGCAGGACTCATTCAAGTATTCTGGGTCGCGGCGAAAACACCAGGGGCCGCCGTGGAGAATCCGCGCCAGGTCAGCGCCTATGAGTATCCGCGAGTACACGGGCCGGTCAGTCCGAGCTTCTCGCGCGCCACCGTGCTGTCGGACGGCACCCTGTTGATCTCAGGCACGGCCAGCATCGTCGGGCATGTCTCGCAGCACCCGAACGATGCTGCGGCTCAATTGCTGGAGACGCTCCGCAATCTCGATTCGCTCATCGTGCACGCACGACAACATCGCGACTCGACTGCGGCAGACCGCGAAATGCTGCTCACGGTCTACGTTCGCGAGCGCGATTATGCGAACGCCGTCATCGAGCGTATCCGCACGGAATACCCGAACGCGCACGCGATCTATGTCGCCGCGGACATCTGTCGGCGCGAGCTGCTAGTGGAAATCGAGTGCGTGATCCAGTCCGCGTCGCGGGCGAAGTGACGCCGGCCGGCTGGGCTTGAGACATTCGTCAGCGACGAGCCTGCTTCAACAAATCCTCGAGCGCGCTCCGCGGGAGCTTGCCGAGCTCGTTGCGGGGTAGCGAGTCGACGAGCACGAGCGGACGCGGCAAGAATGCGGAATCGACGCTCGCGGCGAGTGCTTCCAGAATCTCTCGTGCGGTGAGTGTCGGCGCGACGACGAGTGCCGCGACGCGCGCGATGCTTCCAGGTCCGGTCGACTCCGGCTGGAAGACAGCCGCATCGCGCACCCCCTCTATCGCGAGCACGCGCCGCGTCAGATCGCTCACGGAAGCGCGCTTGCCCGCCACTTCGATCATGTCCGAATGCCGGCCCCGAACGATGAAGCGATCAGGCCCATCGAGCTGGACGACATCTTGCAGCACCATGCTCTCGGCGAACCACGCTGCCTCCACACGCGTCGTCTCCTGCATCGGGGTAAGCGATATGCCGTCGTACGCGCGCCAAGCGTCCTCGCTCGCGGTGCGTCGCGTCGCAATGACGCACGTCTCAGTAGATCCGAACATTTCGAGCAGCGGTCCACCGAGCTTGCGCTCCACTGCGCTCGCAAGCTCGCGAGTCAAAGGAGCCGTCGCGGAGATGACGAGCGCCGCATGCGAGAACGCCTGCCCCGATTCCACGATCGCGCGCAAATGCACCGGCGTGCTAACGAGCACGCGCGGCTCCGGCAATTGCTCGAGCGCGGCGGCAATATCAGCCGGAAAGAGCGGTCTGCCCGCATGAACCGCCATGCTTCCGATGAGCGGCAACAAGACGCTGAGCTCCATGCCATACATATGCTGCGGCGGAACGGTCGCAAGGATCCAAGCGGGGTCGGCATCTGGAATACCCAACGCACGGCGTATCGCCGCGCTGTTGCGCGCGTTCGTGCCGTGAACAGTGCGCCAGCGCTTGGCGTTCGGCTTCGGCTGCCCGGTGCTGCCGGACGTATAGCCAACCATCGCGACAAAGTCTTCGGCGAGACTTTCGTCGATCGCGACCGTTCCGCTTTTTTTGAGCGCGCGCTCGACACTCGCATCGTCGATGCGGATGCTCCCCGGATTCGCGCGCTCGACTTCGACCACGACTTGCTCGATTCGCGAAGGCGGCAGCAACGACGTGCGCCGCGCACAGAGTGCAGCCGCATAGGCTGCCAGGAAGTAGTAGCGATCTTCGCAAAGGTTGACGACAGGCCCTGTGGATGGAAACGCACATACGACCGCCGCAACGTCGCGCCGGAACTCCGCGAGCGAGATGGCTCGCCCACCGCGCCACGCGATCGGACGCGAACCTTCACCGGTGAAGAGCGGAAACATGAGAGAAGGTTGACGGCAAACCGGGTTGACGGTTGACAGTTGACAGTTGACGGTCAGAACGGAGGTCGCGTACCGAAGTTACGCGGAAGCGACACGGAAAATAGACATACAAACGATACATACGCGCATTGGCTACAGGTTTCCTTGTTCTGGCCGTCAACTGTCAACTGTCAACCGTCAACCCGGTCGTCCGACCGTCAACTGTCAACAGTCAACCTTCCCTTAGCATAGCCCGCCATTCACGGCGATGACTTGCCGAGTCACATACGAGGCTGAGGGCGAGAGCAGGAACGCAACGACAGCCGCCACTTCCTCCGGCGTGCCGGCCCGCTGGGCGGGAATCGCCTTCAGAATGTCTTCCCTCGGCACCTGCGCGCTCGTCATGTCCGTGTCGATCAGCCCAGGCGCTACGCAATTGACCGTAATTTGTCGGCTCGCAAGCTCGATCGCAAGCGACTTCGTGGCGCCGATGACGCCCGCTTTGGCCGCGCTGTAATTTACCTGGCCGCGATTGCCGATCAATCCGGAGACCGACGCAAGCGTGATGATGCGACCCGGCGCGCGTCGACGCACCATCGGCATGACGATCGGATGCAGCACGTTGTAGAACGCATCCAAGTTGGAACGCAGCACGCCGTCCCATTGTGCGTCCGTCATGGCCGGAAACACGGCATCCGCCGTCACTCCCGCGTTGCAGACGACCCCGTAGTACGCTCCATGTGCTTCGATGTCCTTCGAAAGCGCGTCCGCGCATGCCTGCCGATCGGCGACGTCGAACTGCAGCACCCGCGCCTGTCGGCCCATCGCCGCAATCTCCGCCGCGACCGCCTCTGCCTCATCGCGCCGCGACCGGCAGTGCACGATGACATCGTAGCCATCCGCCGCCGCGCGCAACGCGATGGCGCGACCGATGCCGCGACTGGAGCCAGTGATCAGGATCGATTCACTCATCGATCAGACTGCAGGCGACAGGCTGCAGGCCACAGCCGGAGTCAAGAGTGAGCGACCGAGGCCAATCAAACGCTCTGGCTGTAGCCTGTCGCCCGTAGCCTGTCGCCGCGACAGCCTCATCCGCACAACTCCGCCAACATGCTCAGGCGCCGCTCGGCATCGGCAACGAAGGGATTCGATTCGTCCCATGCATAGCCTGCGAGGATCGAGCAGATCATCTTGCGAATACCGGGCGTCTTGTTCTTCGCAAACATGACTTTCTGGAAGCGCCCGTCGTACCACGCGTCGACGTACACGCGGAACGTGCCGACGCCTTTGCGAAGCGGCATCTCGAAGTCGCGCGTCCAGTCGACCGCTTCGCCGCGCAACTGCCTATCGAGCACTTGCGCGCCGACGCTCGCCGAGCGCATCGCGATCGCAAGGCCCGATGAGAAGACCGGATCGAGAAACTCCGCTGCGTTGCCGAGCAATGCGAATGCGGGTCCGTGCATCGCACGGACGTGCGCCGTATAGCCCGCGATCTCGCGTGCGGGCCTGGGCCAATCCGCGTTCACGAGAATGCGCGAAAGGAACGGTTCCTCCGCGATCATCGTCTTCAGCCGTTCGGTAGGGTCCGGCGGATATGCCGCCTGGAACTCGCGCGTCGCGACACACCCGACCGAGCAGCGGTGATTGGGGAACGGGATCAGCCAAAACCAGACGTCTTCGTGCTTCGGATGCACGATGACCTGCACCTTTGCGCGATCGAACGCATCATCCGCGGCGGCATCGGTCACGTGCGTGACGAGCGCGATGCGCACCGGCAGCTCGGAGGGCACTTCGAGATCGAGGAGCTTTGCGAGCGTGCGCCCGAAGCCGCTCGCATCGAGCACGAAGCGCGTATCGATCTGCAGCTCTTCGCCGTTTGCGTCCTGCACCGTGAGTCTGGCGCCGTCGCCGCAGTGCTCGAACCCGACGACGCGATGTCGATAGCGTATTTCGACGCCCTGCTTCGCGGCTTCATCGGCAAGCAGCTTGTCGAAGGACGCGCGGTCGACGTGATACGCGTGGTCGTAGCCTTTCGAAAATTGATCGGCGAAATCGATGTCGGAGTACTCAGGGCCGCGCAAGAATGCGGCGCCGTCCTTGAACTGATAGCCGGCACGCTGCACGGACTCGAGCATCCCGGCTTCTTCGAGGAAATCGAGACAATGCGCGAGCAAGCTCTCGCCGACGACGAAACGGGGAAACTGCTGCGCCTCGAGCACGAGCACGCGCCAACCCCGGCGGTTCAAGAGCGCGGCCGCGATCGCGCCGGAAGGACCGGCGCCGATCACGATGACGTCATAGCGAGCCGCGTCCATCATCGGCGACGGACACCGGCCGCACTGTCTTTCGCGATAGCGGTCCGCGGCTTAGCCGGCTTGCCGCGAAACTTCCGCGACAACAACAGCGGCAAGCGAATGAGCATGCCGCACAGCAGACGCACGTGGAGCGTGACCATGAGGATATTGTCGAGCCCCAGCCGGAAGTGCGACACGCCATCCGCCGGATAATGCACGCGCGTCTTGAGCCAGCGCATCGGCACGTCGCGCCAATGCAAGCGCACGAGGATCTCGGTATCGAAATCCATGCGCGAGCGCACGTGCGATTTTCTGAGGAGCGGTACCGTCTCCTTGAGCGGGTACACGCGGAAACCGCACATCGAGTCGACGATCGTCAAAGACAACGTCTCGGTCCAGACGAAGACGTGCGAGAAGTAGCGGCCGTACAGCCGCGAACGCGGAATCGTCTCGTCGAAGACGGGCCGACCGCAGATCACGGCGCCCGGATGGGCCCGAGCGTCCTCGATGAACACGCGAATGTCGTCGAGCGAATGCTGCCCATCGGCATCGATCTGCAGCGCATGCGTGAAACCGCGCTCGGTCGCGGCGAGCAAACCGGTACGAACCGCCGCACCCTTGCCGCGATTGGCCGGATGCTTGAACAACGAAATTTGCGGCTGCTCGCTCAGGCGCTCGAGCTCTCGCGCACACACCTCGCTGCATCCGTCATCGACCAGCACGACCGGCAGGCCGTGCTCGCGCACTCTCGCGACGACGGCGGCCACGGTCCGCTCGTGGTTGTACACCGGAATGACGGCACAGGGGTTGAAGAGCGCTTGCATTGTCGGGGTCGCTGCTGCCGATGGCTTGTACTTGTGAGGAACCAGCGCAGCTTTCGAGCTGCTTGATCGATCGGTCACTGCGATTCTGGCGCCGCAGTGTAAACGCAAGCACTCGGCGATTTCATCTCGGGCGCTTCTGTTTTGCGTACTACGCCCGCGAGTGTCGGCGGCTATCCTTCAGGCGAGAACTGATCCGCGACTTGGGGGACCGAGTCACTCCTCGGCCTTCCGCTCTTCAGTCTCGTCTGGCAGCGGGCCGGATTCCGGCGACAACACTCGCTCTCGCAGCTTTTTGCGCTCCTCGGGCGAAAGGTTCCGGAACTTCTCGCGGAGCGCGCGCCGCTTTTCGGGAGGGAGAGACCGGAAATGCTCGTAGCGCTCGCGAATGCGCGCCTGTTCCTCCGGCGGCAATGATTTGAACTCGCGGAAGCGCCGCCGGAGCTCGCGGCGCTGCTCGGGGTCGAGCGCGCGCCAACGCTCCATGCGCTCGCGCGCCTCCGCGCGCTCCTCGGGCGACATCGATGCCCACCGTTCCGCGCCGCGAGCGAGCGCTCGCTGCCGCGCATGCGGAAGCTGTTCCCAACGCGGCTCGAAGCGGGCGAGGATTTCTTGCTGGGAAGGCGTCAGGTCCTGCCAACGTACGCCCACCGCGCTCGAGTCGTCCGCCCGAGCGGCGACCGCGACAAGCGCGATCAGTGAGGCCGCGACGAGCCGAACGAGCCAGCTCGGCGCGTGCGGATGCCATGCTCGACGCCTCTTGCCCATCGTTAGCCGCTGTTCCCGTTCTGCACGTCGTCCATTTCATCCGCCATCCAAGCGTAGAACTCGACGTCCTCCAGCAAATCGAGGCTCGGCGATTCAGCGAAGAGCTCGAGATCGTCGATCGGAATCCCGCTTTCGTGCGGCTGCCCCTGCTGGCTTCCCGGCGAAAGCGCCATCCACACCGCGAGCGCGACAACGGCTGTCGCACCGCTCAGCGGGATCCAAGCGCGGCGCCATGCGTGCGCAGGCGAGGTGCGCAGCTCATCGAGGGCGGCATGCCGCGCCCGATTGAGACGCGAGCGCGTTCTGCCGTCCAGATTCTCGACGCTCTGCTCGAAGAGCGCTCGAGTACGGGCTTCGAATTCGGCGCTTTCGCGTTCGGGATCGTGGCTCACGACGTTCTCACCTTCGCCTCGTCCGGCGCGCCGGGCGCGACGGCATCGAGCTCTGCGCGCAGGGTATGGACGGCTCGGGAATAATGCGTTTTGACGCTGCCCTCGGTACATCCCATCGCGCTCGCCGTCTCGGCGACACTCAGGCCCTCGAAGTTGCGCAACATGAAGGCTTCTCGCTGTCGATCCGGCAGCCGCACGAGCGCCCGCTCCAGCCCTCGCATCGCCTCCTCTATCGAAAGCGCCTCGAATGGCAGCAAGCCCCGATCCGGCACGGCCTCGAAGGGATCGTCCCCTTCATCCTCATGACTCGAGCGCCCCGGCAGCCAGCTCAACACCTTCGCTCTAACTTTGCGGCGGCGCTGGAAATCTCGAATGCGATTCTGAAGGATGCGGTAGAAGAGCGGCCCCCACTCATCCGCGGGCCGGCCAGCGTAGCTCCGCGCAAGTTGCAGCATGGCATCCTGTACGATATCGAGCGCGTCGTCGTCGTTGCGCACGGTGATGCGGGCGATGCGAAACGCGCGCTTCTCTACATTCGTCAGAAAGCGTTCGAGCTCGCGCGACTGCTCCAGACTGTGCTCCTTTGATGCCGGCTCATCGTCGAGGCGCATTGCGATGGTCGGCAGGGTATCAGAACGGCGCATTCATCCCCCGGCTCACGTTAGGGGCCTGTTGATTATGAACGCACGAGGCCGCGTCCCGTTGACAGCAGCGGTGGGCGGCCGGCGGTGATCGGTTGTCACGCCCGAAGCGAGACTTGGTACATGATCTTTATGCACACGCACATAGCGTCAGATGTGCTCTAAACCCGCCTGAGCCTAGCCGCTGCCGTGTACGTTTCCGTCGCGATCGACACCCCCCTGCGCAGGACGTTCGACTATCGCGTTCCTGCCGACCTCGAGCGCCTGCCCGAACCCGGCGTTCGGGTGCGCGTTCCTTTCGGCCGGCGCCAAGTCATCGGCATCGTCCTCGAGCGTCGGGATCGCACGGACGTACCCGCAGCAAAGGTTCGGTCGATCCAGGCGGTGCTCGATCGCGAACCGGCGTTCGACGACGCGCTCCTGCAGCTCCTGCGATGGTCGGCGGATTACTATCGCCATCCGATCGGCGAGGTCCTCGCGGCGGCCCTGCCGGTCGCACTCAGGGACGGTGCGCCCCTGCGCGAAGAACGATTCGAATGGCGCTTGACCGAGCTCGGGCGACTGCACGCCCTGACGGAGATTCCGGCCCGAGCCTCGCGGCTACGCGCGATCATCCGCTATCTCGTCGAGCATCCGCCCGCAGACGCGCGGACGCTGCTCGCAGCGTCCGGAAGCACGATGGAGGCGCTCAAGAGGCTCAGCGAGCGCGGCTTTGTCGAACGCGTTGCGCGAATGGATGAGTGCGACCGGCTAACCGTTGCGCCGACCTCCGGCCCCACGCTGAACGAAGCGCAGCGACAAGCAGTCGACCGCATCGAGCGAACCCTCGGGACGTTCGCGTCGCATCTTCTGTACGGCGTCACGGGCAGCGGCAAAACGGAAGTCTATCTGCAGCTCATCGCTCGTGTGCTTGCCCGCGGCGAGCAAGCGCTCGTGCTCGTCCCTGAAATCGCGCTCACGCCGCAACTGGTCGCGCGCTTTCGAGCGCGCTTTCCGCTGCCCATCGCCGTCATGCATTCGGCACTCAACGACACGGAAAGACTGCATGCGTGGCGCGCTGCGCGCGAGGGCACCGCACGGATCGCAATCGGGACGCGTTCGGCCGTTTTCTGTCCGATGGAGCGGCTCGGCCTCATCGTGGTGGACGAAGAGCACGATGCTTCCTTCAAGCAGCACGAAGGCTTTCGCTATTCGGCGCGCGATCTGGCGATCGTGCGCGCACAGCGCTCCTGCGTTCCGGTTGTGCTCGGCTCGGCGACGCCCGCGCTCGAGACCCTGCACCGTGCGCAGCAGCGACCTGAATGGTTCTCGAGGCTTCCGCAACGCGCCGCGGCCGAAGCGCAGCAGCCCCGCTGGTCTTTGGTCGATCTGCGCAAGAACGCGCAGACGCAAGGTATCGCGACGCCGACCGTGCTCGCTATGCACCGGCATCTCGACGCGGGCGGGCAGATCATGCTGTTCCTGAACCGCCGCGGGTACGCTCCAGTGCTCTTTTGCCCGAGTTGCGGCTGGTCAGCGCACTGCAAGCGATGTGACGCGCATTTGACGGTGCATGGGCAAGCGAGCGCGCTCCTCTGCCATCACTGCGGCGCGCAGCACGCGCGGATCGATGCGTGTCCGCAATGCTTCTCACCCGCCAAACCGGTCGGGCAAGGCACGGAGCGAATCGAGGAGACGATTGCCGCATCGTTTCCCAAGTCCACGATTGCAAGACTCGACCGAGACAGCATCCGCAAGCGAGGCGACCTCGAGGCGGTGTTCGAGCGAATCAACCGCAAGGAGATCGATATTCTCGTCGGGACCCAGATGCTGACGAAGGGGCACGATTTCCCGAACGTCACGCTCGTCGTCGTGCTGAACGCAGACCAGGGACTTTTCAGCACGGACTTCCGCGCGAGCGAACGGCTCGCGCAAACGATCGTGCAAGTCGCGGGCCGCGCGGGTCGCGCGGAACGACCTGGCGAGGTGTTGATTCAAACCGAGTTTCCGGATCACCCGCTGCTCATGAAGCTCCTGCAAGGCGGTTACGACGCGTTCGCGACAAGCGCCATCGAAGAACGCCAGATCTGCCGTTGGCCGCCCTTCGTACGACTCGCCCTGCTCCGCGCCGAAGCGACGAGCCTGTCCGCACCGATGGCGTTTCTCCAGGCCGCGCTCGAGGCTGGGCGCAGACGACCCGTGCGCGGCGTGAAGTTGTTGGGCCCCGCGCCGGCGACGATGGAACGCCGCGCGGGTCGGCACCGCGCACAGCTTCTCGTGCACGCCGATTCCCACGCGTCTCTACAGCGCTTCTTGCAAAGCTGGATGCCCGCGCTCGAAGCATCGCCGACAACGAAACGCGTACGCTGGTCGATCGATGTGGATCCGGTAGAACTGTTCTAGGGGGTAATGGCCAGGGGATGGGGAATAGGGGATAGGGGATAGTCAGAGTTCGCGCTCGCACCTAACGCCGACTTT
>JBDZVE010000006.1:60890-62926 GCA_040255535.1 Lysobacterales bacterium | reverse complement strand
GGGAATAGGGGATAGGGGATAGTCAGAGTTCGCGCTCGCACCTAACGCCGACTTTCCGCTCGGTTGCCGCGCATTCGCATCGAATGCTGCCGAACGTCGCGCAAGTGCGCGACTCTTTCTCTGACTATCCCCTACCCCCTACCCCCTAATCATCACTCCCTTGCTGCTAGACTTACCCCATCCCAACCAGCACCATCCTTCGTGAAATACCAAGTCGAACGACTCGTGCAGGCGGCGCTCGCGACATTGCCTGCGGACATCTTGCCGGCCGATATCAACCCTACGGTCGCCGTGGAGCGCACGCGCGATCCGGCACACGGCGATTACGCGACGAACATCGCGCTCCAGCTTGCCAAGCCCGCGCGGCGGAACCCGCGTCAACTCGCGCAATCGATCGTCGATGCCCTCGCGCCGAGCGAGCTCATTGACAAAGTGGAGATTGCAGGGCCGGGCTTCATCAATTTTCATCTGTCGGCGCGGGCCTATCAGGAAGAGCTCGCCCGCATTTTCGATCTCGGGGCGACGTACGGCTACAGCAAGCGCTCGGCCCGCGAAGCGACGGTCGTCGAGTTCGTTTCGGCGAATCCGACCGGTCCGCTGCATGTCGGACACGGGCGTCAGGCGGCACTCGGCGACGCGCTGGCTGCACTCCTGCAAACCCAAGGCCACGAGGTCACGCGCGAGTTCTACTACAACGACGCCGGCGTTCAAATTCAGAACCTCGCGCTGTCGGTGCAAGCACGCGCGCGCGGCTTGAAGCCCGGCGATGCGGGCTGGCCGGACGCGGCTTACAACGGCGAATACATCCAGGACATCGCCGATGACTTCCTCGCAAAGAAGACCGTGCATGCGATGGACGGCGAACCGGTGAAGGCGACCGGAAAAATCGACGACCTCGAGGGGATTCGAAAATTTGCCGTCGCTTACCTCAGGCACGAACAGGATCTCGATCTGCAGAAGTTCGGCGTTCGCTTCGACGTCTACTATTTGGAGTCGAGCCTCTATACGGACGGTAAGGTCGAGCGCACGGTGCAAGCGCTCATCGCGAGCGGCAAGACGTACGAGCGAGACGGCGCGTTGTGGTTGCGTACGACCGAATACGGCGATGACAAGGACCGCGTCATGCGCAAATCGGACGGCACGTATACGTACTTCGTACCGGACGTCGCCTATCACGTGACGAAATGGGAGCGCGGCTTTCGCCGCGCGATCAACGTGCAAGGCAGCGACCACCACGGCACGGTCGCGCGCGTTCGCGCCGGCCTGCAAGCGCTCAATCTCGGCATTCCCAAGGATTACCCCGCGTACGTGCTGCACAAGATGGTGCGTGTCATGCGCGGCGGCGAAGAGGTGAAGATCTCGAAGCGCGCAGGCTCCTACGTGACCGTGCGCGATCTCATCGAGTGGGTGGGACGCGACGCCGTGCGCTTCTTCCTCGTCTCGCGCAAAGCGGACTCGGAATTCGTGTTCGATGTCGATCTCGCGCTCGCTCAGACGGAAGAGAATCCCGTTTACTACGTGCAGTACGCGCACGCCCGCGTCTGCAGCGTCTTCCGCCAGCTCGCGGAGAAGGGGCTTTCGCACGATCGGGAGATCGGCGAGCTCAACATTCCGCGGCTGACCGAGCCCCACGAAAAAGCACTGATCCGCAAGCTCACTTCATACCCCGAGATCCTCGAGGCCGCCGCGGATGCCAACGAGCCCCATCAGCTCGCACACTACCTGCGCGAGCTCGCAAGCGAGTTTCATACGTACTACAACGCCCACACGTTCATCGTCGACGACGTCGCGTTGCGCAACGCTCGCCTGAACTTGGTCGCCGCCACGCGCCAAGTGCTCGAGAACGGACTCAAGATTCTTGGGGTCAGTGCACCCGAAAAGATGTAGCGCCGCGCACAGCGCGGCGCGCGAACGGTGAATGGCGGACGGCGGACGGTGAGGAAGTGCAGCTGCGCTTCACGGGGTACCTGAAGTCTCTGTACGTTCTTGCTAACCTTCGCAGCCGACTGCTTCTGCATTCTTCTGTCTTTAACACC
>JBDZVE010000006.1:53776-60790 GCA_040255535.1 Lysobacterales bacterium | reverse complement strand
CGCCCAGCCGCGCGCATGGCGCAGCAAACGCCGCCCGTCGTCGCCGAAGAAGCCGCGCCTCCGCCGGAGCCTGCGCCCGCCTCTCAACAGGCCGAGACGCAGTACGACTTCTACGAGATGCTGCCGAAGTTCGAAGTCGTGATCCCCGAGCAAGACGGCCGCGTTCAGGCACCTTCCGGCAGCGGCCCAAGCCGAGTCGAGAAACCCGGCGCATACATTCTCCAGGCGGGCTCGTTCCGCAATCATGCCGACGCCGATCGCATGCGCGCCCTCATCGCGATGCAGGGCGTCGAGTCGAAGATTCAGAAGGTGACGATCGACAAGGACACGTGGCACCGCGTCCGCATCGGACCGATCACGAATCTCAAGAAGCTCGAAGAGACGAGGAGCAAGCTCCGGCAAGCAAGAGTCGAGGCGCTGGTCATTCGCGTTGGTGAGTGAGTGATCACGAGCGTGATCACTCAGGGGATAGTGATCAGGGGATAGGGGGTAGTCAGAGCTGCGCGCGGCGCGCAGGAGCGCGCCGTCTTCATTTCTGACTATCCCCTACCCCCTAGACACTATCCCCTAATCTTCCGCCAGCTGCCGGAAATCCACTCCGAGCGAGCGGAGCTTGCGATACAGGTGGGTTCGCTCCATTCCGACGCGCTTTGCCAGTTGGCCGACCTTGCCGTTGCACAAGATGAGCTGCTGCTGGAGGTAGGCGCGCTCGAAGTGCTCGCGCGCTTCGCGCAGCGGGAGCGCGAGCAGGTCCTGCTTGACGAGCGGCTCGTTCGTCGGCGCATGGGTCGCAAGCTCGCGCTCGATTTCCTCGAGCTTGATCTCCTCTTCGCCCCCGAGAATCAACAAGCGCTGGACGAGGTTCTTCAGCTCGCGAATATTCCCGGGCCAGGGATAGTTGCGCAATCGATTCTGCGCGGCGACGCCGAAACGCCGAAACGGCAGCTGCTGTTCATCGACGAGCCGATCGACATAGTGACGCAGCAAGTCGGGCACGTCCTGCGCGTATTCCCTGAGCGGCGGCACGTGCAGCGTGATGACGTTGAGCCGGGACAGCAAGTCCGAGCGCACTGCGGCCGTGCCTTCCGCGTTCAAGAAGCGCGAAGTGGCCGAGGCGATGATGCGCACGTTCGCCTTGACCGGCACCGCGCCGCCGACCCGCGTGAAGGACTGCGTCTCGAGCGCAGCCATCACCATGCCCTGCGCACGAAGCGGCAGATCTTCGATGCCGTTGATGAAGAGGACACCACCCGCCGCTTGCTCGAATACGCCGGGATGCACGCCATTCGCGTCTTCCGTGCCGTGTAGCGCGGTCGCCGCCCCTTCGTCGCTCACGCCCGTCGCGACCAACTGCACGAACGGACCGCTCGCGCGCGGGCTCAGGGAGTGAATGTAGCGCGCGAACGCTTCGCGCCCCGTGCCGGGCTCACCGACGATCAATACGGGCGTGTCATGCGGCGCGATCTGCTGCGCCTGCTCGCGCAGGCCGTGCATCACTCGACTGCGCCCGACCGGCGCCAGAAACGGCGGTACCAACGATCGGCCGAGTTGGCGCTTGTTGCGCGCCGAGTCGAGCGCGCGCTCGACCGTGCGGAGAAGCTTCGCGAGCGAGAGGGGCTTTTCGACGAAATCGAACGCGCCGAGGCGCGTCGCTTCGACCGCCGTCTCGACCGTGCCGTGGCCCGACATCATCACGACCGGGCAAGACGTTGTGCCGTTCGGCTGCGCCCACTCCCGCAGCAGCGTGATGCCGTCCGAATCCGGCATCCAGATGTCGAGCAGCACGAGATCCGGATCGTGCTCCGCGCGAATGGCGCGCGCTTCGGCCGCATCGGCCGCGACATCGACCTCGTAACCTTCGTCCGCGAGGATCTCCTTCAGCAGACCGCGGATTTCAGATTCGTCATCGACTACCAAGATGCGCGCTGCGCTCATGCCCGTTCCCTCCTCGGTCCGGTGCGTCGCTCACGGAGCGGGCCGCCCGTCCGAATCGTTGCTGCGAGCGGTAACTCGATGCGCACTCGCGCGCCTCCACTGCGGGCGTTGTCCGCCTCGATCTTGCCGCCGTGTTCTTCGACAATTTTCTTCACAATCGCGAGCCCCAAGCCAGTGCCTTTCGGTTTCGTGGTGACGTACGGATCGAATACCTGGCCGATCACGTCCGGCCGGAATCCCGGGCCATTGTCCTCCACCACGATCTCCGCGCAGTGCTGATCGCTCTTTTCGATCGCCCGGGTCGCGACGCGGACTTCCGGCTGCTCGACACCGTCCAGCGCTTCGATCGCGTTCACGAGCAGATTGTGAATGATTTGTCGCATGCGTCCACGGTCCGCCTCGATTTCGCTCAGCGCGGGATCCAAATCGAGCCGCGGGCGGCCAACCCTGCCTGGCGCCCGGTAAAGCTCGGTGACTTCGATGATGAGCTGATTCAAATCGAAGCGCGACAAATTCATTGCAGGCGCCCGCGCGTACTCGCTGAAGGCGTTCACCATCTCCTTCATCGCCTCGACCTGCTGCACGATCGTATGCGTCGCCCGGTCGAGCACGGCGCTGTCCGCCTCGTTCATCGAGCCGAGCAGCTTATGGCGCAAACGCTCCGCCGAGAGCTGAATCGGCGTGAGCGGGTTCTTGATCTCGTGTGCCAGCCGCCGAGCGACCTCGCCCCAGGCGGCGTCGCGCTGCGCTTGGAGGAGCGCGGTGATGTCGTCGAACACGATCACGTAGCCGCCGGAGCTTTCGCCCTCGCCCGAGAGCGGCGTACAGGCGCACATGAGCACGCGGCGACTCGATTCGCCCTGCAGCACAAGCTGTTCGCGCCATTCGGTTTCCCCGGTGTCGAGGTGCGCGCTGCACGCGCTCTGAAACTGATCGAACAACGAGCTCCCGCTGCTCGTCTGCAGCGGTTTGCCTATCAGCCCCTCGACGTCCGTTCCCAAAATGGCGCTCGCCGCCTGATTGGCAGTGCGGATCGTGCGATCGGGCTCGAGCGAGATCACTCCGGTCGACAAGCGCGCGAGGATCACGGCGAGGTTCGCGCGTTCGGCTTCGGCCTCCTGTTGGCTGCGGCGCATCTCGATGCGCGCGCGCGCGAGGCGCTTCGTCATATCGTTGAACGAGTGCACGAGAATGCCCATCTCGTCGTGCGAGGTGAGCGGGAGCCGCAAATCGAAGTCGCCCTTCGCGACCGCGCGCGTACCGGCGACCAGGTCTTGAATCGGTCGCACGAGACGGCGGGCCGCCCAGAACGCGCCGTAGAGCGCCGCAAACAAGGACAAGAGCAAAACGAGGGTGAGCGTGAGCGTGAAGCTCGTCTTGAGCGGCTCGCGCAAACGCGCCTTCTCGCCATAGCGTTGATACGCCGACTCGACGGTGTCGGCGAGCTCGCCCAACCGGCGCTCGATCGGATAGATCGCGCGCAGCACATACTCCTCGTCGCCCGGCTCGAAGACCGGCACGAGCACCGCCGTGCGTACGAGAAAACCGCCGCCCGCGACCGGATCGAGCGCAAAGTAGTCGCGCCCGTGCCGGACCTGCATCATGACTTCATCCGTCGAGGGAACCGGCACGGAATCGCCGATTCCTTCGGAGCTGGTCGCGATGATCCGGCTGCTCGGACCGATCAAGGTCAGCTCGAGCGCGCCGGTCTCGCGTCTGAGCTCGTTGATCGCGTGTACGGGATCGAGCGGGCTCGCCGCAAGCCGCCGCGCCGTTTCGTGCGTGCGGTCGAGATGCTCTTGAATGCGCAGGTCGAGCGCAGCGCGCGAGAGCTTGAGCGCATCCTCGAGCCCTTGGCGCACTTCGACATGGAACCAGCTATCGATACCGCGATTGAGGAACAGGACCGAGAAATAGAACACGAGCAGGAGCGGAGCGAGGGCAAGCGTCGCCGACATCCACACCATTCGTGCTTCCATGCGGGACCCGACGACCCGTTTGCGCCAGTCGCGCACGAGTTGCGCGACCCGCCCCCCGATCAGGATCAAAAGAACGATGAGTCCGGCCGCATTGACGCCGACGATGATCGGATGCAGGTCGCTGAAGTGAGCCGACTGCTGCACGGTCTGCGCCATCATGAGGAGCGCCGCGACCCAGAGCCCGGATCCGACGAGCACCAGGATGCTGACAAGCGTGCGTTTTACAGTTGCGGAGACCACGTGTACCACTCGCTGCGCTGGCGCCAATCGTCGGCCCAGAACAGGACGAATCGCAGCGCATCGGGCATCGTGTGCACATCGATGCTGGCCCGAATACTGATTTCGTGCCGCCCGCGCTCGATGAGGGCCTGATCCAATATAGGCAAACCGCTGATCACCCGCAGCTCGTCGAGCGCCGCATCGAGCGTCGCGTACGAGGCTTGCTCGCCGCTGTTCAGGTTGCGAACCAGGTAACGCTCGCTGAGCGCGTGATAGACGAGCTCGTAATTCTGCTCGAGCGTCGCGACGGTGTAATCGAACCAGTAGTTGCGGCGGCGCCGCACGACGATTTCCAAGTGCAGCGTGAGCGGTACGCCTTCACGAACGACGGCGCGCGCCCCTTCGGGAAGGTCGAAATTGATCGTCGTATTCAGCTCATAGACGCCGTCGGCCGGCTCCACGTACGCAGAGCGGATCTCGAAGCGGCTCTGCGCCCAAGCCGCCGCAGGGAAGGCAATGATGGCGACCAACACGACCGTCCGACTCGCGTTCGCGAAGTACCGTGACCTTAGATTGCGCCAAAACTTGAGGCTCGCTCCCACTCATTATCCTTCTGTCTTCTCTCGCTCTTTCTCGAGGCAAGCATAATAGAAGCCGTCCATCGAGGCCGATCCCGCGGCGATCCGGACACCCGGACCGGGGCTTGCCGGTACGCTGAGACGCCCGAACGACTCTGCCGTTACGTCGCGAGCGTCGGCGAACGCGCCCAGAAATGCGCCGATCACGTCGTTAGTTTCTGCACGCAGCGCGGAGCAGCTCGCATATACGAGCCGTCCCCCGGGACGTAGCAGCGTCCAGCAGGTCCGCAGCAGCTCGGCCTGTTTGACAGCGAGCGCGCGAATATCCTCCGGGCGGCGAAGTAATTTAATGTCCGGATGACGCCGAATGACGCCGGTCGCCGAACACGGCACGTCGAGCAGAATGCGGTCGAAGGGTGTTCCGTCCCACCATGCCGCAGCGCTAGCCGCATCCGCCTGCAGGATTTGAGCTTCGAGACCGAGTCGCCGCAAGTTGTCGCGCACGCGTACGAGCCGCTCTGCGGAAACATCGATCGCGAGCACCGATTCGAGCTCGGGCTGCAGCTCCAAGATGTGGCCCGTCTTGCCTCCGGGTGCAGCGCAAGCATCGAGCACCCGTTCTCCCGCCAGCGGCTCGAGCAGGCGCGCCGCGAGCTGCGCCGCCGCGTCCTGTACGGACACGAGGCCTTCCGCAAACCCCGGCAGCTCGCCGACGTCGACCGCTCGCTCCAACAGGAGCGCCTCGTCCGCGAAGCGACTTTCGAGGACATGTAAGCCGCGCGCCTCGAGGTCGCGCCGGTACGCTGAACCCGAAATCTTCCGGCCGTTGACGCGAATCCAGAACGGCGGCCGCTCGTTGTTCGCATCCAAAATCTGACGGTACGCTTCGGGCCAATCAATCGCGAGCTGCTCGACGAGCCATTTGGGGTGCGCCGTGCGTGTTGCGAGATCGTTGTCGACCCGTGCGGCGAGCGAAGCGCGCTCGCGCAGGCAGCGCCGCAACACGGCATTGATCACGCCGGCGGCGCGAGGATGACCGAGCAGCTTCGCGGCATTGACCGTCTCGTTCACGGCGGCGTGCACGGGAATGTCCGAATACAGAAGCTGGCACAAGCCCACGATCGCAAGCGCTCGGACCTCGGGCCGCATCGTCTGCCCTGGCCTCGAGAGCAGCAGCGCGAGGATCGCATCCAGGCGCAGGTACCAACGCACGCTGTCGAATACGAGCGTACGCAGGAGTCCGCGCTCCTGCGCGCTCATCTGCGGCTCGATGACGAGCGCCGTCTCGAGCGAACGGCCTTGCGCGACGGCAGCGACGGCGCGCGCCGCGCGTGCGCGAACGGCCGCAGAGGCACTCACTCGCCGAGCACCGCGTTTTCGAGACGATGGGCGTTCAAGAACTGCGCCGCCGACATCGCGCTTCGACCCGCGAGTTGCACGCGCTTCAGCGTCAGAACGCCTGCGCCGGTCGCGACATCGATGCCTTCACTCGTGCAGCGAACGACGCGACCCGGTTCGACACCGTGCTCGGCGTCGCTCGGGACCGCTTCCCAAATCCGGAGCTGCTGTCCGGCCCACCGCGTTTCCGCGACCGGCCACGGATCGAACGCTCGCACCATGCGATCGAGTTCGACCGCCGATCGCGACCAATCGATGCGCGCTTCGTCCTTGCGGATCTTCGGTGCGTACGTCGCGCCTTCTTCGGGCTGAGGTTCCGGCCGGATCTCCCGGAGCGAAGCCAGCGTCTCGAGCAGGGCTTGCGCACCCATCTGCGCAAGGCGATCGTGCAAGGTCGCGGAGGTTTCGCGCGGTCCGATCGAAGTCGCGCGCTTGAACAGCATCGGGCCGGTGTCGAGACCCGCGTTCATCTGCATGATCGTCACGCCGGACTCGCTGTCGCCCGCGAGGATCGCGCGCTGGATCGGTGCGGCTCCCCGCCAGCGCGGCAGGAGCGATGCATGCACGTTGATGCAGCCGAGCGGCGGCGTGTCGAGCACGCTTTGCGGCAACAGCAAGCCATAGGCCACGACGATCATGAGATCAGCGGAGAAGGACGCGAGCCGCTCGAGCGCCGCGGCATCCTTCAATGTGTGAGGTTGTTCGACTTGGATCCCACGTTCGAGCGCAACGCGCTTGACGGGGCTCGCGGCAAGTTGTCGGCCGCGCCCGGCGGGCCGATCGGGCTGCGTGTACACGGCGCGTACGCGATGCTTCGAGCCGAGCAGCGCCTCGAGCACTGGAACGGAAAAATCCGGCGTGCCCGCGAAAACGATCGAAAAAGAAGAAGACACGTGCGGCTACGG
>JBDZVE010000006.1:42232-53676 GCA_040255535.1 Lysobacterales bacterium | reverse complement strand
AATCCGGCGTGCCCGCGAAAACGATCGAAAAAGAAGAAGACACGTGCGGCTACGGCGAGAATCGAGAGCGGAGGAACGAATCGTAGCAGCATCGCCGCGGGCGCTGGGCGCTGGGCGCTGGGCTCTGGTAAGAGTGAATCACGCTATTGCGTGATTGCTACGCAATACCTGATTCGACGACGAAGCGACGTGCTCGATCATTACGCGCAGGCCCAGTCGTGACTCTGGCCGGTAGCCCAGCGCCCAGCGCCCAGAGCCCAGAGAGCCGGTTCTAGATCGCGGGCGTGCTCACCTTCGAACGTGCGCTCGTGCCGCGATCTTTTCGTTCCTTCTCGAGCTTCTTGCGGATACGCGTGCGCTTCAAGTCGGAGAGATAGTCGACGAAGAGTTTCCCGTCGAGATGGTCGATCTCGTGCTGGATACACACCGCGAGCAAGCCGTCGGCCTCGAGCTCCTTCGACTTGCCGTCGCGGTCGAGCGTGCGAACCCGGACGCGTTCGGCACGCCTCACCTTGTCGTAAATGCCGGGCACGGAGAGGCAGCCCTCTTCGCTCTCCTCTGTGCCTTGGCGCTCGAGAATCTCGGGGTTGATGAGCGCGAGCGGCTGATCGCGCGTCTCGCTCACGTCGATGACGATGACGCGCTTGTGCACGTTCACCTGCGTCGCGGCGAGCCCGATCCCGGGCGCCGCGTACATGGTTTCGAACATGTCGTCGATCAGCTTACGCAAGCTCGCATCGACGGTCTCGACCGGCACGGCACGGGTACGCAGCCGCGGGTCGGGGAATTCAAGAATCGGAAGTAGAGCCATGGGCGCAATTCAAAACTGATAAGCCGGTACTGTCTATAGTCTCTAGGCGGATCCGAGAGTTTCAACCGGGCGACGGGCAGAGTGAATCGCGTCACCGCACGAGCGCGCCAAATCCATTATTTGGGTGGCCAGGAAGCGGGTTCTTTTCTGGCCGAGAGCCCAGAGCCCGGAGCCCAGCGCCCGCACGCTTGCAGGCGGAATGAGAACCACGTCTCGGCCTGAAAGCCCATTCGTGCAATCGCTTGAAATCTGCTGCTAAAGTTGGATCACAGTTGAACTTAATATAGGTCCCCGGTGCTCCCGCGAAGCGTCCTCGAGGCGCGGCACGGAAGCCCCCGACTGCCCTGCGCCATAGATCATCCGGATCGGACCGGAGCACACGAGCAAAACGCGCAGGCTCGGCATGGGTTCTCAGGGTCCTGAATGGAGCTTGTTCGGCGCATGAAGACTGCGACATCTTCGATTCGGTCGGCGTTCGTGCTGAGCCTGGCCACCGGCTTGACCTTCGCGGCCGGGCTTCTGCCCGCGAGTCTGTCGGCGCAGGAAAGCGAGCGCACGATCGCTACGGGCAGCAACATCCCCCTGACCGCCGATGCGCCCGACGAGTACGTCGTGAAGAAGGGCGACACGCTTTGGGACATTTCCAAGCTGTTCCTGCGCGACCCCTGGTACTGGCCGGAAATTTGGTACGTGAACCCCCAGGTCGAGAACCCGCATCTGATTTATCCGGGCGACGTTCTGAAGCTCGTCTACATCGACGGGCAGCCTCGCCTCACGATCGCGGAGCGCGGCGAAACCAGCGGCGGAACGAAGCGCCTGTCGCCGCAAGTTCGCCGCGAGCCGCTCAGCGAAGCGATCACCGCGATCCCGTATGACATCGTCGCGAGCTTCATGGGACGTCCGACGCTGCTCGACAAAGATCAAGTCCGCAGTGCGCCGTACCTCGTCGCGATGCGCGACGATCACATCATCGGCGGCGCAGGCAACGAGGTGTACGCTCGCCGGCTCGGCAATGCCGCCGAAGAAGATCGCTTCAGCATCATTCACGTCGAGGAGCCGATTCGCGACCCCGAGAACAACGATCTGCTCGGCTATACGGGCATCTACGTGGGCGCCGCTTCGGTCGCGACCGAGGGCGACCCGGCGAAGCTCGTGCTCAGAGAGAGTGCGCGCGAAGCGCTGCAGGGCGACAAGCTGTTCCCCGAATCGGTAGACGTGAACCTGGACTTCGTTCCGCACGCGCCCGAAGCAGAAATCGACGCAACCGTCATCGCGGTTCAAAGCCAGACGGTCATGGGACAATACCAAGTCGTCGCGCTCAACCGCGGCTCGCGCCACGGCCTCGAGCCCGGCCACATCCTCGCGATCTCTCAACGCGGCAATGTCGTGCGCGACCGATATGCCAAAGGCGGTTTGGGCGTCGGCACGCTCGGCCGTGGCAAAAGCGTTCAGTTGCCGGACGAACGCGTCGGCCTCGTGATGGTCTTCAACGCCTTCGACAGGATGAGCTACGCGCTCGTCATGCAAACCAGCCACGAGATCCGGCAGGGGGATTCGGCGGGCAATCCTTAGGCGGGCCGCGTGCGCGGCGCGCCGTGTAACGTGTAAAGTGTGACGTGTAAGGTCAGAAGGCTCGGAGTTGCTCTCTGACGTTACACCTTACACTTCACACATTCAGACACGTGCATACTGACTCATGGATGAGCTTTCCGCATGGCTGCTATTGGCGCGTGCACCCGGATTTCACGGGACGCACGTGCAAGCGCTGCTTCAACACCACGCCTCCGCCGCGTCGATCGCAACGGCATCGCCGTCGACCCTTCGCGCTTCGGGCGCTGGCGACTCCTTGATCGAATGGCTCCAAGCGCACCGTGACGATGATCTCGCGGCCGATCTGAAGTGGCTCGAGCAGGACGCGCATCATTTCGTCGCGTGGGGTACCCCGCTCTATCCACGCTTGCTCGCCGAGATCCCGGACGCGCCCGTCGGGCTCTTCGTGCGCGGGGATCCGCACGCGCTCTCGATGCCGCAGCTTGCGATCGTCGGCTCGCGCAATCCAACCCCGACCGGCCGAGAGAATGCGCACGAGTTCGCCGCGTATCTCGCGCGTTGCGGACTCACGATCACGAGCGGCTTCGCCTTAGGCATCGACGGTGCCGGTCATGAGGGCGCGCTCGCCGGGGGCGGCAAAACGATCGCGGTCTGCGGAACGGGGCTCGATATCGACTACCCGAAGCAGCACCGGCCGCTTGCCGCGGCGATAGCAGCGTCGGGCGCGCTCGTAAGCGAGTTTCCAATCGGCACGCCGCCGCTCAAGAATCATTTCCCTCGCCGCAATCGAATCATCAGCGGGCTTGCGGTCGGCACCTTGGTCGTCGAAGCGGCCCTCCAGAGCGGGTCGCTCATCACCGCCCGGCTTGCCGGGGAACAGGGCCGCGAGGTGTTCGCGATACCGGGCTCGATCCACAATCCGATGGCACGCGGATGTCATCAGCTCATCAGGCAGGGCGCGAAGCTGGTCGAAACGGGCGCCGACATCTTCGCCGAATTACGAGGTATCGTGGGGGCATTGGCACCGATTTCGCGAGACTCGGACGAGGGAAGCTCTTCGGGCGATCCCCGAGGCGAATTGGACAAAGACTATGAAATCCTGTTAGATGCGCTCGGCTTCGAGCCGGCCGGCGTGGACTCCCTGGTCGCGCGGACTGGCTTCAAGGCCGACGAGGTGGCTTCGATGCTGTTGATTTTGGAGCTCGAAAACCGCATCGAATCCTACCCTGGCGGACTGTACGTCCGTTCGGCTACCAAGAGAGGCTCGTAGCAGCGAAATGAAGGAAAGCGTCCTCGATATCCTCATTTACCTCTTCGAGAATTATTTCGACGCTGACCTCGAGTCCGCCCCCGAACCGAACCGCGACACGCTCAAGGACGAACTGGAACGAGCAGGATTCTCGGAGCGGGAGGTTGTGCGTGCGTTGGAGTGGCTGGAGCAGCTTTCGGCGGAACCGGAGCGCAGAGGCATCATCCCTGCATCGCGCGCGATTCGAATCTTCGATCCGAGCGAGCAGGCGCGGCTCGACACCGACTGCCGCGGCTACATCCTCTACTTGGAGAGCATCGGGATTCTGAACGCGACGCAGCGCGAGCTCACGATCGACCGACTGCTCGCGCTCGATGCGAAGCAGATCGATATCGATCAGGTGAAATGGGTCGTGCTGATGGTGCTGTTCAGCCAGCCGGGCCAGGAAAGCGCCTATCTACGGATGGAGGATCTCGTGTTCGACAACAGGCTGGATGCGGTGCACTGACGGTGTTCTAAAAAACATCCCATGCCTAGCACCGCGGACTGCCGCGGTTTCTTTTTTTATGGAGCAGAAGAATCTAGTCATCGTGGAATCGCCTGCAAAGGCGAAGACCATCAAGAAATACCTCGGAAAGAATTTCGAGGTACTGGCCTCCTATGGCCACGTTCGCGACCTCGTGCCGAAGGAAGGCGCGGTCGATCCGAAGCGCAAATTTGCGATGCGCTACCAAATCTTGGACAAGAACGAGAAGCACGTGCAGGCGATCGCGCGTGCCCTGAAGAAGTCCGATGCGCTCTACCTCGCCACCGACCCTGACCGCGAAGGCGAGGCGATCTCTTGGCATCTGACCGAGCTCCTGAAGGAGATCGGCGCGCTCGACGGCAAGAACGTGCATCGCGTGGTGTTCTACGAGATCACGAAGAACGCCATTCGCGAAGCGATCGAGCAGCCGCGCAACATCTCGCAAGATCTCGTGAACGCGCAGCAAGCGCGCCGTGCGCTCGACTATCTCGTCGGCTTCAATCTCTCCCCGCTGCTCTGGAAGAAGGCAGGGCTGCCGGGTGCATCGGCTGGACGCGTGCAGAGTCCCGCGCTGCGCATGATTTGCGAGCGCGAAGAAGAGATCGCCCGCTTTCAGCCGCGCGAGTATTGGACGATCGATGCCGATACTGAGAAATCCGGACAGACCGTTCCGGCGCGACTCATCGAGTTTCGCGGCGAGAAGATGGAGCAGTTCTCGGTCACGAACGAGGCACAAGCGTCCGACGTGCGAAGCGCGATCGAGGCGGCCGCACGCGGCCAAGTCACCGTCACCTCGATCGATCGCAAACAGCGCAAGCGCAATCCCGCGCCCCCATTTACGACCTCGACGCTGCAGCAGGAATCCGCGCGCAAGCTCGGGTTCGGCGCGCAGCGCACGATGCGTCTGGCTCAACAACTATATGAAGGCGTCGATTTCGGCGAAGGCGCGGTCGGATTGATCACGTACATGCGTACGGACTCCGTCAATCTCGCGAACGAGGCCGTGCAGGAAATTCGCCAAGTCATCGGGCAGATGTACGGCGCGGAGTCGCTTCCCGAAACGCCGCGCGTGTACAAGACGAAATCGAAGAATGCGCAGGAAGCGCATGAGGCGATTCGCCCGACGTCCGCTTCGATCACGCCCGAACGCCTCGAAGGTAAGATCGATGCGGATCAGCTCAAGCTGTACAGCCTGATCTGGAAGCGGGCCGTCGCAAGTCAGATGGAACCGGCCGTGTACGACACGGTGGCCGTGGATCTCGTTCCGGGAACGACGGCGCAGCGCGACGGCGCCGCGGCCGTGCTGCGCGCGAACGGCTCGACGCTTCTCAAGCCGGGTTACATCGCCGTCTATAAGGAAGGCATGGACGATGCGAGCGACGATGACAACGATCGCATTCTCCCGCCGCTCGAAGTGGGCGATCAGCTCAAGCTGCTCGAGATCCGACCCGAGCAGCACTTCACGGAGCCGCCGCCGCGCTACTCCGAAGCGAGCCTGGTCAAAGCGCTCGAAGAGCACGGTATCGGCCGCCCCTCGACCTACGCGAGCATCATTCAGACGCTGACCGGCAAGAAGTACGCTGAGCTCATCAATCGACGATTCGTGCCGACCGACCTCGGCAAGATCGTGAACAAGTTTCTCACGCGCAACTTCGAGCACTACGTCGATTACGGCTTCACGGCCAAGATGGAAGACGATCTCGATGAGATCGCGGACGGCAAGGAACAATGGGTTCCGGTGCTCGATCGCTTCTGGAAAGAATTCAAGCAGCAAGTCGACGTCGTCGATGAATCGGTGACGCGCGAAGACGTTTCCGAAGCCCGCGAGCTCGGAACGGATCCGCACACCGGCAAGCCCGTCTCGGTACGCTACGGCAAGTACGGTCCGTTCGTGCAGCTCGGCACGAAAGACGATGACGAGAAGCCGAGGTTCGCGAGCCTGCGCCCGCACCAGCGCATGGACTCGATCACGCTGGCAGACGCCCTCGAGCTCTTCAAATTGCCGAAGACACTCGGGCAGACCGAGAGCGGCGAGCCGATCAGAGTCGCGATCGGACGTTTTGGACCCTATATCCAATATGGCGCGAAGAAGTTCGTGTCCATCAAGGAGGACGATCCATACACGATCGAGCTGCCCCGCGCGCTCGAGCTCATCCGCGCGAAAGAGGAGCAGGACGCGAACCGCATCATCCTCGATTTTCCGGAGGCGGGCATTCAAGTGCTCAACGGCCGCTATGGGCCTTACATCACCGATCGAGTCAAGAACGCGAAAATCCCGAAGGATCGGCAACCGCATACGCTCACGTTGGACGAGTGCCGCGAGTTGATCGCCGCAGCGCCCGAGCGAGGCAAAGGCCGCTTCGGCCGCGGCGCGCAGAAGAAGGCGGCACCTGCAGCCGCCGCTCAGCCGGCGCCGGCGCCTGCGAAAGCGAAACGCGCTGCGAAGAGCGAGGCCGAGCCGAAGATGAAAGTCGCTGCCAAGACGGCGCCGAAGAAGACCGCAGCGACGGCGAAGAAAGCTGCAGCGAAGAAGAAGGCGCCTGCGAAGAAGGCCGCAGCGCGCAAGTAGCAAGAGGGTAACCCGGTCATGTCTCCGGAACGCACCGATGCCGATGCGGTGCTCGCGTACCTTCGCGACTTGCAGGATCGGATCTGTGCGCACATAGAAGCGGAGGATGGTACCGGGCGCTTTCAGCACGATCGCTGGGAGCGAGCCGAGGGCGGCGGCGGAGAAACTCGAGTGCTCCGCGCCGGCACCGTGTTCGAGCAAGCAGGGGTCAATTTCTCCCAGGTGTCGGGCGCCTCGCTCCCGCCGAGCGCGACAGCACAGCGGCCCGATCTCGCCAATGCCCCGTGGCTGGCGATGGGCGTCTCGCTCGTCTTCCACCCGTTGAATCCCTATGTGCCGACGACGCACGCGAACGTGCGCTTCTTCTCGGCACAAGCGGCGAGCGGGCCTGTGTGGTGGTTCGGCGGCGGCTTCGATCTCACACCCTACTATCCCTTCGAGGAGGACGTGCTGCATTGGCATCGAACCGCTCGCGATGCGTGCGCGCCATTCGGCGATGACACGTATGTCAAACACAAGAGCTGGTGCGATCGGTACTTCTTCCTCAAACACCGCAACGAGACACGCGGCGTCGGCGGCCTTTTCTTCGACGATCTGCACGAGTGGGGCTTCGAACGCTGCTTCGCCTACATGCGAAGCGTCGGCGATCACTTTCTGGATGCCTATCTGCCGATCGTCGGGCGACGCAAGCACATGGCATACGGCGAGCGCGAGCGTCAATTCCAGCTCTATCGCCGCGGCCGCTACGTCGAATTCAACCTGGTCTACGATCGCGGCACGTCCTTCGGCTTGCAGTCGGGCGGGCGCACGGAATCGATTCTGATGTCGTTGCCTCCGCTCGTTCGCTGGGAATACAACTGGCATCCCGAGCCCGGCTCACCCGAAGCGCGGCTCTATACGGATTTTCTGCGCCCGCGCGATTGGCTTGCTGAACTTGCTCATGCCGGCGCATGTAGCGAGTGAATAATTCCGGTCGCGCGCCGCAAATGGGCAGCGCGAGTACGCTAGCCCAAGGCTGAGCTTCTTGCCGAGCATCGCTGACACACCCGGGCAAGATGAAGATGACTCTCGCGGAGGCGCAGCGGCGCACCGAAAGACAAAGAGAGGCACAACGGGCTCAATACGACTCACTCGGGCACGATCCACTCGATGCGCGTGTGCCCCTTGCCGTCGGGGGCAAGCACTCGGTGGAGCTCTGCGTGTACCGGCGTCATTTCAGCGTCGAATTGCCAGGGCGGGTTCGCAATGATGAATCCGGAGCCGTTCAAGCCGATCGGCGAATCGTCCGGTCTTACGCTCAACTCGAGAGCGAGCAGCTTGCGAAGCCCGCTTGCCTTCAATGCATTGTGCAAACGCGCGGCATCCGCACGCGCCTTGATCGGATACCACAACGCGAATACGCCCGTTGGCCAGCGCTGTAGGCCGAATACGAGCGCGCGCAATGCATCGGCAGACTCGCGCTGCGACTCGTACGGCGGATCGATCATCACGAGCCCGCGGTTCTCGCGAGGCGGCAAGTACGTCTTGAGCGCGGCGTAGCCGTCTCCGTGCACGACCGACACACCGCGCCGGCTACGCACCGAATGCTGTAGCGCGTACGCTTCCTCGAGTTGCTTCTCGACAAAAACCGCACGATCGCCTTCGCGCAGGTGCTCGAGCGCGAGCAGGGGCGATCCGGGATAACGCGCTTGAGCGACCGCCGGCGCGGCCACCTGGAGATAGCGCCGTACCTCGTCGCTCTCGGGTGCGTGATCGAGGAGCCGCTCGATGCCTTCGTGCCATTCGCCGCCTCGGATCGCTTCCGGCGAGTGCAGGTCGTACGACCCTCGTCCCGCGTGCGTGTCGAGGTAAAGCAGCGGCTTCGGCTTGCGCATCAACCGATCGAGCAATGCAAGCACGACGACGTGCTTGTGCACGTCGGCGAAGTTGCCCGCGTGGAAGATGTGTCGGTAGTTCACTTAGTAGCAATCGACGGCTAGGGACGAGCCCTGCGAACCGGCGAGCGCTTCCTGGCGCCGCGCGCGAGCGCCGCGCATTCCTTGTACCTGAAGCAGCTCACGAGATGATCGTTCACCATGCCTGTCGCCTGCATGTGTGCGTAGATGATCGTGCTGCCGACGAACTTGAAGCCGCGCTGCTTCAAGTCCTTGCTCAAGGCATCCGATTCCGGGCTCGTCGCCGGTACATCCTTGTTCTGGCGGAAGCGATTCTGGATCGGCATGCCGCCGACGAAGCTCCAGAGGTGATCGCCAAAGCTGCCGTTGCGCTCGCGAAAAGCGAGATACGCGCGGGCATTGCTGATCGCAGCTTCGATCTTCAGCCGATTACGCACGATCCCGGGATCCTTCATCAATCTCGCCACGTCCCGCTTGCCGAAACGCGCGATCTTCTCCGCGTCGAAGCCCGCGAATGCGGCGCGATAGCCTTCGCGCTTATTGAGAATCGTCGACCAGGATAACCCTGCCTGAGCCCCCTCCAGAATGAGGAACTCGAACTGCGTTCGATCGTCCCACGCCGGGACACCCCATTCAGTGTCGTGGTACCTCAGGTAAAGGTCGTTGCCTTTGAGAGGCCAGGTGCAACGAGAGACATCGGTGCGTTTAGCAGACATGCGAAATTGAGGCTGTAGGCTGGAATTGAGGCTGTAGGCTGTAGGCTGTAGGCTGTAGGCTGTAGGCTGTAGCCAGAAAAGAGCGCGCGAGTCGCGCGTCTCTTGGCTTTGACCTACAGTCTACGGCCTATAGCCTATAGCCTATTTTATGACTTCCGGCGAATTTCCCCGCACTCGCATGCGACGCATGCGCCGCGACGCGTTCTCGCGCCGTTTGATGCGCGAGCATTCGCTGAGCGTGGATAATCTCATTTACCCCATGTTCGTCATCGACGGTCACGGGCGGCGCGAGGCCATAGCGAGCATGCCCGGGATCGAGCGGGTGAGCATTGACGAGCTCGTCCGCGAAGCTGAAGCGGTCGCGAAGCTCGGCATCCCCGCACTCGCGCTCTTCCCGGTGACCGCCCAAGACGCAAAGAGCGACGATGGACGCGAGGCGTGGAATCCGGAAGCACTCGCCCAACGTGCGGTACGAGCGCTCAAGAAGGCCGTACCGGAGCTCGGAGTCATCACGGATGTCGCGCTCGATCCGTTTACGACACATGGACAGGACGGGATCGTCGATGCGAACGGCTACGTCGCAAACGACATCACCGTTGAGGCGCTCGTGAAGCAAGCGCTCTCGCACGCAGAGGCCGGCGCGGACATCGTCGCGCCAAGCGACATGATGGACGGGCGCATCGGGGCGATTCGCGAAGCGCTCGAGCTCGCCGGCCACAGCAACACGCGCATACTCGCCTACTCCGCGAAATACGCTTCGAGCTTCTACGGTCCTTTCCGTGAGGCGGTCGGCTCGGCAGCGAACCTCGGCAAATCGACGAAGCACACGTATCAGATGGACACGGCGAACTCCGATGAAGCGCTGCGTGAAGTTGCGCTCGATCTACAGGAAGGCGCGGATATGGTCATGATCAAACCCGGCCTCCCGTACCTCGATATCGTGCGGCGTGTGAAAGATACCTTCGGCGCGCCCACGTTCGTGTATCAAGTCAGCGGCGAGTACGCGATGCTCGCTGCCGCGAGCCGGAACGGCTGGTTGGACGAGCGCACCGCCGTGCTCGAATCCCTGTTGTGCATCCGCCGCGCGGGCGCGGACGGCATCCTCACGTACTTCGCCAAACGTGCGGCGCAGTGGCTAAAAGACAAAGGCGGTGCTTGAGATGGGTACGGCCCCCGATCGCTACGCGGTCATCGGTCACCCGGTGAGCCATAGCTGGTCGCCGTTCATCCATGGAATGTTCGCGAAGCAGACGGATCAAAACATCACCTACTCGCGGATCGAGGCACCGCCGGAGGATTTCGAGCGACACGTTGGCGCATTCTTCCAGACCGGCGGCAAAGGCTTGAACGTCACCGTGCCTCATAAGCAGGTCGCCGCGTTCGTCGCCCGCTATCGAACGCCGCGCGCCGAGATTGCGGGCGCAGTGAACACGTTGATGATGGACGACGACGGGATTCATGGCGACAACACGGACGGCGCGGGCCTGGTCACGGATCTCGTTCGCAACTTGGGCCTCGCGTTGGAGGACATCCGCATTCTCATCGTCGGCGCAGGCGGCGCGGCACGCGGCGTGCTCGGACCGCTCTTGGCGGCAGGACCGGAATACGTCGAGATCGCAAATAGGAACTCAGATCGTGCAGTCGAGCTTGCTAACGAGTTCGCAACGCTCGGCGCGACTCGCGGCTGCGGCTTCCGCGACATCACCGAAGACCGAAGCTTCGATCTCGTGCTGAACGCGACCTCCGCAAGCTTGCAAGATCTCATCCCGCCGATCCCGCGTTCGGCCGTCGGGCCCGCGACGCTGTGCTACGACATGGCCTACGGCAAGGGCGATACGCCGTTTACTCGGTGGGCCAAATCGATTGGCGCCGGTCGCGCCGAATGCGGCTGGGGCATGCTCGTCGAACAGGCCGCCGAATCGTTCTACCTATGGCGCGGCATCCGGCCGGATACGAAACCGGTGCTGGAGGCGGTCAAGGATCAGCGGTTACCGCTGAAGGCGTGACGAAGCGTCACGCGTGTGAAGTGTAAAGTGCCTAGTGTAAAGTCAGAGCCGCGTACTGCGGCCTATCGCGCGCGAATGCGCGCCTCTACACCTTACACCTCACACTAAATAAGCTTCCTTC
>JBDZVE010000006.1:37384-42132 GCA_040255535.1 Lysobacterales bacterium | reverse complement strand
CGCGCGCGAATGCGCGCCTCTACACCTTACACCTCACACTAAATAAGCTTCCTTCAACTTCACATAGTGCTCCGCCGAGTACTTCAGGAACGCGAGCTCTTGAGGCTTGAGATCGCGTACCCGTTTCGCCGGGCTTCCGACATAAAGACCGCCGCGTTCCAGCCGCTTGCCCGGCGAGACGAGGCTGCCTGCACCTAGGATGACGTTGTCTTCGATGATCGCATCGTCGAGCACGACCGATCCCATGCCAATCAAACAGAAGTTACCGACCGTGCACGCGTGCAGTACGACGCGATGCCCGACGGTCACATCCGATCCCACGATACAGGCGCGACCGCCGGGCGCGTACTCTGCACTGTCGTGCGTAACATGAAGCACGCTGCCGTCTTGGATGCTCGTGCGCGCACCAACGTGAATCTCGTGCACGTCGCCTCGTAGTACGGCGGCCGGCCAGACTGAAGCATCTTCACCGATCGTGACGCGTCCGATCACGATCGCCGCCGGATCGACGTACGCTCGCGCTCCGATTATCGGAGCGACGCCATTGAAGGTTCGGACAGTCATCAGGCAATGGGCTCAAGGCTGTAGGCTGTAGGCTGTAGCAAGAACGGGGAGCGGTAGACCTCGCCGTCTCCCTCAGACTCCATCCTTCCTGCTCGACCTTGTCAAGTCGCAACCGCCGGCTCTGTGCGCAAGCCCATGTATTGCAGCTGCGCAAACGCGCCAACGACGACGGCCTGCATGCGATGAGTGCGCAACCAAATGCGTTCGGCGCGATGGCGCCGGAAAGTTCCGTGCACGCGTAGGCGACAGACGATCGCACTTTAATCCAATCGTGCTCTACAATGATCTGTATCCACGCTGGTTCAGGCACCAGCCAACCCGTACTGCGACTCGCGACCTTGCAGGGGCGCGATCGATAGCTCACCCGGAAGCTCGTCACGATGACCGAAACCTTGCTGTTGCCCGCCTTCTCTGCGATCCGCGCCGACCAGGTCGAGCCGCAAATCCGCGCGTTGCTCGAACAGAATCGTGCAGAGCTCGAAGCGCTGCTCGAGAGCGGCGCGAACACGTGGGATTCTCTCGTCGTGCCGCTCGAAGAAATGCAGCATCGGCTCTCGAGAACGTGGTCGCCGATCGGGCACATGAACGGTGTCGTAAACAGCGATGAGCTGCGTTCGGCGTACAACGCATGTCTACCGCTCCTGACCGCTTGGCACACGGAGCTTGCACAAAACGAGCAGCTCTATCGCGCATACGAGCGCATCCTCGAGAACGAGGGCGAGCGGTTGAATGCCGCGCAGCGCAAACTTCTCGAGAATGCATTGCGCGACTTCCGGCTCGCCGGCGTCGCGCTCCCGCCCGAGCAGAAGGCGCGCTTCAAGGCGGTCATGGAGCAGCTCGCCACGCTGCAATCGAAGTTCGACGAAAACGTGCTCGATGCGACGAACGCCTGGTCGAGACACGTCCGCGACGAACGGGAGCTTGCAGGCCTGCCGGAACCGATCGTCGAACGCGCGCGAAGCGCGGCTCAGGAGCGAAACGAGGAAGGCTGGTTCTTCACGCTCGATGCGCCGAACTACGTTGCGGTGATAATGCATGCGGAAGCGGAGTCATTGCGCCGCGAGTTCTACACCGCGTGGGTGACGCGCGCGTCGGATCAAGGCTGGTCGCCCGAGCGCTGGGACAACTCCGACTTGATGGCGCAGATATTGGAGCTTCGCCGCGAGCTCGCGGCACTCGTCGGTTTCGAGAGCTACGCCCAATACTCGCTTGCAACGAAGATGGCGACTTCGGTCGCGGAAGTGCGTACGTTCCTCGAGGAGCTTGCGACAAAAGCGCGCCCGGTCGCGCGCCGCGAGCTCGATGAGCTCGAGCGCTTCGCCGGACGAACGCTGAACGCGTGGGACGTGAGCTTCTACGGCGAGCGCCTCAAACAACAGCGTTTCGATTTGTCGGAGGAGGCGCTCCGGCCGTACTTCCCGCTCGATAAAGTGCTGCACGGGATGTTCAAGGTCGCGGAGTCGCTCTATGACGTGCGCATCGTCGCCCGCGCGGGCGTCGATGTGTATCACCCGGATGCGGCGTTCTACGAGATCCTGAATGCGGATGGGACGCTGCGCGGCGGCTTCTTCGTCGATTTGTACGCGCGCCCGAAGAAGCGCGGCGGCGCATGGATGGATGAATGCGTCGGGCGCAAGCACCTGGGCAACGAGCAAGCACTGCCTATCGCTTACCTCGTGTGCAATTTCATGCCGCCCGCCGGCTCAAAACCGTCGCTGTTGACGCACTCCGAAGTCGTGACGATGTTTCACGAGTTCGGGCACGGACTCCACCATATGCTCACGCGCGTCGACTATCCGAGCATCGCCGGCATCAACGGCGTGGCATGGGATGCGGTCGAGCTGCCAAGCCAGTTCATGGAGAACTTCGCATGGCGTCCGGAGGTGTTGCCGCTCATTTCAGGGCACGTCGACACGGGCGAGCCGCTGCCCGCAGCAGAGCTCGAACGCCTGCTCGGCACGCGCACGTTTCAAGCGGGCATGCAGACCGTGCGTCAGCTCGAATTCGCGCTGTTCGATCTGCGTATCCATAGCGAGAAGCCGAAAGATTCGCAGGACATCATGCGTATCCTCGATGAGGTGCGCCGCCACGTCGCCGTCGTCGTGCCGCCGCCGTTCAATCGCTTCGCTCACAGCTTTCAGCACATCTTCTCGGGCGGCTACGCGGCGGGCTACTACAGCTACAAGTGGGCGGAAGTGCTCGCGGCCGATGCATTCAGCGCGTTCGAGGAGGAAGGCATCTTCAACGCGCAGGTGTCGCGTCGATTCTTGGCGAGCATTCTCGAACAAGGCGGCAGCCGCGATGCGATGGATGCATTCGTCGAGTTCCGCGGACGCAAGCCCGAGATCGAGCCGCTCTTGCGGCAGCTAGGGCTGGCCGCCTAAAGAGCGGGTCGTGACTCGCGAGTAGCGGAGCACTTCTGACTACCCGCTAACCCCTAACCGCTAGCCCCTCCGAACAGTGCTCGTCACTTGGTGACGAGCACCTTCTTGATCCAGCCGCCGCCTTTTCCGGATTCGACTCTGATGAAGCCGTTCTGCTCTTCACCCATGTAGATCATCTCATCGCTCTTGCCGAGCGTCGCGACGGTACCCGCGCCGTCGCTCGCTTGCGAGTAGAGCTTCACGTTCGAGATCTTCGGTACGAGCGTGTCGCCCTCTTCGAAAACGGCGCCGCCCTTCGTCTTCTTGCCCGCCTCTTCGGCGAGCGTGCCGACGTCGCGGTGCAAGCTCGGTTGGCCGCGAACGGATCGCACGATGTTGTTGTAGTTGTCCATCAAGCTCGCGGCGAGCACCTTGCCCTCGTTCGTGTTCGCATAACCGCCGAGTCCGACGGCATGACCGCCGTGGAATGCGCCCACGCCCAACCTGAGATCGGCTTTGCGAGCGCTGCCTTCCGCCGCGGCAACCTGCACGCCCGATCGCGAATCGGTCACGAGCATGCTCGTCTGCGCTTCCTTGAATTTGAGACCGCCGGCAACCGCACCGATCGCGCGGCCGCGCGAGCCGCCGATGAGGCCGCCGAGCGCCCCGCCGATGCCGCCGGCATTGTCCTCGGAAAAGACGACGGCCGGCGTGAGCACGAAGTCCGCGCTCACCATCTGCCCGCCGCCCATGTTGGAGCCGGCCCGCAGCTCGCCCGACTCGGCAAGCGCGCGCTCCTGCATCATGTTCTGCATCGCCATGCCGCGTTCGACGACGACGAAGCAGTTCGACTGCTGCACCATCATGCGAATGAGACCCGTCGGGGATTGCAGTCCGTAGCGCGACAGCGATTGGGTCACGTGGCTTTGCGGTTCAACGACCGCAAGCGCGCCCATCGGCGTGTCGCAATGCTCGAGGCCACTGTCGCCCTGCGATCCGCCCGGACCCGCGGAGCCCTGTATCTCGCTCCCGCCCGAACCCTTCTTCATCGACAGCGGCCCACCTTGCGCGAATGCACTCGCGCAAAGCAGCGATCCGACCGCCACAGCGCCGAGACGCCACACACTGAAGGCGCTCACCGCGAGCGCATTAGGAGATTTCATTTTTGGTACTCCCGCGTTTTTTGCCGCCCTGCAGGGCGGCTGGCCAGATGTATTCGGCGAAGGTGCAGTCGCCGTGATTTTGGGCGCGATCTGAGCACGCGTTTTGAACAGGGTCAAGCGTAGGTTCCGGCGACAGCATGTCCGATTGCCGCACCGCAGGACAATCGTACTTTGAGGCGATCGACATCTTTGCGAAGGCCCGCACGCTATCGTTCGCGCATGTGCTACGCCAAGAGTTCGTGTGCCTGCGACCCCTTCCGCTGGGCACGCCTGCACCTGCTGCTGTGTCTCGTATCGCTTGGAGCGATCGTCGCTGGATGCGGCGAGGCCGATTCGCCCGAGGCCCAAGTTCGCGCGGTCATCGAGCAGATGGAGCTGGCGGCGGAAGCGCGCGCCACGAGCGAGGTGCTCGAGCTCATCTCGGAGCAATACCGAGACGACTATGGCAACGGTCGAGACGACGTCGGCCGCGCCGTGCGGGGCTATTTCATCGCGAATCAGTCGATTCACCTGCTCACGCGTATCGAGGCGCTGTCGTTTCCCGCGGAAGACGAGGCACGCGCGACCGTTCTCGTAGGTATGGTCGGCCGCGATGCCGACGCCACGGAGGCTTGGGATCTCGCCGCCGATCTCTATCGTTTCGAGATCGCGGTCGTCC
>JBDZVE010000006.1:30681-37284 GCA_040255535.1 Lysobacterales bacterium | reverse complement strand
GCCGCATTGACGGCTAATCCCCCGTCTGTAATATGACTGACATTCCTACGGGTTGTATTCAAAACAGCACGCAGCGCCACGGCGTCCCGATCCCGCGGCGTCACGGGTGCGTGCGCGAATCAACCCACTGAATCAGTGACTTAGGAACTTCGACCCGGCTGTCGACGCTCCTGTCCCCGAATCACCGGAGAGGTATCTCGTCGCAGGGCACCCTCGTTCTGCATGCACCTCGCCCTTCGGTTTGCGCGGATTGAGCAGCGAGACGAATTCTGGCGGCCCGCCATCCGTCTGAAACTGACGCCAGCGGCCGCAAGGCTCCCGGCGCCCCCGCCGGTCGGATCCGCGAATTTGATGACGACATCGATAGGCCAATTATGAGCACGACTGACACTGACGGACAGCGTCGTTATCGGACGACCTGGCCCGAAAAGCAGGGGTTGTACGACCCAGCATATGAACATGACGCCTGCGGCGTCGGCTTCGTCGTCGATGCGAAAGGCCGAAAATCGCACAAGATCCTGCAACAAGGGCTCCAGATCCTGACGAATCTCGATCACCGCGGGGCCTGCGGCGCCGAGACGAACACCGGCGACGGCGCTGGCGTGCTCCTGCAGATGCCGCACAAGTTCTTGGCCGCGGTCACGAAGAAGCTCGGCTTCGAGCTGCCCGCGCCGGGCGCTTACGGCTGCGGCATCGTCTTTCTGCCGCGCAACGCGACGCTGCGCCGGCGCACCGAAGAGAAATTCGAGCAGATCGTGCAGTCCGAAGGCCAGACCGTGCTCGGTTGGCGCACCGTGCCGACGAACAATTCGATGCTCGGCGAGACGGCGAAATCCTGCGAGCCGTTGATGCGGCAGGTCTTCATCGGGCGCAACGCCGAGATCGACGACGAGCTTGCATTCGAGCGCAAGCTCTACGTCATTCGCAAGCGCGCGTACTCCGAAATCCGCGCGACGACCGCCGAGGGCGCCGCGTCCTGGTACGTCGCGAGCCTCTCCAACAAGACGCTCGTGTACAAGGGCATGCTGCTGACTCAGCAGCTTGCGCAGTACTTCCCGGATCTGAGCGATCCGCTCATGGAAACCGCGCTCGCGCTCGTCCACTCGCGCTTCAGCACCAACACGTTCCCGAGCTGGGACCGCGCGCATCCGTATCGCTACATCGCGCACAACGGCGAGATCAACACCGTGCGCGGCAACGCGAACTGGATGCATGCGCGCCAGGCGCTGTTCGAGTCGGAAGTCTTCGGCGATGACATCAAGAAGATCCTGCCGATCATCAACCCGAACGGCTCGGACTCCGCGATGTTCGACAACACGCTCGAGCTGCTCGTGCTCGCGGGCCGCTCCTTGCCGCATGCCGTGATGATGATGATTCCGGAGCCTTGGTCCGGCCATCAAACGATGGACGATGCGAAGCGTGCCTTCTATCAATATCACGCGGCGTTGATGGAGCCGTGGGACGGTCCCGCTTCGATCGCGTTCACGGACGGCAAGATGATCGGCGCCGTGCTCGATCGCAACGGCCTGCGCCCTTCGCGCTACTACGTGACGAAGGACGATCTCGTGATCATGGCATCCGAAGCCGGCGTGCTCGATGTGCCGCCCGAGGACATCGTCGTCAAAGGGCGTCTGCAGCCCGGGCGCATGTTCCTCGTCGATATGGAGCAAGGACGCATCGTCGATGACGAGGAGATCAAGCGCGCGATCACGCACGAGCGTCCCTACCGGCAGTGGCTCAAGGATCATCAGGTCCATCTCGACGATCTGCCGACCGCGCCCGAGGTGCCCGCGCCGGATCACGACACGTTGCTGCAGCGACAGATCGCGTTCGGCTATTCGTTCGAGGACGAGCGCATGCTGCTCGCGCCGATGGCGCAGAACGGCGTCGAGGCGATCGGTTCGATGGGCAACGACACGCCGCTTGCGGTGCTGTCGAACAAGCCTCGCCTGCTCTACGACTACTTCAAGCAGCTGTTCGCGCAGGTCACGAACCCGCCGATCGATTGCATTCGCGAAGAGCTCATCACGTCGGCGGAGACGCGCCTCGGCTCGGAAGGCAACCTGCTCAATCCGCAGCCGGCGGACTGCCGCCGCCTCGAGGTCAAGTGGCCGATCCTCACGAACGAAGAGTTCGCGAAGGTGCGCCGCATGGATCTGCCGAGCCTCAAGGTCGGTTTCTTGCCGATGCTCTTCCGCGTCACGCGCGGCGAAAAGGGGCTCGTGAAGTCCATGGAAGAGATCCGCTTGATGGCGCGGCGACTGATCGAAGAAGAGGAAGTCAACGTTCTCATCTTGAGCGACCGCGGCGTCAACCGCGAGTTCGCGCCCATCCCTGCGCTGCTCGCCGTCGCGGGCCTGCATCACTATCTGATCCGCGAGGGCTTGCGTACGCGCGTCAGCATCGTGGTCGAGACGGGCGAAGCGCGTGAGGTGCATCACTTTGCGCTCTTGATCGGCTACGGCGCGAGCGCGATCAATCCTTACGTCGCGTTCGAGACGATCGACGGCATGATCCGCGACGATCGGCTCGTCAACATCGATCACAAGACCGCCTGCAAGAACATGGTGAAGGCGGCGACGAAGGGCGTCATCAAGGTGATGGCGAAGATGGGCATCTCCGCGATCCAGAGCTATCGCGGGGCGCAAGTCTTCGAGGCCGTCGGCTTGCGCCAAGACGTCATCGACGAATACTTCACTTGGACCTCCTCGCGCGTCGGCGGCATCAGCATGGATGTGATCGCGCAGGAAGTGCTCGTGCGTCATCGTGCGGCGTTCCCGGAGCGCCGCGCGGAAGGGCACACGTTGCCGGTCGGCGGTTTGTATCAATGGCGCACCGACGGCGAGTACCACTTGTTCAACCCCGAGTCGATCCATCGCTTGCAGAAGTCGGTTCGCACCGGCGACTACGCGACATTCAAGGCGTACTCGACGCTGATCAACGATCAGGCGACGAATCTCTGCACCTTGCGCGGCTTGCTCGAGTTCAAGGCGAGCGAGCCGATTCCGCTCGAGGAAGTCGAGCCGATCGAAAGCATCATGAAGCGTTTCAAGACCGGCGCGATGTCGTACGGCTCGATCAGCAAGGAAGCGCACGAGACGCTCGCGATCGCTATGAATCGGATCGGCGGCAAGAGCAATACGGGCGAAGGCGGCGAGGACCCCGAGCGCTTCGTTCCGCTTCCGAACGGAGACTCGAAGAACTCCGCGATCAAGCAAGTCGCCTCGGGCCGCTTCGGCGTGACGAGCCAATACCTCGTCAACGCGCGCGAGCTGCAGATCAAGATGGCGCAAGGGGCGAAGCCCGGCGAGGGCGGCCAGCTTCCCGGCGCGAAGGTCTATCCGTGGGTCGCGAAGACGCGGCACACGACCGCGGGCGTCGGCTTGATTTCACCGCCGCCTCATCACGACATCTACTCGATCGAAGACCTCGCGGAGCTGATTCACGACCTCAAGAACGCGAATCGGCACGCGCGCATCAGCGTGAAGCTCGTCTCCGAGGTCGGCGTCGGCACGATCGCAGCAGGCGTCGCGAAAGCACACGCCGATGTGGTCCTCATCAGCGGCTATGACGGCGGCACCGGTGCCTCGCCGCAGACGTCGATCGCTCACGCGGGTCTGCCCTGGGAGCTCGGCCTTGCGGAAACGCATCAGACGCTCGTGATGAACAACCTTCGCAGCCGCATTGCGGTCGAAACCGACGGTCAGCTCAAGACCGGCCGCGACGTGGTCATCGCGGCGTTGCTCGGTGCCGAAGAGTTCGGCTTCGCGACCGCACCGCTCGTCGCGACGGGCTGCATCATGATGCGTGTGTGCCATCTCAACACGTGTCCGACCGGCATCGCGACCCAGGATCCGCGGCTGCGCGAGAAGTACACCGGCAAGCCCGAGCACGTCGTCAACTTCATGCGTTTCATCGCGATGGAGATACGCGAGCTCATGGCGCAGCTCGGCTTCCGCAAGGTCGAGGAAATGATCGGCCGCGTCGATCGGCTCGAAGCGAAGAAGGCGGTCAACCATTGGAAGGCCAAGGGACTCGACTTCAGCAATCTGCTGTACCAGCCGGATGTCGACCCGAGTGTCGGCCGCTTCTGCCAGATTCCGCAGGATCATGGCATCGACAAGTCGCTCGACGTGACGACGCTGCTCGAGCTTTGCAAGCCTGCGATCGAGCGCGGGGAGAAGGTGCGCGCCGAAGTGCCGATCCGCAACGTGAACCGGGTCGTCGGCACGATTACCGGCAGCGAAGTCACGAAGAAGCACGGCGCCTCCGGCTTGCCGGAAGACACGATCGAGATCACGTTCAAGGGCTCGGCAGGTCAAAGCTTCGGTGCATTCGTGCCCCGCGGCATGACGCTCAAGCTCGAAGGCGATGCGAACGATTACGTCGGCAAAGGCCTCTCGGGCGGCAAGCTCATCATCTACCCGCCGGCGGGATCGAAGTTCAACCCGTGGGAGAACATCATCGTCGGCAACGTCGCTTTCTATGGCGCGACGAGCGGCGAGGCGTATATCTCCGGCATGGCCGGCGAGCGCTTCTGCGTTCGCAACAGCGGCGTGCACGCGGTCGTCGAAGCCGTCGGCGATCATGGCTGCGAGTACATGACGGGCGGACGAGTCATCGTGCTCGGCCCTGCCGGCCGCAACTTCGGCGCGGGCATGTCGGGCGGCGTCGCGTACGTGCTCGATGAGCGCGGCGATTTCAAGACGAACGCGAACAAAGACATGGTCGAGCTGAACGGTCTCGATGAGCCCGAGGAAGTGGCGGCGGTGCGCGCGATGATCGAGCGCCATCTCAAGTACACGGGCAGCGCTCGCGCGAAGCACGTGCTCGACCATTGGGACGAAATGGTGCCTCGTTTCGTGCAAGTCATGCCGCGCGACTACAAGCGCATGCTCGCGTGCATCGCACGCGCGCACGAGCAAGGGCTCACGGGCGACGATGCGATCATGGTCGCGTTCGAGGAGAACGCGCGCGACCTCTCGCGAGTCGGCGGCAACTGAGCGCGTTGCCGCGTGCCACAGACGACAGGCTACAGGCGACAGCTCCGAGGTTTCCCTCCTCCGCGACGCGGGGGAGGGCTAGCGAGGAGGCACTTGGGCGCCGACACAGATTTACGAATGACAGGCTAAGTACATGGGTAAGCCCACCGGATTCATCGAATACCTGCGCGAGCTGCCGGTCGACCGCACACCGCAAGAGCGCGTGCGCGACTGGAAGGAATTCCATCATCACATGGAAGAGAAACGGATGCGTCAGCAGGCCGCGCGCTGCATGGACTGCGGCGTGCCCTTCTGTCACACGGGCAAGCTCATCAGCGGCATGGCTTCGGGCTGCCCGGTCAACAACGTGATTCCCGAGTGGAACGATCTCGTCTACCGCGGGCTCTGGCACGAGGCGATCGAACGCTTGCACATGACGAACAACTTCCCGGATTTCACGGGACGCGTGTGCCCGGCTCCGTGCGAAGGCTCTTGCGTGCTCGGCATCTCGGACCCGCCGGTGACCATCAAGTCGATCGAGGCGGCGATCATCGATCGCGCCTGGGAAGAGGGCTGGGTCGTGCCCGAAACGCCGAAGGTGCGCACCGGCAAGAAGGTAGCGGTGATCGGATCGGGTCCGGCCGGCCTCGCCGCGGCGGCGCAGCTCAATCGCGCGGGTCACACCGTGACGGTGCTCGAGCGCGCAGACCGCCCGGGCGGACTGCTCATGTACGGCATCCCGAACATGAAGCTCGACAAGCGCGAAGTGGTCGAACGGCGCCTCAAGCTCATGGAGCAAGAGGGCGTCAAGTTCATCTGCAACGCGTACGTCGGCGAGAACGTCGAAGCGCAGCTCCTGCGAAAGGACTTCGATGCGATCGTGATCTGTACGGGTGCGACGCAGCCGCGCGATTTGCCGGTCGACGGCCGCAACTTGAAAGGCGTCCATTTCGCGATGGACTACTTGACCGCGAGCACGAAGGCGCTGCTCGACGGCGGCCCCGATTCGACGCCGATTCACGCGCGCGGCAAGGACGTCGTCGTGATCGGCGGCGGCGATACCGGCACCGATTGCGTCGCGACCGCGATGCGTCACGGCTGCAAGAGCCTCACGCAGATCGAGATCATGCAGCAGCCGCCGATGGATCGCGCCCCGAACAATCCGTGGCCGGAGTGGCCGAAGGTCTACAAGATGGATTACGGCCAAGAAGAAGCCGCGGCTAAGTTCGGTGCCGATCCGCGCACGTACGTCACGACCGTAAAGCGCTTCAACGGCGATGAGCACGGCGCGGTCAAAGAGCTCGTCACCGTGCAGGTCGGATGGCAGAAGAACGAGAAAGGCCAGTTCATCCCGGTCGAAGTGCCCGGCACGGAAAAGGTCGTGCCCGCACAGCTCGTTTTGCTCGCGATGGGATTCCTCGGGCCCGAGCAAATGCTCCTCAAAGATCTCGAGGTCGAAACCGACGCACGGTCGAACGTCAAAGCGGAGCACGGCAAGTTCACGACGAGCTTGCCAGGCGTGTTCGCCGCGGGCGACTGCCGCCGAGGGCAAAGCTTGGTCGTGTGGGCGATCAACGAGGGCCGCGGCGCGGCCCGCGAGTGCGACCGGTGGTTGATGGGA
>JBDZVE010000006.1:27458-30581 GCA_040255535.1 Lysobacterales bacterium | reverse complement strand
CGGCAATCTGCGAGGATGCGCGCATGGCACCTCGACCCGGCTCGTCGTTGCTGCAGAGATTGTTCTCGCGCTTTCGAGCGCGGCGCGTCGCCATGGCAGTACCGCCGCACTCCGCGCGTCCATTTCAGGCCATCTCGATCTTTCGCGGCGTCAACGCCTGCGCGCTCGCGAATCGACTCTCCGAGCAGCGTTTTTTGGCGAAGGATGCCCCGTCTCTGCCGCTGCCGGGCTGCACGATGCGCGCGTCGTGCGAGTGCGTCTACCTCAAACACCGGGATCGTCGCGCCGCGCAGCGGCGCGTCATGGATTTCTCGGCGTCGCAACGCGTGTATACGGGTAAGGAACGTCGTGTCCTGAAGGGACGTCGCGCGACCGATTGAAATGCAGCGGCGCACAGCGGCCTGGACCAATCGTCAACATGGGAGAAGCGATGAACATGTTTCGGTCATTGAGCGTGGCGATTCTCGGCCTTGGTGCTCTCGTCACGAGCGGCTGGGCCAATGACGACGCCGGCGCGGCTTCAAAAAGCGAGTCCGCTGCAAACGCTGCAGAAGCAATCGCGGCGGCAGTGAATGGAGATTGGCGCAGCCCCGAGCAGAAATCGCGCGACGCAGCGCGCCATCCGCGCGAGTCGCTCGAATTCTGGGGCCTCGAACCGGGCATGACGATCTTGGAAGTGCAGCCCGGCGGCGGCTATTGGACGGAGATCCTCGCGCCGTTCGCGCATCGCACTGGAGGACTTTATTGCGCAACTGCGGCCGACTTGGATAATCCGGAGACCTCAGAGGGTGCGCGCAAGGGCCGCGCCGCGTTCGAGCAGCGCCTCGCAAGCAGGCCGGAGCTCTATGGCAAGCCGAAGTATGTGAACTGGGGTGCCAAGTCGAAGCCGCTGCCTGCGAACACGTTCGACTTCATTCTCACGGCTCGCTCGGTTCACGGCTGGCTCGGGAACGACATGGCGGAGAAGGTGTTCGAGGACTTCTACCGGGGCCTGAAACCCGGCGGGATTCTCGCGCTCGAGCAACATCGCGCGAAGCCCGGCAAGGACGATCCGAAGGGTTCGACGGGCTATGTGAGCGAGGCTCGCGTGATCGAGCTCGCGGAAAGAGCGGGCCTCGAGCTCGTCGCGCGCTCCGAGATCAATGCGAACCCCAAAGACACAGCCGATCATCCATTCGGCGTGTGGACGCTCCCGCCGACACGTCGTTCCCCTGAAGGCAACGATCCGAGCTTCGATCGCGCGAAGTACGACGCGATCGGCGAATCGGATCGGATGACGCTCAGGTTTACGAAGCCGCGCTGAGCGCGGGTTCGATACAGACGACAGGCGACAGACGACAGGGCTACAGGCGACAGGACCTCTTCCTGAAGCCTGTAGCCGCCAGCGCTGGCGCTAGCTGACCACCTTCGAAATCACATTCGACAGCGCGCTTCGGTCGCCATCCGTCGTCACCGCCCGCACCGCGAAGTAGTACGTGCCCGCGGGCAAGTTGTCGATGACGTAGGTGAGCAGACCGGGATTGTCGACGACGATCGTTTCCGACAGAACGTTCGCATCCTGGCCGTAATGAATGGAGAAACCCGCGAGCGTGCCGAGCGGCGCGCCGGTGCTCGTTTCGGTCGGCAATGACCAACTGAGCGTGACTCCGCCATCGCTGACGGTCGGGGGTTCCATCGGCGGCGCCGACGTGGGCGGTACAGGTGTCGTCCCCGGAACCGTGGGTGTCGTTGGTGTCGGCGAGGACGGATCAGGCGTCGTCGGCGTAAACGGCGAAACAGGCGGCGCAGAAGAAGGAGGAGCGTCGTTCGAATTGCTCGCGGTCGTCTCACCGCCGCCGCCGCCGCCACCGCAGCCCGCCGCAGCGAGGCTCATCATCATCGTCACGATCAAAAGGCTTCGACGTCCGAATCCGGCACCCGTTTCACACGTTCTCATTTTCACAACCCTTGTTGTCTGCACTTGCGGCGATGAAGCCGCGCGTGCGTGGATTTCCAAGGGCCTGACGTGAATGCCGCGGGTGCGACAATCGAACCAAATCTATCGATGCTCTCTCGAGCATCCTGAGCTTCTGCTCAATGCAGCCTGCTCTCGCTCATTTGGCAGCCCCGCTGTCTTTGGGTATGAACCCGGAAGATCGGTGGCTTTGCGTCCCCGTCTTTCGACGGGTTTGCCCTTGACAACTAGCGAGCTCCTTGCGCGATGACTTACGCACAAGCGCGAACACCGCACTCGTGCGATCCACTCATCGATGTATTCAGCTTTTCCCCGCCGAGGCATCCGATCCTCCTGGATCGGACCTCAATCGATTCGTGTCCTTGATCTTTACGAACTCTAATTTTCGTGGCGCGTAGCTTCGCCGATGAGCCCCCGCCTCTCACTCAGGAATGCTCGCAAAACCCCGCGCGCGAAGGAGCATATCCAACTCAGGCGAAATACCAAATGTCTCTGTTTAGCGGCACATGTGCGTGCGTGTCGCGGCGATGCGCGCGCTGGATGTGATCAAAGTGATGCAGATGCGAGAGGCATTGACGGCGGTGCTCCTTCGCGTCTGCCTGAATGCTTTCTTGCGAATTCGCCTCATGAAGCGAAACTGCGACACCCTCATCCGCGTTTAGGAGCGTCGAAGATGTAGGTAATGTATGTCGCTGCAGCGACCTGCGTCACACCCCGCAGGTCGGCTGGGCGACGGTAGCTCACTCATCGTTGCCCGATTACCGAGACCACATGCCCTCACCTCCTCCACACGATCCCGCAACAGCCGAGCGCCTGCGCCGCTTGCGCTCGCTCGCTTGGTTTCTGGACAACTCGATTCCGCTGCCGGGCGGATGGCGCATCGGCGTCGATGCGCTCGTTGGACTCATTCCGGGCATCGGCGATGCCGTGGGCGCCGTCGTCTCCGCGTACATCATCAATGCAGCGCGCGAGCTCGGCGCTCCACGAAGCGTGCTCTTGCGCATGTCGTGGAACGTCATGGTCGACACGATCCTCGGCTCGATTCCATTCGCAGGCGATATCTTCGATGCGGCGTACAAATCGAATATGAAGAATCTCGCCCTGCTCGAGCGCTATCAGCTCGATCCCGTGGGAAGCCGGCGCAGCAGCCGCGCGTTCGTGTTCGGCTT
>JBDZVE010000006.1:14213-27358 GCA_040255535.1 Lysobacterales bacterium | reverse complement strand
TTGCGTATGGAAAGACGTTCGCGCACGTTCTCCTCCGTGTAGCGCTCCCCGCGTGGATTCAGCGCCTGCGCCTTCTTCGCGATGACTTGAGCGGCCAACGGAATATCGGCGGTGATCACGAGATCGCCCGGCTCGATCAGCTCGACGATGCGCGCATCGGCCGCGTCGAACGCCGAGCCGACCTGCATGGTTCGAATGTACTTCGAGGGCGGCACGCGTATCGGCTGATTCGCAACCAAGGTCATCTCGACCCTCACCCTCTCAGCCGCACGAAAGAGAATCTCCTTGATCGCACCGGGACAGGCATCCGCGTCGACCCAGATCTTCATGGCCGAACCCGCATCACCGAGTCTTCATGACCCGGCATCTTCATTGTTTGCGCCGCCGACTTGCCGTGCTTTTGCTCGGCTGCCGCTCTTCGGTATCGAGGCGCTCGATTTGCGAGCGAAGCGCTCGACTGATTTCGAGCTTCTGGCCCGCGACGCGGACCTTTTGCAATGCGCGGAAAGTGTCCTTCGGCATGCCTTCGGGAAGATCGACGAAGCTATGGTCCCCTTTTATGATGACCTTGCCGATATGCCGACCCTCCAGGTCCGCTTCATTCGCGATCGCACCGACGATATTCGCGGGCTTCACGCCGTGCACATGACCTACTTCTATTCGGAACGTTTCCATCCCGTGCCCTACGTGTTCCGGGCGCTTACGGGACAGTAGACGTTCTCGCGGCTTCCCTTGACGCTCCTTCGGCGCTCGCTCTCGACTGACTCTCGCGGATGTCCCATCGCTCCTTTGTGGCCGCTCCGCAGGTTTGACGGTTCGCTCTGCGAATGACCGCGAAGCATCCCTTCGAGACCCCGGCGCTGCCTCAAGCTCGAGAAACAAAGGCTTCTTCCCTTGCAGCGCACTCGCGAGCGCAGCGGCGATATCCACGGCAGCGACGTTGTGTTCGAGCTCGTACTGCTCGATCAAAGCGCGAAACGCGCTGCTCTCGCCCGAAGCAAGTGCCGCAGTGATCCGTTCGTTGAAGCGCGCGATTCGACGCTCGTTCACGTCCGCAATCGTCGGTAGCTGCATTGGCTCGAGCGGCTGCCGTGTCGCCCGCTCGATGACGCGCAACATGTTCCGCTCACGAGGGGCAACGAACAGGATCGCTTCACCGCTTCTGCCTGCCCTGCCCGTTCGACCGATCCGGTGAACGTACGATTCCGGATCGTACGGCACATCGTAGTTCACGACGTGACTGACGCGCTCGACGTCCAGGCCGCGCGCTGCAACGTCGGTCGCAACGACGATGTCGATCTGCCCGCTCTTCAGGCGTTCGACCGTGCGCTCGCGTTGCGCTTGCGCGATGTCGCCATTCAATGCCTCGGCCGCAAAACCGCGGGCTTCGAGTCGGCGCGCCAAGTCTTCCGTCGAAATTTTCGTCCGCGTGAACACGAGCATGCCGTCGAACGGCTCTGCTTCGAGGATGCGCGTCAGCGCATCCAACTTGTGCAGGCCGCTTACGATCCAGTAGCGCTGGCGAATCTTCGCCGCAGTCGTCGTCTTGCTCTTGATCGTGACCTCTGCGGGATCGCGCAGGTAACGCTGCGCGATGCGGCGCACGGCAGGCGGCATCGTGGCGGAGAACAGCGCCGTTTGACGTTCCTGCGGCGTGCGCTCCAGGATCGCCTCGACGGCATCGATGAATCCCATGCGCAGCATCTCGTCTGCCTCGTCGAGCACGACATACCGGAGCGCATCGAGCTTCAACGTACCTCGCTCGGCGTGATCCGTCACGCGTCCCGGCGTGCCGACGACAACGTGGACGCCACGCCGAAGACTTTGTAGTTGCGGCGTGTAGCTCTGGCCGCCATAGATGGGCAGCACATGGAAGCCATCGATCCGGCTCGCGTACCGCGTGAATGCCTCTGCAACCTGGATCGCGAGCTCCCGCGTGGGCACGAGCACCAATGCACTCGGGCTACGACGCGTCATGTCGATCTTCGAAAGAATCGGCAACGCAAACGCCGCGGTCTTTCCGGTGCCCGTCTGCGCCTGACCGAGTACGTCGCGGCCGGAGAGAAGGTGCGGGATCGTGGCTGCCTGAATCGGCGACGGCGATTCATAACCGACATCCGAGAGCGCGCTCAGCACGGCCTCGCTCAGCTCGAGCGATTGGAAGGTGAGAGCGGGTGCGATCTGTGCGCCGGTCGAGCTAGACAAAATGAACCTCGGCATGAGATGCCCGAAGAATTCGGGCGAATTGGGGCGGCGATTCTATACCCCTGGGAACCTCGCGCCGAAGCAATCGTTAGATGAAGAGCGGGCGAGCCCTCGCGCCACTCGTCGCGGATCCAGCGATTCGACAGAAGGAGACACACCTATGCGCAATCGCGTACCCCCCGCACCGAAAACGGAGTATTGGTCCGATCGCGACCAGGGTTTGCACCACAAGTGGGAAGAACCTGAGCGAGATGACCGCGCGCAGCTTCGAGATCCGGACGACTACAGTGCGATCGGCGGTCCGGACAGCGAGCGCGCATACGGTCGCTCGCGCAGCGACACTGGAGACTACCCATTCGGCCGCCGCCAAGGCGCGGCCGACCGCGACCCATACGGTCCGGCGAAGCGCGGCGGATATTTCAAGCGCTCCCGCGCCGTGTAAGGTGTGACAAGCGCTCCGCGCTGTGTGACGTGTAAGGTGTAAGGTAAGAAGCGCCGCGCGTTCTGACTTTACACTCTACACTCTACACTTTACACAGCGCGGGAGCGCGGCGCGGAACGCGCCTCACTGATATCTCGGGAATCCCACTCCATGCGTGAGCACCGGCACGCGTGCGATGAAGTCGTGCGACGTCATATACAACGTGCGGCCGTCGTTGCCGAACGCGCAGTTCGAGATCGGCTGGCCGGTGACGATGCGGCCGAGCCGCTTGCCCTGCGGCGAGAAGATCAAGAGGCCGCCCGGTCCCGATGCGAAGAGATGGCCGCCGACACTGACCGATAAGCCGTCCGGCAGACCCTGCGTATCGGGCCCCATCAAATCCGAAGCATCGGCGAACAGTCGCTTTTCCACGACCTCGCCCTTGTCATTCAGCGTGTAGGCCATCCAGATCGGACGCTCGGGGTCCGAGTTCGAGACGTACAACGTGCGCTCATCGGGCGAGAGCTCGATCCCGTTCGGGAACGACAACTCGTCATCGAGCAAGTGCACGGTACCGTCGGTATCCACACGGTACACGCCGCTATACGAGAGCTCTTTCACGGGCGAGGCGTTGCCGTCCTTGAGGCCGTACGGCGGATCGGTGAAGAAGATCGTCCCATCCGTGCGGCGAATGACATCGTTCGGGCTGTTGAAGCGCTTGCCGTCGAACGTCGTTGCAAGCGGTGTCTTGCTCTTCGTCGACAAATCCATGCGAGCGATGCCGCGCGAGCCCGAATCTGCGAGCAGCAAGCTCCCGCCGGGCTCTGCGAACAAACCGTTCGACCCAGGCTCTCTCAAGACGGCAAGGTCCGGCCCGTCGTAGCCGGACGGCTTCAAGAAAACGGAGAGCCCATCGCGTTCCGACCAGCGATACATCGTGTTCTCGGGCACGTCGGAGAACAATAGATATTCACCGCCTGCAATCCACGCCGGCCCTTCCGACCACGTGAAACCGTCCGCGAGCCGCTCGATCTTCGCCGTGCTCTCGATGACTTCATCGAGCGCCGGATCCCAACGCTCGATTTGGCCGACCGTCGGATACTTCGGCTCGCTTTGTTGGGTCGGCGCACAGGCTGCGACGAGCAGCGCGGACGCGATCACACCATATCGCCACATGACTCCTCCTGAACGAACGCAGAAGCGTTCGTGTTGAACATTGCGCCGCTCGAGCGGCGCATTATTTCTATTCATGTCTCGGCGCGATCCGCTCGACCGAGACCGCGGTTGCAATCGCCGCCGCGGGAACGTCGGTAACGAGCGCATTCGATATTTCGAACACGCCGGCCGCGCGAATATCGGCCGAGGAAGCGCCTACCATCACTTCGATGCGGCCCGGCTCGACGCGCCACTGTCGATCGAGACCGTAGAGCGCAAGCTGCCATGGGCTCAAGTGAAAGCTCACGCGAGCGGCTTCGCCAGGCGACAATGTGACTCGTTTGAAGCCGCGTAGTTCCTTGACCGGGCGTGCGACTGACGCGTTCGGGTCGCGAACATATAGTTGCACGACCTCATCGCCTGCAACCGAGCCGCTATTGCGCACGGTAATGCCGACCGTCACCTTATCGTTCGCCGCGATACGCTCGCGATCGATGCTGAAATCGGAATACGCGAAGGTGGTGTAGCTCAGGCCGTGTCCGAACGGGAACAACGGCGTGATCGGCTGATCCATGTAGCGCGCGGTGTCCTTGCTCAGGTCCGGGTCCGCAGGCCGGCCCGTTGGGTTCGCCGCGTAGTTGAAGGGCACGGCGCCGCTCGAGCGCGGAAATGCCGCCGGGAGGCGCCCGCCCGGCGAAACCCTGCCGAACACGACATCTGCAATTGCAGGACCCGCTTCGACTCCGAGCATCCACGTCTCGAGGATCGCCGCTGCATTCTCTGCCAGCCACGGCATCGCGAGCGGACGGCCGTTTGCGAGCACGACGACGACCGGCTTGCCGGTCGCAAGTACGCGTCGTGCGAGCTCGAGTTGACTCAAGGGAAGGCCGATATCGGCTCTGCTGCGTGCCTCACCGCTCAAGTCGAAATGCTCGCCGATCACGAGCACCGTTGCATCCGCGGACTTCACCAGGTCCACGGCAGCGTCGATGCCGGACATATCTTCATTGCGCGGATCGGCACCGGCGGCGTAGACGACTTTGAGTCCTTTCGGCGCGGCTTGCTCGAAGCCCTCGAGGATCGTGACGACATCCTCGGCTCGCCCTTGTGCTCGCCACGAGCCGAGCATCGAAAGCCCATCGCCTGCAAGCTCACCGACGACTGCGAGCGTTCCAAGTTTCTGCGCGTTGAGCGGCAACAGATCGCCTTCGTTCTTGAGCAGGACGATGGATTCGCGCGCAGCGTTGCGCGCGACCTCGCGATGCGATGGAGCAAGCAGGGAGCGCTTCTCGCGGCGCACGTCGTGGTACTGCATCGGTCGATCGAACAGGCCGAGCGACTCCTTCGCGCGCAACAGGCGCAGCACGGCTTCATCGAGCAGCTTCATGTACTCGGGATTCGCCTCGATCGCTTGCTTCAGGTCCTGCTCGTAGATCGCACCGACCATATCCATGTCGACGCTCGCTTGCAGGGCGAGGCTCGCGGCAGCGCTACGATCTGCGGCAACGCCGTGTGCGAGCAGCTCGGCAATCGCATTCCAATCGCTGATCAATACGCCTTGATAGCCCCACTCCTCTCGCAGCAGCGTGCGTGCAAGCGCGCGATTCGCCGTCGTCGGTACGCCGCCGATGTCGTTGAAGGCGGCCATGAACGAGCCGGCCCCTGCTTTCGCAGCTGCGTAGAACGGCGGTAGATATACCTCGCGCAGCGTGCGCTCTGAGATATCGGCCGAGTTGTAGTCGCGTCCGCCGATGGCCGCACCGTAGGCCCCGAAGTGCTTGGCCGTCGCCATGATCGTGTCGGCTCGCGAGAGATCCGTGCCTTGATAGCCACGGACTTGCGCAACCGCGAGCCGCGCACCCAAATACGGATCTTCGCCGGCGCCTTCGACGATACGCCCCCATCTCGGATCGCGCGCGATGTCGATCATCGGCGCGAACGTCCAGTGCAGGCCCGCGGAGGAGGCTTCTACAGCGGCGACGCGAGTGGCGGCCTCTAGGGTCTCGGGCTTCCACGTGCTCGCCATCGCAAGCGGGACGGGGAAAATCGTGCGATAGCCGTGAACGACGTCCATCGCGAACAAGAGCGGAATACCGAGGCGCGATTCCTCGACCGCGACCTTCTGCAGCTTCGCGAGCGGCTCGGCGCCCGCGACATGCAGGTACGAGCCCACTTGCCCGGCCCGCACCCGATCCAACTCTGCATCATCCAGGCGCGAATTGAGCGCCTTGCTGCGACCGCCAGCGCGCTGGACGAGCTGCCCGAGCTTCTCCTCGAACGTCATTTTTTCGAGCAGCGTCTCTGCGCGGGAAGCAGCTTGCGCTTGTGCGTGAGCGGCGAGCAGTAATAGGCAGCCGATGCTCGCCATCAGCGCGGCACGAGGAAGATTCGTCAAGTTTCACCCCTGAGCGTGTTCTTGTGCGCGCCAATGTAAACGCCCGAGCGCGCGGTGTCACGCCTCCGGCCTGGCCACATTTTGGTGCAGAGACAAGCCGCCTGGCATGGCGCAAACTTAGCGCCTCCCTTGCCCAAGGCTCAAAAGAGGTATTCGTGTACGGTTCCCAGACGAGGAAGGCGCTTGGTTCGCTCGTATTGGCATTCCTGCTCAGCGCATGCGGCGGCTCGGGGGATCGGATCGATCCGAGCGAAGCGCCGATCATCAAGATCGACGGCTCGAGCACGGTGTTTCCGATCGCGGAAGCCGTCGCGGAAGAGTTTCAACTCGCGGAGCGCGGCGCGGCGCGCGTCACGGTCGGACTCTCAGGCACGGGCGGCGGATTCAAGAAGCTGTGCCGCGGCGACACGGACCTCGCCAACGCCTCCCGCCCGATCCTGAGCGAAGAAATGACGGCGTGTCGCGCTTCCGGAATCGAGTATCTCGAGCTGCCCGTCGCGTTCGATGCGATCACCGTCGTCGTCAATCCTGAGAACGATTGGGTCAAGAGCATCACGCTCGAAGATCTGAAGAAGATCTGGGAACCGGCCGCGCAGGGCGTCATCTTGAGGTGGAATCAAGTCCGTCCGGAGTGGCCCGACGAGCCGCTCATGCTGTTTGGGCCTGGCGCGGATTCAGGCACGTTCGACTATTTCACGGAAGCTGTCGTCGGCGAGGCGAAGTCGAGCCGCGGCGACTACACGGCAAGCGAGGACGATAACGTGCTCGTGCAAGGCGTCGAGCACAACACGAACGCGCTCGGCTATTTCGGCTTCGCGTATTACATCTCGCACCAAGATCGCATGCGTGCGTTGCCGATCGTGCAACCGGACGGATCGACGGTGCTCCCCAGTATCGAAACCGTCACGAGCGGCGCCTATCAGCCGCTGTCGCGCCCGCTCTTCATCTATCCGAGCGCGAAGGCAGCCGAGCGCCCTGAGGTACAGCGCTTGTTGGAGTTCTACTTGAAGGAAGGCGGCGCGCTCGCGGCGGAGGTGGGTTTCGTTCCGCTCCCTGCGGGGGCGAGCGCGACGGCACTCGAACATCTCAGGAATCGTCGCGTGGGGACGGTCTTCGGCGGCAAGCCCGATGTCGGCGTGACGATCGAAGAGTTGCTCGAACGCGAAGCAACGTTGACACCCGCGAGCCATTGACGGGTCTCACGTGACCAATCCCTACGAACCGCCGCGGGCCAACGTCGATCGCAACAACGATGAACGCGGCTCGCTGCCGAAAGCGATTGCGATCGGCGTGCTCATCGACATAGGCGGCTCGCTCCTCGTCAGCTTCGTGGCAGCCATTCTGTACGGCATCGCGCTCGGAATCAGCGGTCATTCCGAGGAGGAGATCACGCGCACGTTCGAAACCCTCGGCACGTGGTCCGCATTCGGCATTCTCACGTCGCTAATGGGTATGGGAATTTCTGCCTTCGCCGGCTATCAGTGCGCTCGCATCGCGAATCGCGACGGCTATCTCGGCCCAGGCATCCTCGCGATGATCTCGTGCGCGCTTGGCGTCTTGCTGAGTGGCGACGCCTACTCGCAAGTGGAAATGCTGATCTTGATCGCGCTCAATGTCATCGCGGTGCTCGGCGGCGCATCGGTCTTCGTGGTACCGAGGCGCAAGCGCAGTTGAGATCGGAGAGACTCTCGTCCGGCCGTCAACCGTCGACTCGCTGAGTCGAATCGAAATCCGACCTGCGCGCGCTAACGCTCCTCGTCCAAGCGGGCATAGGGCCCCACGACTGCGCCGACGAAACCGCCTGCGACCTCGGTGCTCAGGATCGAGCCGTCGTCGCGCTCCTTGAGCGGTTTCCAACCCTTGCCGTCGGCATCGTAGAAAAACGAATATTCGCGCGCATCGCCGGAGAGCTTGAGCTTCACTTGCTTCGTCGCCGGAATGCGTGTTTCGGAGATTCGCTCCACCGCGCCGCCGCCCTTCTTCTCCAAGAACACGTGCAGCCGCTTTCCTTCGCGCTGTACGCCGAAGAAATACCAGTAGTCCTCGCTTTGAAATGCCGCAAGACCTGCGGCGACTCGCTCGCTATTCGGCACGGTGAACGCCGTGCTCGCATCGAATGCGAGATGCTGCTGTCGACGCGCGAGGAAGGAAGGATTCTCTCGATCCGACAGCGTCACCGCGAGCGGCTCGATCGTGAGCACGCCCGGATGCTTGCGCAGGTCATACCACGCATGCCTCGGCACATGTACCTGGATCCATGCGAAATCGGGCGTGGGCGAATCGAACTCATCGCGCCAAGTGAAATTGCCGCTCAACGGCGCCTGCTTCTCGGCGCGCATGAAAGAAGGGCCTTTCGCGACGTACGGAATGGGCTTGCCGCTCTCGAGAATCATCGGCCAACCGTCCTTCCATGTGACGGGCAGCAAGTACGTTTCGCGTCCGGTGTTGTAGTGCTTCTGCTCATACGTGCGCGAGCCGAGGAACACGGCCCACCAGCTTCCGTCCGTCGCTTGCACCAGGTCTGCATGTCCTGCGTTCGTGATCGGATTCGGACGATCGTTCGGTAGTCCGCGCTGCGTCAGGATCGGGTTGCCCGCGAACGGCTCGAAGGGTCCCCAAGGCGAGCGTCCACGCAGGATGACCTCCGAATGATTCGGCCCCGTGCCGCCTTCCGCGCACATCAGGTAGTAGGTACCGTCGATCAGATAGAGATGCGGCCCTTCGATCCAAATCGGCTGCGTCGACGGATCGACGCCGCCGTCGAGCACGACCTTACGTGGACCGACGAGCGCTTGTTTCTCGACGTCGTACTCCTGAATCCAAATCGCGCGATGTCCGTCGTATTGCGGCACGCCTTCAGGCGGTCCGTTGTTGAGGATGTAAGCGCGTCCGTCCGCGTCGAAGAAAATGGAAGGATCGATGCCGTCGATCTCGGGCAGCCAGATCGGGTCGGACCAAGGCCCACGCGGATCTTTCGAAGTCACGAGGTAATTGCCGCCGCTGTCTACGGCAGTGTTGAGCACGTAGAACGTGCCGTCGTGATACGCGATCGTCGGCGCGAACACACCGCGCGAGATCCCCAGGCCATCGAAGCGAAGCTGGGAGGCGCGATCGATCACGTGGCCGATCTGCGTCCAATGTACGAGATCCGTGCTTTCGAAAATTGGAATGCCGGGGAAGTACGCGAACGTGGAGTTCACGAGATAGTACTTGTCGCCGGCTCGCGTGACACTCGGATCGGGATAGAACCCAGGAAGGATCGGATTGCGGTAGCTGCCGGACGGAAGCGGTTGCTCGAACACGGCATCGCGACCGGTGTACTCGAACCAATCGAACTCGACCGCCTCTTGCGCGTTCGCGAACGCCGAGAACAAACAGCCGCAAAAGATCGCCCAAAACATGCGCCGCTGAGTCATGGGTTCCGCCCTTCTTCGTTGTCCACTCGCATGGAAGGACGATCATACCGAAACGGCCGCGAGGACATCCCTGGCGGTAAAGATGCCCTGTAGTCCTTTCCCCGGAACGGAGCGTCTCTCGCAGTAACGATGCTGCAACTTACGTCCGAACGTGTATCTCGCGATAACCGGACGCGTATGACGCACGCTCTGTGAATTTCCGTCAGCGCCGTTTGCGCGGCCCTTTCATCTGCGCGGGATTTCGGCAATGCTCTGACGGTGCCACAATTGGTCAGGCCATTTCGCGCGGAGAGCGTTCGATCATGACAACTCCTAAGAAGCCGCTTTCCATCACGCGTCGCGACTTCGGCAAAACCGTTGCCGCAGCCGCGGGCGCGCTGGCCTTCCCGCTCATCGTGCCTTCCAGCGTTTTCGGCGCGACGGCGCCGAGTAATCGATTGCGCATCGGCCAGATCGGTTGCGGTCGTATCGCACGCGGACACGACATGCCGGGCACGTTCAAGGCCGGCGGCGTCGATTACGTCGCGATGTGCGATGTGGACAGCAAACGAGCCCGCGAGGGCAAGGAGCTCGCCGAGCGCTTCTATCGCGATGCCGGCGCTACCGCGCCCGAGATCAGCACGTACCAGGACTATCGGGAGCTCGTCGAGCGCAAGGACATCGACGCCGTCGTGATCAGCACACCGGATCACTCGCATGCCGAATTGGCGTTGGCCGCCGTGCTCAATGGCAAGGACGTCTACTTACAGAAGCCGTTCACGATGACGTTGAGCGAAGGCATTCTGCTCCGCGATGCGGTCGCGAGGACGCGGCGCATTTTGCAAGTTGGAAGCCAACAGCGTTCGACCGCGCAATTTCGCCGCGCGTGCGAGTTGGTGCGCTCGGGACGCATCGGCCGCGTGCGACGCGTGGAGATCGGTTTGCCGATCGACCCGACGAAGCCCGACGATCCGGTGCAGCCGATTCCGCCGAACCTCGACTACGGCAAATGGCTCGGCCCGACGCCGTTCGCGTATTACACCGAGCAGCGCGTGCATCCTCAGAACGGCTATGACGAACGGCCGGGCTGGTTGCGCAACGAAGCGTACTGCCTCGGGATGATCACCGGCTGGGGCTCGCATCATTACGACACGTTGCACTGGGCGCTCGATACGGAGCTCACCGGTCCGAAGCGCGTGGAGGGCCGCGGCGAATTTCCCACGAACAAGATCTGGAACGTGCACGGCGCATACCACATCGAGCTCGTCTATCCCGACGATGTCATCGTCACCGTCTCCGACACGCTGCCGAATGGACTCAAGTTCTATGGCGACGACGGTTGGATCTGGGTGACGCGTGAAGGAACGACGACCGCAAGCGATCCGACGGATCCAAACGCGAAGAAGCTGCCTCCGCTCGATGCGAGCGACCCGAAGCTGCTCGCAGAAGAAGGCGTCAGGGTGCGGTTACCTCGCAGCGCAGAGCATCATGCGAATTGGATCGAGGCGGTGCGTACGCGCAAGCAGCCGATTGCACCGGCGCCGGTCGGACATCGAAGCAACAGCGCCTGCATCGTGAGCTGGATCGCGATGAAGCTGGGCCGGCCGCTCACGTGGGATGCGAAGGCCGAGCGCTTCGTCGATGACGATGAGGCGAACTCGATGCTGAGTCGGCCGGAGCGCGCGCCGTATGGCGCCCACAATTTGATGAAGGCATACACGTGATGAAACGTTGGGGGCGTTTGACAGCGCTTGTGGCCGTGGCGAGTGTGCTCACTGCTGGAACGGTCGGAGCGGACGAGGGCCGCAGGTTCCGGCTGATCACGCTCGATCCAGGCCACTTCCATGCGGCGCTCGTGCAAAAGTTCATGTACTCGGACGTGGACCCGCTCGTCCACATCTTCGCGCCGCCTGGGGATGACCTTGCGCTTCATTTGAAGCGAATCGAGAGCTTCAACACGCGAAGCGACGACCCGACGTACTGGCAGACGCAGACATATACGGGCCCGGATTTCTTCGAGAAGATGCTCGAGGAAAAGCCCGGCAACATCGTCGTGCTCGCCGGAAACAACGCGCGCAAGACCGACTACATTCTGCGTTCGGTCGAAGCCGGCCTCAACGTGCTCGCCGACAAGCCGATGGCGATTACGCCCGCGGACTTCGCGAAGCTCGAACGCGCGTTCGAAGTCGCAGAGGCGAAGAATGTTCTGCTGTACGACATCATGACGGAACGTTTCGAGATCACCTCGATCCTGCAGCGGGCGCTCTCGCAGAATCGCGAGCTCTTTGGCGAGCTCACGCACGGCACGCCGAGCGAGCCCGCGATCGTCAAGGAGAGCGTGCATCATTTCGCGAAAGTCGTGGCGGGCGCTCCGCTCATCCGGCCGCAATGGTTCTTCGATGTGCGCCAGCAAGGCGAAGGAATCGTCGATGTCACCACGCACCTCGTCGATCTCGTGCAATGGCAGGCCTTTCCGGAGCAAGCGCTCGAGCCTTCGGACGCCAAAGTGCTGACTGCCCGCCGCTGGACCACGACGCTCACACCGGCGCAATTCAAGCAGGTGACCGGCGCATCGTCGTTTCCGGACTATCTCGAGCGCGACGTCCGCGACGGCAATCTCCACGTCTATTCGAACGGCGAATTCACCTATCGGCTGCGCGGCGTGCATGCACGCATTTCCGTGATCTGGAATTTCGAAGCGCCGCCCGGAACGGGCGACACGCACTTCTCGACGATGCGCGGCTCGAAAGCGGCATTGACGATTCGTCAGGGCCCCGCCGAGAACTATCGACCCGTCCTGTATATCCAAAAGGCCGCGAGCACGAGCACCGCCGAGCACGAGAAAGCGGTGAAATCTGCGATCGCGGCGTTGCAAGAGAACTATCCGGGCATTGGCGTGCGACGCGCGACAGATGCTCCGCATGCCGAATGGATCGTGACCGTCCCCGAGCGTTACAACGTCGGGCACGAAGCGCACTTCGCGCAGGTGATGGAGAATTTTCTCGAGTACCTCCGCACCGGCGATCTTCCTGCCTGGGAAGTGCCCAACATGCTCACGAAGTACGCGACGATCATGCAGGCGTACGAGCTGAGCCGGCCTCACTAGCCGCTGAGCTGCCTCTGGCAACAGCCTAGAGCCCACAGCCTACAGCCTTCACGGAGTTGCCATGATCACCCGCCGAGATCTCTTTTCCGCTGCCGTCGGCATCGTCGCGACGCTGAGCGCCGTCGCGATCGCGCAGTCCGATACCAAGGTGATGCATTCCGCGGTGTTCGATTGGAATGACGTGCCGGTGAAGCACGAGGAAGTGCGGACGGTGCGCCAATTCTTCCAAGCACCGACCGCGACGTTAGCGGAGCTCGAATTGCACGTGACGACGCTCAAACCCGGCGATACCTCGCACGCGCCCCATCGTCACGAAAACGAAGAGCTCGTCATCATCAAGGAAGGCACGGTCGAAGCCTTCAACAAGGGTGAGCTGAAGCGGCTCGGTCCCGGCTCCGTGATCTTCAACGCCTCGAACGAGCTGCACGGCATCCGCAATGTTGGGGAAGGGCCGGCGACGTATCATGT
>JBDZVE010000006.1:10679-14113 GCA_040255535.1 Lysobacterales bacterium | reverse complement strand
CGCATTGCCGAGAGCAAGCGATTCGCATACAGATCTTCGTCGCGCGAGCTGAAGCGTGCGAACAGCGCGGTCGACAACGACGGCATCGGCACACCGAGGTCGACTGCGGCCTTCAGAGCCCAACGGCCCTCGCCCGAATCCGACACATGGCCTGAGAAGGTGTCGAGCTTGGAGTCTTCCTTCAACGCGGCCGCCGTGAGATCGAGAAGCCACGAGCGGATGACGCTGCCGTTGCGCCACAGATCCGCGATCGCCGCGACGTCGAAGTCGTATTGATAGACTTCCGGTTCGGCGAGCGGCGTCGTTTCCGCATCCTTCTCGCGCTGCTCTTTGCCGCGCCCCGCATGCTTGAGCAAGTTGAATCCTTCCGCGTACGCAGCCATCACCGCGTACTCGATTCCATTGTGGACCATTTTCACGAAGTGGCCAGCGCCTGCCTCGCCGCAATACAAATAACCCTTCGTGCGGCTCGAGTCGTCCGCGCGCGCGGCCTCGATCGGCGTCGGCGCGAGCGCTTCGAAGATCGGCTGCAGCCGATCGGCCGCACCGCGATTTCCGCCGACCATCAGGCAGTAGCCGACCTCGAGGCCCCACACGCCCCCGCTCGTGCCCACATCCAAGAAGTGAATGCCGCGCTGCGCGAACGCGCGTGCGCGCCCGATCGCGAGGCGATAGTCCGAGTTGCCGCCGTCGATGACGATGTCATCCTTCGCAAGCAGAGTGCTCAATGTCTCGACAACGGTTTCGACGACCGCTGCTGGCACCATCAGCCAAACGGCACGCGGCTGAGGCAATGCGGCGACGAGCTCCTCGATCGCGTACGCGCCCGTCGCGCCTTCCGCGGCGAGAGCGTCGACCGATTGCTTGTTCGCATCGAACACGACGCACTCATGCCCCGCCTGCATGAGCCTGCGCGACATGTTCGCGCCCATTCTGCCCAATCCGATCATGCCGATTTTCATCTCGTCATCTCCTACTTCATCTTTGCGGGTCGAACATTCTCGCAGACCCCCTCACCGCGTGCGAGTGAACGAGCGGACCTGCCTTGGCGCGCGAGGAACGTCCTCCTATTTCGCGACCCGGGCGACTTGTTCCCGAATCACTTCCGCCAGTCTCAGCGTCCCCGGGCCTGCAGCGTCGCGGTCCGGGAAGATCAGATACACCTCCACGAGACGCTCGCTGCCGCCGCGCACTCGCAACGGCTTGAGCACGCCTTCGCTCAGCTCGCTTCGAATTTTCTCCTCGGGAAACCATGCGAACCCATATCCGCGGCTGACCGCTCCGATCGAGGTCGCCATGTTGCTGACCGTCCAACGTTGGTCCGCCTCGATCGCCGCCCGCTTGTCTCGATTGGAGGCAGAATCGCGTACGACGAGGTGACGATGATTGCGCAAATCGCGCATCGTGACTTCGCGGCCGAGCTTGTGGAGCGGATGACTCGGGTGCGCAACCGGAATGGCATTCACCGTTATCAAGCGCTCGCCGGTCATCCCGGGCGGAATTCTGGGCGAAATGGCAAGATCCACCGCGCCGCTCGTAATCGCCTCGCTCGTGCCGTCGATGACCGTTTCGAACACTTCGATTCGCGTGTGCGGACTCTCCTTTCCGAAGCGATTCAAGCAATCGAGCAGGAGCCACACGGGGAATAGAATCTCCACCGCGAGCGCAATCTCGGCCTCCCAGCCCGCGGAAATCTTTCTCGCCGCACGCTCGACGGCGTTCGCATCGTCGAGCAGGCTGCGTGCGCGGCGATAGAGCATCTGACCCGTCGGCGTCAGCGCTGCCTTGCGGCCCTGAATCTCGAACGCCCGCACTTTGAGCATGGATTGCAGCTTCTGCACCGCATACGTCACCGACGACTGACTCTTGTTCAAGGCCTCGGCGGCCTGCGCGTAGCCGCCCTCGTCAACGACGGCGACTAAACATCGCCATTGTTCGAGCGTGATACGCGGCGCGGGAGCATTCGTCGCGGGACGGCGTGCAGCCATATATCGACTCAGTAGATTGATTGACCCGGATTTTTGAACTTTATCATCGATCGGATCAATGGAATATAGACACCAAACCAGCTTTAAGAGGTGTCTATGGCAACGCTACTCAAAGTGCAGGCGGGCTTGTTCGGCGAACAGAGCCAATCGACGCAGCTTGCGGATCGCTTCATCGCTCGTTGGCGAGCCGCTCATCCGAACGGGCGCGTGATCGTGCGCGACCTCAACACGAATCCGCTGCCGCATCTCACGGCTCAGCGGTTCCAGGCGTTCAATGCAAATCCGGAGGACCGCACGCCGGCGCAGCAGGCGATCGTGAACGAATCCGATGCGCTCATCGAAGAGCTCAAGATCGCCGACACGATCGTGTTCGCGGTTCCGATGTACAACTTCAGCGTTCCTTCGACCGTCCGCGCGTACTTCGATCATATCGCGCGCAGAGGCGTGACGTTTCGCTACACGGAGGCGGGCCCTGAGGGCCTCATCAAGGGTAAGAAGACCTACGCCTTCTTGGCGCGCGGAGGCGTCTACGCCGGCGGCGCAGACACACAAACGCCGTATTTGAAGCAGTTCTTGTCCTTCATCGGCCTCGACGACATCACGTTCGTCCACGCCGAAGGACTCAACATGGGCGAGCCCTCGCGTGAACGCGCGCTTGCACTTGCCCACGCAAAGATCGAGGGGCTCACCTCCGCGCAATCGGCAGCGGCGTGAGTGTTTAGAGCGAAGAATGCTCGCGAAGCTCCATGTCGATGAGCTTCGCGATCATCGTGCGGTAAACCTCTTCGACGAGCTTCGGATCGGCGCCGAGCTCCGCTGCGAGCGCTTTGACGTTCGCGACGACCTGCTCTACGCGATCGGGCGCGCGAACGGCAGCGGCGGAAGACTTGAATCGTGCCGCCTCCCGCACGAAGCGGGCACGATCGGCAAGCAGTGCCACCATCTCGCGGTCGATACGGTCGATGGCAGCGCGAACCTCGGCGAGCGAGCTGCATGCGCTTGCCGGCGAGCGACGCGCGACGGCGCCCGATGCCTGAGCCGTCGGTACCACGTCTTCCGGGCCTCGTGAGCTCGCGTGCGGCCACAGCGACTTGATCTCCTCGAGTTGCTGAGCTGCGGCAAATCGTTCCCACACGATGCCGTTGACATCGATCGTCGATGTAAAGGCATCGGCAGACTCATCCTCCCATCCAAGGTGACGCAGGGTACCCGCCTGCGCATCGGCGACCTTACGGATCGAGAAGTTCAGCGACTCGGTACGCCACAATGCATATTCGCCGGCGATGACGAGCGTGGGCTTGCAGCCGAGGCGCTCGGAATAGTCGCGAACCGAATCCTCGATGTCGACGACGCTGAGAGCGAGGTGAAATTTGTGCATGGCTGTGGTGTTCTCGAATCGCGTGAGTCGCTACTGATAGATTTTGCCTTCGTGCTTCAACCATCCTG
>JBDZVE010000006.1:0-10579 GCA_040255535.1 Lysobacterales bacterium | reverse complement strand
TCGAATCGCGTGAGTCGCTACTGATAGATTTTGCCTTCGTGCTTCAACCATCCTGGCACGTGCCGGCCGCGAGGGTCACCGTGAGTCCAGTGAATGACGCCGCCTTTTTCGTTCCATTCGTATTCGCCGTAGAACTCCACGCGATCTCCTCTCTTCAACGAACCGATTCGTGGCGCGAGATCGATGTTGTGCGCGACCAGGAGCGTACGCCCCGAGGCCAGCTCGAGGATGAAGCGCTGGTGACGGCTGCCCTCGTCGTCGTCGCTCAACGTTCTCAGCACCGTGCCGGCACCTCGAACTTGAACATCGCTCCGGCGGAGATCGAACAGCGCCTCGATGTCGTTTTCGGCCGTGCGCTCGAGCGGCGCTTGCCGCTCGACTCCTATTGAGTCGACGCTTCCGGGCCGTTCGAAATACCAGAGTGCGCCCGCGACGAGCGCGAGCAGCAACGGCCAGATTTTCCTCATGGAGAACCTACCGCTTGGGCGTTCTTATCCACTCGGCGGCAGCTCCGAGTACTGCGGGAGATCGTCGCGTATCTCGAACCAGTTGGCCTTCGAGTCCGTGTAGATGTGCCCGAGCGGTCCGTTCTCCAGCGGACTGTCGAGCGTACCCAGGCGTACGCGCACGGCCTCCGGCATTGCATCGCGACGGCTGATGATCGGCGACCCGCAGTGCGAGCAGAAGACACGGTGCATGCCCTTGACGCTCAAGCTCTTGAGCGCCTCGTTCCCTTCGATGACGACGAAGTCCTTCGTCGCAACGAGCGCGCTCGCCGCGAAGGCCGATCCTGTCGCTTTCCGGCAGCGGGAACAATGACAGAAGTAGCCCGCACCGAACTCGCCGCGCACCTCGTACTTCACGGCACCGCACAAACAACTACCACGATACATCGATGAGCTCTCCACTTAAGGCGTTCTTGACTCGATAGCGATGCCTTTCGGCGAGGTGCGTCCAACTGCTCAGCTCGCTTCATACTGCGAACGTGCAAGTCGATACACGCGACACTCGTCCGTACCGAAGCGGCGATACTCGAGGAATTCGAAACCGAGCCGCTCATAGAACCGATGAGCGCGCGTATTCGACGCGAGTGGATCGATCAGCACTGCAGTTACTGTTGGATCGGCGAAGCAGCGAGCGAGCGCCAAGCGCATGATCTGCGTGCCATGGCCTTTCCCGAGATCGTCAGCTTCGCCGATCCAGATGTCGATCGCACGCGCATTCTCGCGCACGTCGCCCCAATAGTGCGTTTCCTCGCGCGCGGCGTCCAGGATTTGAACGAATGCGATCGGACGCCCATCGAGCTCGGCAATGAGCTGCTCCCTCCACGCGGGCGTGCGACACAACTCTGCTGCCCACTGCCAGTCATCGTTGGGGTCAGCCTCGATGACATGGGGCTGCTCGTCCCAGCGACGCAGCAACTCGAGATCAGCGATCGTTGCTGTGCGCAACTTCAATGTCATCGTACGCGCGCGAGCGTGCTCTCGTAGACGGCAAGATCATTCTTCGAGAAACAGCAGAAAGTCACTTCCACGATCGTCGCGAACGTCGGCAGAAGCTCACGCACGGTCGCGACCGCGACGCCGGCGGCCAGCTCGATCGGATACCCGTACACGCCGGTGCTGATACTCGGAAATGCGATCGTGTTGAGGCGCTTCGCCACGGCGATCTCGAGCGAGCGGCGATAGCATGACGCGAGAAGTACCTGTTCGTTCCGGCTGCCGCCCCGCCACACCGGACCGACAGTGTGGATCACGTACTTTGCTGGAAGCCGATAGCCTTTCGTCAACTTCGCGTCGCCTGTGTCGCACCCGCCGAGCTTGCGACACTCCTCGAGAAGCTCGGGACCGGCCGCGCGATGGATGGCGCCATCGACACCGCCGCCGCCGAGAAGCGATGAGTTCGCCGCGTTCACGATCGCATCCACGGCGAGCGTCGTAATGTCGGCTTGTAGCGCGCGTATTGCGGCCATGGCGTGAAATCACGTGCAGTCGGCTACCCGACGATGCTCATATGGCCCGCGACGATTCGATAACCATCGACCCGCTCGCACCAGACTCGGGTATACCGCAGCAGCCCCTCGGAGAAGACGCCGTCCAAGGAAGCAGCCGCATCCATGGCGGCAGTCACGACAGCGGCGTTGTCGAGCGTCAATATGCGACGGTCCACGGGCTCCATCCGCATGATGCGAAGCCGGCCGGAGCGATGCAACTCCAAATCGTCGCGCTTGCCGACGACCGAGCCGTCGAGTGCCGTGAACATCAGCTCGTCGTCGAGCAAACGCTCGAGCTCCGCAACGTCGCTCTCGAGTTGCGCGATCCGCAAACGCTCTTCGCACGCCCAAATCGCTGACTCTTTCATCGGCTTCTCTTCTGACGTCGCATCCGGGCGGTATGATCCTCACGAGGCTTGCGAGCGCGTTCGACTCCTGGGCCCACGCTACACGTCCACTTTGAATCCCAGATCAACGTCGCAGGCCGCTTGGCCGCCGCGAACACCCCAGTTCGTCGTCGGCACGTCGCGTACGAGGATCTTCACATGATCCTTCGGGATGCCGAGCGGCTCGAGGTTCTTCACGATGGCTTGGTAGAGGTTCCGCTTCGCCTCCAAGGAGCGACCCGCCAAAGCATCGATGCTGATGTGCGTGTAAAGCTCTGGCTTCGCCTTCCCCGGCGGGCAGATGAAACGATGCGGCTGGTGCGCAATCAGGCGAACGTTCCTATCGTCGGGCTTGATCTTGAACGCCTCGCGCAGGGCCATGTGGACGGCCTCCATTATGGCCTGCTCTTCTTCGATGGAGCCCTCTCGCCTCGTCTCGATCAATACGCTTGGCATACGCGGCCTCTCCTGAGTGCATTCGCTGATGAGTCTTGCGCGGCTTCGGCAAACGATCGTTCGTGCTGATCGCACTCGCGCCGTCGAGCAATATAAGCTCACATTGGGTAATTCGCAGCCACCGGCGCCGAAATTCGCAATTTAGCGAGCGCCCGGAAGCTCAGGCAAGTGCGCTGACCATGACGTAATAGCCGTCCGGATCGCGGAGGGCGAACTCACGGGTTCCAGTGGCGGGATTGATTCCAGGTTCCTCCGCGAATCGAGGGACGAGCGCTCTGGCACGCGAAAGCGCTTCATCGAAATCGTCCACCCGAAAGAACAACACCAGCCCGTTGCCGGGCTCGGCTCGATCTGGACTCGTCAGCGTCGGATGCTCATGAGCGCCCCATTTGTGAAGGCAAAGCAAGACCGTGCCGTCGCTGTCGCAGACTTGCCCGAAGTAGTCATGAGCAGGCGCGGAAGCCGGCTGGCCGAAGAGCGCTTGGTACCAGCGATAGCTTCGCGCCACATCGGCGACGCCGATAATTGTCCACGTACGCTTCATGAATTCCCCCTGCAGATCAGGTTCACTGTGTGATCTTGTTTTTCGGAAATTCGCCGATCGTCCAAGGATACGCGGTGCGGGTACCTGCGGCATCAGCCCCGCGATAGAATTGGCTCGTTGAACTAAGAGGGATCGCCGCAGATGGGCACCTATCTGCATCTTGCCTCGGGCTCGCTGGCCCGGCTCCTCATCCTCATCGCATTTGTCGCCGCAGGCGTGTTCACGCATTTGCGCGGACGGGTGCGCCACACGATCGGTCGCCAGCTCACCGACCACTCGACTTTCATGGCGCCCTACAACGCGCTCATGTATCTGTTCTCCGCGGTGCCGGCGCGGCCGTTCATCGATCTCAGGCATTTTCCGGAGCTCGATAAGCTGCAGCAGAATTGGCAGATGATTCGCGATGAAGCCCTGAAGCTGTTCGACGAGGGTTACATCCGCGCGGCCTCGAAGTACAACGACCTCGGTTTCAACTCGTTCTTCAAGAGCGGTTGGAAGCGTTTCTATCTCAAGTGGTACGACGATTTTCTGCCGTCAGCACGCGATCTCTGCCCGCAGACGACTGCGCTGCTCGCAAGCATTCCGTCGGTCCACGCCGCGATGTTCGCGCTGCTGCCCCCAGGCGCCCGCCTGCCCTCGCATCGCGATCCTTTTGCGGGATCGCTGCGCTATCACCTGGGGCTGCGTACGCCGAATTCCGAGGGGTGCCGCATCATCGTGGACGGCGAGTTGTACTACTGGAAGGACGGAGAAGCGGTCATGTTCGACGAAACATATATTCACCGCGCGGAAAACCAGACGGACGTTCAACGCCTCATTCTGTTCTGCGACGTAGAGCGCCCGCTCTCCAATTCCATCGCGCGTGCGATCAATCGTTGGATCGGTCAGCCCTTTGCCCGCGCTGCGGCAACCCAGAATCTTCCAGGCGAGAAAGTGGGCGTGCTGAACAAGCTATTTCAGTACGTCTATCAGTTGCGTCTGCTGGCGAAGCGCCTCAAAGCGTGGAATCGCAACGTCTATTACGCACTGAAGTGGCTGCTACTGGGAGGCCTCGTCTACGCGATCCTCCTGAGACATATCTTCTGAAGGCGCATCGGCTGAGCGATTCCCTACGAAAGGCCGAGCTCCTGAAAAGCTCTTCTCGAAGTTCATCAAGCCTTTTAGTGCTGGCGTCCAGCTGATCGAGTAAACGCAGGGCGACCATCGCTTCCGCGCCGAAATCCGCAACGATCCGCTGGTACGTGTCCGTCTCCATTCGTCAGGCGGCGGCGGCGCGCGGACTTATGGGGCGCAATATCGCTTGGACTGTCCGCCACTGCTTGTTAGCCGACATTCACGGCGCGCCTACTTATTCGTCTGTGCACAAGGACACTCGTGACTACTCCGGCTGCGCCGATCGCCCACGGCACGACTGCGGCAGCCGTATTCCAACCGCTGTCGATCGCGAACCCCACGCCGGCTACGGCGGCTCGGGCCCCGATATCGACCCAGCTCTCCCATGCCCGCCAGAGACCGAGTTGCCTGCCGTCTGGATTAGACAAACTACCCGGCAGGTCATCATCGATAGTGACGAGGAACCCGACCAAGGGCAGCCCGACCATGACGGCAACCATTGTGAGCCCCACAGGCTCGCCGCCGCCACCCATGTGTCTGAGCACCAGGCCGAGAATAAGACCGATGACGGCCGTGGCGATGACGTATCTCATGGCGGCTAGCGACGCGAACAAGCCGCGAGCAAAGACGCTTCGCATTTGCGAGTCGGGCACGCAACGCGGGCGAACTCGATTCGCTTGTTACCTGCTTGCATGACCAGGCATCCTCAAGATGCTCTCGATTCCACGTTTCACCTTCATTCGGGCAGCGCTGCTAGCTGAATGAACCGATATCTTAGGAGGTTTAACGCCTCGCAACGCAACGGCCTCCTCTATCCACTGAGATCGCCACTACTTGATCAACAGGTCCAGTGACGAGATGTTGTATCCGATGAGTTCCGGAACATTGTCTTTGATTCGGAAAGTAAAGGTTTCCGTCGCTTCACCGTCTTGAAACTCCGTCGCGTAGACAAGGACCACGATCGTGACGAAGTTCTGTGTATTCACGCTCCAATTGAGCTGCTTCGTGCCCTGCACAGTACCGAGCTTCCGGTCAATTGCCTCGAATAGCGCGAGGACCTGAGATTTAGGTGCCGCCGCCTTAAAGTCATCGCTCGTAGACTCATACATCCCTTCGAAATCACAAGCCTTCAACCTCTCGTGAAACTGCGCGACCTCCCGGCTCGGCGATTTCCTTTCCATTGATCGTGTCCGAGCAACCTGACAGCAACAGCCAAGCTAGTCCCCAGAGTACGGGTTGTTTCTTCATCGTTGTTGCATTCAAGGTTGATGTCACGTTTCACGGACTTGCTGCTGACTGAGCTCTGCTAGTCGCAGGCTAAATTGCAACGCGTAACCGAAGTGCAGACGATTCAGTGCTCACCACCGCACCGTTTCCGTACCGTTCTCCATGTCTGTCCCGATGATCTCGCCCTCGTCTGAGCGACAAATTCTGTTGAGGTCGAAACTATGCTCGTGGTGCATGCATGTCAACGCGGATGCGACTTATCTATCCGCGCGGAGACAAGCAGCCGCCATCCAGTCCGATCTAGATCGGGCGCAGCTGCTCTTCGATCGTTCGCGTTTTCTCCGTGAGCTCGTTGCCAGTGTGCAACGTGGTCTTTCGCTCGATGAGCATCACGTGGCATTCCTCATCGGCGATTGGGTTGTGTCGCACGCCCTTCGGTACGACGTACACATCGCCTGCGTTCAGCTCGACCGTTTCGGATTCCATCTCTATTCGCAGCGAGCCGTGCAGGACGTAGAACAGCTCGTCCTCGTCTTCATGCGAGTGCCAGGCGAGTGTACCTTTGACCTTTGCGACTTTGATATACACGTCGTCGACTTCCGCGATGACGCGGGGGGACCAGAGCTCAGTGAGCGCGTTCGCGATGAGATGGGGCGCGATCACCTTCTTCATTCCGTAACTCCTCGAATGCGGCCGCGGGGCACAGCCGACCTAGTGCGTCGTAAACTATCAGCGGGATCGGCTGGTGTGCATGTACAGTTCGTATCGATCATCAGCGTGCAGTGCGAGCGATCGGCCTCCTAGGTAGCGTCGAAGCACTGGCGTCTGCGCTTGCTCCGATCGCCGGCATTTGGCTGCTCGCGATCGGTGGCTGGCAGTTGTCGTTCGAAGTCATCGGCGCGCTTGCGCTGGTATTGGCAGGAGCGATCTGGGCGTTTGCAGCGATCCCGCAGACTGCGCGACGTCACGAAGGAAGCTATTCGCGACTACTGCGCGATCTTGTCTATCTGCGCTACGCGCTCAGTCAGGCATTGGTGCTTGGCGGCTTGCTCATCTTCGTATTCGGCTTGCCCGCAGCGTTCGTGCATGCGCTCGGCGCGACGCTGAGAGATTTCGTGATCGTGCAGATCTGCGGTACCGGCGCGTTCGTCGTCGCGGCAAACCTGTCGGGCCGATTGGCGGAGCGCTTCGGCGCCGAGCGCGTCATTCTCTTTGGCACATCGCTTGCCGCAGCGGGCTCCGTATGGCTTCTGATCTATGCGCTCGCCGGCGGCAAATCTTCTGCTGTCGTCGCCATGTTGTGCGTGCCGTTCAGCCCTCTGCCGACTGCGTTCAGCCAGAGCAGCCAGTTGTCGACCTCCGGCACCGTGCACGCGCGGTGCGGACCCAAAAACGTTTGCGCTCAGGCGCGAGCGTCTTCGCGAGCCGTCTGCAGCGCATTGTTCGGCTGTTCTTGTGGAGATAACCAGCAGATCAGCCCAGCGAGCGCAGCGCCAGTAAGCATCCCCGGGCCATGACCGTCGCGAGTGAAGCACATGACTACAGCACCGCAGAGGCCGAGAGCCGCGAAAATCCGGTACTGCTTCGGCGCGCTACTTCGCTGCCACAATACGAACATCAAGAGTGATCCCATCACTCCAAAGGCGGCGGTAGACGAACCGCCTCCGTCTGGATTCCACGCGTAATTCACGAGCTGTCCGACCACGCCGGGCACGAAATACAGGAACCATATTCTCGCCCCGTATAGCCGCTCCGCCATCGGCAGAAACACGACGAGGAACATCATATTGAAGAGGAACTGAAGCGCTCCACCAGGCTGCACGAAAAGCGGCGTGACGAGTCTCCATCATTCTCCGGCTTTCAGCCCAGCCAAGTCCCGGCGAAGAGCTTGAAGGACCTCCGGATAAGCAAGCTGCAGCCCAAACGTCAGAACTGTCAGGGCGATGATGAGCGTGCTGGCAACTAAAGGCCGCGCAGGAAGGTGCTGCCAACGGCGCTTGTACAGATACGCCACGCAACACACCATCGAGGTCGTGACCGTGATGCCATTCGAAGCAGCAACCGCAATGGTCATGTTCATGTCTTTCTTCTCTATATGCCTAAGAGGCTGAACGATTGAGCTGAGCCGCGTCGCCGCTGGACCAAACGAAGCGCACCCTGGTCGCCAGCGTGGGCTCGAGCGACTTTTTAGGCGACGGCATGCAGGCCCTCGTGCTTAACTAGGTAGATGCAGCAGAAGGGCGCGTCCCTTAGTTGCCTTCCGGGGTCTGGGCGATCTCTCTATAGAAGTTCCTGACCAGGCCGTCCAGTGACTTATCTGACGCAGACCACTGCGGCAACGAGCTGCGCCACTTGTCGAAGGGTCTCTCAGCGGTGAGTTGTTCCAGCGTCTTACCTCCGCTGACGGCAGCTTCGACCACCGCCTTCATTCCCTTCAGCACCTCGAGACCGTGCACCACGTCGCCGCGCGTCGACACCACTCCGTGACCCGGAACGACCTTCGCATCGGCAGCAATCCACGGTAGTACAAACTCCAGCTCTCCGATGAGCGCCAGCATGCCCCCGCCAAACCAACGATCTCCGAAGGATACAGAGGGAGACATGAATACGTCACCCATGCATGCGATATTCGCGTTCTTGAAGAACACCACAACGTCCCCGTCTGTATGCCCTGCCGGAAGCTTCCGCAGCTGGATTTCCTCGCCATTGAGGTGAAGCGTGATTTCGCCATCGAACGTGATGATCGGTAGCGCCTCCGGCGGACTGGGCTTGTCGCCGGTTACTTCATTTCCGCTCGCCATCCGCTTCCGCACGCTGTCATGCGCAATAACAGGAGCGAACCTTTGGAAGGCTGCGTCTCCACCGGAGTGATCTCCGTGCGCATGGGTGTTGATTACGAACCGAATCGGCTTTCCTGAAACGCGCTTCACCGCTGCAAGCAACTGCTCCGAGACTCCTGCACCACAGGTGTCGACCACGACGATTCCGTCCTCACCGGTAGAAATCGCGATGTTGCACTCATACCCCTGAAGCAGAGACACACTGCCGCCGAGTGAGGTGATCGTGAACCCGGATTTCTCCTCCGCTGCGCCCGCGATTGTCGCGAACCCACCCAAGAGCAGCGCGAGAGCGGCGGTTCGAAAAATTAAAGCTGGCATATGTTCTAGGCCTTCGTCAGTCCGGAGAAAATGCGACCCATATGTTCTTCGCCAAGAGCAGTCAGCTAGGGCGAATTTTTTGTAAACGTGCCTTGATGGTTTCGAGTCGCCTAACGTCTGCGCTCAGGCGCGAGCGTCTCCCGCGTCGCTTCTAAAGCATTGTCGGCTTTGGATAGGCGCGACGTACACGCGCCTCATTGACCGTGCTCCGCTACGATGGATGCCAAGGCGGGATCTCTGGACTTCTCCAAACAGAGAGCCACGACCGCGACGTCCCCATGTTCTGCATCAGAGAGGTCCGATGCCCGAAGGGTCTGCGCGTACGCTTTGGCAGCCGCGTACACGCGGTCCAGCACTTCGGCAGAGACTCGAGAGTACTCGACGCCATAAGCAACGCTGCTGTCGAATTCTGGAAATGAATGCGCTTTGGTGTACTCGCGAACACAACCGTATAAAAAGAAATCACGCATCGACACCTGGCCCGGTCCTTCCGCTGACAAGGCGTTGCGGCCCGTCGAACTGCAGGCGGCTAAGCAACTTACAGCAAGAATCGTCGATACGATGGTCCTTCGGTCTATCCGAGCGAGGCTTTTCACGTCGTTCCCCAACGCCCAACACCAGAATTAAGCCGCGCCACGAAGCGTCGGGTCGGCTTGAATGGACTGTTAGACGTCATCGCGACCTCTTTAAGTCCTGTGCCTTCGGAGGATATGGCAAAAGACGATATATGTGGCAATGTAGAGTACCGCGATGGATAAGCCCGTGTCGCCGGCCACCATACCCCATAGTTCCGAATGCGAACCCGGCACCGTTAGAAGCAGTACGGGAATCGCGAACTGGAGGAAGAAGTTGTGGGCAGCGTGGGCGATCCCGGCGACCCAGACTGATCCGGAGCGCACTCTGAGCTCGCCGAAGACGAAGCTCATGGCGATAATGCCAAAGCTATAGATCAACGCCATGAGCAACGCGTTGTCCGTCTGGTAGAAATCCCCGAAGGCAATGAGCGGAAAATGCCAAGACGCCCATACGAGCCCGCAGGCAAAGTAGGGATTCTTGAATCCGCCGCTCAGCATTTTGGGCAGCAGGAATCCGCGCCACCCGATCTCCTCGCCGAACGCGCCAATGAGGCCAAGCCCAAGAATGGATAGAAGGACAGGAGTGATCAGGATGAATTGTTCCGGGGAGATCAGCGAGAACCTTCGGATATCGAAGACTACGGATAGGAGCGCCACGAGCGATGCCACCGATAGCGGCACTGCGATGGCGTAGATGTAGTAGCGTCCCCTTCCGACTCGAAAGCCGACATCTCCGAACCCCGAATTCAGGATGAGCCTCAGCGCGACGGAAAGGATGCCCGGAATGCACATGAGGGCGACGATCCAAAGCGGGCCGAAGGCGCTAACCCCACCGTTGAGGATGATGAAGGTTTCAAAGCCCCAGCTGGCTGCAAGCACCGAGACGATGAAAATCCATGCTTGCCTTCGGTCACTCATCACACCTCCGTGGGTTTGATGTCTAGCGCCAAGGTCAGGGTGGAGAAAGACGCGCAGGCCACCATCTGGGAACGCGCGCTGCATAGTCTTGCCAATCCACTCCAAACTGTCGCTCGAGCCAGGGCTCCTCATGCAAAACAACGCGAAAGTGAAAGTGCGTATTCCGGACCAAGTTGACCGCTGATTCCGTTTGAACGTGACCGGTCGTT
>JBDZVE010000192.1:0-3813 GCA_040255535.1 Lysobacterales bacterium | reverse complement strand
TCTTCGTCTCCCTTGCGGACGCGAGGGTCCATCTGAAAGGCACGCACGGCGAGCTCTTTTGATCCTCGCCCCGGCACATCAGAGACGACATTTCATTTCTTCTTCGCCGCGCCGCCGCGTCGCCGCGAGAGTCTCTTCTAGAAATCAGATTGCGAGTTAGCAGAAAACCAGGTGCAACCGCGAAAAGCTGCTGCGATGCTTTCTAGCCGTCAACCGTCAACCGTCAACCGTCAACCGTCAACCGTCAACCGTCAACCGTCAACCCGCAGTCTGGTCGGAATAAATTCCGACCTACAGTCGCGCTACGAAGCAAAGAGCTCGCTGACCTTCGCTCTGCCTGACTGCTGGGCAACCAGCAGCTTGAAGAATTCATCGGCGCTCATCGCATCGCCGAACAGGCGGCCTTGGGCATAGTGACAGCCGCGACCGCGCAGGAACGCCAGCTGCTCTTCGTTCTCGACGCCTTCCGCGACGACTTCGACTTCCAAAGCCTTGCCCATGTCGATGATGGTGCGCACGATCGTGGCGTCGTCGGAGTTGATCGCGGCGTCGCGTACGAACGATTGATCGATCTTGAGCGTGCCGATCGGAAACTGCTGCAGCGCGCTCAACGAGGAGTAGCCCGTGCCGAAATCGTCGATCGACAAGTGCAAGCCCATCGCATAAAGCTCATCGAGGAGCTTCACCGTGCGCTTCGGATCGACCATCAACGTCGTTTCCGTAATCTCGAGCTCGAAGCACGTGGGGGAGACGCCATGTCGCCGGAACACGGACTTGCAGCGCGGAATGAAGCTCGCCTGGCGCAATTGCTTGAGCGACAAGTTGATCGACACGCGGCCGGGGTTCTGGATCTTTTCCGTCCAGCGGCGGTAATCCGCACACACGCGATTCAAGACCCACTCGCCAATGCCGAGAATCAGCGTCGTTTCCTCCGCGAGCGGAATGAACTGCGACGGCGGGATGTCGCCGTGGCCCGGTAGGCGCCAGCGCAAGAGCGCCTCGGCGCCGATGATGTGCCCGTCTCGCAGATCCACTTTCGGCTGATAGAACATCATCAGCTCGTCGCGCTCGAGCGCACGGCGGAGCTTGCTCTTCAACATCAAGCGCTCAACGGCGGCGGCGTTCATCTCTGGCGAGTAGAAGGCGAAGTTGTTGCCGCCGTTTTGCTTCGAGTGATACATCGCCGCATCGGCGTTGCGAATGAGGTCGATGACGTTCTCTGCATCCTTTGGGCAGAACGCGATGCCGACGCTCGCGGTCAGGAACACTTCCTGCTGATCGACGTAGTAAGCCTTGCAGACCTCGGCGAGCACCATGCGCGCGAGGTTAGCTGCCTGCGCGCGCTCATCCTCGGATTCTGCGAAGCCTTCGATGAAAAGCCCGAACTCATCGCCGGCGAGCCGTCCGACGACCGCCTCGCGCGGCAGGATGCGTGTGAGCCGCTCGCTCAACACTTCGAGAGTGCGATCGCCGGCCGAATGGCCGAACGTGTCGTTGATCTCCTTGAACCGATCCATGTCGAGGTACAAGAGCACGATGCTGCGGTCGGTCCGCCGCGCGCGCGCGATCGCCTGCTGCAGCATGTGTTGAAACTGCATCCGGTTCGGCACTTTGGTGAGCGCGTCGTAGCGGGCGAGATAGCGAATCCTGCGCTCGGCACGCTTGCGATCCGTGATGTTGCGAACGACGAAGATCGTGCCTTGGAATTGCGGGTCGTCCGCCGCGATCGGCGCACCCGATAGCGACACCGGAATGGTTTGCCCGGTGCGCGTCGAAATGACGGCCTCGCGAGTTTCCGCGCCCGTGAGCTGCATCGAGAACGAGCCCTGGTCGGCTTCGGTGAGCAGAGACGAGAATGGCTTGCCGACGAGCTCTTCCTCGCTGTATCCGAAGAGCCGCACGGCCGCTTCGTTGATGCGTTTGATCGACCCGTCCGGCGCCGTGACGAGCACGGCGTCGTTCATGCTGTCGAGGACGGTCGTGAGATAGTTTTTCGTGATCGTCGTCTGCTGCAGATTCTGGCGCATGCGATCGAGCGCAAGCTCGAGATCGGCGATCTCATCGTTGCTCGTCACCTTGTGCGGTTGGGTGTAATCGCCTTCGCCGATTCGCTCGGCGGAGCGAATCAACTCGACGATCGGACGCTCGAGGCGGCGGGCGAGAATCCATGCGACCGAGGCGAGGAGCGCCGTGATCAATCCGCCTGCGATCGCGATGATCCAGATCCACTGGTGAAAGTCCTTGCGCTCTTCTTGTTCGAGCTGAGCTCGTAGCGCCGTGCCGGACGCGAGCAGGCCGGGTCTGCCGACCGTGACTTCGACGGACCCGATCGCTTGCAGCGCGCCGAGCGTTCGTCTGACCGTGCGCATCTCTTCAGGCGCGAGCGTTTGGCTCCAGACATCTTCGCGGACGCGTCGATAGGCGATCGTGCCGTCTTCGGCAGACACGGTCACGCCGACGACCGACGGGTTCTTCAACATCGCATCGACGGTTTGCTCGATCGTGTCTTGCTCATCGAAGCTGAGCGCGCTTTCGAGCATCGCCGCATTCGCGGCTGCCAAGTCGCTCGCGAGCATTTCGAGGCGCCGCGTTTCGGCCGCAAGCAGCGACTGTTCGCCCTGAACGCCGCGGGTCGCCGCGGACTGGCGGTACTCGACGTACTCGAGGAAGAAGAGAGTTGCTGAGATGCAGAGGCCCGCGGCGATTGCAATCGAGATCAACTTGTACTTGAGGCCGCGCGATTTCACCGCATACTCCGCCGCGTGTTCATGGGGGCACGTTGAAACGCCCGATCTCGGCGTTGCGATCTATTGATAGATACGTTTTCGATCTGTCTCGATGCATGTCCGACTGGCGCGCCGGCAGTATCATCGGTTTCAACGATCCGCTCCACGATGATGATACCCGTGTTTTCACCTCAAAGCGCACGCGCTCGATGTCGGGTTTTTTGACATACTTGGAAGAACGGTTCAAGGCTTCACCATGTTTCGTCAAGAGCGGGTTCGAGCCAACATAAAGGGACTGCGTTACCGCGTTCCGTCGCAGAACGGCGTGCAGGTATGCAGATAGAATCGGCAAACTCGGCGCTCGAGCTCGGCGCCTGTGAGACTGCGTACTTAGATGAACGAACTCGAATTGACAGGGCGCGCTCGTACTCACGTCATCGATCTCTTCGATCCTCCATGCACGCTTCACTACGAGGTCGTCGCATCGTGGCTCGCGATGCGGGATGCGGCGGCCATCGAAGGAATCGATCTGCAAGCGCGCTCGAGCTTTCGCGATTTCGCGACACAGCTTGCGATCTGGAACAGCAAATGGCGGGGCGAGCGGGCCCTATACGATCGGGATGGGCGCCTCTTGAGGCGCGACGAGCTGGATGATTCGCAGGCCATCGATGCGATCCTGTGCTGGTCGGCGCTCCCGGGCGGCAGTCGTCATCATTGGGGGAGCGATTTGGATGTCGTCGATGCCGCCGCAATCCCTGCCGGCTACAAGGTCGAGCTCATTCCGAGCGAGTATTCGCAGGGCGGCGTGTTCGAGAAGCTCACCCGTTGGCTGGACGAGCGGATGCACGAGTTCGGATTCTTCCGGCCCTATCGCACTGAACGCGGCGGCGTCAGTCCGGAGCCGTGGCATCTGAGCTACGCACCCGTGTCGCTCCCGGCGCTCGAATCCTTGAGTTTGTCGATGCTGCGCCACGTGCTCGAAGCGAGCGACATCTCTGGCAAGTCACAGGTGCTCGCACGGTTGCCGGAGATCTACACGCGCTACTTGCTCTCGATCGACGGGCCGGGGAAACGCCCGTGAAGGGCT
>JBDZVE010000065.1:19101-20985 GCA_040255535.1 Lysobacterales bacterium | reverse complement strand
TGACCTCCGTCGGAGCGGCGAGCTTAGGTATCTTGTTTCCCCGGACACGAGTGCGGACACCCGGGGAAAGTGTGAGCTTCTCGAAACGACGACACGCGCAAAAATGACACCGCCTCACGCCACATCTCACACATTACACATTACACCTTAGACAGCATCCGCAACCATCGAGGCGATTGGGCGTTGCACTCTCATGCCGTGCTCTGCGCACGGCATTAGGAGAGATCGATGGCTGCCACTGTGAGTGATTTTCTACTCGAGCGGCTGCATGAGTGGGGCGTGCGGCGGATTTTTGGCTATCCCGGCGATGGCATCAACGGCATCATGGGTGCGCTCGGCCGCGCGCCCGAGAAGGTGCATTACGTACAGACTCGCCATGAGGAGCTTGCCGCCTTCATGGCGTGCGCCCATGCGAAGTTTACCGGCCAGCTCGGAGTATGCCTTGCGACCTCCGGACCCGGTGCCATTCATCTACTCAACGGTCTTTACGACGCGAAGCTGGACCATCAGCCCGTGCTGGCAATCGTCGGGCAGCAGGCGCGCGCGGCGATCGGCGGCAACTACCAGCAGGAAGTGGATCTTGAATCGCTCTTCAAGGATGTCGCGGGCGAGTTCGTTCACACCGCAGTCGTGCCTGAGCAAGTGCGCCACCTCGTCGATCGTGCGGTGCGCATCGCCTTCGACCAGCGCACGGTGACGTGCATTATCATGCCGAACGACTTGCAGACGCTCGATGCTGTCGAGACGCCTCCGCGCGCGCACGGCACGATTCATTCCGGTGTGGGTCGTCCAGCTCGCAAGAGCGTCCCGCCGGACGAGGACTTGCAGCGCGCAGCGGACATCCTCAACGACGGCAAGAAGGTGGCGATTCTGGCCGGCGCCGGTGCGTTGCATGCCGGCGAGGAATTGATCGAAGCGGCAGAGCTTTTGGGCGCTGGAATCGCAAAGGCGCTGCTCGGCAAGGCGGCCGTGCCCGACGATCTGCCGTTCGTCACCGGATCGATCGGTCTGCTCGGCACCCAGCCGAGCTGGGATCTCATGACGGAGTGCGACACGCTGTTGATGGTCGGCTCGGCATTTCCCTACTCGGAATTCTTGCCGGAGGAAGGGCAGGCGCGTGGCGTCCAGATCGATATCGATGGCCGAATGTTGAGCCTGCGCTATCCGATGGAGCTGAATCTGCTCGGCGACAGCAAAGACACGCTGCGCGCGCTGCTGCCGAAGCTGCATCGCAAGCAGGAGCGCGCTTGGCGCGAGCGCATCGAAGCGAATGTCGAGCGTTGGTGGCGCGTGCTCGAGAAGCGCGCGATGAATGAAGCGCACCCGATCAATCCGCAGCGCGTGTTCTGGGAGCTGTCGCGACAATTACCGAATCAAGCGATCCTGACAGCGGACTCGGGCTCCTCGGCCGATTGGTATGCGCGCGACGTGAAGCTGCGTCGGGGCATGATGGCCTCGCTCTCAGGCGGACTTGCGACGATGGGGCCTGGCGTGCCGTATGCGATCGCCGCAAAGCTCGCGCATCCCGATCGGCCGGTCATCGCCACCGTCGGCGACGGCGCGATGCTGATGAACGGCATCAACGGCCTCATCACCCTATCGGAGCTCTGGCGCGAATGGCCGGACCCGCGCCTGATCGTCATGGTGCTCAACAATGGCGATTTGAATCAGGTGACGTGGGAGCAGCGCGTGATGGAGGGCGATCCGAAATTCTCCGCTTCGCAGGATGTGCCGCGATTTGCGTATGCTGAGTACGCGCGGCTGCTCGGGATCACGGGCATCCGTGTCGATAGAGCCGATGCGGTCGCCGATGCCTGGTCGCAAGCGTTCGCCTCGGATCGACCGGTCGTGCTCGAGATGGTGACCGATCCGAACGTGCCGCCG
>JBDZVE010000065.1:0-19001 GCA_040255535.1 Lysobacterales bacterium | reverse complement strand
GGCGGAATCGGATGGCACTTTAGAGTGGGACAGCACGACGCTCGTGCTCGTTCAGCTCGAGGCGGGCGGTGTGCGAGGCCTAGGCTACTCCTATGCCGATACGGCCACTGCGAAGTTGATCCACGAACGTTTCGTGACGTTGCTGGTCGGTCGCGATGCCTTCTCCATATCCGGTCGTTGGAATGACATGGCGCACGATGTTCGCAATCTCGGGCGCGAAGGCATCGCGAGCATGGCGATTTCGGCCGTGGACAATGCGCTTTGGGATTGGAAGGCGAAGTTCGTCGACTTGCCGCTCGCGGCACTGCTCGGTCAGACGCGCGAGTCGATCGCGATCTATGGCAGCGGCGGTTTCACGTCCTACACCGACGCGCAGCTCGCGGCACAGCTTCGTGAATGGGCCGAGCAAGGCGCGCAAGCCGTGAAGATGAAAGTCGGCCGCGATGCGAAGCGCGATGTCGCGCGGGTCGCGGCCGCACGGCGCGCGATCGGTGACGAGCCGGCGCTGTTCGTGGATGCCAATGGCGCGTACACCCGCAAGCAGGCGCTCGCGCTCGCGCAGGCTTTCAGCGCATCGAACGTGAGCTGGTTCGAAGAACCCGTCAGCTCGGAGGATCTCGCGGGACTGCATCTGCTGCGCGACCGTGCGCCGGCCGGCATGAGCATCAGCGCCGGGGAGTACGGTTACGTACCGGATTACTTTCGACGCATGCTCGAGGCGCAGGCCGTCGATGTGCTGCAAGCCGATGCGACGCGCTGCTGCGGCATCACGGGCTTCATGGTCGCAGCGGCGCTGTGCGAAGCCTTTCATGTGCCGCTGTCGAGTCACTGCGCGCCGTGCCTGCACGTGCCCGCAACCTGTGCGGCACGCCCCGCGATTCATCTCGAGTACTTCTTCGATCACGTGCGCATCGAAGAGATGATGTTCGACGGTGTACCGGTATTGCGCGATGGGAGGCTTGCGCCCGACCTATCGCGGCCCGGGCTCGGTATCGAGCTCAAGCGGCAGGACGCGGAGCGCTTCCAATTATGAGGGAGATACAAACGCCTGCGGCCTCGACTGGCTCGATCGACGCGGCAGCGCTCGCGAGCCGCCTGTCGCGGGCGATTGCGGGAGAAGTGCGCTTCGACGCGGGTAGCCGCGCGTTGTACGCAACGGACGCTTCCAACTATCGCCAGGTGCCGATCGGCGTCGTCGTACCGCGGTCCGTCGACGATGTGATCGCGACCGTCGAGGTGTGCCGCGAGTTCGGCGCGCCGGTGCTGAGCCGCGGCGGGGGCACGAGCTTATGCGGGCAGTGCTGCAATGTCGCGGTCGTCATCGATTTTTCGAAGCATGTCAATCGAATCATCGAGATCGATCCGCAGGCGAGGACGGCGCGCGTCGAGCCCGGTCTCGTGCTCGATGAGCTGCGTACGGCGGCCGAGCGCCATCACTTGACGTTCGCACCGGATCCCTCGACGCACAATCACAACACGCTCGGCGGCATGATCGGCAACAACTCCTGCGGCGTGCACTCCGTGATGGGCGGCGAGACATCGGAGAACGTGATCGAGCTCGATGTGCTCACATACGACGGTGTGCGGATGACGTTGCGCGAAATGGATGCGCAGGAGATGGCTCGAGCCGCGGCGCAACGTGGGCGGCAAGCGCAAATCGTAACGGGCTTGCAAGCGCTCGCCGAGCGCTACGCGAGCGAGATCCGCGCGCGCTTTCCGGTCATGCCTCGCCGCGTCTCGGGCTACAACTTGCCTGCGCTCCTGCCCGAGAACGGCTTTCACGTCGCGCGCTCGGTCGTTGGCTCCGAGGGCACGTGCGTCGTCGTGCTCGGCGCGACACTCCGATTGCTACCCAGCCCGCCGGCGCGGTCGCTTCTGGCGCTCGGGTATCCCGATGTCTACGCGGCGGCCGATCATGTGCCGGATGTCATGGCGTGCGGACCGATCGGTCTCGAGGGCATCGATCAGAAGCTCATCGACGACATGAAGGCGGTGAATCTACATCCAGAGGACTTGCATCTATTGCCCGATGGGCATGGATGGCTGCTCGCCGAGTTCGGAGGCGAGAGTCGGGAGGAGTCGCATGCGAAGGCGAAGCGAGCGATGGCGAAGCTGCGTGCGGCGGTGCGACCCCCATCGATGAAGCTCTTCGATGATCGCGCACAGGAACAACTCGTGTGGGAAATCCGCGAATCGGGTTTGGGCGCGACCGCCCACGTGCCGAACAAGCGAATCACGTGGGAAGGATGGGAAGACTCGGCCGTGCCTCCGGAGAGGCTCGGCGCCTACTTGAGACGACTGCGCGCGCTGTTCGACAAGTTCGGCTACGAGGGCGATCTCTACGGACATTTCGGCCAGGGCTGCGTGCACACGCGCATCGACTTCGATCTGACCACGGCGGCCGGGATCGAGAACTACCGCGCCTTCGTCATCGAAGGGGCGCATCTGGTCGCGGATTTCGGCGGTTCGATCTCGGGCGAGCATGGCGATGGCCAGTCCAAGGCGCGGCTGTTGCCGATCATGTTCGGCGATACGCTGATGCAAGCGTTTCGCGAGTTCAAGGCGCTGTGGGATCCGCAGTGGAAGATGAATCCGGGCAAGGTCATCGAGGCGAATCGAATCGATGCGAATCTACGCCTCGGCACCGACTACCGCCCAATCGAAGTCACGACGGCCTTTCGCTATCCCGCGGACCACGGGCGCTTCTCACGTGCGTTGCTGCGATGTGTCGGCGTGGGCAACTGTCGACGCCATCACGACGGCACGATGTGCCCGAGTTATCGCGCGACGATGGACGAGCAACACTCAACGCGCGGACGCGCTCGCTTGTTGTTCGAGGCGATGCAAGGCAATTTCCTCGAGACCGGTTGGCGAGACGAAAGCGTAAGGGAGGCGCTCGAGCTGTGCCTGTCGTGCAAGGGATGCAAGGGAGAGTGCCCCGTGCACGTGGATATGGCGACGCTCAAGGCCGAGTTCATGAGCCACTACTACGAAGGACGTGCGCGGCCGCGCGAAGCGTACGCGTTCGGCCTCATCGATCGCTGGGCCCGCTGGGCTGCGGTGGCGCCGCAGATAGCCAATTTCTTGATGAGCCAGGAACCGTTTGCGTCGGCCGCAAAATCGTTGGCCGCCGTCGCGCCGCAACGCACGCTGCCGCTGTTCGCGCCGCGCACGTTCGTGAGCGAGTTCAAACGACGCAAACGGAAGGCGAGCGCGTCGAATCCACGCGTGCTGCTGTGGGCGGACACGTTCAACAATCATTGGCACCCGCATACGCTGCATGCCGCAGTAACCGTACTCGAGCATATCGGTTGCGACGTACGCGTGCCGGAAGGTTCGCTCTGTTGCGGTCGACCGCTCTATGAATTCGGCATGCTCGATCGCGCGCGGACGTATCTGCAGCGCATCTTGAAGGCGCTCGAGCCGGAGATCGCCGCGGGGACGCCGCTCGTCGTGCTCGAACCCGCCTGTGCGGGCGTCTTCCGCGATGAGCTCGCGAACCTGTATCCGCGCGATGCGCGCGCGCAGCGCCTCGCTGCCCAGACGTTTTTGCTTTCCGAATACCTTGAGCGACAGCGCTATGCCTACACCTCGCCGCACATCGCGCGCAAGGCGATCGTGCACGGCCATTGCATTCACAAATCGATCATGAAGATGCATGCAGAAGAGGCCGTGTTGAAGCGAGCGGGATTGGAAGCGCACATGCTCGATTCCGGATGCTGCGGCATGGCCGGCTCGTTCGGATTCGATCGCCGCAAGTACGACATTTCAATGCGCATCGGCGAACAGGTCCTGCTCCCTGCCATCAGAGCGACGCCGCAAGACACGCTTATCATTGCCGACGGCTTCAGTTGTCGTGAGCAGATCGCACAAGCGACGGGCCGGCAGGCGTTGCATCTTGCCGAAGTGCTTGCGATCGGGCTCGAGCGCGAGCACTTAGAGCGGCGCAGTCGATAACCGTAGGCGCAGAGCATCGAGGCGCCTTCGGCGCCGGCACGTAATGCGCTGCGCGCCGATGACACCGCTGTTGCCTCAGTGTCGTCGTACAAAGCAACGTGCGCTTCGTAAGCGGCGGCATTGTGGCACTGTTAAATGCATGTCGCATTTTGGCGGCACATCGTTGCGTGCGCGTTCAGCTCGCGTGACCTAGAATCCGCGCGGCGGGTCGCAGACCGCTGCGCGCTGTTGAGCCGCGCATGAGGCGCGAATGCGACAGCAGTAGGTAGCCACTCAATGGAGACACTATGCGGAAAGCTCTGATCTTTGCATCGATCGCATCGTTCGGTCTCGCCGGTACGGCGGTCGCCGAGAGCAGCTTCGACTACTCTTACGTCGAGCTCGGATACGTGAACACGGACTTGGATGATTTCAATGCTGACGGGGACGGTTTTCAGCTACGCGGTTCGTTGGAGGTCAACAGCAACGTTCACGTGTTCGCCGGTTACACGGATCTCGACTACGACTTCGATATCGACATGAACACGTTCGAGGTCGGCGGCGGCTACGCTTGGCCGGTGCGCTCGAATTTGGACATCATCGGGACGGTTTCGTATCTGAAGGCTGACGTTAACGTTCCCGGCCCGGGCGACTTCGATGATGACGGCTTGGGTTTGGGCGTGGGTTTGCGTGGCCGCGCACTCGATCAGCTCGAGCTGACGGCGGGGCTGAAGCACGTCGACTTCGACGAAGCTGGCGACGATACGATCTTCGGCGTGGGTGGCCGCTATTTCTTTACGCCGGCGTTCGCCGCGGGTATCGACGCAACGTTCGATGACGACGGCACCACGTGGTATATCGGCGGTCGTTGGAACTACGGCAAATAGGCTTGCGCATTTGATCGGACGAAGAAGGCGCCCAAGCGGGCGCCTTCTTTTTTGATCGCTCCGACGGCTCGGGCGATCGGCACAATACGAGCACCGCTTACAGCGTGGCACTCTTCAGATAGCGCTGACGGCTCTTGCTCGCTTGTTTGCGCAATTCCTCCAGCGCACGTTCCTCAGTCACATCCAACATCGACTCGAGCAAGCGCTTGAAGTGCATGCGCATCGCGACGCGTGCCGCGCCGGGGTCACGCGCTCGCAGCGCATCGAGAATCGCCGTGTGCTCCGCTGCTCTTGCGCCGAAGTCCGCTCCACACACCGAGTCGTAGACGGCCTTCACGGGTTCGAGATCGGTCCGCAAGCTCCACAAGGTCTCGATGACGTAAGTAATGGCGGCGTTGCCAGACGCGTTCGCAATCGCTCGATGGAAATTTTTGTCGGCGAGCTCGCCCGCTTTGTCGTCCGGGCTCGTGTTCGCCATGATCTCGATGTAGCGCTCGAGCTGGTTCAGCGTCGCCTCGTCGATCTGAACGGCGGCGAGAGCTGCGGCCTCGGCTTCGAACAGCGCGCGTGCTTCGGTGAGCTCGAATGCGCTGACGTTCGGCAGCTTGCTCTTGCCGTCCGTTCGCGCATCAACCACGTACGCGCCGGATCCGGTCTTGATCTTGATGCGACCGACCGCCTGCAACGCGATCTGTGCTTCGCGCACGGCGACGCGGCTCACGCCGAACTTCTCTGCCAACTCTCGCTCAGGGGGCAAGCGGCTGCCGACGGGATACTTGCCGCTATCGATCAGCGCTTCGATTTTGCTGGCGATCAATTGATATAGGCGCTCGTCACTCATGCGGTGCTTCCGTTGGTATCTAGGCTTTTCCAGGTAAGTACCAATGCTATATACCAATTCTTCACGCAAGTAGCATCTGTTCTGCTCAGCTATCGGTGATGATCGCTTTCGCCGTGCATCGGTCAGGCGGCAACGCCGGACGACCTCCAATGTATCAGAGTCTTAGTATTCGGTCGATTGATTGGTAGGACCAATTGTAAAAAGTGATCGCATCGCATGGTTGACAAGTCATGTAGCGCAGTGGCACTGTCGGCCCACAAAATTTAGCCGGCAGCAGCGAGCAATCGTCCTGAGTCGGCAAAATTGGTAGGACCAATCAAAATCGACGGGGGGATCCGACGTGCGTACCACCAATGACCTTGCTTCCACTGGCTCGCTATCGCTTCTGCTTTTGATGGGGGCTGTTTCCACGCCTGCCTGGGCGCAGTCCTCGGGAGAAGCAAGCTCCGGAACAGTCGAAGAAATCGTCGTGACCGGCATCAGGGGTTCGCTTGCGAGTGCGCTCACTGAGAAGCGCGAATCGGACAATCTCGTCGAGGTCATCCAAGCGGAGGATATCGGCAAGCTGCCCGATCAAAACCTCGCCGAGGTGCTGGAGAACATCACAGGCATTCAGATCACGCGCGAGGCCGGCGTCGGTCGCGGCGTGCAAATCCGTGGCACCGATGCCAACAGAACCGAGATCAACGGTGTTTCGACCGTGGGTTCCGGCTCGGGCCGCTCCGGCATCAGCTTCGAAGATTTGCCGGCCGCGCTGATTTCCTCCGTGGAAGTAATCAAGGTTCCGGAAGCGCGCACGATCGAAGGATCCGTCGGCGGCACGATCAACCTCCGGACGATTCGGCCGCTCGAGCTCACCGAGCCCTTGATCGCCGCTCGCGTGCAAATGGAAAACAGCGACCTTGCGGACGAAACCTTGCCGCGACTGTCCGGCACGCTCGGCAATGTCTGGTCCACGGACGCCGGCGAATTCGGCGTCGTCGTGAGCGGCAGCTACGCGCGTCAAGATGTGGCCGCGTTCCGGCCTCGCGTCGATCGCGACGCGTTGGTGATGCCGGGCTCGGGGCCGAGCGCGGAGGAGTTCCCGTTTCTGCGCATTCAGTTCTTCGATCAAGAATTGGAGAACTTCGAATACGACACGAAGAATTTCACGACCGCGCTGGAGTGGAAGCCGAGCGACACGCTCCGGTTGTACTTCGATGCGACCGTCAACGACCAGGAGCGTACTCAGGAAAGCACCCGTGTGCAGATCTCAGGCGTCGCCTCGAGTGCGGTCGTCGATTCGACGAACAACACGTCGTTCGAAACGGTCAACCTGGGGACGCTCGATGGCCCGAACGGCGCGATCAATCTCGGCACCGTTCAGGCTGCGCTGACCGGTACGCTCGGTGTCGGTGTCGATTCGAACGGCGTCATCGATCCGAATCTGCGTACCTCGAGCAACACCGGCGCGCGCGATACCGACAGCCGGGTATTCGCGCTCGGTACCGAGTGGAATGCAACCGATCTACTCACGGTGCGCGCTGAGGCGTCGCTGTCGACGTCCGAGTCGGTGTTCCCGAATTTCTCGACGACGATGGATTTCATCAATCCGAACGGGCCTCAGCCGGCGTTCGGAGAGAGTCTCGATAACGGCGTGCCGACGGAATTCGATCTGAGAGGCGGCACGCTGCAATTCGGCCTCGATCAAGCAAGCCCGTTTGCGCCGAGCAAAGCGCAAATGCTCGATCCCGCGAACTATCGGCTGCAACAGGTGACGCAGGGCGCGGACAGCACGGATAATGAGGAAAAGGCGGCGCGAGTCGATCTTTCCTATGACGCCTCGAACTTCGTGCCGCTCCTGACGTCGATCGATTTCGGATATCGCTGGAACAAGAACTCCGCGACGAACAAAGAAGCGACGAACAACGTCAGCTTCACGAATGCGACCAACCATTGGAACCGGCCGTCGGGCGATCTGTTCTCCGAGCTCCTGATCGCGGGGCCGGACAATTTCAACGACGCCGATGGACGCAGGCTGTATTTCCCGGACTTCCTCATCATCAACGGTGCGCGGGCATACGACAATCCGAATCAGGTTCTGGACTCGCTCAATGCCGCAATCGCTGCAAGCAACGCAAGCGCGACCGTCGGTCCGCCGCTCGCGTCGCTCGCGAGACCGACCGAATCGGCGGCCGGCTTCTTCACGATCGATGAGACGACGAACGCAGCCTATCTCCAGGCGAACTTTGCGACGGATATCGCCGGTGCCCCCGTGCGCGGCAACATCGGCGTACGCTGGGTGAGAACCTCGCTCGAGTCGATCGGCAACAACGTTTCGAACGGCGAGGCCGCGGAGCGGATCGTCGAGAGCAGCTCGTACGATTTCTTCCTGCCGCGCTTCAACCTCACGATACAGCCGACGGACGAGTTCCTCATTCGTGCGGGCATCGCAAGAGATATTCGTCGTCCCGACTTCGACAAGCTGTCGACGTCGGTGTCGTTCGGAACGTCGGCGAACTCGCCCGTCAGCGTCGGGAACCCGAACTTGGTGCCCGAAGCGGTTTGGTCGTTCGATCTCTCGGGCGAATACTATTTCACGCCATCGAGCTTGATCAGCATCGGCGTGTTCCACAAGAAACGCACGAACCTGTTCGCTGCTCGACAGGAAGATCCGGCGCCCAATCTGATCGACGGTCAGCTCAATATCGACATCACGCCGCCGTGCGAGGAGGGCGGTATCTACAATCCGATTGCGAATCGAAACATCAACAATCCGATTCAAGGCACGGGGATCTGCGTACCGCTCGCTTCGACGTTCAACGTGGGCGGGTCCACGACGCAGACGGGCGTCGAAGTCGCATTCCAGCACGACCTTTCGGCCTGGGAAGACGTGCTCGGCTTCGCGTCCGGATTCGGCTTCATCGGCAACTTCACGTATCAGGAAACCGGCGGCTCCGCACATGAGTACCGCGACGCCGATGGACCGCGCAATGTGTTCACTCTCCTCGGATATCCCAATTCTCAAGATCTGATCACGTTGACGAATCTGTCGAAGAGGGCCTACAACGCCACCTTGTTCTATGACAAGTACGGGTTGAATGCTCGCGTGCGCTACACATGGCGCTCGAGCTACGTGTCTGACGACAGCTTCTTCTTCGGCCTGCCGCGCATCAACGCCGATCGGGGGCAGCTCAACGCCAGCGTGAACTACGCTGTCAGCGACAGCATTACCGTGGGTGTCGAGGGCATCAACCTCCTGCGTGAAGATGCGAACCAGTACTGCATCAACAACAAATCGCTGTTGTGCTTCCAAGGTCTCACGGATCGCCGGCTCACCGCTGGTGTGAGCGTGAAGTTCTAGGTCGATTGACGGCTGTCCGAGCGGCTCGACCGAGCCGCTCGGATCGCCACGCAAGAAGAGAGGCGGATGAAATCGATACTCATCGTTCTTGCATGTCTGATCAGTGTCGCGGTGCATGCTCGGGAGACGGTCGTCAGATCGCAAGCCGAGTACCAAGAGACGGTCAAGACACTGCGCGCGGGTGATACGGTCGTTCTCGCGAACGGCGAGTGGCGCGACTTCGAGATCCTGTTCAAAGGGAAGGGGACCGCAGAGCGGCCGATCACGCTGACCGCCGAGACCAAAGGTCGGGTTCTTCTCGCCGGGCAATCGAATCTGCGCCTGGCCGGCGAGCACCTGGTCGTATCGGGCCTCGTGTTCAAGAACGGCTACTCGCCGACGGATACCGTCATTGCGTTTCGAGCAGCCAAGGGCGAGTACGCGAACAACAGCCGGGTGACCGAAGTCGTCATCGATCGCTTCAATAAGCCGGAGCGTGCGGAGTTCGATGTCTGGGTGATGATGTATGGCAAGAACAATCGCTTCGACCACAATCATCTCGCAGGGAAGGGCAATCAAGGCGTGACGATGGCCGTGCGGCTCGACAGCACGGAGAGCCAGGAGAACCACCACCGCATCGATCACAACTACTTCGGTCCGCGGCAGACTTTAGGCTCGAACGGCGGCGAAACGCTCCGCATCGGTACGAGCCACTATTCGTTGACGAACTCGTTCACGACCGTCGAGAACAACTACTTCGATCGCTGCGACGGCGAGGTCGAGATCATCTCGAGCAAATCGGGCGGCAATGTGTTCCGCGGCAATGTCTTCTTCGAATCCCGCGGCACGCTGACGTTGCGGCACGGCAATGACAATGTCGTCGAGGGCAATGTCTTCCTCGGCAATCACGTGGAGCACACCGGCGGCATCCGCGTGATCAACAAGCGCCAGAGCGTGCGCAACAACTATTTGTTCGGCTTGACCGGCCATCGCTTCGGCGGCGCACTGGTCATCATGAATGGCGTGCCGAACTCGCCGATCAATCGCTACCATCAAGTCGAAGATTCGGTCATCGAGAACAATTCGATCATCGAAAGCTCGCATGTGGAGCTTGCGGCAGGGGCCGATGCAGAGCGGTCTGCGCCGCCGATTCGCACGCGCTTTACGAGTAATTTGATCTACAACGCCGATGGTCGAAACGTCATCGCGGTCCACGATGATATCGGCGGCATTCGATTCGCTCGCAACGTCGTTCATAAGGCCGCGAAGCTGCCCATCAGCGATGGATTCAGCAGCCGAGATGTCGAGCTGCGGAAGGCGCGGAACGGCTTGCTCTATCCGGTCGGCATCGACGTGGGCGCGAGCGCCAAGCTGGATGTGCTCGATAAGGATGCGACCGGCGTGACCTGGTATTCAAAGCCAAGCCGGCACGAGCGTTTCGATACGGGTACCACGATCGCCGCACCAGCAAGCGCGGACTCGCTCGCGAAGGCGGTCGCTCGCGCGCAGGCGGGGGACATCATCGAGCTGGCCGCCGGCGCACACGTCGTCGAGCGCACGCTGGTCATCGATCGTCCGTTGACGATACGGTCCGCCGACACGGCGCACCGCGCGAGCATCGAATTCGCGCGCAACGCATTGTTCGAGATCGGTGATGGCGGGAGCTTGAAGCTCGTTGGGCTCGACATCTCGGGCAAGACCGCGCCCGATGTCGCCGGCAATTCAGTCATCCGCACGAGTCGCTACTCGATGCTGAACAACTACGTGCTCGAGGTCGACGACGTTGCCGTGAGTCACCTCGATGTGAATCACTCGTTTAATTTCTTCACGGCCGCGAGAGGCACGTTCGCCGATCGCATTCGGATATCCAAATCGACGTTCAGCGACATCACAGGCCACGTGTTGTTCCTGAGCAATGAGACCGAGGATCTGGGCATCTACAGCGCCGAGTACGTCACGATCACGGATTCGAAGTTCGCGAACATCGAGGGCACGGTTGCCGATATTTATCGGGGCGGCACCGACGAGAGTACCTTCGGCCCGCATTTTGAGCTCAGCGGCTCGAGTCTTCGATCGGTGGGCGCAGGCAAGCGCAACAAGTCGCACGCTTCTGTGCGCCTGCTCGGCGTGCAGGCGATCGATATTCACGGCAACACGTTCTCCGACAGTCGGCCTGTTCGCGTGACGCATACGGTCGGTGAACCCATCAGTACGATCGTCGACAACCAGTATGTGGCGACCCCGGCGCCTGAGGTCGATACGCTGTGATTCAGGCGATGGTCACGCTGAGGTCCGCAGCCATCGTGCTGCTGGCGACGACGAGCTGCGCGCTTGCAAGTCCACGCTTGCTGCTAGCGCCGGGAGATGTGTCGCTGATCAGAAAGGAGCTCGATCCAGCTTCGGGATTCGGTCGGTCGTTGGCAGCAACGCAGGCGAAAGTAGACCACTACTTCGAGTCGACACCGGATGTCCCTGTACCGGTCGATCCGGGTGGCGGCTACACCCATGAAAAACACAAGCAGAACGGTATCGCGATTCACGACGCGGGAATCTTGTATCAACTCACCGGTAACGCAAAGTACGCTGCCGAGGCCCGCGACTTGTTGCTCGCCTACGCGAAGCTTTACCCGACATTGGGCACGCACCCGGTCAAGCGATCGAGCACGCCTGGCAGATTGTTCTGGCAGAGCCTGAACGAAGCGGTGTGGTTGGTCTACGCGATTCAGGGCTATGACGCGATCATCGATACGCTCGACGCGAAACAACGCGCGACGATCGAGCACGGCCTGTTGCGTCCGTTGGCCGACTTCATCTCCGTGCAGTCGCCGCAGACGTTCGATCGAATTCACAACCACGGCACGTGGGCGGTTGCCGCCGTCGGCATGACGGGCTACGCGATCGGTGACGACGATTACGTGCAGAAGGCCCTGTACGGCTTGAAGCGCGATGGAAGTGCGGGCTTCATCAAGCAGCTCGACGAGCTGTTCTCGCCGGACGGCTATTACACGGAAGGGCCCTACTATCAGCGCTACGCGCTCATGCCGTTCATTCTGTTTGCGCGCGCGATCGATGCGAATGATCCTGAGCTCAAGATATTCGACTACCGCGACAAGGTCCTGCTGAAGGCGATCTACGCGTGCATCGATCTGTCGTATGCGGGCTTGCTGTTCCCGGTCAACGACGCGATCAAGGACAAAGGCCTCGACACGATCGAGCTGCGTTACGGGGTCGCCGCGGCGTATGCGCTGACGCGCGATCCGGCATTGCTCTCGATCGCACGGATGCAGCATCCGTATGTCTTGACCGGCGACGGCTACCGCCTTGCAAAGGCCGTGGATGCCGGCCTCAGCAAACCTTATCCGTATCGCTCCAAAGTCTTTCGCGATGGACCGGCGGGCGGAGAGGGCGCACTGGTCGTCTTGCGCGACGGCGAGCCGCCGGATCAACAAGCGTTGGTGTTCAAAGCGACCTCACAAGGAATGGGGCACGGTCACTTCGACAAGCTGAACTGGCTGTTCTACGACAACGGGCAGGAAATCATCACGGATTACGGTTCGGCCCGTTTCCTGAACGTGGAGCAGAAGGAGGGCGGCCATTACCTTCCGGAGAACGAGAGTTGGGCAAAGCAAACGATCGCTCACAACACGCTCGTCGTGGATGAGCGCAGTCACTTCGGCGGCGATGCAAAGCTCGGGCAGCAGCATTATCCAGAGCTTCTGGTGTTCGAAAACCGCGCCAACGTTCAGATCACGGGCGCCGTGATGCGCGATGCCTACTCCGGCGTCGAATTCAGGCGAACGATGGCCTTCCTCGACGGTGTCGTGCCCGACGGGCCGCTCGTCGTCGATGTGCTCAACGTCGCAAGCGAGACAGCACACCAATATGACTTGCCGCTGCATTTCGCGGGGCAAATCATCTCGACCAGCCCGACGTTCGATGTCCGCACCGATCGCCTCGAGCCACTCGGTAAAGCGAATGGCTATCAACATTTGTGGCGGCTCGCGTCGGCGTCGGTCGCCGCGAACAAGCAGCTCTCCTTCACCTGGCTCAACAAGAATCGCTTCTACACCTACACCGCGCTCGCGCAGGATGGGCTCGACGCGTTGTTGACGCAGTTGGGCGCGAACGATCCCAGCTTCAATTTGCGCCATGAGCAGGCGCTCGTGCTGCGCGTCGACAAAGCGCGAGCGCAAACGTTCGTCTCAGTGCTAGAGCCCCATGGCGAGTACAACGGCGCGGCGGAATACACGATCGGCAGCCACGGCAGCATCACTGATCTGCAACGCTTTCATGTGGAGGGCGCGGACGTGATTCGGATCACGACCAGTCAGGGCGGGGGTCATTACCTCGCGCTCTCCTACGATCCAAACACGGACGCAAGCTACAAGGTCAGTGCGGACGGTCACAACTTTGCATGGCGCGGTTACTACGGCTTGTTCGATCGGAATGGAGTGAAGCAGTGACGCTGGACCGTACTCATCGACGTATTCAGTCCGATCCGCGGAAATTTTCTCGAGTAGTGCGGCAATGAGAACCCAGAACCTCAGATGGATCATCGTGACACTCGTTGCCGTCGCGACGGTCATCAACTACATCGATCGAAACGCGCTCGCCGTCATGTGGCCCGGCATGTCCGACGACCTGGGGCTCGACAAGGGTGACTACGCGAACATCGTCTCCTTCTTCATGATCGGCTATGCGATCGGCCAGTCGTTGTTCGGGAAGATCTTCGACATGATCGGCACGCGGCTGGGATTCGTGCTGTCGATTCTCGTGTGGTCGTTCGCGATCATGCTGCACGCCGTGGTGAAGTCGCTCGGCGGGCTTGGCCTCGCGCGATTTGGTCTGGGCATCGGTGAGGCGGGTAACTGGCCGGGCGCGACCAAGGCAAATGCCGAGTGGTTCCCAATCAGGGAGCGAGCGCTCGCGCAGGGCATCTTCAATTCCGGCGCGTCCCTCGGTGCGGTGATTTCGGCGCCGGTCATCGCACTCCTTTATATCCAGTTCGGCTGGCAAGGCACGTTCGTGCTGGCGGGTGCGCTGGGGTTCATCTGGTTGCTGCCGTGGCTCACGATCTACAAGGCGCCGCCCGAACGCCATCCGTGGCTGTCGGCGGAAGAGCGCGAATACATTCTCTCCGGTCAGAAACCGGACACAGTCGAGGCGCAAGGGAATGAAGCCGCGGCGCCTGGCTTGCTCGAGCTGCTGCGTTATCGCCAAAGCTGGTCCGTGATCGCTTCGCGGTTCTTCCTGGACCCGGTGTGGTGGCTCTTCGTCTCCTGGCTGCCGATCTACCTCGCCGATCGCTTCGGTTTCGACGTTCGGCAGATCGGTCTTTATGCGTGGGTGCCGTATGTCGGCGCGGCCGTCGGCGCTTTGTTTGGCGGCTGGCTCGCCGGCGCGCTCCTTAAAAAGGGCTGGACGGTCAATGCCACGCGCAAACTGACGATCACGCTCGGCGGGATCATCATGCTGCCGACCTTGCTCGCGACGGCCGTCGCGGCGACGCCGCTCGCAGCAGTGCTGTTGATGGCCCTCATTCTGTTCGGCTTCCAGGTTGCGATAGGCAACATCCAGACGCTTCCAAGCGATTTCTTTGCCGGCAAATCGGTGGGTTCGCTGGCCGGTGTCGGCGGCACCGCGGCGATCGCCGGCGTCGTCATCACGACGCAGATGGTGCCGCGGATCACGGTGAGCTCTTACGTGCCGTTCTTCGTCCTCGGCGCATTGCTCGTGCCGCTCGCCGTGCTGTCGGTGTGGGGTTTCGGTGGCGAGATCAAACCGGTCGGTGCAAGAACTCGATAGCTAAAGTGGAGAATGGAACTGGAAATGAACATGAAAGATAAAGTGGCGATCGTCGCGGGCGGCGCAAGAGACATTGGACGCGCGATTTCACTGAAATTGGCTGCCGTCGGCGCCAAGGTGGTCGTCAATTTCAACAACAGTAAGGCAGAGGCCGAGTCGACCGTTGCGGCCATCCTCACGGCAGGAGGCACGGCGATCGCGGTTGCCGGCGACATGACGAAAGAGGAGGACGTCCAGAACCTCGTAAGCAAGACCATTGCAGCCTATGGCGACAGAATCGACGTGCTCGTCAATGTCGTGGGTGGAATGGTCGCGCGCAAGACGTTGGCGGAGATGGATCAGGACTTTTTCGAGTCGATCATGCGCTTGAACGTTACCAGCGCATTTCTGACATGCAAACTCGTCACGCCGTACATGCGCGAGGGCAGTGCAATCGTGAATCTCTCCTCACTTGCGGGGCGCGATGGCGGCGGTCCCGGCGCGTCCGCGTACGCGACGTCGAAGGGTGCGGTGATGTCGTTCACTCGCGCGATGGCGAAGGAGCTCGGGCCAAGCAACATCCGTGTCAACTGCGTCTGTCCCGGCATGATTGCGACGACGTTTCACGACACCTTCACGAAGGATGCAGTTCGAGCGAAGGTGGCGGCGAGCACGCCGCTGCGCCGCGAGGGGCAGGCGGAAGAAGTGGCTGATCTCGTGGCGTATCTTGCCTCGCCGGAGGCGAGCTTCATCACCGGTGCCAGCGTCGACATCAATGGCGGCCTGAATTTCTCGTAGCTCGAACGGGCGGCGATCTCGCCGCCCTCCTCACGAGCGGTTGGAATCGCGTCGCCTTTCAGCGAGGATGGCGAGTACAGTCGTTTCGCATCCGATGTCGGAATCGATCGATGTCGGACGTCCTTGTGTCAGATGCCGCCAAGAGACCTTTAGCGGCGGCACATCTTTCGACTCATCAAGCACGGGAACCGTCATGACTCACGAACTCGCCATCGATCTCACCCTCGACGCACCGGCCGACAAGCTCTTCCGCTGCTACACCGACCCGACGCTGCTGCAGAAGTGGTTCGCCCCTGAGCCGTGGACGATCAAGAGCGTCGATATCGATCCTCGCCCCGGTGGGCGGATGAACTTCGTCATGGCTTCCCCGGAAGGTCAGGAATATCCGAACAGCGGCATCTATCTGGAGGTCGTGCCGAACAAAAAGATCGTGACGACCGATGCCGTGACGCCGGACTTCCGACCGTCAGGTCCGTTCATGATCGCCGAAATCACCTTCGAGGATCTCGGCAACGGCAAGACGCGGTTTCGAGCCGTCGCGCGTCATTGGAACGAGGAAACGATGAAGCAGCATCGAGAGATGGGCTTCGAACCCGGCTGGACGCAGACCGCGCGGCAACTGGAGGCGCTGGCGAAGACGCTCTGAGGCTCGCGAATCTTGGCCTGCGAGGTCGGCTTGTACGTCTCCACGCGTGAGTGCATTGCCACCCGCAACACGAAGACCTAACCAAGGCCAGGATCGCCCTCGAGCACTTCGCGGGTGAGACGCGGCCGTTCGCCCGGCCGCCAGAGTTTGGAGACGTGCGCGATTCGATAACGTAAAGGCCCGCCATCGTTCCCGGCACTTCGCTCGATCGGTCTTGGAATGCATACGAACTCTGTTCGCATTTCATCCGCAGTGAGGCGCACCTTGGCATAGCCGTGACCGCCGAGGTCGACGAATTCGAGATGCGGCGCGAGCTCGCGATTCGAGAGGGCGCGCGCCTGCGGCAGGTCACGCTTGCTTGCATACGCAAGGGCCGAGCGCACGCCGTGCCGGAGCAGCATGTTGAACGTCCACTCAGGTGCTTCGTCGGCACGGTCGGCGAGGAAGAGCGGCCGGAGAGGATGGTCCTTCGGCAATCTGTGCTCGTAGGCTTCCATGACGCCGGGACTCGTGAGCGAACCTCCGACGAAGCTCAGCCCCACCGGTTCGAATGGCTTCGGCGGAAGCGCTTTCGCTGCATAGCCGGCCCAGAAGCTATGCCGGTCGCCCGACACGATCGCGAAGCCGGTGATCTTCGAGTCGCGGACGAAATCGTAGATTTCGCTGCGCTCGACGTAAGCGCTGCCATGATCGCCGGCGCCGAGGATCGCATACCCGCTCGGCCAGGGCTTCGTGAGGTCCGGCGGCAGGTTCTGAGGGTCAGCTCTCCAGTCGAGCGTGCCTGTTGAATTGCCCCATATCTTCCATGTCGCCGCGGACTGGCCGAGTCGATTCTTCAACCACTCCTTCTGATCGGCGCCGAGGATCGTTTGTGGCGGCGCATGTCGCTGTGGATTGGGAACACGAACTTCGCCGAATGCGATTTCTGCAGGCGGCTTGCCCGCGTTGAACGCTCGCCCGCCGTCAAGAATCTCCATCGCCTCTTCGGGGAACATCCCAAGGAACTCGGGGGCGCTGAGCTTTTCGAGCTCGGGAGCAGCCGTCGGGTCCTTGCTGCGATAGCTGTGTTGGTCGGTAATGATGAGGTCGAGGTGACGGCCGTAGCGGAGCGCGCGATACGCGATGAGGCTGCGGATCGCCGTCAGATTGTTCGGTTCGACCCCGAGGCCGTTGTCGTCGAACGTCTCGATCGGGACATTCTTCACGTCAGGCGGATCGAAGCGCTCGAACGATCCACTTGGGGCACTGACGCGAGCGGGGATGTATTCAAACCATGCTTGATTGGCCGCGACCTTGACCGTTTGGCCCGGCCGTTCGAGCTGTCCCGCCTTCACGATGCTCTGCCATCCCTGCCAGGAGAACTCGTGATTGTCCCAGATCGCCACGAACGGCCATCGAGCACGAGCGTCCTGCAAGTCGGGATCGCGTAGATAGCCGCGATAGACAGCCCGATAGCCATCGACCGTCAAAGGGATGTGAAAGTTACCGACCTTCTCGCCGTCTGGAATGCGCGCGACCTCGTAAATCTTTCGGTCGTATCGAGTCTGCACCTCGTCCGGATATTGAACGACTTCGTAAATGAAGTCGCCGAGATGCAGCACGAAATCGAGCTGGTCCTCGGGTGTAGCGCGCGCATCCTCGAAGATCATCCGACGATACGCGTTGAGCTTGCCTTCGTTGACGGTTTGACAGCTGACGAACGCGAAGTTAACCGGCCTCGGATCATCGGCGGCGGGCGCCGTCTTCGTACGGCCGATGCGACTTCCGTTGCCATCCCGGTCAGTAAAACGGTACCAGTATGTGTGTGCCGGCTTGAGCCCGCCGACGAGCACTCGGGCTGTCCAGTCGGCGGCGGCGGAAACCGGCACGGAGCTCTGCGCAACGACACGCTCGAAGGCCTCGTCTTCGGCAACTTCGACCGTCAACAGGTCTCGATTGCCGTGCTCATACGGACGTCGGGTCCACAGAATGACGCTGGTCGGATCCGGATCGCCCGACGCCACTCCTTCGGGAAAGAGATCGCGACGTTCTTTCCACTCTGTTTCCGAAGCACGCGCCGCGCCGCCCCATGCGAGCGATGCGCCGATCGCTGCGGCAAGTTGGATGAAGTCGCGGCGGCTGACCGCCGCGCGCAGCTCGCGTGCATCAGATTGCGTGCCTTTCATCTTGGACAACCTTTAGTGTGTTCGCGTTATCGTTGTGACCAGCGCCAAGCTCAACTCTTCATCTCAATTAGCAAATAAAGAGACAAACGCGATCCGTCGCGCGCCGTCGTGACCTGCCGATCGATTTCCGGGCCGATCATTCTCGGATGATAAGCTCCTTCGCGACTGGGAGGAGCGCGGATTACACCCGAGTGATGCGCCAAGCAGCGAGGGGTCTATGCGTGGCGCAGGCCATTCGGACGCTTGCATCTGGAGATAGGAAGCGTCCTGCAGCAACTCGAGCTCGAGAACGATGAGGCTTTAGGTAGCCGTCAATTGGTGCGGTCCGGCACCGGCTTCGTCCGATCGACCTTCGTGTACCACGGCATCAAAATGAAAAAGGCGAAGTAGATCGTGGCGAACATGCGAGCTGCAATCGTGTAGGTCGCTGTTACGGGTTGCAGGCCTAGCCAGCCGAGCGCGAGGAAGCTGATCGCAAATGCCAACAGGAACGAGCGATACAGCCAGCCGCGATAGCGCACCGACTTGACCGGCGATCGGTCCAGCCAGGGTAGGAAGAAGAACGCGAGGACGGCGGCGCCCATCAGGATCACGCCGATGAGTTTGTCGGGCACCGCACGCA
>JBDZVE010000064.1:5223-21106 GCA_040255535.1 Lysobacterales bacterium | reverse complement strand
CCACCCTTTTTCTTTGTCCGGCCTCCGCGATCTCCGCGTTCTCCGCGAGAGATTCCTCAATCCCGAAATGGGTAGAGGATGTTGATCCTGCTCGTCATCGGAACGAAGATGCCCGCGCCTTCAACGCGACGCCGAACACGATGTCGGCGATGCCTTGAAACGTCAGATCGACGGCAAGCACGACGCCAAGCATGAACAGGGAAGTCACGGGCCACCCTGCGACGATGATCATCCCCACGAGAATGCTGACGACACCCGACGCGACGATCCACCCCCACCCGCTCGTTGGGCGCGAGCGCGCGCCGCTTCCGATGCGGAACAATCCGGACACGATCAAGGAAATCGCGAGCAGGAGCGTAAGCACCTTCGCGGCCAGCATCGGATTGTAGAAGGCGAATACGCCGGCCGCGGTGTAGATCAGGCCGCTGATCAGCCAGAGCAGGAACCCTCCCCACTGTCGAAAGCGAAACGCGGCGACGATCTGCACGATACCGCCGACGATCATCAACGCGCCGATGACCAGGACCGAAGCGATCGTTGCCGCGACCAGGTTTCCGAGTGCGAGCATTCCAAAGATGAGCAGCACCACGCCGAGGGCAACGAACCAGCCCCAGCGTGAGCCGATGTCAAGATGCGGCTCGTCGAAATGCGTATCGGATGGCGTTGCTGCTCGAGCCATGATCGTCTCCTCATGCCTGTCTGCCGACTCTGTTCGGAGTACGAAAAGTCGCGCTATCGCTACGTACGATTCGCCGATGCCCGCGGGCCGGCTGTGACGTCGTCCACCTCAGCGGCGTGACTCGCGGGCTGCATCAACTCGGCGCGAACGATGAAGCGCCGCGGCGCGGAACCGAGAAAATAGAACGGATAACATGTCACGAGCGTCAGACGCGCAGTCGAGCTCGGGGCCAGTACTTCGACTTGAGTCGGCTCGACGACGAAAAGCTCGGCCACTCGATAGGTCAACACTTCGCGCTTCGTCGTAAGTTGCACCAAGTCACCGATGCGAACGTCCTTGAGCGCTCGGAAGTAGCCGTCGCGGTGCGCTGCGAGACCGACGTTGCCTCGTTCACCGACGCGTGCCGTGCCTTCGATACGACCGGCGCCTCGATTCAGGTTCGCCTCGCTCGTTCCGTCGAACACGGGCACCCTGAGATCGACCGACGGTATGTGCAGAATGGCTTGCGGTTGTGTCGTCGCGCTCGATGCATGTCGCCAGGCCGCGATTCGCGACGGCGACCACAGAGACATATCGGGCGGCGCCCCTGCGGGTGCCGCGTACCCGCTCGATTGCTCCTTTAGCAGGGTGTCGCGCGCCTGCTCGATCGCGGCAATGCCGTCGAGGCGTGCGCGCTCGGAGGAAATGCGCACGCCGGCATAGATCGCCAGCAGCGCAAGGCCGGCGATCCATGCAACTCTTTCCAGCCATCGCAGCGTGTTCATGCGGCGCTCGCGGCGCGGAGCGTTGACGGTGAGCTCGGTACACTGACGATGCCTGACGCGGCAGTGCACGCGCTTGTTCCGCGTGCACAGCGAACCTACGTTTCACTCCGCGCGGCCGTCGTTCGACCGACGCGTGCGGCCGGCTGTCGCCGCCTGCTACGATTCCCGTTCCGATCCATTCCTCACGACGACTCAGCTGCGGTATCGAATGTCCTCTCGCCTCGTCCCGCCCACCCGCGAAGACCGCGACCACGTGTTGGGACCTGACGACGCCGCAATCACCTTGGTCGAGTACGGCAGCTACGCGTGCCCATTCTGCCGCGGCGCAAACGAACGCATCGCCGATATCCGCGGCGAATTCGGGGACCGGCTCCGCTACGTCTTCCGTCATCGACCGATCCCAGGGCTCGAGCTCGCGCACCGCGCGGCCAACATCGTCGAGCGCGCGAAGACGCCCGAGCAGTTCTGGCGCGTGCACGTCAAGCTCATGGAATTGGGCGAGACCTTGACGGATGCGCAGCTCGATGAGATCGCGCGCGAACACGGTCTCGACAGGGACGATCCCGCCGAAGCGAAGCGCGCCGAAGAGCGCGTTTCGCAAGACATCACGAGTGCGCACGCAAGCGGCGTCCATCTCACGCCCACCTTCTTCATCAACGGGCGGAAATACGAAGGCGCATGGGACGACATTTCCTTCAGAGATGCGATCGCAGGATCGCTCGGGCATCGAGTGCATGTAGCAGCGCTCGAGTTTGCACGCTGGGCACCTTCCGCGGGCATCTTGCTGCTGCTTGCTTCTGCACTCGCCGTGCTGCTGAGCAATTTCGGGTTTGCCGGTCGCGTCGAATCCTTGTGGGAGGCGCACGCAGCCATCTCGGTGAACGGCGCCGCATTCGGCATGTCATTTCGGGATTGGGTCAACGACGGCCTGCTGACGATCTTTTTTCTCGTCGTCGGACTCGAGATCAAGCGCGAGTTTACCGTTGGCCATTTAGCGAGCAGGCGAACAGCCGCCCTGCCCGTTGCAGCCGCAATCGGCGGGCTCGCCGTGCCCGCTTTGCTCTATCGGCTGTTCATTCCGGAAGGGCCGCTGGCGCACGGCTGGGGCGTGCCGATGTCCACGGATACGGCATTCGCAATCGCGCTCATCGCGATGATGGGTCGACGCGTTCCCGTGGAGCTTCGCATCTTCTTGACCGCGGCAGCCATCGTAGATGACATCGGTGCGATCGTCGTCGTCGCATTCTTCTATTCGACCAGCCTGCACTACGGATGGCTGCTCGCCTCTCTCGCAGTCGTCGCGGTGCTCGCCCTGCTGAATCGCTCGCATGTCTATCGGCCGACACCTTATATCCTGTGCGGAGTGGTGTTGTGGTTCTGTGTCTACTCGGGCGGAGTCCATGCCACGCTTGCGGGCGTCGTGCTTGCCTTTTTTATCCCGACGCTGCCGCCCCCGAACCTCAACAGCCTCATGGCGCAGGCGAATACGATCTTCATCACGGAGTCGCGGCACAACAAGGAAGTCTTGCGGCATGGGCCTTCCGCGCCGGCGTTGTTCGCGCTCGATGCCATTCACGGTCGCCTCGAGTCGCCCACCGACCGACTGTTGCGACGTATGGCGCCGCGCTCGAGCTATGTCGTGCTGCCGCTCTTTGCGCTCGCAAACGCAGGCGTGGCGGTCGGGCCGTCCAATCTCGAAGGCCAAGGAGCGCTCATCGGCGCGATTGCGGTGGGACTGATCGTCGGCAAGCCGATCGGGATCTCCGTCGCATCGTGGCTGGCGGCGAAGCTTGGGTGGGCGATCAAGCCGCCGGAATATTCGTGGCGGCAGCTCGTCGGTGCGGGCGCTCTCTCGGGGGTCGGGTTCACGATGTCGTTGTTCATCGCGAGCGAGGCGTTTGCGAATGCCGCTGATTTCGCCGCAGCGAAGATTGCGATCTTCGCTGCATCGATTGTGTCGGCGGCCCTCGGCGTTGCAATCCTGTGGTCGTCGGAGGCAAGCCGCGTAGACGAAACGACTGCGGCATCCTCCGTGTCTGCACCGAGCGCGCAAAGCTGATCTCGATCCGCCGCACGCCGAGGGAGGCTTTTGCGTCCGCGCTGGCGAACTAGAAGATGCGCCGAACGAGCCACTCGCCCGCCGTGCCGACGGCCGACATCACGAGCGCGCCGCCGAGCGCCCACGCGAAGCTGTCGATCTTGAGATGAGTGGTCAGCTTGTCCGTCAGCACGAGAAGGATCGCGTTGATGATCCAGCGGGTGATGAAGGCGAGCAGCCAGGCGATGCCCAAGGTAAAGATGGTGAAAACCGCGAACAGGAGCCAGCCGAGCAAGAAGTTCAGCAGGCCGAAGATCGCGGCGACCAAGAATGCGCTCTTCGGGCCCTTGATGTGAAAGCCGGGCAGTACGGCGTCCGTGATCCACACCGCCAGCGACAAAATCAGCCAGGACAGAATCAGCTCCATCTCGACTCCTTCGTGCGGTTCTCGAGCGGCATGATCGGCATCTCGCCCGCGGGATTTTCCGAGCGCGGCGCACACCGCGCAATTCGCCCTACTGCGTATTGTCTTGGCTAGCCAAGCTCGTTCGCCTGCCCGATAGGCCGCATCTATGGTTGCGGTCGAAACTATCGACTGGCTCTACAGGTCGTTCGCCGGTACCTTGACGCCCCATCGCTGCAGCTTGCAGTCGTGTATCTGCCGATCCTTAAGGAGAACCAGCTAGATGAGTTCCTTGATCAACACCGCAATCAAGCCGTTCAAGACGACCGCGTACTACAACGGAAAGTTCATTCCCGTTTCGGACGCCGACGTCAAGGGCAAATGGTCGATCTTCTTCTTCTATCCCGCGGACTTCACATTCGTCTGTCCGACCGAGCTTGCCGACTTGGCCGACGTGTACCCGGAGCTGAAGAAGCTGGGCGTGGAAGTCTACAGCGTCTCGACCGACACCCATTTCACGCACAAGGCATGGCATGACGCCTCCGAGACGATCCGCAAGATCCAATATCCGATGCTCGGCGATCCGACGCAGACGATCGCCCGCAACTTCGGTGTGCTCATCGAGGAAGAAGGACTGGCCTTGCGCGGGACATTCGTCGTCAACCCCGAAGGCATCATCAAGGTGTACGAGGTTCACGACAACGGCATCGGCCGCGATGCGCGAGAGCTGCTCCGCAAGGTGCAGGCCGCGCAATACATTGCCGCACATCCGGGCGAGGTTTGCCCGGCCAAGTGGACGCCCGGCGAGAAAACCCTCGCTCCGTCGCTTGACCTCGTCGGCAAGATCTAACGCGCAAACACGAGAAGGCAGGGCGGCGCAGCGCCGCCCTGCCCTTGACGATGCGCTCCCGGATAATGAATAGCGGATCGGTGAAACATGCTCGACGCACCTCTCAGACAACAACTCCAGACCTACCTCGAACGCATCACGCTCCCGATCGAGATCGTCGCCGCGCTCGATGAGACCGCTGCGTCCCGCGAGATGCAGGAGCTGCTCGTGGAGGTGTCCTCCTTATCGTCTTTGATCACGCTCGAGTACGCCGAGCATGCCGAGCGCAAACCGTCGTTCGCGCTGAACCGAAAGGGCTCGACGATGAGCATTCGATTCGCCGGCATGCCCATGGGCCATGAGTTCACCTCGTTCGTGCTCGCGCTGTTGCAGGTCGGCGGCTATCCGCCCAAGCTCGATGAGCAGGTTGCCGAACGGATTCGTGCTCTCAAGGGCGAATTCCGCTTCGAGACATTCATCTCGCTTACGTGCCAGAACTGTCCGGATGTCGTGCAGGCGCTGAATCTCATGGCGGTGCTGAATCCGAACGTGAGCCATACGATGATCGACGGTGCTCTGTTTCAAGACGAAGTGGAAGCGCGCCAGGTCATGGCAGTTCCGACGGTCTATCTCAATGGTGAAGTGTTCGGCCAAGGCCGCACGACGATCGAAGAGATCCTTGCGAAGCTCGACACGGGTGCGAGCGCTCGCCAAGCGGAGCAGTTGAACGAGAAAGAAGCATTCGACGTGCTCGTCGTTGGCGGTGGACCCGCAGGTGCCGCCGCGGCGATCTATGCCGCTCGCAAAGGCATCCGCACCGGCGTGGTCTCGGAGCGTTTCGGTGGGCAGGTGCTCGACACGATGGCGATCGAGAACTTCATTTCCGTCAAGGAGACGGAAGGTCCGAGGATGGCCGTTGCGCTCGAAGAGCACGTGAAGAGCTACGACGTCGACCTCATGAATGTGCAGCGTGCGGAGAAGCTCGTTCCGGCGGACGCGAACGGCTTGATCACGGTTCAGCTCGCGAGCGGCGCCGCCTTGCGCAGCCGTTCCGTCATCATCGCGACGGGCGCGCGGTGGCGGGAAATGAATGTGCCGGGCGAGCGCGAGTATCGCGGTCGCGGCGTCGCGTACTGCCCGCACTGCGACGGTCCTTTGTTCAAAGGCAAGCGGGTCGCCGTGATCGGCGGCGGCAACTCGGGCGTCGAGGCCGCAATCGACCTCGCCGGCATCGTCGGGCACGTGACGTTGATCGAGTTCGACAGCCGCCTGCGTGCGGATGAAGTACTGCAGCGCAAGCTTCGAAGCTTGCCGAATGTGCGTATCGTCGTGTCTGCACAAACGACTGAAGTGCACGGCGAGAACGGCCGGGTCAACGGGCTCACGTTCAAAGATCGTGGGACGGGCGAGCTCCACCGCATCGATCTCGAGGGCGTATTCGTTCAGATCGGACTCTTGCCGAACACCGATTGGCTCAAGGGCACGGTCGCGCTCAGCTCGCGCGGCGAGATCGAGGTCGACGCACGCGGGCAGACCTCGGTGCCCGGCGTGTTTGCGGCGGGCGATGCCACGACGACGCCCTATAAGCAGATCGTGATCGCGATGGGCGAAGGGGCGAAGGCGGCATTGAGCGCGTTCGACCACTTGATCCGTACATCGGCTCCCGCAGCGAACGAAGCGAATGCGGCATGATGCGGGCGTTCTTCCGCACACAAGCGGCGAGGCTCGTTCTTGCCGAGCTTCGGCGAACCCCGCGGGCGGCAAGCGCGTTCCGAGTCAATGATCAAGACAATTTGGACGATCGGTCATTCGAACCGAGAGCTGAATGAGTTTGTCGGTCTACTGGGCCGGTACGATATCGAAGCGGTTGCCGATGTGCGGCGCTTCCCGGGATCGAGGCGACAGCCGCACTTCGCGCGGCCCGCGCTCGAGGGCTCGCTGCCTGACCATGGGATCTCTTATTTATGGCTCCCGCAATTGGGCGGTCGGCGGCGGCCCGCCGCGGACTCACGAAACACCGCGTGGCGCAATGTCTCCTTCCAAGGCTATGCCGATCACATGGCGAGCGAGGAGTTTGCAAGCGGCATGCGAGCCCTGCTCGACCTCGCCCACGAGCGTCGTACGGCATTGATGTGCGCGGAGCTTCTATGGTGGCGCTGTCATCGCGCGCTCATCGCCGATGTGCTCAAGGTTCGAGGGTATGAAGTCGTCCATATCCTCGATGAGCGTCAAACGACGGCACATCCGTTTACCTCTCCCGCGCGCGTCGTTGACGGACAGTTGACTTACGAGCCGGTGGCCTAGCACGCGGCTTTCAGAAGTCTTGCCTCGTCGGCACGAAGAATCGCTTCTGCAGCGCGAGCAGCTCGATTCGATGCAGCTCGGCGAGACGCTCGAGGCGCTTCTCGCCCTTGTCGGTCAACAGCACCATCACACGCCGCCGATCCGCCGCGTCGATGCGCCTTTCCACGAGACCGAGGCCTTCGCATCGCGTCACGAGCGCCACGACGCCGTGATGTTGTGCCTGAAGGCGCTCCGCAAGCTCCGTTACGAACGCCCACTCCCTGTCCGGATAACCCTTGAGCTGAAGCAACAGCTGATACTGCAGAGGCGTCATGCCGTACTTGCGCGTGACTTCCTCGCTGTAGCGTAGGTAGCGCCTGAGCTCGTACCGAAAAGTGGCGAGCGTCTCGTATTGCTTCTTCGTGACCCGCAGTTTGTTGTTCGAGGCCATCGGTTCTCCGGGCGGCGTAGGACTGGGCCCGCCTGCGAATCCTCTTACGGCCGGCCGCACGAGTCCAGCGGCGGGCAGAAGGGAGGGCCCGGCGCGGCGCATCCATTCCCAAAGTGCATATGCTCAAGCCTAAGACATTTATTCCTATCACATTGTGAGGTGTTAGGCTGCATGTCCCACACCGACTACTTTTTTGCGTCAACAGAGGAGACGAAAAATGGCGCTACAGATTGGCGATACCGCTCCCGATTTTGCTGCAACGACGACCCAGGGCCCGATCAAGTTCCACGAGTGGCTCGGCTCTTCCTGGGGCGTGTTGTTCTCGCATCCCAAAGATTTCACGCCCGTGTGCACGACCGAGCTCGGCTTCACCGAGAAGCTGCGCCCGGAATTCGAGAAGCGCAACGTGAAGGTGATCGGCCTTTCCGTCGACGCGGTGAACGATCACGAGCGCTGGGCGGATGACATCGAGGCCACGCAAGGCGCTCGCCCCCGCTTCCCGCTGATCGGCGATCCCGATCGGGCCGTCGCGAACCTCTATGGCATGCTGCATCCGAAGGCGAGCACGACGCTCACCGTGCGCTCGGTCTTCATCATCGATCCCAAGAAGATCATTCGTGCGACGATTACGTACCCCGCGAGCACGGGGCGCAATTTCGACGAGATTCTGCGCGTCGTCGATTCCTTGCAGCTTACGGACACGCAGAAGGTCGCAACTCCGGTGAACTGGAAGCCGGGCGACGACGTGATCATCGTGCCGTCTCTTTCGAACGACGAGGCCCGCAAGCTCTTCCCGCAAGGCTGGAACGAGCAGCGTCCGTATCTGAGGACCGTGAAGCTGGCGAATTGAGCCAGCCTCTTCTTACGCGTCATACCGCTCTTGCATGAGCACTCCATCGAAAGAGTTGATGCGCGATCTGGCGGCGCATGTCGACCCCTGGTCGGCTGCGCCGTTCGACGCGCCCGCGATCCAGACGTGGCAGCGTCTAATACAGCAGCTCAACCCGCATCAACGCCTTTGGCTCAGCGGCTACTTGGCCGGAAGCTTGAGCGCGGCAGGTGCCGTAGCTGCCCCAAGCGCCGCTTCCGTTCCGTCTTCCGAGCCAATCGTGACCGTGCTGTACGGTTCTCAGAGCGGCAATTGTGAGCGCTTGGCCGGCGAGATCGGCGCGGCGCTCGCGAAGCGCGGGGTCCCTCATGTCGTCCTCGATATGTTGGACTGCCGCAAGAATCACCTGCAGGACGCGCGTAATCTGCTCGTCGTCGTCAGCACGCATGGCGAAGGCGATCCTCCCGACCGGGCGGCCGCGCTGCACGAGCTCCTTCACAGCCGCAAGGCCCCGACGCTCAAGCATCTCAAGTATTCCGTCCTAGCCCTCGGCGATTCGAGCTACGAGAGGTTCTGCGAAACGGGCCGGCAATTCGACGCCCGGCTTGCCGCGTTGGGCGCCGAGCAGCTTTACGCGCGCGTGGACTGCGACGTCGATTACGAGCAGAGCGCGCGCGAGTGGATCGATGCGGTCATCGAGCGGGTCGCGAGCGAGCATGCGAGCGTTCCGGCCGCGCAGCTGACGGCCTTCGAGCCGACGCTAGCGCCGGTCGCGACGGCATATACGCGCAAGAATCCCTTCCTTGCGCCTGTGCTCGCGAATCAGCGTCTGACGACGCGCGATTCGGAGAAAGATGTCCGGCACATCGAGCTCTCGCTGGAAGGATCCGGCATTCACTATGAGCCCGGCGATGCGATCGGTGTCGTCGTGCGGAACTCGCTCGATCGAGTGGATGCGCTGCTCGGGGCTCTGCCGTATGCAGCGGAGACGCCGATCTCTCACGAGGGCTCTCTTCGCCCGCTGCGCGAGGTTTTGCAGAGCTGCGACATCGGTCTCGTCACGAGAACGTTCGCAGATAAGTATCTCGACCGGATCGGTCAAGCCGATCGCGCGGCGTCCATCGACGTCTCTGCGAATATTCAGGTCGCCGATTTCCTGCGCGACTATCCTCCGCGCGACTTGGGCGCAGAGGATCTCGTCCGCCTCTTGCGCCCGCTTGCGCCACGGCTCTACTCGATTGCATCGAGCGCGCGTGCGACGCCGGACGAGGTGCACTTGACCGTCGGGCTCGTTCGATTCGACTTGAACGGCGTGACGCACTTTGGCGTCGCTTCCAAGCAGTTCGCCGAGATGGAAGGCGATGATGCCGTTGCGCCCATTTACCTCCATCGCAACCCCAACTTCCGGCTGCCGAACGATCCCGGCACGCCCATCATCATGATCGGTCCGGGAACGGGCGTCGCTCCGTTTCGCGGCTTCCTCGCCGAACGCGAGGCGCTCGGCGCGCGCGGCAAGAACTGGCTCTTCTTCGGAGAGCGGCACTTCCGCACGGATTTCTTGTACCAAGCGGAGTGGCTCGACTACCGCAAACGCGGTTTCCTGCATCGAATCGAGCTCGCTTTCTCGCGCGACCAAAAGGACAAGGTCTACGTGCAGCACCGCATGCGCGAGCATGGACGCGAGCTCTACGGCTGGCTGCAGGAAGGCGCACATGTCTATGTCTGCGGCGATGCCCAGCGCATGGCTTCTGACGTCCAGGAAGCACTGCTTCAAATCCTGCAGGAGCATGGCGGGCACTCCGCCGAGCGTGCGGCCGAGGAGCTGCTCGAGCTGCAGCGGGCGCGACGATATCAGCGAGATGTCTACTAGATGACTTTGGAGCGCAAGGCCGATCTGTCACGGCCTCTTTCAGAGCTGCACGATAACGAGCAGCTCAAGTTCGACAGCAATTATCTGCGCGGCACGATCGCAGCGGGCCTTGCGGATCACGCCACCGGCGCCGTAGCGGACAGCGACACGAAGCTGCTCAAGTTCTTCGGCATTTATCAGCAGGACGACCGGGATGTGCGCGAGGAACGGCGCCGTGCGAAGCTCGAGCCGCAGTACCAATTCATGGTGCGCGTGCGCTTGCCTGGCGGCGTATGCACGCCAAAGCAGTGGCTTGCACTCGATGCGGCGGCCCACGAGACCGCCAACGGCTCTCTTCGCCTCACGACGCGCCAGACGTTTCAATTCCACGGCGTGTTCAAGCCGAACCTCAGGCGGCACATCCAGAGCATCGCGGCCTGCGGCCTCGATACGATCGCGGCATGCGGCGACGACAACCGCAATGTCATTTGCAGCGCGAATCCCCTGCTCTCTCCGGTCCACGCCGAAGTGACCGATCTTGCACAGCGCATCGGGCGGCACTTGTTGCACCGGACCGGCGCTTATCGCGAGCTCTTGCTCGAGCAGCCCGCGGCGAGCCCGCCGCCGGCGGACGAGGAGCCGCTGTACGGCCGTACCTATTTGCCGCGTAAGTTCAAGATTGCTCTTGCCGTCCCGCCGGACAACGACATCGATGTCTTTGCGCACGATCTCGGGTTCATCGCGATCGTGAAAGAAGGCCGCATCGAAGGCTACAACGTGTTCGTCGGCGGCGGCATGGGGATGACGCACAAAGTTCCGGCGACGTATCCGCGTTTGAGCGATGCCGCTGGCTTCTGCCTGCCCGAACAGGTGATCACGGTTGCGGAGCACACGATGTGCATCCAACGCGACTACGGCGATCGCAAGGATCGGGCTCACGCCCGCTTCAAGTACACGATCGAAGATCGCGGCGTCGAATGGTTCAAGGCGGAGCTCGCGCAACGCACCGGCTTCGAGTTGCAGCCGGCGCGCGAGTTCAAGTTCGAAAGCTCGGCCGATCCATACGGCTGGTATCAGGGCGCCGACGGGCGATGGCACTACACGCTCTTCATCGAGAATGGCCGCATATCGGATCGGCCCGGCTACGAATTGATGAGCGGGTTGCGTGAGATTGCCCGCACGCATACGGGCTTGTTCGCGCTCACGACGAACCAGAACATTACGATCGCCGGCATCGACGAGAGCGACCGTGCACGCATCGAGGCGCTTCTGCGACAGTACGGCATCGAGAACGAGATCTCCTCGACTGCGCTCCGGATGAACTCGATGGCCTGTGTCGCCTTGCCGACATGCGGACTTGCGATGGCCGAGAGCGAACGATACTTGCCGACGCTCCTTGCCAAGCTCGGCAGCACGCTCGAGGAGCTCGGACTCGAGCGAACGCCGATCACGATACGCATGAGCGGCTGCCCGAATGGATGCTCGCGACCCTACTTGGCCGAGATTGCCCTCGTCGGCAAAGGGCCCGGCAAGTACAACCTCTATCTCGGGGCAAGCGCGAGCGGCGACCGGCTCAATGCCCTCTATCTGGAGAATGTCGGTGAGGCCCAGATTTTGGAGACGCTCCGATCGCTCCTTGCGAGGTACGCGGCGGAGCGCAACGAGCAGGAGCGCTTCGGGGACTTCGTCATCAGAATCGGAATCGTGCCCGCGATGCATGCAGGCCGAGATTTCCAGCGCCTACCTTCGCTCGCGAAGGCCGCAAGCGCGTAGATCCTTTGATCGGGCCGGCGGGCGGGCTAGCCGCTCGACTCGCCAGTACCTGGCGGCGCATGAATGAGTCCCTTCTCCACCAAGCTCGCACCCAGGCAACAAAAATAGAGATAGCCTCGAACATCGCCGAAACGTGCGACCGTCTCTTCGATCGAGGATTGCGCGTCGATCGCGATGAGCTTGCGGAGCGATCGCGCCGCACCTGCATCGCCTGAAGGAAAGACATCGATCCTGCCGAGTCCGCGCAGAAGCACGAGGCCTGCCGTCCATGGCCCGATGCCTGGCAACTCCACCAAGCGCTCGAGTGCTTCGCGGCTGTCCATCCGAACGAGGCTGTGCTCCGTCAACGCGCCGGACTCGATCGCGCGCGCAATTCCTTGGAGCGTTTGGGCCTTCTTCAGGCTCAGTCCGCATGCTTGCAACTCGCCCACCGGCGCGGCTGCGATGGCGTCAGCTCTCGGGAAGGCGAAATAGCGGCGTCCCTGAAAAGTGAGGTGCTCCGCAAAGCGCTCAACAATCTTGCCCAGAATCGAAAGACCGGCTTCGATGCTGAGCTGCTGGAACGGAATGACGCTCGCGAAGGATTCGAACAGCGTCGCGAATCGCGGCGGCCTCATCCCTCGCAGCGCCTGCACGACCGAGGTCAGTGTGCTGTTGACCTCTGCGACGCGTTCGAGGCCCGCCGGATCGGCATCGAGCCCCAGTAAGCGTGTAATGGTCGCCCTGATCCTCGCGTGCGCGGCGAGCGAATGCCTACCGGCCAGAATCGAATACCGAACATCGGGTTCGTCGACGGCGCCCGCGTTCCACACTCTCACGAGCGCGGGTCCTTGAGCCGAGTCGATGACTCGCAGATAGCCGCCGTGCTCCCACAGATCCACCCTATTCCAGGCGCGACGCTGCAAGACACGCACCGTTGCCTCGAGATGGAATGGGGCGCCCGAAGACAAATGGCCTTCTTTCGGTCTTGGCATTCGAGTCCGCGCGCCGAGCGCGCTCTCCATGGAGGTCGAGCGCATCTCGTGAGCTCGCTCGTGTGATTCACCGGTATCAGTCATCGTGCCGCGTACAGTTGGTCGGTCAAGATCTCTTCGAAGGCCTGCTGCCAGTCTGCGCGCCGATTTCGATCCTTCAAGCGATCAATTTTAGAGTGATGTATCGGTGATCTCGATGCATGCGAAGAGCGCTCTTGCAAGCAAGAGCAGACGCCGTTCGTATCGATGATGTCGATTGACTGCGCGAACATTCTTCGCTTGCCTGATGTGTCAGGCACTCCTACCGTTCCTGTACAGATACAGAAACGCGCGGAGGACTCAATCATGCGCAATTCATCCGAACAGCAGCGTGCGCAAACGCTGCACGACCCTCTTGGTCTGAAATCGAATGCAAGCAAGCCAGCCGCACGCGTAGCGGAGGCCCAAGCGTCGGGCTATGAGATCTCGCCAGTCAATCCGCTGTGGATGATTACGGCCGGTCTCGCGGCGTTCATCGTGCTGCTTGTCGCAGTCTGGTAACTGTGCGCTGGAGAATCAACGCTCAACGGCTGCGCTGACGAGATCGTTGATGTAGCCGGGCAGCGCGAACGCGGCTCTGTCGACTTCGGGCGTGTAGTAGCGCAACTTCAAGGCCGCTGCAGCGTGTCGCTTCCTGATCTCGTCCAGCGACACTGCGGCAGGCGCCAAACTGTCGCTCGCCCACCCGAGCGCGAGATGTCCGCCGAAGTAGCTCGGCGAGGCGAGCAGATAACAGCTCGGGTATCTGAAGACCGTCGCAAGATTGCGCATCGTCGCTGAGAATTCCTGCGGCTGGAAGAACGGTAGGCCAGCTTGCACGACCAGCACGCCCCGCAGCCGCAAGCAGCGGCGGACGCTCTTATAGAACTCGGCGCTGAACAACTTGGCCGCGTCGCCCACCGGATCGGTCGAATCGACCAACACCAGATCGAAGCGTTCGTCCAAACCGTCGATGAAGGCTGCGCCGTCGTAGATGTTGAGCTGAAAGCGTTCGTCCGCGAACACAGCCGCATTGATCTGATCGAGATAGCGGCGCGATAGATCGACGACGCAGCGGTCGAGCTCCACTTGCACGACCCGACGAATGCCCGTGTGTTTGAGCACCTCCTCCGCGAGCCCGCAATCGCCGCCGCCGATGATCAGAACGTCCTGTACGTCGCCGTGCGAGAAGATCGGGACGTGCGCGAGCATCTCGTGATAGATGAATTCATCGGCTGTCGTCACTTGCGTCGCGCCGTCGAGCAGCAGCACGCGCCCGAAGCGCTCGTTGTCGATCAGCACGACGTCTTGATACGGCGTGCTCGTGCGCACGAGGATCTCATCGGCGTCATACGAGACGCGTACGGTCGGCGCGAGCGCTTCGTGCACCCGCTCGTTCATCGTCTTACCGCTCGTTACCGCCATTACACTCGGCCCCGCAGAATCTCTTCGATGGCGACGCGACGCGGCGCGAACGCCTCCAGCAACACTTCGATGCAGCGCTCCGGACGAGCTTGCCCGCACATGAAGATGTCGAGCGCGGCGTAGCGGTGCTCGGGCCAAGAGTGAATCGAGATGTGGCTCTCCGCGAGAACGGCAACGCCGCTCACTCCTCCGTTCGGCTCGAACGGATGCAGGTGGATGTGCAGCAGCGTCGCACCCGCCGCCTCGACGCACTTTTTCAGCGTCTGCTCGATCAACTCGAGATCGTCGAGCTTGTCGGCATCGTAGAGATCGATGATCAGATGCGCGCCGGCGCAGCGCACCCCGGCACGTTCGATGAAGAAATCCTGGTTCGCCGATGCCGCAAGCGGGTGCTGCGCGACCTTTGCGGGCGCTTCCTGGCTCACCAGCTCCAGGTTCAACACCGAATGCGCACGTCGCTCAGAGCGGCGAGCCCGCAAACGGCGGGCAGCGTAAGAAGTCATTTGCGGGCGATCCTCCGATGAGGGCATTCGTGACACTGAGGCGCACGCCTCCCCCGGTCTCGGCGACCGCGCTCTTTTTACGCGACCTTGACGATTAGATCCATTAGAATTCTTCTTATCTACACTTAGAGAGCGGTTAACTAATGGCTCTGCACATCCCGCGCTTGAATTACCAGCATTTGCTCTACTTCTGGGCCGTCGTGCGCACCGGCAGCTTGCGTCAGGCCTGCGAGGAATTGAACTTGTCCGCTCCGACCGTCAGCGCGCAGTTGCGCACGTTCGAAGAGCGCATCGGGGAGAAGCTGCTCATGAAGTCGGGCCGCACGCTCGTACCGACGGAAACAGGACGCCTCGTATTCACCTACGCGGATGAGATCTTCGAGCTCGGCAGCGACCTGCTGAGCGCGCTCGCACAGCGTCCCACGCATCGACCCATGCGGCTCTCGGTCGGCGTCGATGACGTCGTTCCGAAGGAGATCGTGCGTCGCTTGTTGGACGGTGTGCTTTCCCTGAATCACCCGGTACAGCTCATTTGCCGCGAGGGCACGATCGCGCATCTACATGCGCTCTTGCAGGTACACGAGCTCGACGTGGTGATCTCGGATGCGCCTGCAACGCCGAGCTTGAACGTGCGCGCTTACAATCATCTGCTCGGAAGCTGCGCGGAATCGTGGATGGCGACCCCGGCCTTGGCCAAACGGCTGAGCGGAAATTTTCCGAAATCCCTGAACGGCGTTCCGATGCTGTTGCCGACGGACGATACCGCGATCCGCGGGTCGCTCGATCTCTGGCTCGACAAGCAGGGTGTCCGTCCGTACATCGTCGGCGAATTCGAGGACTACGCGCTCTTGCGCGAGTTCGCACGTCATGGGGCCGGCGTTGCGCCAGTGCCTGAAGTGCTCGCGGAGCAGTTCCATAAGCAGTCGGGACTGGTGGCGCTCGGCACCGCGGGCAAAGTGCGCGCCGAGTTCTATGCGATCTCGACCGAGCGCAAGCTCAAGCACCCGGCCGTCATCGCCATCCTCGAAAAAGCCTCGGAGCTGTTCGCCACCTGAAATTGTGTGA
>JBDZVE010000064.1:0-5123 GCA_040255535.1 Lysobacterales bacterium | reverse complement strand
GCATCTCCTCCCGGCGGTGAATCGGTCACCGGCGCGTAGTGACTCAGCCACATCACGAGCTGCGCCGTGCCTTCGCTTGCGGCTCTGACGTGCGCAGGGTAGCCGACGAGCGTTGCCAACGGGGCCGAGGCGCGGAGCACGCCACAAATATGATTGCGTTCTGCATCGGAGAGCGCGGCGCCTCTACGCAATAGATCGCCCTTCAGCCGCTCGAAATGTTCCGGCTGGCAGCGAATGCGCAAACCCATGTACGGCTCTTCGACTCGCACGCCTTCGTGATAGCGCACGGTCGGCGGGCCGACGCGCACTTCGTCTCCATACACATCCTTCAGCACCGCGATAGGCCGCTCGAGCGCCATCTCGGTTTCGGCCAGCAACGTGAGGCCACGCGTCGAAGGCTCCAAGACGAGCTCCTTTTCCGGCCGGATCACTTCCATCGCCTTGCGCGCGAATGCGAGATTGAATCGATCTTTGCTGTAGGAACACTCGCATTGAATTGGAAAACGAGAATACATCGCTCTCTCCTGCTGTTGAGATCGCCGGCGCCTCGCGCCGGCCTTTCAGGAATCCCGGCTTCCGCGCCTATGCGCGCGAAAGCCGGGCGAGCGAAAGAAAGATGACGATCGAGGACCGTCCTTTCGAGAGCGTTGCCTGGGCGTTCCGGACCGTGTTGTTCCGGTCAGGCAGGTTGTTGAGCGTCACGAGCGCCATGTAGCGAGTTATAGCTCACGATGTCCGATTTGCAAGCGCTACGCGCCTTGACTCGGCCCTGCAAATTACTATGCTTCGATGATGTGCGCTGTCATTCTCAGTTTTCCTCGCCTGCACTCGTCGGGACGCCTCATCCAGGGCTCTGTTCCCCGGGCGTAGCTCGCTGACCGCGCCCGGGATGAACCCCGCGGCCGTGCACTGGGTCCTCGCGAGCCCATTCACACACACACCGATTCTTCGGCTTCTGTCGCGTGCGCTGAAGCCGCGCTCGTCCGTACGTACGCACAATTCTTCGAGTAATCCATCGTGCCCACCATCCACGCCCGAATTGAACAGATCATCGATGATGTTGTCCGCCGCAATCGCGGCGAGACGGAGTTTCACCAAGCGGTTCGCGAAGTCGTCGAGTCGCTGGAGCCGGTCCTGCGCAAACACCCGCAGTACGCGGATCAAAAGATCATCGAGCGCATCTGCGAACCCGAACGCCAGATCATCTTCCGTGTGCCGTGGCAGGACGATCGCGGCGAAGTGCAGATCAACCGCGGGTTTCGTGTCGGGTTCAACAGCGCGCTCGGGCCATATAAGGGCGGCTTGCGCTTTCATCCTTCCGTGTACCTCGGGATCATCAAGTTCCTGGGGTTCGAGCAAACGTTCAAGAACGCGATTACCGGCATGCCGATCGGCGGAGCGAAGGGCGGCGCCGATTTCGACCCCAAGGGACGCTCCGACAGCGAAGTGATGCGCTTTTGCCAGAGCTTCATGACGGAGCTCTATCGCCACATCGGCGAGTTCACCGACGTACCCGCGGGAGACATCGGCGTCGGCGCGAGGGAGATCGGCTACCTGTTCGGTCAGTACAAGCGCATCACGAACCGCTATGAGTCCGGCGTGCTCACGGGCAAAAGCCCGCACTGGGGCGGCGCGCTCGTGCGCCGTGAAGCGACCGGCTATGGGCTCGTCTACTTCGTGGAAGAGATGCTCAAAGCGCGAGGCGAAACGCTCGAAGGAAAGACGTGTGTCGTTTCCGGCGCGGGCAACGTTGCGATCTATGCGATCGAGAAGCTTCAGATGCTCGGTGCGAAAGTCGTGGCTTGCTCGGATTCGGACAGCGCCGTCTACCATCCGGAAGGCATCGATGTCGGCACGCTCGCGAGACTCAAGGAAGTCGAACGGCGAAGGCTCCGCGACTATGTGCAGGTGCATCCGGACGCACAGTGTCTCGAGCGGAAGGCGCTGTGGAATATCCCTTGTCAGGTCGCCCTGCCCTGCGCGACCCAGAACGAGCTCGGGGAGGAGGCCGTGCGCGCGCTGATCAAGAACGGCTGCATCGTCGTCGGTGAAGGTGCGAACATGCCTACAACGCCCGCTGGGATTCGCCTGCTGCTTGATGCGGGTGTTGCATTCGGTCCCGGCAAGGCCGCGAATGCCGGAGGTGTAGCCACCTCCGCGCTCGAGATGCAGCAGAACGCGAGCCGCGATACATGGACTTTCGCGTACACCGAACGGCGCTTGAAAGAGATCATGCAGAGGATCCACCAAGAGTGTTACGACGCCGCCGCGGAGTTCGGTAGCGCAGGCAACTACGTGCTTGGCGCAAATGTCGTCGGTTTTCGCCGAGTGGCCGAGGCGATGCTCGCTTTTGGCGTGATCTAGCCGCGAACTCACCCGTTTCATGAGCGATCTCTCCCGCCCCGGGCGTGCGGCTAAACGATTAGTTATAAGCTAACTTATCTCTAGAAGAATTCTAATAGACCTAACCTTTTTTCCGCGGTACAACCAATCTGCGCGGCCTAGTGCCTGCGCTTTCTCGTGGATTGAGTCGACTGGAGTACCGCGTATGGACAAGAGAATCGTTCTTAGCAAACAGGATCTGATGCGCCTGCGTGCGCTGTTCGGAACGTACGCGTCGCTGCCCGTCATGGATCGCGAGAACCTGCTCGACCTCCGCGAAGAAATCGAGCGCGCGAGCATCGTAGACGCGGAACAGCTCCCCGCCGACGTCGTCACGCTCGATTCGAGCGTGCTCGTTCGAGACGTCGAAACGGGTCTTTGCAGCACCTATTCGGTCGTGTTGCCGAGCCAAGCGGATCTCTCCGCCGGCCGCGTCTCGGTGCTCGCGCCGCTCGGCACGGCTTTGCTCGGCTTCCGGGAGGGCGATGAAGTCGAGTGGCATATGCCGCGCGGCTTGCGACGATTGAAGATCGAAACTGTCATGCAAGCGCAAAAGTCGCCCGACGACCCGGTGCCCGGTCCCCCAGATCGGATTGCGGCATAAGGCACTTTGTGGGAGCGCGTGAAACATGACGAATCTTCTCGGCGACTTAGGCGATGCAATGAAAGCGGACGTCATTCCGTTCGTTCGCAAGAGACTTTTGTGCGCGAGCGATTTGACGCCGCGTTCGGACCGAGCCGTACGACGAGCAGCGATCCTCGCGAGACAGATGAACGCGGACGTGCTGTTCGTGCACGTCGTGAGCGATCAACAACCCGAGCGCGTGATGCAGCTCAAGGCGAATCGTGCGCGTGTGCGGCTCATGGTGCAGGCGGAACGAGCGATGGCGCACTCGCCCGAGTCGGCGCGAGTCGAGATTCATCTCGGCAAGCCGCTCAGAGTCATCGCGGCTATCGCCAAGCAGTGCGACGCCGACATGATCGTGCTCGCTGCACCTGTCGCGCGCAGATACGAGAAGTTCATGGGCACGACGGCCGAGCGCATCCTGCGCTCCGTCTCGTGTCCGGTGCTGTTCGTCAACAGCGAACCGGTGGCCGAGTACTCGCAAGTGGCGGTGGCAACCGATCTCTCGAAGACCTCGGTGCGTGCCGCACAGGCAGTCGCGCGCATGGGGATCTTGAACGGCGCGTACTCATGGTTCGTGCACGCGTTCGATCCTCCGCTGCACGGGATGACCGCAGACGACGAGACGGCCGCCAAACGGCTCGAAACTTACAAGCGCCAGTGGTCGGCGCTCGTCCACGCGCAGCTGACGCCTGATTTGGAGGATGCCGGATTCGATCTCTCGCGTGTGAGCATCTCCGCGGAGCCGGCCCGTCCGCTCGATGCGATCGAGCACATCATCGAGAAAGTGCACCCGGAGCTGCTGGTCATCGGCACGAGCCGCTGGTTCATGCTCAAGCGCATGCTGCTGAGCAGTGTCGCGCATCAGGTACTGAGCAGGGTGAGCTGCGACATTCTTGCGGTGCCCGCACTGGCGGCGCAGCGCGAGGACCAGCAGTTCACGAGGCCGCGCGCGCCGGACGCGCTTGCAGGAGCGAGCGCGTCCGAATCCGCTCCAGCGTTGAATATCTAGGCAAAGACTCCACCTAGATCGTATCCCGTCGAAGAGCGGGATCGAGCGTAGAACAGCAAGCCAGGCGATCGAGCCCGCGTTCGCGGGCTTGGTGGACGCTTGCCAATCAGTTCCGAGTATTGCCGCATCGAGCGGCCGCCCTGATCGGCATTTCGAGAGGTTGAGTATCGACGACATGATGCTTTCAGCGAACCGCAAGCCCACTCACTTGGCCATTCATGCGCCGCCGTCGCAGGCGGCGTTTCGGCCGAAGATTCTGTGTGCAACCGACTTGTCGTCGAAGTCGGAGCAGGCGATCGCGCGGGCGCTGAGTCTTTGTGAAGCGCTCGAGGGCCGCGCCCTCTTGCTGCATGTCGTCTCGAATGATGTACCGCTGCGCCTTACGGGGCGCAGGGCCGATCGTGCACATGATGCTTTGCAATGGCACGCGCGCAAGCTCTCGCACCTGCGCGTGAAGCCGGAGCTGTCGGTTCGCGTGGGCCCGCCGTACGCAACGATCGCACGAGCAGCGTTGAGCTGGGGCGCGGATCTCATCGTGCTCGGGCTGCATCGCGAACGTTCGTCGAACGAGCTGATTTGGTCGACGGCAGAAAGGATGGCTCATCGCGTGCGCCGACCGGTGCTCGTCATCAACACCGAAGCGAAACGTGAGTACAGCGCAGTCACGTTCATCGCAGGAAGAAACACGAGCCTGGGGGTGCAGTTGGCCGATCAGTTCGACCTGTTCGGGAGTGCCCACGTGAGCGTCGTGCCCTTCTTACCCGTCAAAGAACGAGCAGCCCTCACGCTCGCGGGCTGGGCTGAACCGAGAGATGCCGAGCTTGCCGCCAAGCTGCGGAATTTCGCGGATGCCAGCTCGCAGCGTGCAATCGAGGATGCCGGCTTGCATCTCATGGGCTTCGAGATCGTGCGCGGTCGAACGAGCCCTCGTGCAGTGATGTCGCGCATCAAGAAAGGAAAGAAACCACAGTTGCTGGTCGCGGGCGTAAGCCGGAATCCCTTGCGACTGCGCAGTCTGTCTCGGCTGTCGGCACTCTCCGCATTGCGGACCCGCGTGTGCGATGTGCTACTGTTCCCGGAAGCGTCGGCGCGCGACATTTTGCG
>JBDZVE010000191.1:0-3856 GCA_040255535.1 Lysobacterales bacterium | reverse complement strand
TCATCTTGCTGGCTCTTCTCCGCGTTCTCCGCGTTCTCCGCGAGAGATATTCCGTAGTCCCTTTCCATGAGCCGCTTCCGTCGGAACCCCGGCCTCGAGATATCGGATTTTCCCCGGACACTAGTGTGCGAAAGCGAGGATCCATCTCAGGCTCAGGAAGAAGAAAATCTCGCAAAGGGCGCAAGGCTCGCAAAGTAAGAATTGGAACGAGACTTTCGCAGAGACGCAGAGGTAAGAAGGAAATAGATTTTCTTCCTTTCGATCTCTGGGTCCCCGCGCCTCTGCGAGACAATCTCCTTACTCTTACCTTGGCGAGCTTGGCGAGAGATCCTTCTTATTAAACGTCACCGCCCGTATGACGTTTGCAGCCTGCAAGCGTGCGGACGGCGTCGACGACGACGTCGGGGCGGTCTCTTTGAATGTAATGGCCGCTTCCATCGACGCGAATGTGGCGTGCGCCGGGGAAGCTCGCGACGATATCTTCCTGCAGACGTGCCGCTTCGGCGCGGCGTGCCGGCGTTTCGCCCAAGAACACGCCGGTGCTCGAAAGCACGATCGTCGGAATGGCATCGGGTCTCGGGCTCACATGCACTTGCTCGCCGGCAACGGCGCTGTCGTTCAACTCGCGCCGCGCCGTGTAATCCATGAAGAGCACGACGCGCCCGCGCTTATCCCCTCGTTGGGTTGGCGCACCGAGCAATAGCTGTTGATTCCAGTGCGTCGAGTCCACGAGAAGGAGCCCAGTCACCTCAGTCGGGTATTGGCGAGCGAAGTACTGCATGTAAAGGCCGCCGAGCGAATGACCGACGAGCACATAGGGCGGCTTCAATCCACGATCGTGCAGCTCGCTGCGCAGCTCCGCGACGATCGTTTCAGCGTCCCTGACGGTGCGCGCGGGATCGCTGCCCGCATAGCCCGCACGGTTGTAGCTCAACGTTCGCGTGCAATCCACGGCGATCGAGTGCTGCACGGCCTGCCATACGTCGAGTGTGTCCCCGAGTCCGCTCTCGAAAATTACGGTCGGTCGTCCGTCGCCCTCGATGTGTACGCGGTGGACGACGGCAGCGGGGCTCGCGGCCGGGGCAGCAAGGAGGATGAACAACAGGGCAAAGGAGAAGCGAAATGCCATGGAACCCAACATACGAACGGCTCGGTGCTCGTGCAATCGGGCGAATTCCTCGATGAGCCGGCACCCGATGAGCGCATCGAGCACTGAGATGAGAGGATGACGTTTGATCCGGATGGAAGGTTTCCTCCGACTCGATGTTTCACTCGGGCGCTTTCTCGCCTGGCAGAGGCGCTTTATGCCATTTCTTCTTGAGATGCTCGAAGAGATCGCCGCGCGGCGCGGACGCGCCCATCGGGAAGAGGCATGTGAACGGAGTATCCAGGACACTGTCTCCCGGGCCTCGCGGCAGCGCCGGAATTACAGGTTGTTCGAGCTGCGTAAAGCAATATTCGTTGTACCAGACGGAGTCGTATCCCATTGGATTCGGTGCGATGTCCCCGTTTTTTCGTTTCGGCTCTTCGAACAGAGGCGTGGGCGGTTTGGGCTCGACAATTTGAAAGCGCTTCTCATAGGGGCCGAGATGCCGATAGCTCTCCTCGCGAACGATGGCGTCGATCGCAGCAGCCGAGGCCGCTGCGCTTTCGGAATACCAGTCGACACTTGGACGATGCTGGATCGGTGAAGCGACGTCGGCTTCTTCAGCCGACGCCGATCGTGCGGGCGTCCGTTGTGAGACGGCGGCCTTCGGGGGCACCGCGCGTTCGAGCGAACGAGCGGGCTCGGTGATCGATGACTTGTCATCGATGAATCGAACGAGCAGGGCGTCCTCGTCGGCAGCTGGGCGTTCGCGAGCGCGCTTTGCGACGATGAAGGGCAGGTGCAACAGCGTCACGGCAATGCACGCTCCAACTCGAACTGGAATGTCCGATCCGGCCCGTCGTTTCACGCTCGTCGTTTTCCCGATCGCACGATCACCCGGCAGGTCCGAGCGGATGGTGAGAAAAGAATATAGCCGAAAGGTTCCCTCGGACGGCGCATCGGAGAATTCTGTCGAAGCGAAGCGCCTCGGCGCACGCACGGAACTCCACAGTGCGCTAACGCTTATCTCTGTTTGAACGGAAGAGGAGGTGTGTCATGCCTGAGATTCGCAATGCGAGCATCATGATTCTCGCGACGAATGGATTCGAGGAGTCGGAGCTCCTGGTTCCTTTGCGCAAGCTGAAAGAAGCGGGGGCCCGAGTCGACGTCGTCAGTCCCGAGTCCGGAACGATTCGCGGTTGGAAGCACAAGGACTGGGGCGAGAGCGCCCAGGTGGACAAGACGCTCGATCAGGTCAAAGCAGATGACTACGATGCGCTCGTGCTACCCGGCGGGCAGATCAATCCCGACCTGCTGCGAGTCAACGAACAAGCGTTGAAGTTGATCAAAGCGTTCATCGACAGCGGCAAAGTCGTCGCAGCGATCTGTCATGCGCCTTGGTTGCTCGTCGAGTTGGATGCGGTCAGAGGCCGTAACGTGACTTCGTACCACTCGATCAAGACCGATGTGAAGAACGCGGGCGGCAAGTGGGTCGACAAGGAGGTCGTTACCGACCGCGGCATCATCACGAGCCGCAATCCGGGCGATCTCGATGCGTTCGTCGCGAAGATCATCGAGGAAGTGGAAGAAGGCAGCCACTCGCGCCAACGCGCGGCAGCCGGTTAGGGAGAACGTTTGCGGCCACGAGCCGCCTTCGCACGACCGACGGCGTGCAGTAGCTCGAATGCTGCACGCCGCCCGCTTGCAAGCGCGCCGGCCACCGTCCCGGCCTCGCCGCTCGTATCGGTTGCTTCACCTGCAAAGAACAATGTTCCCTGCACCGGCGCGGCTAACTGGCGCCGGGCGCTTGCACCTCCGGCGACGACATAGCTGTAGGCGCCCGCGGCGAGCGGGTCGGCCTGCCAGTCGTGAAGGTGAGCACCGCTCAATTGCTCACTCACGACCGTGCGTGTGCCGAACACCGACTGCAGGCTTTCGAGCGCAGCTTGAACGATGTTCGCGCTGGGCAGACCAGCCATGCGCGCAGCCTTCGGACCTGCAGACCACGCCACGAGCGTCGAAGAGCGCAGCGGAAGCGAGGTCCAAAACGTCGGAAAGGGATGCTTCGGCGCCTGGAGGAAAGCCGCGCCTCGGTAGCGCCCGCTGTCGAGGGTTTCCCAGAACGGTTCGTGGAAATGGAGGAGCACCTTGAGCACGGGGCCCGACGCGAGCATTTCGAGCGCCGCGTGCTTGCGCCGGATCGTCGGCACGATCTCGATGCCGTACGGCAGACGCGAAGGTGTCTGGAGCACGCCGAGCGGCAGCGCAATGATCGCGTGCGACGCGTCGATGCTGAAGCCTTGACCGAGACGCGTCCCGGAGATGCTCACGCTGCCGCGCTTCCAACGGACTTCCTTGACGAGACTGTTGAGGTGCATGCGTGCGCCACCGTGCAGCGCGCTTGCGAGTGCCTCGATGACGCTTGCATAGCCTCTGAGCGGCCGAAACGTCGGCGAATCGGCGGCGCCGTCGCCGTTCCATTCGTCCAGTATCTCGAGCGTGCTGACGCGCGTTGCATCGGCCGCGTCGAATCCCTCGACGAGCATGCGCGCGAGCTCCTTCGCGCGCGCGGAGAGCTTGCGCTTCGCGACTGTGTCGAGGAACACGCCGAACGGCAGATCCTCTGCCGGGCGTCGCACGGACGTGAGACCGCGTTTCATTTCAGCGAACAAGCCATCGGCCGGCTGCAGCTTGCCGCGAACGTTCACCCAGCGAGTCTGTGTCGCGTCGATGATGGGCTCATTCGCCCTCTTGAGCCACTCGAGTGTG
>JBDZVE010000063.1:0-21434 GCA_040255535.1 Lysobacterales bacterium | reverse complement strand
GTGTAGGGTCAGAGCAAGAGGAGGCGGAGCCTCCTTCTGACGTTACACCTTACACTTCACACGATACACAGCCAGGCCTTCGGCCTAGCCTTCAAAGAATCCCATCTTCACGCCCGCAAGCAAGATGACGTCGTTGTCTTGGAGCTTGCGCGCTTGTTCGCCGATCGGCGTGCCGTTCACGAGCGGGTAATCGCCGGGCTTGCCGCTGTCCACGTGCACGATGAAGAAACCGTCGGCGCGACGTGTGATGGCAGCCACTTGTACGCCGGGGCGACCGAGCGTCGTGAGCGCCTTGTTGAGCTCGAGCTCGCGGCCGGCGAATGCGCCGCTCAATACCTGCAGCTTCGCCTTCGGCAATGCAGTCGGTTGCTCCCCCGCTGCTCCAGGGATGGGCCGCGTGGCTGGCATCGCGCCTGTGGAAAGCGGCGTCTTCGGAGCGGGGGCGGGTGGCGGCGCAATCGCAGACGCCTTTTTCGCGGCGGCGGCCGCGACGGCGGACCCCGGTGTGATCACCATCGTCTTTTCGAACTCGTCGGGCTCGTCGTCCGAGCTCTGTGTATCGACGAAGCGCAACTGGTGGTGGCCGACCGTCACGACGTCGCCGTGCTGAAGCGCATGCTTCTTGATCAGCTTGCCGTTGACGTACGTGCCGTTGGTGCTGTTCAGGTCCTCGAGGAACGAGTCGTTCAAGATATTGATGATGAGCGAGTGATGACCGCTCACCGCCGGATTGTCGATGCGGATGTCGTTGTCCGACAGCCGGCCGATCGTGTAACGCTCCTTGTTCATGTTGTATTCGGCCAGCACCTGACCGTCCAGGCTTAGGATCAACCGTGCCATTTGTGTTTTGCCTCGTCCCCGATGGTGGCTAGCCGAACCAGCGCAAGATTCTGTCAACGACGCCGGTCCTGGCTGCGAACGAGTCGACAACTTGTGCAAGAACTATCGAAACGTTGTCCCGTCCGCCGTTGTCGTTCGATAACTGAATCAATTGCTTAGCAACCGTTTCAAGACTAGCACTAAAGGTGCTCATAGTTAAGTGAATGTCGTCATCCTCGACCATGTCCGAGAGCCCGTCCGAGCAGAGCACGAAGAAATCCCCTTTTTGGACCGGCTGCTCGTGGATTTCGACGTCCACTGTGGGCTCGACCCCCAGCGCCCGTGTGACGTAGTTCTTATTTGTGGCGCGCTGCGCCTCGGCCTGTGAATAAAAGCCCCGGTCGACGAGCTCCTGAAGGAGGGAGTGGTCCATCGTCATTTGCTCGAACCGGTTGGCCCGGAGCCGATAGAGGCGGGAGTCGCCGACATGCGCGATCGCGACGCGATTGTCGAAGAACAGGCAGGCGACGATCGTCGTTCCCATGCCTTCGCATTGGGGCTGCGTCTTCGCGGTTTGATAGATGATCTTGTTCGCCCGAGCGATCGCGTCGCGAAGTACGATCGTCGGGCGCGCCATGCCGGTTTCAGGATCTGCGGAGCTCATGTCTTGGTGCTCCACAGCCTCCTTGACGAGGCTCATGACCGTTTTGACTGCGATGCCGCTCGCGACTTCGCCCGCGTTGTATCCGCCCATGCCGTCCGCCAGAACGAAGAGGCCGATGTCGGCATCGACGCCGATCGTGTCCTCGTTGTGCTCACGGACACGACCCACATCGCTCAAGCCGACCGAGCGGATTTTCCCGCGCATTACCGAGCCCGCCATAGGTTTGCCTCGGTGTCAGGCGGCGCTCTCATGGAAGCAGCCACTCGTGTCGAGGTTCCGCCGAGCGCTGCGTGGAATCCACGCCGGCGCATTGGCGCAGCGCGAGCCCGAGCTCGGCGCAGGTCGCATAGCGATCGTCTGCGTTCTTTGCGAGCGCGCGATCGATGATGCGGTCGATGCACTCCGGCAGCTCGGGTCGGATGAGTCGCACCGATGAGTGGGGCTCGGTGGCTATCTTTTGCATGAGTCTTGGCATCGATTCGGCGCGGAACGGCAGTTGTCCGCACAGCAGTTGATAGAGACTCACGCCCAGCGCGAACTGATCGGACCGACCGTCCAGAGGACGGCCTTCGAGCTGCTCAGGCGACATGAATGAAGGCGTGCCCAGGACGATTCCGGTTTTAGTTCGGCTTGTATCGGTGAGACGTGCAATCCCGAAGTCCGTTATTTTCAACTCATCCGTGTCGGGATTGAACATTATATTAGCCGGTTTGATATCGCGGTGAACCACGTTCTGGCGGTGGGCATAGTGGAGGGCTTCCGCGACCCGAGCGACGAGCAACATCACGGTTTTCGGCGGCAAAAGGCGTGCGGGATCCGCAAAATAGCTCAGGAGCTGTCCGCGCAAGTACTCCATTGCGATGTAAGCAAGTCCCTGATCCTCGCCGGCGTCGTATACAGTCACGATCGCCGGGTGATTGAGGCGGCCCGCCATTTCGGCCTCGCGGAAGAAGCGAGCCCGAGCTTCACTCAGGTCCTGCTCTTCGAACTCATCGGCAAGCGGGATCGCCTTGATCGCCACGACTCGGTTGATCTTCGGATCCCGTCCGAAATAGACGGTCCCCATTGCGCCTTTCCCTAGCTCGCGTTCGATCTCGTAGCGCCCGAGCGTTCTGCGCGGGCCGGAGGGCATCGTTTCGGCCAGGAACGACGGCTCATCGTCCTCGACCGCCACGGTCGGCATCGGTTTGACGGCCGGCGCACGCGTTATCGGCGCGGCCGGTCGGACAACAGGTTCCTCCCGCAAGCGTGCGCGCCGCGCGCGGAGATCGCGGAAATTCGCATCGCGGCTCGCAATGTAGGTGTAGACGGCGGCCGCCTTCTGCGATTGGCGGCGCCGCTCGAAGTCCATTCCCAGGTTGTAGAGCAGCTCCATCGTCGCGTTGTCGAGCGGGCAGCGGCGATAGGTTTCGAACGCGAGGTCGAGCTGCCCCTGGCGTTGAAACGTCTGGCCGAGCGAGCGCAGGTTTGCAGCGGACTCTTTGCCGCCGTCGCTCCTGACGTTCGCACGCCGGATAAGCTCGCCGACGACATACAACCCGTAACCCGCGGCGGCCGCGAGCGAGGGCAGCATGAGCCGTGCCCAGGCTTGAACGGAGCTGAGTAGGCCGACCTCCGTCACGACGAGCACGGCGATCACGAGCACGGTGGCGAGCGCGCCGAGCGCGACACCGGAAGTCGGCAGCAAGAACGCCGCGAAGGCGATCGCGAGGGCTGCAGCACCCCACTCGATGATCGTGGCGAACGCGGGCGTCGAATAGCTCGGTCCGTTGAGATAAGCCGATGTTGCGCTCGCAACGAGGATCACGGGTGGAGAGCTCGGGCTCACGGGCGTTTTCAAAGTGGGAATCGGAAGTGCATCCGTGTTCGTGGCGCCGATGAGGACGATTTTTCCGTTGAGCTGCTCGGTTCCGATCTCGCCCGACAGCACCTGCCAGTAAGGATACTGCGGGAAAGTTGCCGAACCGCTCGCACGATAGTACTGCGGACGTGCGCGCAGCTCGCGATCGAGCAGGACCGTATGCCCCCCGAACGAGAGCTTGCGGTCGCTGCCCAATACTGCCGCGCTCAAATCGAGGTTCGATGCGCGGGCCGCGATCGCCAAGGCCAAAGAAGGCACGGCCGCGGATCCCACTCGTGTGAACGCGAGATCTGCACGTACCGTGCCGTCGTCGTCGGGTTCTGCGAACGTGTGACCTGCCGCGGCCGCACGCTGCACCAACTCGAGCGGCGGGCTTTGAACGATTCGATAAGTCGAGCTGTCCGTGAGCTGTCGCGCGATGCTGCTGCTCCCGGCGAAGGGGGTGAGATCTGCCGGCAGCTCGGTCGTTCCAGAGCTCCGTTGCAGCGACAGCGGCAGCACGACGTCGCCGTGTGCCTCGATCGCGCGGCGCAGTCGTGCCGGCGTTTGTTGCGTGCCGCCCGCGGCGCCGAGGAGCGAGCGGAGCTGCTCGGCTTGCGGGGAGTTACGCAGATCGGAAGCCTCGAGCAGCGCAAGCGCGGCGCGCATTCGCTCGACGTCCGCACTGTTTTGAGGCGTGTCGATCGGTTCGACGAATGCGACGACCTTAGCGCCTGCTTCGTGCAGCCGCTCGAGCAACCTCGCGTGCAGATGACGCGGCCATGGCCATGCGCCGAGCCGCTCGATGCTCTCCTTATCGATGGAGATGATCGCGATGTCGTCTGCGGGTGCGTCGGCCCGCGCTCGTACGATGCGATCGTAGAGGCCGGTCTCGAGCGCATGCGTCGAGTCGGACGCGAGCAGGCGCCCCACGGCAATCACGAGAGCTGCTGCCAGCCCTCCCGGAAGCCATGAAAATCGCGCAAGCCTAGCTGCCACAAAACCCCGCCGATCGATAAAACCGAGCGAGTATAGACGAGAGTCCTGCGGCGAATTGTCACGAGCGTCACACCTCCTCGGCAGCTACCCCCGCGATCCGCTCGCTATTCCCCGAGAAACGGCGCGACGACCGATCGACTGCTTGACGCACTTCACGGACCGACACATTCTGACCTGCGCCTACCGCCGAGCCTCTTATACATGGCCAAATCACGCGAGATCTTCGTCTGCGATCAATGCGGCAACGAGAGCCTGCAATGGCAGGGGTTGTGCCCGGCATGCGGCGCGGGAGATTCCCTAAAGCGCGTCACGATCGCGAAGGTGCGTGGGGCAGAGAGAAAGTCGCTCGCTGCCGCGAGCGCCGCGCCGCGCCGTTTGTCCGAAGTTACCGAGACCGATGAGCCGCGTATCGTCACCGGACTCGATGAGCTCGATCGGGTGCTCGGCGGCGGATTAGTGCTCGGCTCCGTGACGCTGCTCGGCGGCGATCCCGGCATCGGCAAGTCGACGCTCTTGCTGCAGGCGGGCGATGCGCTCAGCCGAGCGACGCCGACACTCTATGTATCCGGCGAAGAATCCTTGCGTCAGGTCAGCCTGAGAGCACGCCGGCTCGGCGTCACCGGAGATGCGCTCCAGCTGCTGGCCGAAACCTCGATCGAGGCCATCGTCGAGCATGCCGAGCGCGCACGCGCACGCGTGCTCGTCATCGATTCCATTCAGACGATGTTCGCTCAGAACGTCGAATCCTCGCCCGGCACCGCCTCGCAAGTGCGCGAGACGGCGGCAGCGCTCGTGCGGTTCGCGAAGGCCTCCGGCGTCTCGGTGCTCATCATCGGGCACGTGACGAAGGAAGGATTGATCGCAGGTCCGCGCATTCTCGAGCACATGGTCGATACCGTGCTCTATTTCGAAAGCGATGCCGGCAGCCGCTTTCGCATGATCCGCGCGGTCAAGAATCGCTTCGGCGCCGCGAACGAGGTCGGCGTGTTCGCGATGACGGAGCAGGGGTTGAAGGAGGTCAAGAATCCGTCCGCGATCTTTCTCTCGAATCACGCACAACCGATCGCGGGCAGCGCGGTCATGGTCGCCCGCGAGGGCAGCCGGCCGATGCTCGTCGAAGTGCAAGCGCTCACGGACGAGGCGCAGGGGTTGAATCCGCGGCGCGTCGCCGTCGGGCTCGAAGCGAATCGGTTGTCGTTGCTGCTCGCGGTCCTGCACCGACATGGCGGTGTGACGAGCGCAGGGCGAGATGTGTTCGTGAACGTCGTCGGCGGTGTGCGTATTTCCGAAACCGCGGCGGATCTTCCCGCGATACTTGCAACCGTCTCGAGCGCTCGCGACGTGCCGCTCGCAGGACGCATCGTCTGTTTCGGCGAGGTGGGGCTCGCGGGCGAGATTCGCCCAGTGCCCTATGGAGAGGAGCGGTTGCGCGAGGCGGCGAAGCACGGCTTCGCGCGCGCGATCGTGCCTGCGGCAAACGTTCCGCGGCGTGCGATGGAGGGTATCGAAGTCATCGGTGTCGAGCGCTTGAGCGATGCGCTACGCAGCGCCTTTTGAACGCATCGGTTCGGGCTCGGAGACGATGCGGCGCAGCTTCGCCGTCTTCACCGAGTTCTCTCCGGTCTGAAGGATCTCGATCGCGATATCGCCGATGCGAAGCGTCGTGCCGGGCGCGGGGATCGTCTCTAGATATTCGAGGATGAGGCCGTTGAGCGTGCGCGGACCTTCGGTCGGCAGGCCGAGACCGAGCGTACGATTCAAGATCCTGATCGTGATTCCGCCCGTCACGACGAAGCTGCCGTCGGCGTCCTGGCGAATATCCTTGTTCATCGTCGCCGGGTCGCTCGTGAACTCGCCGACGATCTCCTCGAGAATGTCTTCCAAGGTCACGAGACCTTGTATATCCCCGTACTCATCGACGACGAGCGCGATGCGACGGCGGTCGCGCTGAAAGTTGAGGAGCTGCCTGTTGAGCGTCGTGCCTTCCGGGACGAAGTAGCCCTCACGCTCCTGCGCGAGCTCCCGCAAGCTCTCGCGTGTGATCTCGCCGCGCGCGAGCGCGTGCGCGACCTTCTTCATATGAAGCACGCCGAGGATGTTATCGAGGTTGTCCTCGCACACGGGCAGGCGCGTATGGGGCGTCGTGCGCAAAGTCTCGAGAATCGTGTCCCAGTCATCGGTCAAGTCGATGCTCGAGATATCGTTGCGCGGGATCATGATGTCATCGACCGTCGTCTCTTCGAGTTCGATCAGCTTCTGCGCGAGCCGCGCGCGGTGGGCGGACAAGTGCCGCTGCTCGCGCAGCATCCATCGCAAGGTCACATCGCCGCGCGCGTACCGCATGCCTGCGTAGAACGCGCCTGCGCCGACGGCTAGGATCGTAAAGACGAAAATGACGACGATGACGGGATCAGCCACGACGAATGCAGGCGGGGTTCAGCCCCAGTGCCTGCCTAAAATAGCCTCGAGCACGATTTTCGAGCCGAAGTAGGCGAGTGCGAGCAGCGCGAAGCCGCTCACCGTCCAAGATGCGGTCGTTCGACCCCGCCAGCCGAAGCGCCAGCGGCCGAACAGCAAGATGCCGAATACGACCCATGCGAGGCATGACAGCACGGTCTTGTGAATGAGGTGCTGCGCGAACAGATCGTCGACGAAGATAAAGCCGCTGAACAGCGCGAGCGTGAGGATTGCAAATCCCGCGACGAGCGCTTGGAACGTGCCTGATTCGAGCGCCTCGACGGACGGCAGCATCTTCATCCAACCGAGCGCCTTGCGCGTTCGCAGGCGGCGGTCCAAAAGACCCAGCGCGACGGCAAGCGCGACTGCGATCGTCAGCAACGCATAGGCGATGACCGACAGGACGATGTGCGCGACGATTTCCCAATTGTGTTGCTGCAGGTGGTTGCCGTGCGGTCCTTGTGCCGTGCCTACCGCGACGATGCCGGCGAGCAGCATGAGCGCGGATCCGATCGCGGCGAAACGAGGACGCCGCCACGAGAGCGCGAGCGCCATGACACCGATCGGCCAGCCGATCAGCGAGGCGGCTTCCGCGATCGTCAGCGACAACGAAGGTTCGGCCGCTAGGATTTCCCAGAGGAACACGGCGTGCAGGACGGCGGCAAAGGCGCCGAGCGCGAGGCCCGCGAGGCGACGGCCCCGTGCTGCGTGGTCCTGCGCACGATAAACGCTCGACCCCAGCCACAGGGCGCCGGCGACATACGATGCGAGTACGACGATCGAGAGCACGACTCAATCCAGACTGCTGATGGACTAGAGGCTACAGGGAACGGAGGCTTGTCGGCTATAGCCTTCACGGCCCGAAGCCTAGCGATTCGCGGATAGCGGTTAGACTAACAAGTTCGATGCGAGCATCAGGACGGGTCCTCGGGCTGGGTCTGTCTTAGACTATCGCGAATCGCTAACCGCTAATCGCTTCAAGTTCAACCATGTTCGACAAACTGACCGAGCGACTTCAAGGCGTCGTCGAAAGCCTGCGCGGCCGAGGCCGGCTGACCGAGGACAACATCAATGACACCTTGCGCCAGGTGCGAATGGCGCTCCTCGAAGCCGATGTCGCGCTTCCGGTCGTGAAAGGCTTCGTCGAATCGATTCGTGCGAAGGTCATCGGGCTCGAGATCGAGAAGAGCCTCACGCCCGGGCAGATGCTGGTCAAGGTGATCCATGACGAGCTCATCGCGCTCATGGGTGCGGGCGTGCGTCCGCTCAACCTGCGAGCTCAACCGCCGGTCGTCATGCTGCTTGCAGGCTTGCAGGGCGCGGGCAAGACGACGTCGGCCGCGAAGCTCGCGAAATGGCTCAGGGAGCACGAGCGCAAAAAAGTGCTGCTCGCGAGCACGGACGTGTATCGGCCGGCCGCGATCCTGCAGCTCGAGCGTCTGGCTCAGCAACTCAACGTCGGCTTTTATCCTTCGGATCCCAAGAAGGCGCCCGTCGTGCTTGCGCGCGAGGCACTCGAGGAAGCGCGCCGATCGCTCTATGACGTTCTGATCGTCGATACGGCGGGGCGTCTGCATGTCGATGAAGACATGATGACCGAGGTGCGCGAGATTTCGGGCGCGGTCGCGCCGACCGAAACCTTGTTCGTCGTCGACAGCATGGCTGGGCAGGATGCGGTGAACGCCGCCCGCGCGTTCGGGGCGGCGCTTTCGCTCACGGGCGTGGTCCTCACGAAAACGGATGGCGACGCGCGAGGCGGTGCGGCGCTGTCCGTTCGCCAAATCACCGGCCAGCCGATTCTTTTCATGGGAACGGGCGAGAAGACGGATGCGCTCGAGCCATTCCACGCAGAGCGCGTCGCCTCTCGCATCCTCGGGATGGGCGATGTGCTCTCTCTCGTCGAGGACGTCACGCGCAACGTCGATCGGGAGCAGGCCGAGAAGCTCGCGCGCAAGCTGAAGAAGGGCAAGGATTTCGATCTCGAGGACCTTCACGATCAGCTGCAGCAGGTGCAGAAGCTGGGCGGCATCGGCGCGCTCATGGATAAGCTGCCGGCGAACCTGGTCGGCAAAGCAGGTGCGGCGCCGGCCCAGGCCGGGGAGAAGGAAATTACCCGCCAGGTCGCGATCATCCGCTCCATGACCCCGCGCGAACGCCGCTATCCGAAGACCATCGACGCATCTCGCAAGCGCCGAATTGCCGCCGGCTCGGGTGTTCACGTGTCAGAAGTGAACAAACTGCTCAAGAATTACCTACAGATGCAAAAGGTCATGAAGTCCATGACGAAGGCCGGGGGCCTCGGCAAGCTGATGCGGGCGTTTGGGGGGCGAATGCCGCTCCGCTAGCGCCCGCCCGGCGACAGGCGACAGGCGACAGGCGGCAGCCAGACCCGATCAGCGTCCGGCGCTTCTGGCTGAAGCCTGAGGACTGTAGCCTGCAGCCAGGGTCCCGGCGGGCCCTAGCGTTTGATGCGCTATTTCAGTAAGATCCGCCCCCTTTTCCGGGAGGCTTCCCTCTCGGTGGTCCAGTATTGCGCAGCGATTTCGAGGCTTTACCAGCATGGTTACGATTCGGCTCACCCGCCGCGGGGCGAAAAAGCAGCCCTTCTATCACGTCGTGGTCACGGACAGCCGCATGCGTCAGGGGGGTGCGACCTTGGAGCAGGTGGGCTTCTACAACCCAATCGCCACGGGCAAGCAGCGAGAGCTCGAGCTGAAGCTCGATCGCATCGACTATTGGCTCGAGAAGGGCGCGAAAACGTCCGAGCGCGTCGCGAGCCTCGTGAAGAAGCAGCGTAAGCAGGCGGCGGCCGCATAGCGTTTTCTGCAAGGCGCCTGGAGCGTCTTGCGCATCTGGCTGGGTACCAGAATTTGAGCGACGAGCCGGCCAGCGTTCCCGAGCCGACTCGCGAGGAGCGGACCGGCGATCGCATCGTCACGCTCGGGAAGATTGCGGGAACGTTCGGGGTTCGGGGCTGGGTCAAAGTTCGATCCTTTACGGATCCGCCCGAGAACATCTTCGAGTACGAGCATTGGCGCGTTCGCCGCAGCGGCGAATGGGTTCCGGTCGCGCTCGAAGATGGGCGCATGACCGGCAAGGGCGCGCTCGTGAAGCTTGCAGGCGTCGATACGCCGGAAGATGCGCGCTTGTATGCCGGGGCTGAAATCGGCGTTGCGCGAAGCGAGATGCCGGCGCTTGCGCCTGGCGAGTATTACTGGGGCGATCTCGAAGGGCTCGAGGCGTGCGGTCGCAGCGGCGAGCTGCTCGGTCGGGTGGACCATTTTCGAACGACGCCCGGCGGAGACATCGTCGTCGTTCGCGGCGAGCGGGAGCACTGGATTCCGTTCGTGAAGGACCGAATCGTGAAGGTCGATCTCGAGGCTGGCCGTGTCGTCTTCGATTGGGCCGCGGACTGGTGAGGCGAACACGGGCATGCGCATCGAGGTGGTGACGCTGTTCCCGGAGTTCGTAGCGGAGGCGGTTCGGATCGGCGTGCTGGGGCGCGCGATCGAGCGCGGCCAAGTCAGCGTCCGCGCGGCGAGCCCGCGCGAGTTTGCGACGGACGCACACCGAACCGTGGACGACCGCCCGTACGGCGGCGGACCTGGGATGGTGCTGAAGATCGAGCCGGCGCGAAGCGCGATTCGAGCTGCGAAGTCTCGGTTGCCGGCAGGAAGCCGAGCGGTTTATCTCGCAGCGGACGGTGCGCGGCTCACGCAGGCGAAGGCGCGAGAGTTGGCGCGTGCGCCGGGATTGATGCTGCTCGCGGGCCGGTATGAAGGCGTGGACGAGCGGCTGATCGAGCTCGAGATCGACGAGAGCATCTCGATCGGCGACTACGTGCTCTCGGGCGGTGAGCTGCCCGCGCTCGTGCTGATCGATACGGTCGTGAGGCTGCTGCCGGGCGTGCTCGGCGACGACGCTTCCGCGGAGCAGGATTCCTTTTCGGAGGGGCTGCTCGATTGGCCGCACTACACGCGGCCGGAAGTGTTCGAAGGGCGCGCGGTGCCGCAGGTGCTCGCCGGAGGGAATCACGCGGCGATCCGTCGGTGGCGGCTCAAGCAGGCGCTCGGTCGCACCTGGCAGCGACGACCGGATTTGATCGAGGCGGCCAAGCTGACCTCGGAGCAGCGAGCGCTGCTGGATGAATATGTGGCGGAGCATCGCGCGAGCGAGAAGCCGTCGTAGGCAAGCGCCGATCAAGCGGCAGCACTTGATCGCCGGGTTGCTGGTGGTACTGGTTCCCGTCCTTCGACGGGATACGGTAAAGGCACGAGGCTTTACCTATTTGAATGGATGGTGAACCCATGAACATCATTGAGAAGCTCGAAAGCGAAGCGCTGAACAAGAAGATTCCGGATTTCTCTCCCGGCGATACGGTCGTCGTCGAGGTGAAGGTGAAGGAAGGAGATCGTGAGCGCGCCCAAGCTTACGAGGGCGTCGTGATTGCGCGCCGCAATCGCGGCCTCAACTCCTCGTTCACCGTGCGCAAGATTTCGCACGGCGAGGGTGTCGAGCGCGTCTTCCAGACATACAGTCCGGCGATCGGCGCGATCACCGTCAAGCGCCGCGGCAACGTCCGCCGTGCAAAGCTCTATTACCTGCGCGAGCGCACGGGCAAGGCCGCCCGCATCGAAGAGAAGGTCTGAGCGAGTCGAACGGGGCGTGGTCGCCGCCGTTCCAATCGCGTCATCGCACGTTCTGCACGCGCCTACGCATTCGTCCGTAGGCGCGTTTTTCAGCGCGTAGCCGCCGCCGAGCGGCCGCGGTTACACTGCTAACTCCTTCTGCCGCCTCGGCTCGGCACGCCAAAGGAGTAGTAGATGCGAAATCCCGCCTCGTTAGGCATTGCAGCATTTTTCGCGCTTGGCTTTGCCACTGCTTTCGCAAGCCCTGCGACGGACAAAGTCCTCGCCAATATCCAAACACCGCCTGGCTTCAAGCTCGAAGTGTTCGCGGACGACGTACCCGGTGCGCGCTCTCTCGCGCTCGGCGCGCATGGCACGATCTTCGTCGGTACGCGCAAGGATCGCGTCTATGCGGTCAGCGGCACACCCGGCTCCGCAACGAAGCCGACGGTGCGGGTCATTGCCGAGCAGCTCAACATGCCGAACGGTGTCGCCTTCCGAGACGGGGCGCTCTATGTCGCGGAGATCCATCGCATCCTGCGCTTCGACGATATCGAGGCGGCGCTCGAGCACCCGCCGGCCCCAAAAGTCGTGCGGGATGATTTGCCGAAAGATCGCCATCACGGCTGGAGATACATCGCGTTCGGGCCGGACGGGAAGCTGTACGTTCCGATCGGTGCGCCATGCAATATTTGTAACGAGCCCAAGTACGCGGTCATCACGCGCATGAATCCGGACGGCACCGGACACGAGGTCTTCGCCCGCGGCATTCGCAATTCGGTCGGTTTCACCTGGCACCCGGTCACGAAGCAGCTCTGGTTCACGGACAACGGACGCGACTACCTGGGAGATGACGCGCCGCCGTGCGAGCTCAACGTGGCGCCTCGAGCCGGCCTCGATTTCGGCTTCCCGTATTGCCACGGAAACGACATCAAGGATCCGCAGTTCGGCAATCTCGGCGATTGCTCGAAGAGCACGCCGCCCGTGCAACTTCTCGGCGCGCACGTCGCGCCGCTTGGTCTCAAGTTCTACACGGGAGATGCGTTTCCTCCCGTTTATCGCAACCAACTGTTCATCGCAGAGCACGGCTCGTGGAACCGGAGCGAGAAGAGCGGGTATCGCATCGTGCGGGTCAAGCTCGACGGGGACCGCGCCATAGCGCACGAGCCGTTCGTCGTCGGTTTCAAGCGCGGCGATGAAGTATTGGGACGTCCGGTCGACCTGCTCGTGCTCGAGGATGGCTCGATCCTGATCTCCGACGATCACGCCGGCGCACTCTATCGGCTTACGTATACGGATCCGCAGAGCTCCTGAGCGCGCGAGCGTCGAGCACAGCTTCTTTCTCCATCATGAGACGTCTATGAAACCCGTCGTCCGATTCTTCAAGTTCACCTGGCAAGCGCTCGATGCGACACGCAAGGTGCTGCATCTGCTCCTTCTCTTGCTGGTGTTCCTGATCCTGCTCGCTGCGATCTCGCCGAGCATTCCACCGATACCGGCCACGGCGGCGCTCGTGGTCGCGCCGCAAGGAATGCTCGTCGAGCAGCTAGCTGGCGATCCGGTCGAACGCGCGATCGCCAAGGCATACGGACGCGAGCGGCCGGAAACGCTCGTTCGCGACGTCGTCGACGCGATCAAGGCGGCAAAGACGGACAGGCGTATCCAAGTGCTCGTGCTCGATCTGAGCGCGATGGCAGGCGGCGGGCTCGCGAAGCTGGAAGAGATTGCCGCCGCGATCCGCGACTTCAAAACGAGCGGGAAGAAAGTGATCTGCTATGGGGAGATGTTCGATCAATCGCAGTACTACCTCGCGGCGAACGCAGACGAGATCTATCTCGATCCGCAAGGCTTGGTGCTGATCCAAGGCTACGGTTATTACCGCACGTTCTTGAAGGGCCTCATCGACAAGCTCGCGATCGACGTGAACGTGTTCCGCGCCGGCGAGTTCAAGTCGTACACCGAGCAATTCACGCGCTCCGATATGTCCGAGGAGGATCGCAGCGCGGCGCTAGCGTGGCTCAATGCGCTCTGGGGGCAGTACCTCGAAGGCGTCGCGCGCTCGCGCGGCGAAGCGGACGAGGGCGCCGAGATCGGTGCGTATGCCACGGAATTCGCCGCAGCGGTCAAAGACAAGCGCGGCGACTTCGCGGCAGTCGCGCTCGAGCGCGGCCTCATCACCGGGCTCAAGACGCGTCGTGAAGTCGAGGCCGAGTTGGAGGAGCTCGTCGGCGAGGACGAGGATCGGCACACCTACAATCAAGTGGTGCATTGGGACTATGTCGCCGCCTCGCGCGCAGCGCACGCCATCAAAGCGCGTGATCGCGTGGGCGTCGTCGTGCTCGCCGGAGAGATTCTCGACGGCGACCATGCTCCAGGCACGATCGGCTCTGAATCCGCCGCGCGCCTGTTGCGCAAGGCGCTCGACGACGATCGCATCAAGGCCGTCGTGCTGCGTATCGACAGCCCCGGCGGAAGCATGTTCGCCTCGGAAGTGATTCGGCGCGAGATCGGCGCCCTACGTGCCGCCGGAAAGCCGGTCATCGCTTCCATGAGCAGCGTGGCGGCCTCCGGCGGCTACTACATCGCCATGGACGCGGATGAAATATGGGCCAGCCCGGCGACGCTGACCGGCTCGATCGGCGTCTTCGGCGTGTTTCCGACGATCGAGCGCTCGCTCGAGAAGATCGGCGTCACGGTCGATGGGGTGGGGACGGCGCCATTCGCGGATGCCTTGCGTATGGATCGCACCTTGGAGCCGGAAGCGCGCGATGTCCTGCAGCTTTCGGTCGAGCATGCGTACCGCGTGTTCGTCGATCACGTCGCTACGGCGCGCGAGAAGTCGTTCGAGGAAATCGATGCCGTGGCGCAAGGGCGCGTCTGGGCGGGCGTCGACGCTGCGCAGAAGGGCCTCGTGGACCACCTCGGGCTATACCAGGAAGCGGTGCAGGCGGCGGCGGAACGCGCGGGCCTCAAGGAAGGCGAATACGACCTCGAGTACATCGAAACGCCGCTCGGGTGGCGGCAGGCGCTCGCGGTCCGCGCGCAGACGCTCGTCGCGAATTTCACGAAGCACGTCTTGCCCGATCAGGAGCTGTTCGCGAATACGCGGAAGGTTCTCGCTCCGGTCGAGCGCGAGCTCACGCGCTTCTCGCGCCTGACGGACCCGAAGCAGCTCTACTACTACTGCCCGTGTCAGGTGGAGTAACGTCAAGAACCGAGCTGCGCCGAGACCGATGTGATGGGGCCATGTCACATTCGCCTCGATGAGTGAGAAGGAAAGATCTCTCGCGGCGCACGCCGCGAGAGTATTTCTTCATCCCCAATCCATCACGACTTTCGCCGCTTCGCCGCGCGCCATGACATCGAAGGCGTGTTGAAAATCCGTGTAGACGACGCGATGCGTGATCACCGGGCGCACGTCGAGTCCGCTCTGCAGCAGCGCGGCCATCTTGTACCAGGTTTCGAACATCTGCCGACCGTAGATGCCTTTGATCGTGAGCCCCTTCAGGATGACGTCGTTCCAGTCGATCGCGACTTCGGTCGGTGGAATGCCGAGCATCGCGATGCTGCCGCCGTGATGCAATGTGCGCAGCATGTCGCGCAGCGCGGCGGCGCTGCCCGACATCTCCAGTCCGACATCGAACCCCTCGCGCATCCCCAAGCGCGCCATCGCATCATCGAGCGAATCGCGCGTGACGTTGAGCGCCAACGTCGCGCCCATCTTGCGTGCCAGATCGAGGCGAAAGTCGTTGATATCGGTGACCACGATATTGCGCGCACCGATGAAGCGTACGACCGCTGTCGCCATGATGCCGATCGGGCCCGCGCCGGTAATCAAAACGTCTTCGCCGACGACGTCGAATGCGAGCGCGGTGTGCACGGCGTTGCCGAGCGGATCCAAGATCGCCGCGATCTCATCGTCGATCGCATCGGGCAGCTTGAAGGCGTTGAACGCCGGGATCGCGACGTACTGCGCGAACGCTCCAGGGCGATTCACCCCGACCCCGCGTGTGTTGCGGCACAGATGCCGGCGCCCTGCGCGGCAGTTGCGGCAGTACCCGCAAGTGATGTGCCCTTCGCCTGCGACGCGATCGCCGACCGCGAATCCCGTGACCTCCGAGCCGATCTCGACGATCTCGCCGCAGTATTCGTGGCCGATCGCCATCGGCACCGGGATCGTTTTTTGCGCCCACGGATCCCAGTTGTAGATATGCATGTCCGTGCCGCAGATCGCCGTGCGCTTGACCCGGATCAAGACATCGTTGTGCCCGACCGTGGGCTTCGCAATTCGCGCAAGCTCGATGCCGGGCGCGGGGCGCTGTTTGACGAGGGCATGCATGTTGGTGTGACGTGTAGTGTGTAACGTGTAGCGTGCGCAGTCGCGCTCTTCCGAGCTTCTGACCTTACACCTCACACTTCACACGTTACACGTTCTTACAGAAGACCGAGATCCCTACCTACCTCAGTGAACGCGGCAATCGCTCTGTCGAGATGCTCGCGTCGGAGTGCGGCGGACATCTGGGTGCGGATGCGCGCCTTGCCGTGCGGCACGACGGGGTATGAGAAGCCGATCACGTAGACGCCGTGTGCGAGCAGGCGCTGAGCGAATTCGGATGCGAGCTTCGCATCGCCGAGCATGATCGGCACGATCGGATGCTCGCCGGGCACGAGTGCGAAGCCGGTGGCCGTCATTCGTTCGCGAAAGTAAGCCGTGTTCTCCCACAAGCGTGCGCGCAGCTCATCGCTCGCTTCGAGGATGTCGAGCACGCGCACGGCCGCCGCGGCCATGAACGGCGGGATGCTGTTCGAGAACAGGTAGGGTCGCGAGCGTTGCCGCAGCCAGGCGACGATTTCTTTGCGGCCCGACGTATACCCGCCGCTGCCGCCGCCGAGCGCTTTGCCGAGCGTGCCGGTCAGGATGTCGACGCGTCCGATCACGTCGCGATACTCGTGCGTGCCCCGACCCTTCGCGCCGACGAATCCAGTGGCGTGCGAATCGTCGACCATGACGAGCGCATCGTAGCGATCGGCTAGATCGCAGATGTCCTTGAGGCGCGCGATGACGCCGTCCATCGAGAACACGCCGTCCGTCGCAATCAGGCGCACGCGGCACGTGCTCGCCTCCTTGAGGCGCGTCTCGAGCTCATCGAGGTCGTTGTTCGCATAGCGCAGGCGCTGCGCTTTGCACAGCCGGATGCCATCGATGATGCTCGCGTGATTAAGCGCGTCGCTGATGACGGCATCCTCCTCGCCGAGCAGCGTCTCGAACAATCCGCCGTTCGCATCGAAGCACGAGGAATACAGGATCGTGTCTTCCGTGCCGAGAAAGTGCGTGAGCCGCTCCTCGAGCTCCTTATGGATCGAATGCGTGCCGCAGATGAATCGAACGGAAGCCATCCCATAGCCATATCGATCGAGCCCGAGTCGCGCCGCTTCGCGGACACCGGGGTGATTTGCGAGCCCGAGGTAGTTGTTCGCGCAGAGATTGATCGCCTCGGAGCCGTCCGCCATGCGCACGAGCGCCTGCTGCGGCGAGCTGAGCACGCGCTCGGGCTTGTACAAGCCCTGGTCCTTCAACTTCTCGAGATCGCCCGCGAGTCGGGCGAGAAAATCGCGTTTCACAGTGCGCTCTCGCCAAGAGACAGTACGCACATTGTGCATCATGCACGCGGCGTGGGCGGGAAGAAAGATGTGTGCCGGCAAATTGCATACAACGACGCGAGACAAGATCTCTCGACGGGACTAACAAGATTTACAGGATACGAAGAGCATCGTGTCGTTCCTGTTCATCCGATCTAGTGCCGCCTAGTTCATGAGGCGGACAGGTATCCGGCAAGCTTGTCCTGGTCTGCTGCGGAGAGATGCAGACCGAGTTTCGTGCGGCGCCAGAGGATGTCGTCGGCGCTCTCAGCCCATTCCCGAGCGCGCAAGTATTGGACCTCCGCCTCGGTGAGTCCCGCGCCGAAGTGCTCCCCCAGATCGCTCATGGAGCGACTCGCGCCGAGAATACGATCGACTCGCGTGCCGTACGCATGCGCCAGACGGTCGCGCGTCGCTTGTTCGAGGAACGGCCAACGTTGCTCCACCTCGCGCACGAGCTCATCGATGCGGCCGTTCGGAACATCCCCACCCGGGAGGACTGCGTTCGCCGTCCACGCGACGTGACGAATTCCGAGCTCCGCAAGCAGCGCTTCGAGCACCGATTCGGCGAGTCGGCGGTAGGTCGTGATCTTGCCGCCGAACACGGAGAGGAGCGGGGCGCCGCTTCTGCTCTTTGCAAGCTCGATGCGATAGTCGCGCGTGATCTTGGATAGGTCGGCGCTGTCATCGTCGACGAGCGGGCGCACGCCTGCGTACGTCCAACGTACGTGCGCGGGATCGATCGAGCGGCGAAAGTAACGACTTGCGCTCCGGCACAGATAGGCGATTTCAGGCTCTGAGATCTCGACGCTCGATAAGTCTCCCTCGTACGCCACATCGGTTGTCCCGATCAATGTGAAGGAGCGCTCGAAGGGGATCGCGAACACCACGCGATTGTCGGGCTGCTGCAATAGAAACGCGGCGTCGCCGTCGTAGAGGCGCGGAACGACGATGTGGCTTCCTTTGACGAGCCGAATGTTCGAGGAGATCTCGATGCCCGGCACTTGCTCGAGAACGCGTTCGGCCCAGGGTCCTGCGACGTTCACGATCGAGCGCGCATGCACCGCGAAACGACGGCCCGTGCGCCGGTCTTCGCACGAGGCCTGCCATGTGCCGTTCTGCTCCTGCGCGGAGAGGAACTGCGTATGCGTCAGAATTGTCGCTCCGCGCTCGGCCGCATCGATTGCATTCAGGATGACGAGCCGGCTGTCGTCCACGCGACAATCGGAATAGAGGAATCCGGAGCGCAGATCTTCGCGCAGCACGTCGCGGTACGGAGGGCGCGTAAGATCGATCGAACGCGAGGCGGGAAGCTGCTTGCGCCCACCGATGTGGTCATAGAAGAAGAGCCCGAGACGGATCTGCCAGCGCGGGCGCGCACCCGGCGCGTGCGGCAATATGAACTCCATCGGCGAGATGATGTGCGGCGCCAATGCGAGCAGGCGCTCGCGCTCTCGCAGCGACTCGCGCACGAGCCGGAACTCGTAGAATTCGAGATACCGCAGCCCGCCGTGGATTAGCTTCGTGCTTGCGGACGAGGTGCCCGAGGCGAGATCGGCTTGCTCGAGGAGCGTCACGCTCAAGCCGCGGCCGGCGGCGTCCCGCGCGATGCCGACGCCGTTGATACCTCCGCCCACGATGAGAAGATCGACGCAGGCGGAATCGGACAAGGGTGCCTCTCGCAATTGGGAAGGTGATGCGATGGTATAGGAACAGCGCTCGGCGGCCAAAAGCGGCGAGTCACTGGAGCCGGATTGCTGCGCGCTAGAATCGGATACAGCCGAGCTTGAGGCTCTGTCGGAGACCTTCTTGTCTACACCACCTCGTCAGCCGCTTTCTTCGTTGTCAGGAGCGAAGTCGCTTCGGATCGACAAATGGCTTTGGTGCGCTCGCTTTTTCAAGAGCCGCTCGCAAGCCACCGCTGCCGTTGCGGGCGGTCTCGTGCATGTGAACGATGAGCGCGTCAAACCTTCGCGTGAAGTGCGCGTCGACGATCGTGTCCGGATCACGCGCGATGAAGCACGCATCGAGATCATCGTGCTCGGCATCCCATTGCGGCGCGGACCCGCGCCGGAAGCGCGCACGCACTATGCGGAGACCGAAGAAAGCATCGCCGCGCGTGAACGGCGCCGCGAGCTTCAACGTCTCGCCGCGCCGGCGCCGACGACACGCCCCGACAAGCACGCGCGCCGCGCGTTGCGGGAGCTCAAAGGCGGCAAGTGATGCTGCCGGCCGTCGCCTCGAGAGACATCCTGTAATCCTCTTCATGAGCGGTCTGCGCCGGAGCGACGTCACATCTTTGAGGAGATAGCTCTCGCGGCGGCGCGGCGGCGCGGAGATTGAGAAGCAAAGCAGATCTACCTATTTGTTGTTTGATCTTCCTTTGCGAGCTTGGCGTGCTTTGCGAGAGTCCTCTTTAGAACTGCATGCCTCGTGCGTACCAGATGGCACGGAAGGGTTCCCTGGAAGATGCGCGCCCGGTTGCCTTCCCGCTGTGAGCGAAAACGATCGGCCGGTTCGGCCGGCTTGCACGGCTTGAACTTCCGCGACAATCGAGAGCGCGATCGATTCCGGTGTGCTGGCGCCGATATCAAGGCCGATCGGACCATACAGTCTTCCTTCGAGCCCGCTCGCAAGCGGACCGAGCTCGTGCATCAATCGCGCCCGCCGCGGCGCGGGCCCAAGTAGGCCTACGTAGGGCACGTCGCTTTCGGCGAGCGCGCGCAAATAGCGCTCGTCCGACGGCAAGTGATGACTCATCACGACCGCGGCATCGTACCGCGTACAGCGAAGCTCCTCGCCGAGCGTTGCGGCGGGGCGAGCCAAAACACGCTTCGCGCGCGGGAACCGATCGGCGATCGCATATGCGGCGCGATGATCGAGCACCGTGACATGCCAGCCGAGGAGGCCCGCCATCTCGACGAGCGGCATCGCATCAGGGCCTGCTCCGAGCACGAGCAATCTCGTCGGCAGTGCGACTTGCGCGACCAGGAAGCGCACGAGCCCGCTGTCGATGAGCGTGAACTCGACTTGGCCGCCGGAGGGTTCGGATGCGAGGTGCTGGAGCGCGACTTCGAGCGGCTGCGGAATGTCCCTGGCAGCGATATCGCTATCGAAGCTCTTGCCGAGAGGATAAGCGGCGTCATCGGTTGCGACGACGAGCGCCACGGCGCCGCTACGATCCGTCGCTCGACAGCGGACTGCGAAGGCATACGGCTCGTAGCCGTTCTCGACGTCGAGCCGAGCCAGCAGAATGCGCATCGCCCCCTCGCAGCCAAGCCCGATTCCCCAGATCGCATCGTCCGATCCGCGCGAGTCGTAGTCGACAACGATTGCTCGGCCGGTCTCCAGGACCGGCCTGGCGCGCTCGATTAGATCGGCTTCGAGGCAGCCCCCGCTCAGAAGCCCGGCGCTGCGCCCGTCGCCCGCAATCAGCATCTGAGCCCCGGGTTTGCGATACGTCGATCCGATCGTGCCTGCCACGGTCGCGAGCACGAGCGGTTCGCCGCGTCGCGAATAGTGCTCAAAGAAATCGTCGAGGGATTGTCCGATATGGTCCATCGTCAGAGGTCGCGCTTCCGAGTGCGGCTATTGTCCCAGGTTGCGGCGCTCGGAGGGTACCTTACCGGCACTCTTCGGCCACGGCCGGTCTTGCTAAACTCTCGTTTGGCCGATTTCACAGTGAGATGCACCGATGCGAAACTCGAAGTGCTTTTCGATCCTCGCTGCCGCCGTGCTCTTCGTGCACGCACCGATGGCGCTGCCCGCGGAAGCGCAGGTCAAGTGCGAGATGACTTTCTCGATGAAGGGATGGTCCGCGTTCTACAAGACCGCGAGCGGAACGGGTACGGTGAAGTGCAGCAACGGCCAGTCGAGCACGGTGAAGCTGCGCGCGAAAGGCGGGGGTCTGACCGTCGGGAAGTCCTCCATCGAAGACGGACGCGGTGAGTTTTCCGCCGTGCACGACATCCAGGAAATCTTCGGGTCGTACGCTTCGGCAGAGGCTCATGCGGGCGCCGTGAAATCGGCTAAGGCGCAAGTCATGACCAAGGGTGAGGTGTCGCTTGCGTTGAGCGGCAAGGGGCGCGGTTGGGATCTCGGCGTGGCGTTCGGCAAGCTTACGATTTCGCGCTGAAGAAAGGCTGCAGGCTCGCATCCCTGGGTTCCCGGACAGCAGTGCGAGTCCGCACGGACGACAACTTGGTTGCGGAAGCCCCCGCAAGGGTTGAGATCTCGAGTCTTCTCTGGAGAGCCCACCTTTCGGATGCCCTCGGATCCAATCTTCTTGTTCTTATCCTTGCGAGCTTTGAGCATCCGCGCGCGTTTGGCGAGCGGTGCGAACATTCTCGCGGAGGCGCGGCGAAGAGAAGAAATAATCTCGCAAAGG
>JBDZVE010000190.1:0-3923 GCA_040255535.1 Lysobacterales bacterium | reverse complement strand
CGCTTCACGCTGTTTCCGCCGGAGCAGCTCGTCAACCTGTACGTGGGGCCTCTCGACTTTACGCTCGCAGGCCAGCCGGTGAGTCTCGTGGACCTGGAAGCGCCGGACTACGATCAATACCCACGCTTTCGCGAGGCGCTCGCGCATGCGCAAGTCGCCGAGCTCGCGCCGGGCGATGCGCTCTTCATTCCCAATCTGTGGTGGCATCACGTGAAGTCGCTCGATCGCTTCAACGTGCTCGTAAACTATTGGTGGGACGACATGCCGCTCTGGGCAGGCTCTCCATTCGCGGCGCTCGCGCATGGCTTGCTCTCGATTCGCCATCTGCCGGAGCCGCAGCGTCGTGCGTGGCGCACGATCTTCGATCACTACATCTTCGAAACGGGAGAGGATCCGGCGGCCCATATACCGCCCGCGGCGCGCAGCGTGCTCGGCCCGCTCACGCCGAGCGCGGCCAAGCGCATGAAGATGTTCATCCTGAGCGCGTTGAAAGGCGGATGAGCCTCATGGCGCGCCGCCGGCTACATCCGTTCGGAGCTTGCCTTGCAGTGCTTGTCGATGAACTCACGCTGTGAAGGCATCACATCGGCGGACTTGCTGATCGTCTCCTTGATGTGAGCGAGCCGCCTGCGCAGCTCATCCTCGCTCATTACATCGACGAGCGGATCGTAGCTCTTCGGCCGGATGTTCTGGCCGACCATGACCGCGAACCAGCTCGTGTCGTTGAAGAGCTCGTTGTTCTCGCGAAAGATCCGCCCGCGCTCGCGGAAGAGCTCGATCTTGTGCTCGAGGAAATCAGGCACGCTCATCGTGCGGCAATAATCCCAGAACGGCGAATCGTTGCGTTCCGTCGCCTTGTAGTGAAGCACGATGAAATCGCGGATGCGTTCGTACTCCCACGTCATCACGCGGTTGTATTGATCGATCTCCGTCGTCGAGAACGTGCGATCGGGGAATAGTGTCATCAAGTGCGCGAGCCCGCTCTGTACGAGATGGATGCTCGTCGATTCGAGCGGCTCGATGAAGCCCGACGCGAGCCCCAGGGTGACGCAGTTCTTGTTCCAGAACTTCTTGCGCCGTCCGGCCACGAACTTGATGATGCGCGGCGTTGCGCGCGGCGCGCCGTCCAAGTTCGCAAGCAATGTGGCCGTTGCTTCATCGTCGCTGATGTGCTCGCTCGAATACACGTAGCCGTTGCCGATGCGGTGCTGCAGCTCGATGCGCCACTGCCAACCTGCCTTGCGAGCCGTCGAGCGCGTGTAGGGCGTGAGCTCACCGGCGCTTTCGCAAGGCACTGCAACTGCACGATTGCACGGCAGCCAGCGCGACCAGTCCTCGTAGCCCGTCTTGAGCGTTTGCTCGATCAACAACCCTCTAAATCCGGAGCAGTCGATGAAAAGGTCGCCTTCGATGCGCTCGCCGCTTTCGAGCACGACCGCTTCGATGAATCCGTCCTCGCCGCGCTGTTTGACTTCGACGATCTTGCCCTCCGTGCGAGCCACGCCGCGTTGCTCTGCGTATTCCCGCAAAAAGCGTGCATAGAGACTCGCATCGAAGTGGAATGCATACGCGATGCTCGACAGCGGTGAATTGCCGGCATTGATCGGGCGCATGAACTTACCGCGTCGGCAGGCGACAGCTTGCAGAGAGAAATCCGCCAGGTCTGTATCCGGCTCGAGCTCGCGGAGCTTGAGCCAGTAGGCGTGAAAAGAAACGCCTTCCATATCCAAGCCATAAGGGCCGAACGGATGCAGATACGTGTGGCCGAGCCTCGTCCAGTCCCTGAACTGGATGCCAAGCTTGAACGTCGCTTGCGTCTTGCGGACGAAATCGTCCTCATCCAGCGCCAGCATCCGATTGAATGTCTTGATCTGCGGGATCGTCGCTTCACCGACGCCGACGGTGCCGATCTCGGCCGACTCGATGAGCCGCACCTTGGAATAGCCGTCCTTGAGGAAGCGCCCGAGCGTCGCGGCCGCCATCCAACCTGCCGTGCCTCCACCGACGATGACGATATTCTTAAGTCGATTCATGCTCACGTCGATGTCTCACGTCATTGGGTTCGCAGCGCAATGTTGTTCGATATAGGCACGCTGCGACGGCATAGCTTCAGCCGTTCTGCGAATGAGCGTGCGCAATCGCTCGAAGTTTTGTCGGACACCTCGGATATCGAGTGCATCGACGAGCGGATCGTAGTACCGCGGCCAAACTTTCTGACCAAGGAAGACGGCAACCCAGTTCGAATCGACGAAGAGCTCATCGTCTTCGCGGAAGAATCGTCCGCCGGATTTGAATAGATCGATCTTGCGTCGAAGCGTGGCGGGAATTCTCATCGTTCGACAGTAATCCCAGAGCGGCGAATCGTCGCGGCCGGTCGCATGGTAGTGAAGCAGAATGAAATCGCGAATGCGCTCCCACGAGAGCGTCGAGAGTCTGTTGTACTCGTCGATCTCCGCTGCGTCGAATCCTCGTGTCGGAAAGAGGGCGAGCAGCTTGGTGATGCCGGTCTGCACGAGATGAATGCTCGTCGATTCGAGCGGCTCCATGAAGCCCGCGGAAAGTCCGAGTGCGACGCAGTTCTTGTTCCAGAACTTCTTGCGCCGTCCGGTCGTGAAGCGCAGGAGCCGCGGTTCTGCGAGCGGGCGCCCGTCCAGGTTCGCGAGCAGCGTCGCAGCCGCTTCATCGTCGCTGATGAATCGGCTGCAATACACGTGCCCGTTGCCGATGCGATGCTGCAGGGGAATCCGCCATTGCCAGCCGGCACGATGCGCTGTGGCGCGCGTGTAAGGCGTCAATTCTCTCACGGGCTCGCAGGCGACCGCGACCGCACGATCGCACGGCAGCCAGTGTGTCCAATCTTCGTAGCCGGTTTTGAGCGCCTGCTCGATCAAAAGACCCCGGAAGCCGGAGCAGTCGATGAATAGATCTGCTTCGATGCGCTCGCCGCTCTCGAGCAGGACGGACTCGATGAATCCGTCGGGCTCGCGCAGCTTCACGTCGACGATCTTGCCCTCGGTCCGTGCGACCCCGCGATGCTCGGCATACTTGCGCAAGTAGCGCGAGTAGAGCATCGCGTCGAAGTGAAAGGCGTATGCGAGGCTCGACATCACCGAGCGAGGGTCGCTGCTTGGCCGCGCAAACCGTCCGAGCTTCGAGGCAACGGCGGTGAGAGAGTACTCATCTATATAGGGCGTCTCGCCGAGCTGGCGCAGCTTCAACCAAAGCTGATGAAACTTGACCGCCTCCATGTCGATGCCGATCGCGCCGAACGGGTGGAGATAGCGATGCCCGATCTGAGCCCAGTTTACGAACTCGATGCCGAGCTTGAACGTCGCATTCGTGTGTTTGACGAAGTCATTCTCGTCGATGCCGAGCAGCGTGTTGAAGGTGACGATCGGTGGGATCGTCGCTTCGCCGACGCCGACGATGCCGATCTCATCCGATTCGACGAGGCGGATGCGGACTTGAGTGCCGAGCGCGCGCGCGAGCGCGGCCGCGCACATCCAGCCGGCCGTCCCACCGCCGACGATCAACACGCTACGAATGGGCGCATGGCTCATCCGCGTGGCCTCCCCGACGGGCTCGCTGTTCGTTGCATAGACTGAGTCTTAAAGAATCGCCCCGCCGATCATGCGGCGAGGTCTCGTTGTGGCCGTGAAGATACGCTGATCCCGAGCGAGACTACAAATTGCTGAACGAGATTGCTCGACTTTGATCGATTGTGACCGGTTCGATGATCGGTCAACGCGGCTAAGTCGATCCCATCATGGTAGCGATAGCAGTCCTGAAAATTCGAGCGTCGTGTGCTTGCATTCGATGCGCACCTGAAGAATGATCGCGCCGGGGGGTTACTGGCACAACAATTATGGGAGGCACTCATGTCAGGATTCGAAACTGAACATGTGTCGAGTAGAAACAACAAC
>JBDZVE010000062.1:12952-21595 GCA_040255535.1 Lysobacterales bacterium | reverse complement strand
TCACGGCCGGTCCCGAAACAAGTTCCGCTCTCTCTTTCTCAATATGCGCGAGCTTCATCAAGTGACGCTGCAGAGTCTCTCGTGCGCGTCGTAGACGCGCCACATGGCGCTGTATGTTTTACGTCGACCGAGCTTCTCTTAGCGCGCCTCAGGAACCGCCGGTCGCGTGATGCGTTTTCTTCGCACGAGAGTCGTGCGTCGAATATGCAACATCGACGACCGCTCGCCTTGTCGAAGTTTCAGGAGAAATGTCTATGAAGAGTGGAATCGCGGCGGCAGTGTTGTTTGCACTGGGCACGAGCGGTGCCTATGCGCAATCGCCCGACAATGACGAAGGGCTTTATCTCGGGGCCGGTTGGGGCGCGTACGACGTTCAGATAGACGACATCGACGACACTGACGAGGCGATTGAGCGCATCGACGATGACGACAATGCGTGGCGGGCATTCGTTGGCTGGCGTTTGAATCCTTACGTCTCGTTCGAGGTCGCCTATGTCGATTTCGGCGAGGCAGGCGATCAACTCGAAAGCAGCGGCTCGAGCGGCGATTACCAGCTCGAGATCAGCGGGGTTCAGCCGGCGGTTTACGGCACCTTCCCGCTCGGCCCGGTCGAGCTGTTCGCCAAACTCGGCTATTACTTCTACGACGTCGATCTATCCATCGACCTCGACGATCTGACCGACGACGTCTTCACGTCCGACACGAGCGAAGAATCCTGGTCTTACGGCGGCGGCGTGGGCATTACGTTCTTCGACCGCCTGCATGCGAAGCTCGAGTACGAGAAGATCGATAGCGACGTGATCGATGACCTCGATTCGATCTGGGTGACGGCGGCTTGGCGCTTCTAAGCGCGCGAGTACGGGAACGACGGATGCGGCGGCACGCCCGCCGCATCACGTCGCAAGCGGATCGGCGATTCTGACGCCCATACGCTTCGCGCCCCAGTCTCCGTGGCGGCCGGAGAAGACGCCGGGAATCTGCGTGCCGCAATTCGAACAGCAACCCCGATCGTCGAGTCGCCAATCTCCGATCTCGTACCAATCGCGTTCGATGACGCGTGCGGCACAACCGGGACAGTAGGTGCTCGAACCGGTCGGATCGTGCACATTGCCGGTGTACACGAACTTGAGCCCGTTGCGAAGCGCGATCGTGCGCGCTCGAGTTAGCGTCGCAGCCGGCGTGCGCGTCTTGTCGAGCATCTTCCAATCGGGATGGAACGCCGTGAAATGCAGCGGCACATTCGTCCCCAGCTTCTCGACGATCCATTGCGTCATCGCCTCGAGCTCGGCATCGCTGTCGTTTTCGTCCGGGATGAGCAGCGTCGTGATCTCGAACCAAACCGCCGTTTCGTTCTTCAAGTACTCGAGCGTCTCGAGCACCGGCGCGAGCTCCGCGCCGCAGATCTTGCGATAGAACCGCTCGGTAAACCCTTTCAGATCGACGTTCGCCGCATCGACGTGCGCGTAGAGCTCCGCGCGCGCTTGAGGACACATGTAGCCTGCGGTCACGGCGACGCTCTTGACGCCAGCGTCGCGGCAGGCATCCGCAGCATCGATCGCGTACTCCATGAATACGACGGGATCGTTGTACGTAAACGCGATGCTGGAGCACCCGAGCCGTTTCGCGGTCTTGGCGAGCATCGCAGGGCTCGCGCGATCGGCGAGCGTATCCATCTCCCGCGACTTGCTCATGTCCCAGTTCTGACAGAACTTGCAGGCGAGATTGCAGCCGGCGGTCCCGAATGAAAGCACCGATGTCCCGGGCAGAAAGTGATTGAGCGGCTTCTTTTCGATCGGATCGACGCAGAACCCGCTCGAGCGCCCATACGTATACAGCTTGACCTCGCCGTTCTCGACGCCGCGCACGAAACAGAGACCGCGCTGACCTTCATGCATCTTGCAAGCGCGCGGACAGACGTCACACTGAACGCGACCGTCCGAGAGAACGTGCCAATATCTTGTGGGATGAGACATGATATTCAGCAGCGCCTGTGGCTGTAGCCGGAAGGCTGCAGCCGAAGCCTGTAGCCTGTGTGGCCCGTAGCCGTAGCCCCGCCCATGATGCGTGCGAACTACACGAATGCAAGTGTCCGGCCGCCGGCAGTCGCGGGGCTTTTTTACCCGAACGATCCCGTCGAGCTGCGCGAGTCGGTCATGTCCTACTTGGCAGGCGCGCCGGCACCGCGTGTACGGAAACGACCGTCGAGTGTCATCGTCCCGCACGCGGGCTACATTTACTCCGGGAGCACAGCCGCCGCTGCATATCGTGCCCTGGATTCCGATAAGCCTCCGCGCCGGATCGTGCTGATCGGCCCGAGCCATCGCGTCTATGTGGAAGGTGTCGCAATGCCGAAGGCCGAGGCTTTTGCAACGCCGCTCGGCACGATTCGGATCGATCGCGAGCTGAAGCGCGAGCTCGCCGGCCTCGAGCACGTGCTCGAGTCGGACGAGCCGCATCGATTCGAGCACAGTCTCGAGGTCCAGCTTCCGTTCCTGCAAGTGCTGTTCGGCGAGATCACGCTTCTCCCGCTCGTCGCGGGCGAGGCTTCCGCGAGCGAAGTCGCGGCCATCCTCGAGCGCGCCGCGCAAGAGGACGATACGCTCATTCTCGCGAGCTCGGACCTGAGCCATTACTTGTCGTACGCACAGGCCCAGCAAGTCGATGCGCTCACGAGTCGAGCGATCTTGAATCGGGAGCCGACGTTGAGCGGCAATCAAGCATGCGGTGCCGTGCCGATTAACGGTCTGCTGTATTTCGCGCGCCATCAGGCGCTCGCCGTTCAGGAGCTTGCGCGATGCAATTCCGGCGACACGGCGGGCCACAGGGACCGTGTCGTCGGTTACGGCGCCTACGCGTTGTATGAAGCTTGAGGAACGGGACGGGCGCGAGCTGATCGCCCTCGCGCGCGAGTGCATCGAGGACGCGCTCCACGCACGGGAGCTGCCCCCGTTTCCTCACCGTGACTACCGCCCGACCCTTCAGCAATTCCGATCCGCATTCGTGACTTTGCGCTCGCGCGAGCATTTGCGCGGATGTTGCGGCTCGATCGAACCGACTTGCGCGCTTGCACAAGAAGTCTGGCAAGACGCATGGACTTCCGCCTTTCGCGATCCGCGCTTTCCCCCACTCGATGCCGCGGAATGGCCGACGATCCGGCTGCATATCTCCGTGCTCGAGCGGCCGCGGCCGATCCCATTCGCGAGCGAGGAAGAGCTGATCGCAGGCTTGCGGCCAGGTATCGACGGTCTCATTCTCGAATGCAACGGCGCACGCGCCACTTTCCTCCCGTCCGTGTGGGACCAGCTACAGCACCCGCGCGAGTTCGTGCACTGCCTGAAATCGAAGGCTGGATGGTCCGCGGACTTTTGGTCCACGGACATGCGCGCGTCGATCTACGCCGTCGAAGAGTTTGAAGAGACAGTTGGTTAACCGTTGACGGTTGCAGCCTACGGAACTCACACCAACTCGATGCCGTTCACGATGACTGCCAGCGGTACACCGCTCCACGGGATGCGCCCGCTCAGCTCGAGGTCCGCTTCGTGCAATGCCCGAGTGAGGCGGAACAAGGTCAACAACCTCTCCAGATCGACCTCGTGCGCAGGGAGCGAGCGCGCCTTCCCGGCACCTGTCTTGTAACCTGCAATGAGCGCATCGCTCGCGCTTGCGAGCCACTGCGCGAGCGCATCCTCGAACCGCTCGCCTTGTTCCGGACGCGTCACGATCGCGCGCTCCAATGCGGCGAAGCGCGCGTAGTCGAGCGAATTCAGCAGACTCGCAAGATCGCGTAGCGGCGAGTCCTTCCGACGCCTCGCCTCGAGCGGAAGCCACGTATCGCCCTCGAAACCGAAGATCAGGAAATCGTCCGCCGCAAGCAATACCTTCCCGAGGTGCAGATTGCCGTGATGGCGAGTCTTGAGCGCTTCTGCCGGCATGCGAGTGAGCTCGACGATGCGCTCGAACAAGTGCGTGCGCAACGAGAGCATCCGCTGTGCTTGGAGGCGCGACGCTTCGGGAAGCGACGCCAGGCGTTCCGAAAGTGCCTGCAGTACCGAGCCGAGGCGCTTCTGGGCAAAACCCGACCATTGCACGAGATCTTGGGGCGTAATCGGCTCCGGCACGAAATCTTCGTCTCCCTCCGCGCGCGCAAGCAGTGCGTGCATCTGGCCGACTCGTTTACCGAGCGTGTGCATCTGCGCGTTGAACAGCGCGTGCGGCGCGCTCATCTGATCGCCGTCCGCTGCGACATCGCCGAGGAAGCGCTCCAAATGATTCTGCGTATAGGTCCACACATCGCCTTGGTTGCCTACTCGCTCGAACAGCGCAATGAGCTCGGTGCGCTCCTCTCCGATATAGGCGACGCTCCCCACGTGCGCCGCGATCGCGGTGAATCCCGCCCGCGACAGAAAGCGGGTCATCTCGATATCGGGATTCGGGCCGGGCTCGAGCCGCCGGTATGCCTTGAGAAAGATCGCATCGTCGAGCACGACGCTCGTATTCGTCGATTCCGCGCCCAAGGCCTGTGCGGTTTCAAACTCGCCTGAGCCGAGCAGTTCGGCGGCATCGCCGCGCTCGAAACGTACCTCGCCGTTCGCGAACGGCACGACCGCGTTCTGAGCCGCACTGCGCGCGATCCCAATGCAGAACGCCGGATCGGCAAAGGCATCGATCAAGACGCCCGCCCTCGCGTGCTCGCGCACCTTCGCGAGCGTCCATTCGGCCGTTCGCAGTGCGCCGCTTTCCGGTTCGTCTTCCCAGGCAAGCGTCAGCGGCAAGAAGTACTGATCGAGCGAGCCATCGCTCGCCTCCACCTCCATGACCGTGAGCACGTAGGATTTCTGCTCGAACTGCCACAGCGTGCGCTCGCCGAGCCGTGCCACCACGATTGCATTCTGTCGCTGCGGGATCCAGCCGCGCGGCCCCAAGAACGCGGGCAGTACTTCCTGCTCGAGCTGCCGCAGCGTGCGCCGGATGATGGGACTGGTCTCCGCTCTCGGATTGTCGGGCAGCAAGGTCGCAAGCCCGTCGAGCAGCACGAGCACCGGCAACTCGGTCGCAGGCATGCGTTCGATGTGCCAGCTCGGCGGCGCCGCGCTATCGCTCAACAAGAGCCAGAAAAATCCGTGCGCCGGCAGCGTGAGAAAATACGGCAGATCGCCGATCGGCGGGAACGAGTTCCGGCCCATGAGCTCGACCGGGACGCGACCTTTGTACTCGGAAAGCTCGATCTCTGCCGCCTGTGCCGTCTGCGAGAGATTCGCGACGCACAGGATGATTTCGTTTTCCAGTTTGCGCACGTACGCGATGATCTTGCGGTTCTGCGGCCGTACGAACTCGAGCGTGCCGCGGCCGAAGCAGTGGAATTGCCTGCGCACCGCGAGAATGCGTCGCGTCCAGTTCAGGAGCGATGAAGGATCGCGCGCCTGCGCCTCGGCATTGACCGCCTGAAAGCCGTAGATCGGGTCCATGATGACCGGCAAGTACAGGCGCTGCGGATCGGCGCGCGAGAACCCCGCGTTGCGATCGAGGCTCCATTGCATCGGCGTGCGCACGCCGTTGCGATCGCCGATGTAGATGTTGTCGCCCATGCCGATCTCATCGCCGTAGTAGATGATCGGCGAGCCGGGCATCGACAGGAGCAGGCTGTTCATCAGCTTGATGCGATCGACATCATTGTTGAGGAGCGGCGCCAAGCGGCGGCGGATGCCGACGTTGACGCGCATACGCGGCTCCTGCGCGTACATCTTGTACATGTAATCGCGCTCGCGATCCGTGACCATCTCGAGCGTGAGCTCGTCGTGATTGCGCAGGAAGATCGCCCACTGGCAGTTGTCCGGAATGTCGGGCGTCTGGTGCATGATCTCCGTGATCGGGTAACGATCCTCGAGCGCAACTGCCATGAACACGCGCGGCATCAGCGGGAAGTGATAGGCCATGTGGCACTCATCGCCGTCGCCGAAGTACTCGCGCACGTCTTCGGGCCATTGATTCGCTTCGGCCAGGAACATGCGCCCCGTGTACTCCGCATCCATCGCGGCGCGCATGCGCTTCAAGACTTGATGCGTCTCCGGCAGGTTCTCGTTGTTCGTCCCTTCACGCACGCACAGATACGGAATCGCATCGAGGCGCATCCCGTCGACGCCCATGTCCATCCAGAAGCGCATCACCTCGATCACGGCCTCGACGACGCGCGGATTGTTGTGATTGAGATCCGGTTGATGCGAGAAGAAGCGATGCCAGTAGTACTGCTTGGCCACCGGATCCCATGCCCAGTTGGAGCTCTCGGTGTCGGTGAAGATGATGCGCGTGCCGGCGAACTTCTTATCGTCGTCGCTCCATATGTAGAACTCGCGCGCCGGCGAACCGGGCGGCGAGCGCCGGGCTTCCTGAAACCAAGGATGTTGATCCGAGGTGTGGTTGATGACGAGCTCCGTGATGACTTTCAGCCCGCGACGATGCGCTTCGGCGACGAAGTGGCGGAAATCGTCCAACGTGCCGTAGTCGGGGTGGACGTTGCAGTAGTCGGCGATGTCGTAGCCGTCATCGCGCAAGGGGGAAGGGTAGAACGGCAGCAGCCAAATCGTGTTGACGCCCAGCTCCTGAATGTAGTCGAGCCGCTGCGTGAGACCTGCGAAATCGCCGATGCCGTCATTGTTCGCATCGAAGAATGCCTTGACGTGCATCTGGTAGATGACCGCGTCCTTGTACCAGAGCGGGTCGACCTCGAACTCGGAGACGGCAGGCGCGCTGCCGGTTGCGACGGTGGCCGTGTCGTCAGCGCCGGTCGCGGCGAGTGCGACGACGTTCTGCGCCGCGCGTTGATCTTCATTCATGGTTGACGGCTGAAGCAGCGGAGACGTTGCATCATAGGCTCGTTCGCTCGTAAACGCCCATCGCCGGCGCATGGGTTCCGACAGCATCGGCGCAAGCACCGGGCATTTGCCAAGAATGCACGTCTGATTTTGTGTCACGCCTCGCGCGCGGGAAAGATGAGGATCTTTTCGTCTTGTGTCACCGAGTGCTTGAGACTAGCCTTGAGGCAGCGTCCGCGCCGATCTTCCGTGCGCAACGAAGACGGAGCGAATTCGAGCAACCGAGTTTGCCGCGACTATGACCTCACTCATCAAGTCCGCGTGTTGTGCTGTCTGTCTCTTGGGCATGCATGCGGTCGGCGCGAAGGAGCCCGACCTCGTTCCCGCTGTCTCAGCGAAGCAGGAATATCGGGCACGCGTCGACGATAAGGATTGGAGCGCCGCCGTCAGTGCCGCGCAAGCGCTCGTTGCCGACGCCAGAAAGGACGGAGAGCCGGTGCCTCTCGCCGAGGCGCTCGATATGCTCGGCACCGCGCAATTCCGAAACGCCGACTTGGCCGGGGCCGAAGCGTCCTTCAAGGAGGCGTTGGAGCTCGTGGTGGCCGCGGAAGGTCGAGCAAGCGAGCTCACCTTGACCCCGCTTCGAGGCCTCGGCTTCACGCTCGCCGCGGGCAACCGTCATGCAGAGGCAGTCCCCTATCTGGACCGAGCGCTGTTGATCACGCACCGGACGTACGGCCTCTTTTACGAAGGGCAGCAATCGATCTTGCAGCAGCTCGCGAATAGCCTCACCTATTCGGGCCAGCCGCTCGAGGCGGAGCGACACATCAACTACATGTTGCAGGTCGGCGAGCGTGCGTACGGAAAGGACAGCCCCAAGCTCGTTCCGCTCATGTGCCAGGCCGGCGATTGGCGTGCCGAGATCGGCGACTTCGACAAGGCGCGCCGACATTATCGAGACGCGATACGCCTCGTCGAAGATCAGCTCGGGAAGAAGCACGTTGCGATCGTGCGCCCGCTGCGCAGGCTTGCGGCGAGCTACCCAGCAGAGATGGAATTCTACGCACAGGGATTCATCGACCCTTATACGGCGCAGACGATGGACTACGCGACGACGCTGCCTCGCAGGCAGAACCCGCGCTATGTGGATCCCGACGGCCAGCGAGCGCTGCTGCGCGCGCTGCACGTGCTCGAGTCCCAGCCGGAGCCGCCGCAGGAGCTGCTTGTCGCCACACTGGTCGATCTCGGCGACTGGTATGAATTCAGGCAAGACGCGGACAAAGCGCTGTCCTTCTACGCGCGGGCGGCAAAGATCATCGAGCAGATGAAACACACGGCGCCCGAGACAACTCACGATCCGCTCGCGTTTCCAGTTCGCGTCTACTACCCCGTGCCGCATGTCATCGCACGCGGCAACAGGCTGCTGCCCGACCAGCGAGAAGAAGCTTTCGTGCAGCTACAGTTGGACGTCCTACCCGACGGGACGGTCGAAAATGTGATCGTGACGGACACGAACACGCATCAGCGGCACTTGAGCGAGATCATAGATGCGATGCGCGATGCGCGGTTTCGCCCGAGATTCGAGCACGGCGAGCCGGTGCAGACGACGGCAATGAGCTTCCGCGAGGTGTATCCCGTCAGGGGCCTGCCGGAGCGCGACCCCGAGGATCCATCCTGAAAAAAACGGTTGACTGTTCGCGGCAGGATGCGGCCGTCGCCGAGCAGACTGTCAACATCTGCTCGGCATCATTCGAGTCTCGCGAGCGCTAAAGCTTCCGGATTCGGAATGGCGACGGGCTCCTTCGGCTCGTCTTCATCTTGCTCCGGCTCCGGT
>JBDZVE010000062.1:0-12852 GCA_040255535.1 Lysobacterales bacterium | reverse complement strand
ATTCGGAATGGCGACGGGCTCCTTCGGCTCGTCTTCATCTTGCTCCGGCTCCGGTGCGGTCTCGGTCTCCGGTTCGGTCTCGGTCTCCGGTTCGGTTTCGGCCCCGGGCTCAGCTTCAGCCTCGGGTTCGGTTTCGGCTTCGGGCTCGGACCCGCTTTCGCTCTCCTCCTGCGCTGCTGGCGCGCTCGACGAAGGCGGCGCGCCCGATGTGTCGTCACCCGACTCGACAGGCACGCTCTGCGCAGGCGCTGTCTCCGCAGGCACAGGCGCACTCGGCTCCGGCGCAGCAGGATCGTCGGCCGTTTCGGGGTCCGGCAATAATCCGCGTACGATTGCTTGATCCCGAAACTCCACCGCGAGCTTCGCGCCGGCATCGCGCATCGCAAGCGCGGTCGCGTTCTGCAGAGGCTCGGTGTTGGACAGTCCTCCCGCGGGCGCCGTGCCGTAGCCCGTGAACCCCCACGAATCCGCAAGCTTGCCGTCGGGCAGATACACGTTCACGCGATATTTGATGCTGACGGCAAAGAAGGGAGAGCCGGCATCGCGAGGCGTCACGAATGCGAACTCCTCGACGCTCGGCTCGAGAATCGCCGCGATCGAGTCGCCAAGATCGGAGCCGGCATTCAGGCTGTCGACGACGATCACGCGCTCGAACATCGCGTTCAAGAGTTTCGAAACCGCGTTGGTTTGCGCTTTGCCTATCGCGATGTTGTAGTCGGTTCCCCAGCGCTCTTCCTTGTGCACGTACTCCATGAACTCGGGCGGCATGAACAGCGCGACCGTGACCGGAATCTTCACGACGAGCGGCTCTGGAATGCGTGCGGTGGCAACGAGATTGAGCGGTCCGCAGCCGGAAAGCAGCACGAGCGCAGCGACGAAAAAAGCGAGCGAGGCGGCCGGTGGCGCCCGACTCACGCGTGCCGCAAGCAGGGTGCTTCGTTCGTTTTCGTTCACGATGACCTCGGCCCTTTCGTCGCGCTGTCCGACACCTTGTCCGTGCTCGCGTCGCCTATCCTGAACATCGGGCGCCTGCCGCGGTCGGGATCATCGAGCCCGACGAACGATCCGCCGTTGCGCTGACACAGAATACGCATGAGCGTTGCGAATCGAACGCTCGTGTACTGCGGGGCATCCGGCCGCACCGGGAATCCGATGGCATGAATGCGCACGCGACGCTCCCCGGTCTCGTCCTCGCGGTTGATGACATCGACACCTTTGATGACCGAATCGATGGAAGAGCCCGTGAACTCGTCTCCGAATACATACAGGCTGATCTTCTTGTCCTTGGAGTGATAAGTACGAATCGCCTCGACGATGCCTTCGATCGGGCTCGAATTCGAAAACGCGTTCCAGGTGCGCAGCCGCTCGATCACGGTGCGCCGTTGCTGCGGCGTATCCGGGATCCACTTGCCCCGGTAACCGGGAAACATGTACGTGCCCTCATCGTTCATGACTTGGAAACCCTTCACCTTCGGATAGATGTTCAGGGTCTCCTCCACCTTCTCGAGCATGAGCGGCCAGACATAATTGAACATGCTGCCGGACGTGTCGATGATGAAGATGATGTACTCGCTGTCGACGGGAATGCCGCCGATCGCATCGTCGCGCTTGCGCCGAAAACCCTCGCCCAGGAGCCGCTTCATCTCCTCCGTGAGCGTCTGCTGCGCGGAGGCGAGCCGGCCTTCGAGCTGATTCGCGACGTCGGCTTCTTGCTTCGATGCTGCGTACTTGCCCCGAATATCGCTCAAGTCACCGCGCAGGCGCGCAATGCGTTCTTTCGCATCCGACAACTGCTCCTGTCTTGCTCTGAGATCGCGATTCAAGATATCGCTCTGCCCCTGAATGTCGACGAGCTCATCCTGCAATTTGAGAAGCTGCGCCTGCATCTCCTCTCGATCCTGCTCGATCTCGGGCGAGCGCATGTCGCTCAGCACGAGCAGCAGCACGACGGAACCCAATCCGCACGTGATGCAGTCCAGAAACGAAATACTGAAGATTTCGGTTTCACGGCGAACGAGTCTACGAGGCATAGCGGCCTCCGGCCGAGTGAATGGCGGACGGCGGACGGCGGACGGTGATCGAGCCAGTCCGACTGTGCTTACGGGATCTGCCTACGAAATGGATTGCACGGACTGCAAGACGGCTGCGCTGCTCCGCACCGTCCGCCGTCCGCCATCCGCCGTTCACCGTGATCATGGCCAGTCCTTCGACGGGCTCATGAACGAGCCGCCGGTCGTGCGGGCCGCGAGCCAGAACGCGGCGGGTGCGGAAGGATCGCCTTCCATCGGCATCAGAATGACGTTGAGCGGTACGGCGCGCGGATACTTCGCGAACGCTCGATCGAACAATTTCAAGCGAGCGTCGCCATCGACCGTCTTGCGGATGAGAGGCGCGCTCGCGCCTTGCGTCGGCAGGCCGTCCGTGATCAGGATGACGTTGTCGGGCCGCGGATTGAGCGCGTTCATCGCGGTGAACACGTTCTCGATGCTGGTGCCGTCTTTCGGAATGATCTTGCGCAGGTTGTTGATTGCATCGCCCATCGCATTCGGATCGTTCGCTTTGAGCCATTTGCCCTCCGACCCGTCGACGAGCGCCCACGCCTTCGTGTTGAACGCGTAGATCTGAAACTGACTCTCGAGGGGAATCTGCGCGGCAAGCCACTCGACCGTCAAGACCGAACGGCGCCACTTGTCCGAGAGCATCTTCTGTGCATCGGACATGTTGCGCATGCGCAAGATGTTCACGACAGTATCGTCCAACATGCTCGCGGAGACATCGACGAGCAGCAGGATGCGCTCGCCGCCGACCCGCAAGCCGGTAAGATATTGCCGATCGCCCTGACCGACGAAGCCCCGCACCCGCGTGCCCGTTGCGCTCGCGTCCTGGGTGGCGCCCTCGAGTCGCCGCGTGCCCTCTTCGAGCGACTTGAGATCCGCCTTCAAGCGCTCGATCGCTTCCCGCCGCGACAATGTTTGTTTGTCCGCCTCCGCGAGCTCGATCTTGAGCCGCTCGGTTTCCTCGATGACGCGCGTGCCCATTCCTTCCGTACGCACTCGTTCCGCATCCGTTTCGATCAAGGAATTGCGCAGCATCACGAGGTTCTGATAACCCTCGAGCACCTGCTGTTCCATTTTGGACACTTCGGCGGCCATCGCGTGCGACTCGGTCTTGCGCCGCAATCCGCCTTGCGCATTGATCAGGGTATAGACGAGCACGACCGACCCGAACGCGCAGGTGATGCAGTCCAGGAAGGACATGCTGAAGACTTCAGTCTTGCGGCGCGCCATCGTCGTTCACCAATTGAATCAACTCGAGCGTGACGCCCGGCGACCCGAGACGCAGCCGATCTCCCACGGTGAGTGTCGTCCGACCTGCCACGCGTTCATCGTTCACATACGAGCCGTAGGTGCTGTGGTCCTCGATGAGCACGGCGCCGTTGCGCCGCAGGAGCGTGCAATGCGCGCGTGAAATGCCGGGCCCGGCAGTCGGCAGCGTCAGCGCGCGACGCGTCCCATCGACGGACCATCCGATGACGAGCGGCTCTTCCGTGATGCGCCACGCGCGCCCTTGAAACAGCACGTGAGTCGGCCGCAGCGGGGCGGGCGTCGATTCGAACGCCTGCGGACGCGCTGTCTCGCTCGATGCGGCCGCGACCGGTAAGTGATACACGAGCGCGAGCGCATCCTCTGGACGGCGAATCGCTGCTTCGTGCTCGAGCGCTCCGCGGGCGGCTGCGCCCCGCTCGAGCACTTGCACTTCGCAATCGCGCAGCGCTCGGAAGCGATCCAACAAGCCGGGCAACGCGGCGACGCGCTGCGACACGCGCAGCTCGATCGGCATCCCGGCGATGCGAGCGCCCTGCACGAGCCGCTGCAGCTCCGCGTAATGAGGCTCGGCGGCGGCGACGAAGTGTGCGCGCTCGAGCTCCACTTCGAGCGTGCGCTCGGCAAAGCTCATCGACGGCACTACACGCTCGTCGCGCTCGACCGCTTCGAGCCAACCCGGGAGCGCATCGAGCAGCCGCTGTTCGTTCGCCGCTTCGTGCAGCGGGTCGAAGCGCGTCTTGCGTACGAACTGCTCGGCGATCAAGTGCATCCACGTCTGCTGAATCGCAAGCAGGCCATGCTGCAGGACGATCTCGTATCGAGCCCGTTTCAGTCCCGGGTGCTCGCCGCCCGAATACTCGAGCACGGTCAAGAGCGCTTGATGAAGCTCGAGGTCGAGATGCAGCACGCGCGCGGGCGCAGGCTCGAGACTGCAAGCTGCGAGTGCCGCATCGACGAGACCGCAGACCCGCACGCCCGCTTCGTTGATGACGCCGAGGAGCAGACCCAGCTGCTCGCGGCTGTAGCCCGCCGGAACCGCAAGGAGAATGCCTTCTTCCTCTTTGTACGCACGGAGCATCGCTTCCGCCTGCGAGAACGCGAGATCCGCCGTCGTCTGCGCCACGCGGGAAGGCCGAGTCAGCGGCGCCGTGCTCAATGTGCGCCAGAAGTTCGTCTGCGCGAGCAAGGGCTTCAGGCGCACGCGACTCGCGGCCTCGACGCCCGTCAGCGTCTTCTCATCCTCGAGCAGCGCAACGCCGGGCGCTTCCTGGACGATTGCTACGGCGTCTTCGCGCCGCTGCGCGAGAACGAGACCGGAATCGAGAAGTTCGAGCGAGAGCATTTTGGGTCGCGGCTCACCGTACCTGCATGTGCCTGATGAGATGCTGATCGATCCAATGATCCGTGTCGTGCACGAACTGCTCCTGCGCCTGCTGCAGCTGGTGCAGGAAGAACATGAGGATGATCGTGAGCAACAGTGCGACGAAGGTGGCGTTGAATGCGATGCCGAGGTTTGACGTGACGCTCGTGATGTCGCCTGTCACCGCCTTGTGGGCCTGCAGCAGTGCATCGCCGATGTGACGCACGGTGCCGATGAAGCCAATCGCCGGAATGGCCCAGGCGATGTAGCGAATCATCGCGAGGCCCGAGTCGAGACGGTCCGCTTCGGAATCGCACACGGCGCGAGAGGTCTCCGCCGAGTCTCGAATGCTGCGCGTGGCGGCGAAGCGATCGAGCGTACGTTGCAGCGCGCGCACGACGAGCATCGGTTTTTCTTCTTCGGGCAAGTCTTCGAGCTGACGCGCATAGTCCTTCGCGTCCTCGGGCAGCACCTTGATTCCCTCCGGCACTTGAATGAGCTCGCGCTCGAGGAGCTTGCGCTCGCGCCGCACGAGGAGCGCCTTGTAGCCGATGATCAGCAGCGCCCACACGAAGTGAATGATCTCGGCCTCCTGCTCGAAATCCTTGATGACGAGGAAGATGGAGCGGCTCGGTACGTAGTCCGGATCGGCGCGCATGTGCGCTTGCTCGGCTGCGATCACCTCCGTTCCCGCCGGACGAATCCAAGCGACGTAGAGTGCGTGCACCGAGACGACGGTCACGATGAGCGCAAACAGCGTGACGAAGAACTCGCTTGGATACTGAAATCGACGACCGGGCACTGGGGCGGTTGCTGTGACCATGGAGTACTCAGATGTCTATAGGAAAAGATACGTCGAAATCCGCGCGAACCTGCTCGGACGGGACGAAACGGCGGGGCGACGCGCCGGCATCGGCCGCGCCCTTGGATTGAGTCGAATCAGCCTTCCGGCTCTCGCTGTCCTCCTTGTCGTCACCCTCTTTCTTTGCGTCTGCAACTTGGTTCTGCGTTTTCGCTTCTTGCGCCGGCGCAGCCTTCGTGCTTGCGCCGGCGGGCCCGTTCTCGTTTTGTTTGCCCGGTTCATCCGAGTCGTCGGCCGGCTTCGCCGCGCTTTCCGCGGGCAGAGTCTCTTGCGCTTGTGCCGCCTGCTGAGTGCGTACGGGGGGCGTTCTCTCGGCAGCGAACAGCCAGGAGCCCGCTGCCCACAGGACCGCGAGCATGATGAGGAGTCTCATTGGATTCGCGTGTGTTCGGCGCTTCACTTCAACCCCCTCCTTCGTCGCTACTCCACGTTTCGGGCGATGCGGAAGCCGACGTCATCGCGAGCCGTTTCTCCGTAATCGCGAGCGGCCAAGCGCAGCTCCGTCACGCTCGATGTCTTCCAGCTCGAGCCGCGGATCACGTGGTAAGTGCCCTCGCTCGGGCCCATCGGGTCTACGAGCAGCTCGGTCTGCGTCGGAGTCACGCTGTAGTAATCATGAACCCATTCGGCCACGTTGCCACCGATGTCGTACAGGCCGAGCGCGTTGGGCGGGAATCTGCCGACCGGGGCGGACACGGCAAACGCATCGTCGTAATCAGGAATGACATTCTGAACGAGCAATCGTGCGTTCGAATCGGCGTAATTACCGGAAGCCGGCGCAACGGGGAGCGCATCTCCCCAGGGGTAACGCAGCAGCGAGCCCGACGGCTGATGGCGGGCGACCCATTCCCATTCGGCATCGGTTGGGAGGCGATAGCCGTTCGTCATCGGATTGACCGCAACGTACGTGTCGCCTTTGCGCTGATACGCGGGCTTGAGACCCTCTTGCTCGGACAACCAGTTGCAATACTGGACCGCATCCTCCCAAGCGACGCTCACGACCGGCTGATTGTCGAGATCGAGCGTGTGCCGACCGACGAGGCCGGAGCGGTGGCTCGATCTGAACTTGCGGTACTGCCCATTCGTGACCTCGTGCACGCTGATGTAAAACGGCCGTGCAATCTGTACCGGCCGCTGGGATTCGTTCGCGCGTCGTCCCGGCTCGCGCCGCGGGCTGCCCATCGTAAAACGCCCCGTCGGCATGAGCTTGAGCGTCTGACCTGCCTTCGTGCGGATCGTCGCAGGCGTCGCCGCCATCTTTGCTTGCGCCGGCGTCTGCAGCGTCGTTCGTACGACCTGCGGCACTCCCGGCCGCGGCGTGATCGTCGTCTTGTATTCGACGTACCCCTGCTTGCGAATCGCAATCTCGTGATCGGTCGCAACGAGGCGCAGCGTCTGATTCGCGCCGCCGCGCGGCTCTCCGTCGACGTAGACCTGAGCGTCGGCGGGCTGCGCACGCACGGTGACTTCGCCGAAGATCCCCGCAAGCGGCAGTGACAGCGTGCGCCGCTCACCGGCCCCGAGCGATACCTGTCGAGTGGCGGCTTCATATCCAGGCTTCGATACGACGACCGAGTGGGTGATCTCGGGCCGCAGCTCCAATTCGAGCGGCGTCTGGCCGCGATAGACGCCGGCCACGGAAACGCTCGCACCCGATGGCTCGGAACGCAGCACGAGACGGCCATCCGGCAAGCCGAGCTTGACCGGACCGACGGAAACGGGCTCGCCAGCCTTGATTTGAAGGTCCGTCGTCCACGGCTTGAATCCTTCGAGCCGCAGCTCGATCGGATGATTGCCTGCGACGATCTCGGTCTCGAGCGGGGTCGTGCCGCGCGGCTCACCGTCAACGAGCACCTGCGCGCCGATCGGTTCGGAGCTCACGCTCACCTCCGCCCAATTCGGCACGAGCTGCGGCGCGAATTTCTGCGCCTCACCCGCGCCCTCGATCTCGATCTCCGCGGCGAACGGTTGATAGCGCGCGGCCGCGATCGCGATCCGATGTTTGCCCGGCGCAAGCTCGAACTCGCCGGGTGCATCGCCGAGCGCTTGTCCATCGACGCTCACTCGTGCCGGCTCGGGCGTCTCGACCTGCAATCGGCCTGGCAGTTTTTGCAGATTCAACGCGAAGTGCTGATTCGGCTCTCTCGTGACGACGATATCGAGCTCCGCCGAACGATAGCCCGGATGCTCGGCTCGCAGCTCGTACTCGCCGGGGCGCAGCAGCAATCGATGTCCGAGCGGCACAGCGAGCAAGCCGCCCCGCACCTGGACGTCCGCCTCGGCGGGATCGGTTTGCACGCTGATCGACGTTGCGGTGAGCACGAACCACATGATGGCCGCGCCGATGACGCTGACACCGAGCAGGGCCGCGCGCGTCGGACTGACCCTGATGCCGCGCCGTGCCTTGTCGACTTCGCTCGCGCGAAATTGAACGGCATCGATACGCTCCGATTCCGCCTCGCTCTCGCCCGCGATGCGCGGCTGCTCGGGCAGGATCGGCGGTGCGGTGATGTTGCCGGTGCTGCCGTCCTCGACCTCGATCGTGTGTGCATCCGCGTGACGTCCGATGCGAATGCGCGCAGCCCCGAAGTTCACGACATCGCCTTCGCGCAGCCACGTCGAGCGATACACGCGCGCGCCGTTGTGCAGCACCTCGGCGCCGTTGGCGGGCTGGATGAAGAGCTGCTCTTCGTGAACCCCCAAATAGCCTTCGGCCCCTTCTGGACGCCCGGCCATCACGATCGCGCTGCCGGGCCCGCCGATCGCGAGTGGAAGCTCCGCCGCGGAGATTCGACGCTCGCCTAACGATTCACGAATGATGAGCTCGCTCAAATTCGGTCCTCGCAGCGAATGACGATCGGCTCCATCGTGGCGCCCGGTAAGACATCGATCTGCCGGCGCACGTCGCGATAGCCCGGTCTCGTACCGATGACGGTGTAGCGGCCAGGCACTAGCTCGAGCGAGCGCTGCTGGAACGTACCGAGCGAGCCCACGCGATAGATCGTCACCTGAGTTTGGTTATCCGAGAGCAGCGGCACGGAGACCGGAACGTCGGCACGCGCAAGCCAATCCCTGAGCTTCGTGATCTGCTTCTGCAACACCGGCCCGGGGTTCTGGATCGACTTGGCGCGATCGAGTGTCTGGCGTGCCGCCGCGCGCACGGGTTGACTGAACAGCCGTTCCGGCTGCGTCAAATAAAGCTCGAGCTGCTCATCGAGCGTGGCTCGAGGCGAAACGCGCGCCACGCCTTCGTGCGCCGCGGCGACCGTCGAGTCGAGCTCGAGCACCGAGCGATACTCCTTGAGCGCATCGGCCCACCGCTCCTGCGATTCGAGCGTTTGCGCCGCGCGCAGCTTCGTGCCAATCACGTTCGTGCGCTGCTCCTGTTCGATCTGCTGCAGCGCTTGCGTCACCTCCGGCGCGTTCGGCCGGATCTTGCCTGCCGCTTGGAACGCGCTGCGCGCGCCTTCGTGATCTCCGCTTGCGAGCGCGCTGAAACCTTTCGCCATCGCGCTCGCGAAGGCATCGCTCGCGATGCGCGCCTCGACGCGCGCAAGCCCTTCGCTCGCGCGCGTCGTCTGCGGGTCGAGCGCCAATGTCTTGCGATAGTAATCGAGCGCTTCTTGCGCGTGCCCTTCCTTCTCGAGGCGCTCGGCATTCGCGAGCAGCTCGAGCACCGAATCGAGCGTGCTTGCGCGCTTCAAACCCGTCGCAGCGAGCTTGTTCTGCGGATCGATCTTCGCTGCGAGCTCGAATGCATTGCGCGCATCGAGCGAGCGTCCCTCCGCAAGTGCGGTCGCGCCCGCCTCGAGCTGCTCATCGAGCACCTGGCCCGCACGCTGCTCGAGCGTATCGAGCAGCGGCGCAACGCTTTTGAAGTGCTCGACCGCCGTCATGTATTCGCGAAGCTCCATGTCTTTATCGCCCGCGGCGAGCGCCTCGGCCGCGCGCTCGGCTTCAGCGCCGCCCCACACATCCACTGCCTGCGTGCGCAGCTTCTCGAGTCGCTCTGCGAGCGGCGCACGCAAGTCCTCGGCCTCCTGCTTCGCGCGCGCAAGCGCGGCGAAATCGATTTCCGTACGCTTCTCTTCTGCGCGCTCGGCTGTCGCCGAGGGCGTTGGCACCGATGCCGTCTGCGTGCTCTGCGCCGGCTGGCGTCCATCCACCCAACGCGGCAAAACGAAGAACACGACGAACACCGCCAACAAGCCGATACCGATCGCCGAAGCGGCGAGACCGCGCCTGAAGCCTTCGCGGCGCAGAGCGTGCGCGCTCGCAGCGGGAGCCCCGGCGGGACGGCGCCATTCGCTGCGCAACGGCTCGCCGGCGGCACCTACCCGCGCGCTCGGCGGCTCGATTCGAACCGCCGGCGCCTCGGTGCGTCCGCCTTCCGTCCGCTCGTGTTCGTTCGCGTTTGCCAAAGCCTTCAACTCGCTCTCTACCTTAGTCATTGCAGGTCGTTCCGCCGGTGCCTTCGCCAGCATTCGAGCAATGAGCTCCGCTACTCCCGCCGGCACTGAAACCGGCAAAGCCGCCGGCTTCTCGGTACGGACGCGCTCAGGTGTAGCATCCGGATAAAACGGCGGGTATCCCGACAATAACTCATAAAGTGTCGCACCCAATGCGTAAACATCGTCGCTCGGCGCGGGCGCTTCGCCGTCCAGCTGTTGAGGGCTCATGCTGAACGGCGAGCCGCGTGCACCTCGATCGAGCGCAAGGCCCGCGCGGCCCGCGGTGTCGTAGTCCGCGAGCTTCGGTGTGCCGTCGGCCATGAGCAGGACGTTTGCCGGCTTCACGTCGCGATGCACGAGGCCTTGCGCATGCAGATATGCGAGCGCCGAAGCGACGGGCACCGCAGCTCGCAGCACATCGTTCAGTGGGCGTCCGCGAAGCTGGGAGAGGTTGCCGCCGTCGGCGTACTCCATCGCGATCCACGCAAGCTCTGCCGTGCGATACAAACCGCCCTGCACACGCAAAATGTTCGGGTGCCTAAGTGCGCTCACGATCGCGTGCTCGCGCTCGAGCGCAGCGATCGCACTCGCATGCCGCATCCACTCGGGCGGCAACATCTTGAGTGCGACCTTCCCGCCGTCGGCACGATCGCGCGCGAGCCACACCTCGCCGCTGCCTCCCCGACCGAGACGGCGAATCAGCACGAACCTGGCAGAAAGCTCCTGCCCGCTCTCCAGCATGTAGTGTTGTTAAAGACGAATCGGTTCGCAGCTACCCGCCGCTTGCCGGCGACTGCGGTGCAGCCTCGGTCGACGTGGGCGCATGTACCGAAAGACCGGTTTCGTTCTCGTAGAGTTCCTTCAGGAGCTGGCGCCACTCGCGAAACTGCTCTTCGGCGGTCCCTTGCAGCTGCAAGGTCCGGCCTTCGACTTCGACGACCATCGGTTGCACTTCAGCCTGGAACGAATCGCCCAGCTGCCTGAGCGAATCGGAATGCATCTTCACCTCGGCGCCTTTCTCGAAGCCGCTCTTCACGGCATATGCACCGCCGAAGATCGCGCCCGTCGCGGCAGCGCGGCCGGCGTACGAGCCCGTTTCGCTGCCGATCATCAAGCCGCCGACGATCGCGGCCGCACCGAGGAGCTTACGCGTGAGTGCCGACCGAGCCGCATCGTCCTGCGCTTCGAGCTCATCGTAGCTATAGCGGCGCCAATTCGTGTAAGGCTCGGCCATGTTGTCCGCGAACACCGAGTAGTGCTCGTTGATCGTGTCGAGCAGCGCGTAGTCGCGCTCGCGGATGCGATCCATGCGCACCATGAGCGGATCGTTCTCGGCGGGCAGCCGAGTGATCCGGTACATGCCCTTCTTCTTGTCCATCGTCAAATAATCGTCGAAAGCGTACGGCGCCAAGTCCGAGGCGAACTTGAGCTTCGAGACGCGACGCACGTTCTCGAGGTCCGCTGCCGTCAGTTGCTGGCGATACGCGAGCATATCGTTCGCGATATTGCTGTAGATGTTCTGAAACGGATCGCGAGGTGCACCGCTCGTGTCCTTATACGAACGCGTATCGGCAATCTGGTCGTACGTCTTGCTGAACCAGGTCCGCCCCGTCGCATCCGAGACGGTCACATCGATGTTGAGTCGCTGGCCGGTGGATTCGACGATCACGCCCGACACGTATACATCGAGCGCGTCCGCATCCTCGGGCATCACTCTCACTTGACCCCAATGTCCCGTGCCCTCGAGCGTATTGCGGATCTGCATCGGGATGTAGCGCGCTTCGGCCTTACGCACCTCCGGGAAGATGTGCTCGCGTTCCCGCACCTTCTCGTCTTCCGGCACGTTCGGATCGAACAGCTTGACGCCGACGTCGAGCAGTTGCGTCGCCGGAATCTCGGCGGATGCCTGGATCGGCTGTATCTGAGGCAGCGGACGCGTCTCGTGGACGACGCAACCGGAGAGACCGAGTGCCGCCGCGATCGATATGAGAGCAACTGTCGTGCGGTTCATGTGCGCTTGACCGTGTCGAGAATTCGCGTGTCGCCAGTCAAATGTAAGTCGTCCAGCAATACCGAAGAGTTCCTCGCAGCGAGTGCCTAGCCGGTGTTCTTCTTGTAATTGCGGTACTCCTCCCAGAGTTTCTCGCGCAGCTCAGGATCTTTCTCCTGCATCGCCGCCTCGCGGAGCTGCCTTGCGACGATGTCATCGTCGCTGCCGTCCGGGATATCCGCCGGCACCGTGTTCGGGCCGCTGCCTCCCCCGACGCCGCCGCCGACACCGCCACCACCGCCCTGAGCGCCGCCGCCTTGCGAGCCGCTGCCGCCCGCGGTTTGACCCGCACCACCGCCTTGGCGGCCACCCTGGCCCTGACCTTGACCCTGACCGTTACCTGCGCCCTGTCCGTCTCCCTGACCTCCGGCACTGCCCGAGCCATCGGAGCCGCTCGCACCATCGGCGCCATCGCTGCCATCACCCTCGCCTCCCGCGCCCGAGCCGCTCCCGCGGTCACGGCGCTGGCCTGCGATTGTGGCCTGCTCGTCCGCAATTCGATCGTCGAACACGTTGAACGTCGACTCGAAGCGGCGATCGATTTGGGCGGTCCGTTCGCCTGGGGTCATGGGCCCCGTGCCGCCGCCGCCAGCGCCAGCTTGCCCGCCCGCGCTTGCATCGCCGCCACCGCCGCCTCCGGCAGAACCCGCAACCGGATAACCGCCGCCGCCGGCGGATCCATTGGCACCTCCGACGCTACCTTGCGCGCCACCCATGCCATCAGATCCGGCGCCGGATTGTGCTCCACCCCCGGCAGCGCCGCCCGCACCTCCGGTTTGGGTCATCGTTCCGGCAGCGCCGCC
>JBDZVE010000189.1:0-4073 GCA_040255535.1 Lysobacterales bacterium | reverse complement strand
CCTCTTCACCTCTCCCCTTGCGGGAGAGGTCGCTAGCGAAGCGGCGGGTGAGGGGTCGAAGCGCGAAGCGCCTCATGTACCGACCTGACTGACCGCCGCTTCAGCGAAGTGCGCGGTATCGCACGTCGCGCACCCGGCAGCGCGGCGCCCGCGCCACCGATCAGCAAGCCCTTAGCCGTGTCCCGTCTCGTAGCCATCGATGGGTGCCGCTCGAATTCGCAACTGTTTTCCGTCGCTCAAGCCCTTGTTTGGTCAAAATAAATTCCGATCTACAGCAGGTTTGGCATTGTAAATGACACCGGTTTCCTATAAAAAGCCCCTTCGCTTGATGCACGTGAATCCGGGGGAAATCAGGCATGCCATTGACCGATGCGAGCCGCCAGCCCGCAACGAACGTAACTGGAATCGTCGAGCGCTTCGTGCACGCGAGACTGCACGGTCAGGCGCTGAGCGAATATCCCGGAACGGTCCCAGCGACGCTCGCCGAGGCGTATCAGTGCCAAGAGCTCGCGATCTCGCGCTGGCCTGAGCGCGTGGCAGGCTGGAAGGTCGCCCGCGTTCCGCAAGCATTCAAAGCGCAATATGCCGAAGAGCGCCTGATCGGCCCTGCCTTCGCGAACAACATTCACGTCGCGAGCTCGGGCCAAGTGATCGAGTGCCCGGTCTTCGAGGGCGGCTTTGCCGCTGTCGAAGCGGAGCTCGTGATCCGCGTCGCATCCGATCCGCCGCAGCGAGCCGAATGGACGCTCGACGAAGCGGCGGAGTACGTCGGCTCGCTCCACGTCGGCGTCGAAGTCGCGAGCAGCCCGCTTGCAACGCTCAACGATCTCGGTCCCGGCGCCGTGATCTCGGATTTCGGCAACAATTGGGGCGTGATCGTCGGCCCCGAGATCGAAGGCTGGCGCTCGATCGAAGAGATCTCCGCGCAAACGCTTATCGATGGCGAGCTCGTCGGACATGGCGTCGCGTTCACGCGGCACGGCGCGGTCGCCGCGCTCGCCTTTACGCTCGCGAAATGTGCCGAACGCGGCCGACGCTTGCGTGCGGGCGAAGTGATTTCGACCGGCATGATCACCGGCGTGCACGACATCCGCATCGGGCAAACGTCGCGACACGCTTTTGGCGAGCACGGCGAAGTGCTGTGCCGAGCGGTCAAAGCACAACCGCATCCATCGGTCCGCTGAGCATGCGGACCAGCCGACGAATGATGCTGCTCGGGCTCGGCGGCTTGAGCCTCGCGCATGCGCCGCTCGCAAGCGCGCGCGCACGCACGCTCACGGCGGCCGACGTTCACGTTGCGGGCTACCCGACGGTCGAAGCCGTGCGTTGGATCGGCGCGCGTCTCGAAGAACGAACGAACGGTCGGCTGGGAGTTCGCGTCTATCACGCGGGTCAGCTCGGTCGCGAGTCCGATACGATCGGTCTTGCACGCTACGGCGCAATCGACTTCACGCGCGTCAACTTCGCGCCGCTCAACAATCCGTTTCCGCTCACGCAGATCTTCTCGTTGCCGTACGTGTTCGACTCGGTCGCACATATGCGCCGCGCAGCGGACGGCGCTCCGGGTCGCGCGGTGCTCGAAAGCTTCGCAGGCCGGGATCTCATCGGCCTTGCGATCTACGACGCCGGCACGCGCTCGTTTTACAACGTGCAGCGGCCGGTGTACGAGCCCGCCGATCTCCACGGCCTGAAGATTCGCGTGCCGCCGTCCGACATCTTCATCGAGCTCGCGCGCGCGCTCGGTGCAAACCCGACGCCTCTCCCGTATGGCGAGGTGTACTCGGCGATGCAGACGCATCTCATCGACGGCGCCGAGAACAATTGGCGCACGCTGCACACGAGCCGGCAGTTCGAAGTGGCTCGCTTCTGGTCGGGCACCGAGCACTCTCACTCGCCGGAGGCGCTGCTCATGTCGAAGCGCACGTTCGACGCGCTCACGCCGGAAGATCAAGCGATCCTGCGCGAGACCGCGCGCGAGTCGGTGCCGTACATGCGGACATTGTGGGATCGGATGGAAGAAGAATCCCGCAAGTACGTGATCGAAGCCGGAGTCGAGATCTGCGAGATCGACATGGCCGCGTTCAAGCGCGCCGCACAGCCGATGCTGGAACGTTATCTGCGATCCGACATGCTCCGCTCGCTCTACGAACAGATCAGAGCGCTCGCATAGCGCGGCCGACCACTTTGGGGGGGACTCGATTCGATGCTGAGCTCGTTGAAGCGTTCGTTCGACATCATCGATCGCGTGACGATTACGCTCGCCGGGCTCGCGCTCGTCGGCATGGCGATCGTGCAGGGCTGGCAGGTCTTCGCCCGCTATATTCTCAACGATTCGCCGAGCTGGACGGAGCCGCTCGCGTTGTTATGCATGAGCACGACGATGATGATGGGCGCCGCGACGGGCGTGCGCGCGAGCAGGCATTTTGGCTTCTACATTCTCGTCGAAGCGGCCGGCCCGATCGCGCGCAAAGTGCTGTTGAGCGCAGCGCATCTCACAGCCGCCGCGATCGGCACGATGCTCGCGCTCTGGGGCGCGCAAATGGCCGCGGAAGCCTGGGACTACGCGATCGCGGGCGCGCCGCTTCCTCAAGGTGTTGTCTACCTTCCGCTGTGTATCGGCGGTGCACTGATTACGCTGTTCTCGATCGAGCGATTGCTCGATAGCGGAACAGCAGGGGATAGCGGATAGGGGGTAGGGGATAGTCAGCGCCGCGCCCCGCGCGTGTCTGGCTGTCGCCTGTAGCCCGTAGCCTGTCGCCCAGAGAGCAAAAAGTAATGTCTATCGCGATTCTCTTCGGTGTCCTTGCGATCCTTCTCGTCATCGGCGTGCCGGTCGGCTTCGCGCTGATTGCGGCGTCGCTCGCAACCGTTCTTTATCTCGATCTTCCCGCGATCGTCGTCGTGCAGCAGACGGCCGCCGGTGCGAATGCGGCGTCCCTGATTGCGATTCCGCTCTTCATCTTCGCCGGCGAGCTGATGATGCGAGGCGGCATCTCCGAGCGCTTGATCTCGTTTGCCGCCTCGGTCGTCGGGCATTTACGCGGCGGGTTGGGCCAAGTGAACGTGCTCGCGTCCCTGTTCTTCGGCGGCGTGTCGGGCTCCGCCATCGCCGATGTCTCCGCGATCGGCGGCACGATGATCCCGCAAATGGTGAAGCGCGGCTTCGATCGGGACTTTGCGGTGAACGTCTCAATCACGGCTGCGCTCGTTGCGCTGCTCGTGCCGCCGTCTCACAACTTGATCCTTTATTCGGCGTCGGCGGGAGGCTCGATTTCGATTGCCGATCTGTTTGCCGCCGGCATTATTCCGGCGCTCTTGATGACGATCGCCGTGATGTTTACGGGCTGGTTCATCGCGCGGCGGCGAGGCTACGCGACCGAAGCGTTTCCCGGCTTCCGCGCTGTTGCGCAGCGTTTCGTGTCGTCGCTCCCGGGTCTGCTCTTGGTGGCGCTCATCTTTATCGGCATTCGCGCCGGCATCTTCACCGCGGTCGAGAGCGCCGCAATCGCGGTGTTCTATGCGCTGCTCGTGACGGGCCTGATCTACCGACGGTTGACGCGCGAGCACTTCATCGAGACGTGCATGGGCGCGGTCCGCACGACGGGGCTCATTCTGTTCGTGATCGGTGCAGCCGCCTCGTTCGGTTGGCTGCTTGCTTATCTGCAAGTGCCGTCGGCTGCTGTCGATGCGCTCACGGCGATCTCGGACAACAAGTACGTCATCTTGGCCCTGTTGATCGTCGTGCTGCTGATCCTCGGTACCTTCATGGATCTCGCGCCGCTGATCATCATCTGCACGCCGATCTTCTTGCCGGTTGCGAAAGCCTTCGGCGTCGATCCGGTGCACTTCGGGGTGATCTTGATCCTGAATGCCGGCATCGGGCTCGTCACGCCCCCGGTCGGTTCGGTGCTGTTCGTCGGCACGGCGATCGGCAAGATCAGCGTGACGCACGCACTGCGCACGATCTGGCCGTTCTACTTCGCGGCCCTCACCGTACTGCTCATCGTTGTCTATGTACCGCAGCTATCGCTCTGGCTGCCAACTCTGCTCAAGGCGGGTTGAGGTTTTCGCAA
>JBDZVE010000188.1:0-4144 GCA_040255535.1 Lysobacterales bacterium | reverse complement strand
GGGATGATGAACGCGAGGCCGTGACCGGGTGCGGAAAGTTGCGCCGCGGTCGTGATGTCCTTGAGCACGCGTTCCGCGATGTCGGCCGGCACGACGGTGAGCACGACTTCCTTCTCGGGTTCGATCTGGATGCCGAAGACTCGCTGCTGCTCGTTGCGGCCGATGCCGCGGCCGAACAAGACCGTACCGCCGTGGGCGCCCGCCTTCATGCTGGCTTCCAGGACGGTATCGCCCCATCCCTTGCGCACGATGCTGACGATCAGACGTGGATTGAGCATGTTCATGCAAACTCCTACTTGCTCGTTTTTCTCTGCACCAGTACGCCGACCACCATCAGAGACATCACGGGAGCCAATGCGATGAGTGCGACCAGACCGAACCCGTTCGCAACCGGATCGTCGATGCCCGTCGCGGAGGAGGCGCCCAAAGCGAGCGCGAGCAGAAACGAGTTCGCGAGCGGTCCGGTTGCGACGCCGCCGGAGTCCGCCGCGATGGGCACGAAATCCTTGCTGCTGAACCACATCAACACGATGACGATCGCGTAACCTGGGAACAGCAGATACAGCAAATCGAGTCCGTACGCGATTCGGAGCATCCCGATGCCTACCCATACCGCAACGCCGATGCAGATCGTGTGCAGCACCAGGCGAGCGCGAATCGAGCCGTTCGATGCCTCCTCGACCTGATTCGCCAAAACGCGCACTGCCGGCTCGCCCCACGCCGTTACGAAACCGAGCACCGCGCCGATCGCGGCCATGAGCCACGTCTGGTCGAGCCCGCTCAAGGCCTCGCCGACCGCGCGTCCGAAGGGGAGGAATGCAATCGAAACGCCCAACAGAAAAAGGAACAAGCCGAGCGCGGCAATCAGCGTGCCTTTGAGAATCTCGGCGACTTGAGTCGCCGGAAGCTTCAGCAGGAATACCTGAAAAACGAGAAAGAGGAGCACGAGCGGAGTCACCGCGATCGTGACGCCGCGCGCGACCGTTATGGCTTCCTCGAGCAATGTAGCGATCATGCGCGCAGAAGCCCCATGATGAGGATCAGCAGGATCGGCCCGATCGAGGCGAATCCGACCATGCCGAAGCCGTCGGATACAGCGGAGCGTCCGGCGAGAACCGAGCTGACGCCGATCCCGAGCGCGATGATGACCGGCGCCGACAACACGCCCGTCGTCACGCTGCCCCCGTCGAAGGCAAGCGAAATGAACTCGCGAGGTGCGAACAGAGCGAGGACGACGGCAAACGCGTAAGCGCCTGCAAGCACGTACTTGAGCGGCCAGCCGAACACGATCCGTGCGGCCGCGAACGCCGCAAGCACGCCGACCCCGAGTGCGATCGCATACAGAACGGATGTGCCGGAAATCGCGCCTCCCGACACGCGCTCCACTTGGTCCGACAGTACGAGCACGTCCGGTTCGGGCACGGTCGTCGCAAAACCGATCGAGAACGCCACGGCCAAGATCAGCAGTAGGGAATGCCGCTTCGGCAGCTCCGAACCGATATATCTGCCCATCGGCACGATGCCCACATCGATGCCGACGAACAGCAGCATCATCCCGATCACCGCGAGCAGCGATCCGAAGAGAAATTGCACAAACAGTCCGATCGGCGCGTGCACGAGCGCAAATTGCAGCACACAGATCGAGATGACGAGCGGGGCGACCGCCTGCAGCACCTCCAACAACTTTGCGCGCAAGATTTGGATCATCGTTCCCAGCCTGAGGCGCTGCAGCGATGGCGAATCCTGACCGATCGAAGCCGCTTGGAGCAAGATCGGTGCGTGTCACCGCTCGGAAGAGCCGTATACGCGCTGCATGCTTATCGACAGCGGCCGTGTCCATGGTCATTCTAGAGGAGTGCCTTCGCAGGAGAGCCGCTCGAGTCGAACGGGTCGGCGGAGGGCCGCGCCGATATCGCCAAGCGAAACTCAATGGGTTGGAGCCGCACATGATTTGGTCGGCACACAAAGAGCGAAATCGCGACCGCGCCGCAGGCGGGAGAACACCGCCGCCGCCGAACACGCGGCCAGCCATGCCGCAAGGTTCCGGGCAGCCTCCGCGGATGCCGCCGCGAACGACCTGGGTGACGTTCCTCGTCATTCTCGCGCTCAACTACTTCGTGATGCGCATGTTGTTTCCCGCGCCGGAAGAGGCGATCACGATTCCCTATACCGTGTTCAAGCAGCAAGTCGAGCAGGGGAATGTCGAATCGATCTACAGCCAAGGCGCGAGCATCGAAGGCCGTTTTGCCGAGCCCGTGACGTGGCCAACGAAGGAAAAACTGGAGGAGGCGCGCAAGGAAGCAGAAAAAAAGCCCCCGTCGCTTCTCGCGAGCGCGCCAGAGCCGCAAACCTCCGAGACATTCACGACGACGTTGCCGGCGTTCGTGGATCCCGGCCTCGAATCGTTTCTGCTCGAGCACGGTGTCGAGATCAGCGCGATTCCGATACAGAACGGCAATTCTTGGTCGACGCTCCTGCTTGGCTTCGGACCGGCGATTCTCATCATCGCGTTCTACGTGTGGTTGTTCCGGCGTGCGTCGCAGCTCGGCGGCGGCATGGGCAGTGCGCTCATGGGCATCGGCAAGAGCAAGGCGCGGCGGTACGATCAGGAGGCGGACACGAAGGTAACGTTCGACGATGTCGCGGGAATCGACGAGGCGGAGAACGAGCTCGTCGAGATCGTCGATTTCCTGAAGGACCCGGACAAATATACTCGGCTCGGCGGCACGGCGCCGAAAGGCGTGCTGCTCGTCGGAGCGCCAGGCACCGGGAAAACATTGCTCGCGAAGGCGGTCGCCGGAGAGGCCGGCGTGCCGTTCTTCTCGATGAGCGCGGCGGAGTTCGTCGAGATGATCGTCGGCGTCGGCGCCGCGCGCGTGCGCGATCTGTTCAAAGAGGCTCGCAACCATGCACCGTCGATCATATTCATCGACGAGATCGACTCGATCGGCAGAGCACGCGGACCGGCGGCGATCGGCGGAGCGAGCGAGCAGGAGCAGACGCTCAATCAGATTCTCACGGAGATGGACGGCTTTTCCGGTCGCGAGGGCGTGATCGTGCTCGCTGCGACGAATCAGCCGGATGTGCTCGACAAGGCGCTGCTTCGTCCCGGGCGTTTCGATCGTCGCGTCGTCGTGAATCTTCCCGACAAGGCAGGACGCGAAGCCATTCTCAAGGTCCACACGCGCAAGGTCCCGCTCGCGAGCGATGTCAGCCTGGAGGAGCTCGCTGCGTCTACGCCGGGCTTCTCCGGTGCGGATATCAAGAATCTCGTAAACGAGACCGCGCTGCTCGCAGCGCGGCGCGATCAAACAGAAGTACATCAGAAGGATTTTCTCGATTCGCTCGAGAAAATAGTGCTCGGGCCCGAGCGGCCCCTGCTGCTCAGCCGCGAGGATCGCGAGCGTATTGCCTATCACGAGAGCGGTCATGCGATTCTGGGCCTCGTCATGCCGGGGGCCGATCCCGTGCATCGAGTCACGATCGTTCCGCGCGGCCAAGCGCTCGGGGTCACCTATCAGCGCCCGCCGACGGATCGCTACAACTATCCGGAAGCGTATTTGCGGGCGCGCATCGTCGGCATGCTGGGCGGCAGAGCGGCGGAAGAAGTCGTTTACGGCACGAGGACGACCGGTGCAGCGAACGATATCGAGCAAGCGACGAACCTTGCTCGCAACATGGTGACGCGTTGGGGAATGAGCGACGAGCTCGGCATGGTGCAGCTCGCACCTCGAGAGAACGCTTACTTGGGGACTGCAGCCTTCGGCGGCGAGAAGCCCTTCAGCGAAGAAACGGCGCGCCTGGTCGATGCGGAAATTCACCGCATCATCAACGAGAGCTACGAGCAGGCGGTCACTCTACTGCGCAAGCATCGCAAGCAGCTCGATGCGCTCGTGGCGGCCCTGCTCGAACGCGAAACGCTCGACGAAAAAGAAATTCTAGAGGTTACGGGTCTGCCGCCCGCGCCGGCGCTCGAGAGTGGGCGTATCGCCGCTTCTGCATCGTGATGGAAGTGGAATGATTCGCGCGCCGTTCACGCGGGGCATGAGGCGAGATTCAACCCAAGTCCGAGACATCGGCCCAGCAATCGGCGCACTTGAAACCGTTGCCTGGCACGAACCTGATGCTGCTGTGTGCGCATTCG
>JBDZVE010000187.1:0-4150 GCA_040255535.1 Lysobacterales bacterium | reverse complement strand
CGCGGGCGATTGTTCGTTCTTCGTGCTTGGCTTTGCCAATAGCGGATCAGTACGAATCCCGTCGCCATGCCGCCGATGTGCGCGAAGTGCGCGATGCCGGAGAGCGTCTGCGTGATGCCTAGGTACAGCTCGAGCAAGCCATAGAGCGTCACGAACAACCAGGCCGGCATCGGGATCGGCGGGAAAATCAACATGATCATGCGCTTCGGATAGGCCATGCCGAACGCCAGCAGCAAGCCGAATACCGCGCCCGATGCACCGATCGTCGCTGCCGGGGGAAGATCCGACTGCGACATGACGATCATATGCATCAATGCCGCACCGACGACGCAGGATAGGTAATAAATGATGTAGCGCTTCGGCCCGAACAGCCGTTCGATCTCCGAGCCGAACATGAAGACCGCGAACATGTTGAAGAATAAGTGCGTCCAGCTGCCGTGCAGGAAGCCATAGGTCAGGATCTGCCAAGGCTTGAAAAGCCCCGTCTCAGGCGGCCACAGCGCGAATAGCCAGCCAATCACGGCAGTGCCGGGAAGGATCTGGAGCAAGAAGACGGCGACGTTCGCGCCGATGAGGATTTTGTTGGTGGGCGTGATTCGGTCGAACATCCTGCCGCTATGTAGACAGAAGGCGACGATTTCAACCCGAAATCGAAAAAAAGCCCGCTATGCGCGGGCTCGAGGCGAGGAGAAACAGCGTCTAAGCAATCGTTCCGCTATGCGGCGTGGGCATCGAACGGGGCGTAGGGGCGAAACGGCAGACCCAAATCTCGGGCGACCGCCTCATGGCGTATCGCCCCTGCATGCACGTTCAACCCCTGCGCCAGATACGGGTCGAGCGCGAGAGCCTCTTCGATACCGTGTGAGGCCAACGCTTTGACATACGGCAAAGTTGCATTCGTCAGGGCAAATGTGGAGGTGCGCGGCACGGCGCCCGGCATGTTCGTGACGCAGTAGTGAACGACCCCTTCGGTCACGAACGTGGGATTTGCATGGGTCGTGGGGCGGCTCGTCTCGAAGCAGCCGCCTTGATCGATCGAAATATCGACGATCACGGCGCCCGGCTTCATGCCCTTCACCATCTCGCGAGTGACGACCTTCGGCGCCGCCGCGCCCGCGATGAGGACCGCGCCAATCACGAGATCGGCCTCCGCGACCAGGGACTCGATCGCAACGGTCGTCGAAGCACATGTCTTCAGACGTCCGCCGAAGATCGCATCCAAGGCTCGAAGCTTCTTGAGCGACGAATCGACGACGGTGACGTCGGCGCGCAAACCGACCGCCATTTCGGCCGCACTGCTGCCGGAGACGCCGCCGCCGAGAATGACGACTTTCGCGGGCGGCACGCCAGGTACGCCGCCGAGCAGCACACCCAGCCCGCCGTTCGCTTTCTGCAACGCTGCGGCACCGACCTGTACGGACATTCGTCCCGCGACCTCGCTCATCGGGGTCAACAGCGGCAGCGATCCGTCCGGCGAGCCGACCGTTTCATAGGCGATGGCAGTCACGCCGGCTTCGAGCAACGCTCTTGCTTGCGCGGGATCCGGGGCGAGATGAAGGTACGTGAAGATCGCCTGTCCTCGGCGCATCAACTTGCATTCTTCGAGCTGCGGCTCCTTCACCTTCACGATGAGATCGGCAACATCGAAGACGTCCTGTGCGGTCGCGAGCACCTGCGCGCCAGCGCTCGCATACGCGCTGTCGCTCTCGCCGATGCCGAGCCCCGCACCGCTCTCAACGAAGACTTCGTGACCGTCCTTGCACAGCTCGCGAACACCCGCGGGCACGAGACCGACTCGGTACTCGTGAACCTTGATCTCTTTGGGGACGCCGATGCGCATAGGCACCTTCATGAGGCTCGTCTAGCGACAACTCTAGGTGCCCAAGCAACGCAGAGAACTGCACATTCAACGCAAGTTATTCCTGTATACCGCAGAATCTCGCACTGTTCTTTGCGCCTGTGGCAGAATCTTGCGCCATGAAGCTCGATCGCTATGACAGGTCAATCCTGCAAATTTTGCAGACCGAAGGGCGAATCTCGAACAGCGCGTTGGCGGAACGCGTCAACCTCTCGGAGTCGGCCTGCTTGAGGCGCATGCGCGCGCTCGAGGAGTCCGGCCTCATCGAAGGCTATATCGCGCTCATCAATCAGCATAAGGCCGGTTGCCCAGTCAACGTGTTCGTCAATATCACGCTCGAGCGGCAGGACGAGACGGATCTGCGCAAGTTCGAGGAGGCCGTGCGCAAGATTCCGGAAGTGATGGAGTGCTACCTGATGACGGGCGACTACGATTACGTGCTGCGCGTCGTCGTTGCGGACACAGCCGATTTCGAACGCCTCCACAGCCGGTTCCTGACCCGCCTCCCCGGTGTCGCCCGCGTGCACTCGAGCTTCGCGCTGCGCACGGTGCAGAAGTCGAGAGAGCTACCGATTCGGTAAGGCGATAGGCGGACAGGCCGCAGGCGACAGCCAGACGATCACGGGCGGTGACCGTTGTCGCCACTCTGGCTGCAGCCTGCAGCCTGTAACCTGTAGCCTTAGAAGCGATACGTCCCCTGAATCGCGACAATATCCACCGCCGACTCCTGTTCTCCGTTGAGCAGGCCGAACGCTTGTGCGTTGCCTTGATCCTGATTCAACGGCACATCGTCGCTGAAGAGATGCGCGTAACCGACGTCGAGCACGAAGGCTTCGCCCGTGTCGTAGCGCGCGCCGATTGCGATCCAGGTTCTCTCGGCATCGGGCAGGCGTGCCGTGCGCGTGCTGTCAGGAACGGGTGTCTCATCGAACGCGACACCCGCTTTCAGCTTCCAGGCATCGCTCATGCGATAGCTCGCGCCGAACGCGAAGCGCCAAGTGTCTTCCCAGTGCTCAGGCGTCGTCGAGACGGCGCTGCCATCCGGCCGCTCGACGCGAAGCTCTTGCACACGGCTCCAGCGTGTCCAGGCAACATCCGCTAGCAGCTCCCAGTCGCCGATGCGATGTGAAAGGGATGCCGTCGCAATTTCCGGCAGCTCGAGGTCGACCGAGGCCGGTGTCGTTGCGAACGGACCGCCGGGCGACGAAACAGCGGCGATGATCGTTTGACCGAGCGGATCGCTCGTCGCGGCAGGCTCGAAGCGCGCCGATCCCTCCACGTCGTAATCTGCGCTCGATCGATAGGCGAGTCCAACTCGCGTATCGGGCGTGATCTGCAAGACGACGCCAGCATTGAAACCCCAAGTCGCATCATCGCCGCGAACGACGGCACGTCCCTGCAATCCCGGATTCGCCGCGACGAGCGCAGGGATCGACACCGGCGGCACACCGGCGAGCGGAGCGGCGCCGGCGATGATCGCCGTGTAGTTGACCGCATTCGTGAGCTCCGCCTGCATGCGTTGATAATTGAGGCCGATGCCGATCGTGACGACATCGTTCGCTTGCCACGCGAGCGCGGGATTGAAGTTGTACGTTTGGATCTCGGAGTTGAGCGCTTGGAATCGCCCAATCCAGTCGTTCGGATATTCGAGCTCGAGACCGAACGGCACGTTGAAGCCGAAACCGAATGCCAGTCGCTCGTTGAGCGGGAGCGCGAAATAGACGCTCGGCACGACATTCCAACCGCCTGCATCTCCACCTTCATCGCCGAGCGGATGTGTAAGAGCTGCCGATGAGCGCTCGTTGCGAAACTCAGATCGGATCTTGATGCCCGAAGCCGACAAGACCCACTGCGCGCGATGCAAATGCGCAAGCGTGGCGGGGTTGTAGAACATGGACGATGCATCGTCCGCGACGACAGTCGTTCCGGAGAATGCATTGCCAAGGCGCGCAGCGCTCTGCTCCAGCAGCGCGAATCCCGACGCGAGCGCATCGTGTGGCGCGACGATCGCGCTTGCGATCACTGCAACGGCGACACTTCGACACACTGCGACGTTCATCATGTTCCTTGCTTGGGAGCATCCGATCACACGGGCAACGGTCTGCCGGAGTTGAAGGTTCCAGCGCGTCTCAGTGAAGCACGTTTCTGCAGCTCGACTTTCCCATGCGACTCGCGATGTACAGGCGTCGTGCCCATCCACGCGCGCGCCCGGCAACTGCTCGTGCAAGGGAGTGCCAGACTTGGCGAACGGGCCTGCCGCTCGGGACTTGTTTCGGGACCGGGCGTAAATAC
>JBDZVE010000061.1:1915-23293 GCA_040255535.1 Lysobacterales bacterium | reverse complement strand
CCAGCGAATCACAGTTTGAACTCGTCTCGCGCGGGATTTTCCCCGGACAGCAATGGACCTTCGTCGGGACGACGTGGTTTATCCCGGACAGTAATGGGTTTTCGCAAGGACGGTGCCGTGTTGGCGTCGGCCAGAGACGAGGCGCGCTCCGCGCGCTTTCTTTCTGGCGCCCACGCCTCCAGTCCTCAGTCTCCACCCATCCTGTGCTCCAGTGCTCAGCGTCCGACGATTGAGTGCGAACCGGTGCGCGATTGTGATCCATCGCACAACCGGCGTTTCGAGCGCTCGTTTACGGTAGCGCCCACAGAGCGTTGGAGTTCGATTATGACAACAGAGCGCGAAAAGGATCCTGATGCGACCGTGAAGATGCCGCTGCCGTTGCCGCGCATGGATGGAGATACCGACGACTTCGATCCGGAGAAGACCTTGGTGCGCGAAGATTGGGAGAGCGTCCGAAAGGACATCATGCACGGCGATCAGCCGTAAGCTGCCCGCGACTCTTCAGGTTGCCTCCACTTTCTTCCAAGAGATTTCCAACTCCTGACCGACTCGCAGTGTTTCGCCGGCACCCGCGATCAGAATCGCGTTCTGCCCGAAGAGCACTCCCTTCAGCTTCTTGTCGAAGCGATACTCCTTGAGCGTGCGCAACGGCTGATCGCCTTTGCGCACCGCCGTGTCTTGATCCGTCGTCGGGATCGCGCATCGCGTGCATGGCTTGACGATTCTCAGCGTGACATTCCCAGCTCGAAGCTCGTGCGCCCGGTCCTCGGCGTACGGCGCCACATCGGCGATGACGATGTTCGGGCGGAAGCGGTTCATCGGTAGCATTTCCGGGAGCCTCGTATTGAGGTCATCGAGCGATGCTTGCGAGAGCACGAGCCAGGCGAACGCGTCGGAGAACTGAGTCAATGCCTCGACGTCCCCGGTCCACTCCGGGTTGCTGATACGCTTTCTTCGGCGGTCGAATCGGACGAGGCGAACGGGCTTGCCTAGAAAGTCGCTCAGCCATGCGGCGGGGGCGGGGCCGAGGTCGAAGGCGGCGCAACGGTCGCGCCAGATGACGACCTCGACGGATTCGCCTTCATCGTTCAGGCCGATCCGGATCGGCTCGCGAGCGGGCGCCGTGAGCTCCAGCGCCTCGGTGCCGAGCGCAGGAACGATCAGCGCAAGCCTCGGCTCCTCGCGTTGAGTAATGAAGCGATTGTTCGCATCGACGATCAGCCATTCGCGATCGTGCTCGAAACCTGTCGGCGTGACTTTTGCGGCCTGCACCGAGATGCCGCGACACGATTTCACCGGGTAAAAGTTGAGCGCCTGGATCGCTGCCATTCATCACTCCTCGCGAATGCGCGCAAGTGTAGCTGGCGGAGCGCTCGATTGCGCGGCGGCGCAATAGACAGGATGCGGCGCGTGCTACTCGATGGGTGCCGCCGCAGGCTCACGCAAACAGCGCCTTCGCCATCTCGCGGCGCGTGCTCGCGACGATCGGATCGCCCTCTCCGATGAGCTCGAATGCAAGCACGAGGCTGCGGCGCGCCAAATCGTCTTTGAAGGCGCGATGCTTGCGGAGCATCTCGAGCCATGTGCTCAAGGCGGGCTCGTACTCGCCGCTGAGAAGTTGATGGACCGCGAGCGCATGGCGCACTTCGAGGTTGCTCGGATCTGCGCTCGCGCGTTCTCTCAGCGTGCGCACGTCCGGATAGGCGGCCATGACCTCGCTGAACTCCACGAGGGCGGCGACTCGCTTCGTTCCAGCGTGCGTGGGATTCGATGCACGCAAGCGGTCGAGGTCCGCGCGGGCGCCCTCAAGATCGCCATCGAGGAGGCGAACCTCGGCGAGCTCCGCTTGCGCATCGATGTTGCCTTCGTCCTTCGCGAGCAGCTGTTCGAGCTCGGCACGCGCGCCGGCGAAATCGCCCGCGGACTTGAGCGCGCGGGCGCGGTCGAGCGGCGTTTCAGGCGCGCTCGCAACGTGCCTTGCGATGAGCTCGCGAATCTGCGCTTCCGGCACGAGCCCGACGAAGTGCTCGGCGACCGCGCGATCTTTGAACAACACGACCGTCGGCAGGCTTCGAACGCCGAGCTGCTGTGCCAGGGCTTGCTCCTCATCCGTGTTGACCTTCGCGAGCTTGAGCCGGCCTGCGTATTCCTCGGCAAGCCGGTCGAGGATTGGCATGAGCTGGCGGCAGGGAGCGCACCATGGCGCCCAGAAGTCGACGAGCACGGGTTGCTGGGCAGAAGCCTCGATGACGTCCGTCATGAAACTACTCGCCGTCACCGTGGCGGCATGATCAGGTGTGTTCACCGGGAGTCCTCGTCCAATTCTCGCGGGAAGCTTAATAGGGGCGAACGCTGCGCGCACCGAGTTGTTTCCGTTTGGGGACACGCTTCCGCTCGTGACCCACGTCGGAGACGTTCCCGCCCTCGAGTGACTGTCTTCATCAGGCGAGCCCTCCTCGAGCATGCGCGCTGCGCTCGCCTCTGCCATCATCGCGGTTTTTGGCCGAGCGTCGAGGAGGTGACGATGCCATGCATTCGTGTGTTTGTGTTGGGGCTCGTGGCGGGCTTTTTTCCGCTGCTCGCGAGCGCGCAGTGGGCGGTGAAAGCAGAGGCGGGATTGGTCGCGGCACGGGGGAACTCCGACACCGACACGGCGAATCTGAAATTCAGAGTCGTGCGCGAATTCGTGCGCTGGAAGCACACGCTCGAGGCCGCCGGTGTATACGCGTCGGACAACACCGGCACGATCGGCCAGCGCTGGAACGTGCGCGAGCAGACGGATTACGACTTCAGCGGAAAGGGATTCTGGTTCATTTCGGGGCGCTACGAGGATGATCGCTTCAGCGGTTTCGAATACCAGTCGACGTACGGAACCGGCTTCGGTTGGCGCTTCTTCGACGATCCGATCACGAAGCTCTCGGTGCAGGTCGGCGGCGGCTACAAGGTGCTGCGCAGGCGCGATTCCCTTGCAGATGACGGCATTACGGTGATCCCGGGGATGCGCGAAGAGAATGCGATCGCGCAGGGCTCGGTCGATTTCGAGCACCAGCTCACGGAGACGACCAAGATCTTGAACAAGCTTCTCGTCGAATCGAGCTCGGACAATACCTTCGTTCAGAACGATCTCAGCTTGGAGGTGAAGATCCTCGGTGCGCTCGCACTGGCGGTCGGATACGGGGTGCGGTACAACACCGATCCTCCCGCCGGATTCACGACGACAGACACGCTGACGACGGTGAATCTTGTATACGAGATCAAGTGAGCACCCGATTCATGAGCGACCGCTCGGTGGCTGCGGCAATCAACCGCAACTATCTCGCGAACGAAGACGACGTCGTTCGTTCGCTCGCCGACATTGCGCGCTTCACGCCGGCTGAGAGCGCACGAATCAGCGCACGCGCCCGCGAGCTCGTCGAGCGCGTTCGCGAAACGCAGAGCGACCGACACGGGCTCGATGCCTTCTTGCGCCAGTACGATCTCTCGTCGCAGGAAGGCGTCATTCTCATGTGCCTCGCCGAGGCGCTGCTGCGGATCCCCGATGATGCGACGGCCGATAAGCTGATCGCGGACAAGATCGCGGCGGGCGATTGGGCGGCGCATCTCGACGATGCCGAATCGCTCTTCGTCAACGCCTCGACGTGGGGGCTCATGCTGACGGGACGCATCGTTCGCCCGTCGGATTCGGACATGCGCGACCCGCGCGGCATCGTCGCTCGCATCGCCGGCCGTATCGGCGAGCCCGTGCTTCGTGCTGCGTTCCGTCAGGCAATGCGCATCATGGGTCATCAGTTCGTCATGGGGCGCACGATCGAGGAGGCGTTGCAGCGTTCGCGGGAACCGGAGCATCGCCTCTACCGCCACTCGTTCGATATGTTGGGCGAGGCCGCGCTCACGAAGCGCGATGCCGAACGGTACTTCGAGGCCTATCGGACGGCCATTGCGCGTGTCGCGAGCGCAGCTGCGCAGGCGCGCAGCGCAGACGAGCTGCCCAGTATTTCCGTCAAGCTGTCCGCCCTGTTCCCGCGCTATGAATACACGCAGCGCGACCGCGTGCTCGCGGAGCTCGCGCCTCGGCTGCACGATCTTGCGCTCTTCGCGCGCGATCAAGGCATCGCGCTCACCGTCGATGCGGAAGAGGCGGACCGCCTCGAGATGTCCCTCGAGCTCATCGCGCGCGTTGCGCGTTCGCAAGCGCTCGCGGGCTGGGACGGTTTCGGGCTTGCCGTGCAGGCTTATCAGAAGCGCGCGCTCGACGTTGTGCGATGGCTGCGCGACCTCGCCGCCGAGTCCCGACGCCGTCTCAACGTGCGGCTCGTCAAAGGCGCGTACTGGGACACCGAGATAAAACGTGCGCAGGAGCGGGGGCATGGCGGCTACCCGGTCTTTACGCGCAAGGCCTCGACGGACGTTTCGTATCTCGCCTGCGCACGCGAATTGCTCGCCGCTCCGGATCTCATCTACCCGCAGTTCGCGACGCACAACGCACACACCGTCTCCGCCGTATTGGAGCTCGCTCGCGCTGCCGGAGCGCCGTTCGAGTTCCAGCGCCTGCATGGAATGGGCGAGGAGCTGTACGAGCAGATCGTCGGCGGGGACAAGCTCAATGTGCCTTGTCGGATCTACGCACCCGTGGGCTCGCACGAAGACCTGCTGCCGTACCTCGTGCGAAGGCTTCTCGAGAACGGCGCGAACACGTCCTTCGTCAACCGCATCGTCGATGAGGGCACCTCGATCGACGAGATCGTGCGCGACCCGATCGCCGAGGTCGATGCGCTCGAGCACAAGGCACATCCCCGAATTCCCTTGCCTCGCGATTTGTATGGCAAAGAACGCATCAATTCGTGGGGCGTCAACCTCGCCGATCCCCTCGAGTGGCATCCGCTGCGCGCGCAGATGGAAAAGCACCTGCATGAGCAGTGGCAGGGCGCTTCGATCGTCGCGGGCGAAAAACTCGACGGCGAGCCGACAGCGGCGCGCAATCCTTCGAATCGAACCGAAGTGATCGGGCAGCTTCGCTCCGCCTCGAACGAGGACATCGAGCGTGCATTCGCTGCGGCAGAGCGCGTTCAGCAGGACTGGAATTCGACAGCCGCGAGCGAACGCGCGCGTATTCTCGAGCGCGCCGCCGATCTCTTCGAAGCGCACACGGCGGAGCTGCTTGCCTATTGCGTGCGCGAGGCGGGCAGGACGATCGTGGATTCCGTTTCGGAAGTGCGTGAGGCGGCCGATTTCCTGCGGTACTACGCGAGCCGTGCCCGTGAGGAGTTCGAGCGCGGCATTCGTCTTCCCGGTCCGACCGGAGAGAGCAACGAGCTGCGCTTACGCGGACGAGGCACGTTCGTCTGCGTGAGCCCGTGGAACTTTCCGCTCGCCATTTTCACGGGTCAGATCGCGGCCGCGCTCGCTGCAGGCAATTGCGCGATCGCGAAGCCGGCGGAGCAGACTCCGCTGATCGCCACGCGAGCAGTCGAGCTTCTGCATGAGGCCGGCGTCCCGGGCGATGTGCTTCACTTGCTTTTGGGGGAGGGCGGCACGATCGGTGCGCGCGCGGTCGCCGATTCGCGCGTTGCAGGCGTGGCGTTTACGGGCTCGACAGAGACGGCGCGGGCGATCAATCGCTCGCTTGCCGAGCGTCAAGGCCCAATTGCCGTGCTGATCGCGGAAACGGGCGGCCAGAACGCGATGATCGTCGACAGCTCCGCTTTACCAGAGCAGGTCGTGATGGACGTCGTGCAATCGGGGTTCAACAGCGCGGGGCAGCGCTGCTCCGCCTTGCGGGCGCTCTTCGTGCAAGAGGAGATCGCCGATCGCGTCGCGGAGTTGCTCGCCGGCTACATGGACGAGCTCAAGATCGGCGATCCGCGCGAGCTGTCGACGGACGTGGGGCCGGTGATCGACGAGGCCTCGCGCGATGCGCTCGTCGCGCACGCAGCCAAGATGACGAGGACGGCGCGCTGGCACCATGCGTGTCGGTTGGGTGCAGAGCATGAAGCGGGCGTCTTCTTCGCGCCGGTCGTCGTCGAGATCGACGCGCTCTCGCAACTTGAAGGCGAAGTATTCGGACCGATCGTGCACCTGGTCCGATATTCGGCGAATCGCCTGGATGCGGTCATCGATGGCGTGAACGCGACCGGCTACGGGCTGACGCTCGGCGTCCATACGCGCGTCGATGGGACCGCCCGCTACATTGCCTCGCGTGTCCGCGCGGGAAACGTATACGTGAACCGCAACATCATCGGTGCGGTGGTCGGCGTTCAGCCGTTCGGCGGGCTCGGCCTGTCAGGCACCGGGCCAAAGGCGGGCGGCCCGTATTACCTGCATCGCTTCGCGACCGAGCAGACGGTCACGATCAACACCGCCGCCGTCGGCGGCAACGCAAGCTTGCTCGCAATGGAATAGGGCATCAGGGCACATCGCCGAATGAAGAAGAACTCTCGCAAAGCACGCAAAGCTCGCCAAGGTAAGAGTAAGAAGATTTATTTTGCGAAGACGCGGAGATCGGAAGGAAAGAGTTCCTTACCTTAGCTCCGCGTCTTCGCGAGGAAATTTTCCTAATTCTTACTTTGCGAGCCTTGCGCGCTTTGCGAGAGTCATCTTCCTGACGTGTTTATGTGGCACTCGATTACTAATCGACGGCGTCAGATCGCGCGGCCCGGGTATTCGAAGTCCGCGTCCGTTCCGGTGCGCCAGTCGAGATGCTTCCAGTCCTTGATGTCGAAGCGCAGCGTGTACGCCGAGCAGGTCGGCATGTTGTCTAGCGAGCGCTCCGCGGAGAGCCCGTCTGCGAATTCCGTGATGCCGGGATTGTGACCGACGACCATCACGTGGTCCGCGTTGCCGCCGCGCTCCTGCACGACCTCGAGCATCGCCTTCGCGGTCGCGAGATAAAGGCGTTCGTCGGTGATCAGGGTCGGATTACCCAATGCACGCGCGAACACTTTGGCCGTATCGAATGCACGAACGGCAGGACTGCTCAAGATCAATGTCGGGACACGCGCGCGCTCGCGCAAGCGACGGGAAACCTCGGCGGCATCGCGGCGGCCCTTCGGGTCGAGCTCACGATCCCAATCCTGCCGATCGGCGCTGCCGGGTTCTGCCTTCGCATGGCGAAGAAGCGTCAGGAGCATTGCTATCCCTCGGACAGCACCTCCACGATGCCGTCAACGACCCTGGTCTGATAGGTGCGCACCGGCTCATAAGCCGGCGGCGTCAGCGCCGCACCCGTGCGTAGACAGAAGCGCGCCCCGTGACGGGGACAGATCACGACGTCCCCTTCGACGGCACCGCCCGCCAATTCGCCGCCATCATGTGTGCAGAGATCGTCGATAGCATAAAAGGTTCCGGCCACGTTGAACACGGCGACGAGCACCCCATCCACCTCGACCTGGGCGTAGTCTCCGGGCGGGATACTGGAAACCGGACCGACGGGCAGCCAAGCCATCACATCATCCCCGTTTGGAGTCTTGCCGCTTCGGACATCATCGTGTGATTCCAGGGCGGGTCGAAGACGAGCTCGACATCCGCGCGCTTGATCGTGGGCACGATCTCCACTTTATCCTTGACGTCGCGGACCAGCACCTCACCCATGCCGCAGCCTGGGGCCGTCAAGGTCATCTTGATATCCACGATGCGCGAGCCGTCCGGCTCGTGCAGGATCTCGCACGCGTAGACAAGGCCGAGATCGACGATGTTGATCGGAATCTCCGGGTCGTAGCAGGAGCGCATCTGCTCCCAGACGAGATTCTTGACATCGTCGTCCGTCGCGTCGGGCGGCAGCTCGGGGCCCATCGTCGCTTCCTTTCCGAGCGCGTCCGCATCCTTGCCGGCAATGCGAAACAGATTGCCTTCGACGTAGACGGTAAAGCTGCCGCCGAGCGCCTGCGTGATGAATCCGGTTTTGTCGGCTCGCAGAGTGACCGGGATGCCGGCAGGCACCATGATGGCTTCGACATCGCGGGTCAGCGTGACAGGTTCTTGCTCGTGGCGGTACATGGCAGGGATCGCAGCTAGTCAGAATCGAAAGGTCGGCCTTACTCCGTGGAGACAGGGTCGCTCGTGTGCTCGAGCGCGGCGTTCAGCGTGTGCCAGCAGAGGCTTGCGCATTTCACGCGCGCTGGGAACTCGCGTACGCCGGATAGCGCAGCGAGCTTACCCAGCTTCGCGATATCGACGTCCGCGTCGTGGCGAGTGAGCAGCGCATGAACATCTTCGAACAGCGCTTTGACTTCGTCGCGCGACTTGCCTTTCACGGCTTCAGTGAGGAGCGACGCCGATGCGACGGAGATCGCGCATCCGGCGCCTTCGAACTTGGTCTCCCGGATGTGCTCGCCGTCCAAGCTTACGTACACCGTCAGCCGGTCGCCGCACAGCGGGTTGTGGCCGTCCGCGTGCGCGTCGGCAGGGTCGAGCCTGCCGAAGTTCCGCGGGTTGCGATTGTGATCGACGATGACGTCGCGATAGAGGTCCTTGAGATCCATAGGCGATTGCTTAGGCGAGTAGGCTTCGTGCGCGCTCCAACGCGGCGACCAGACGATCGATCTCCTCGAACGTGTTGTAGAACGACATCGAGGCGCGTGCGGTAGCCGGAATCTTGAAGAAGTCCATCACCGGCATCGCACAGTGATGACCGGTGCGGATCGCGACCCCCTCGGTGTCGAGAATCGTGCCGATGTCGTGCGGATGGATGCCCTCCAACGTGAACGAGACGACCGCGGCCTTTCGCGGTGCGGTCCCGATCACTCGCAGTCCCGGCACGCTTGCCAGGTTGGAAGTCGCGTACTCGAGCAGTTCGTGCTCGTAGCGTGCGATCCGCTTCATGCCGATCTGCTGCAGATAGCGAATGGCGGCAGCGAGTCCGATCGCACCGCTGATGTGGGGCGTGCCGGCCTCGAACTTCCACGGAAGCTGGTTGTAAGTCGTCTTCTCGAACGAGACGGTGAGGATCATGTCTCCGCCGCCCTGCCAAGGCGGCATCGCCTCGAGCAGTTGCCGCCGCCCGTACAACACGCCCATGCCGGTCGGGCCGCACATCTTGTGCGCGGAGAAGCAGTAGAAATCGCAGTCGAGCGCGCGCACGTCGATCGTGTCGTGCGGTATCGCCTGTGCGCCATCGAGCAGCACGGGAACGCCGAGCGCTTTCGCGCGCGCAATGAACTTCTCGACCGGCACGATCGTGCCGAGCGCGTTCGAGACGTGCGCAAGCGCAAGCAGCTTCGTTCTCGAGCCGAGCAGGCGCTCGAACGCGTCGTAGTCGACTTCGCCGCGTTGATCGATCGGGATCACCTTGAGCGTCGCGCCGGTTTGCTCGCACACGAGCTGCCACGGCACGATGTTCGCGTGGTGCTCGAGAGCGGAGATCAGGATCTCATCGCCAGGCTCGAGGCGCGGGCGCGCATAGCTCTGCGCGACGAGGTTGATCGCTTCGGTCGTGCCTCGCACGAAGATGATTTCCTTCGTGTCCGCCGCATTGATGAAGTTGCGCACGACATCGCGGGCACCTTCGTACGCGTCGGTCGCTCGCTGGCTCAATGTGTGCACGCCGCGGTGCACGTTGGCGTGATCGTGCTCGTAATAGGCGCTCACGGCATCGATCACGGCCTTCGGGCGCTGGCTCGATGCTGCGTTGTCGAGATAGACGAGCGGCTTGCCGTTGACCTCCTGATCCAGTACGGGGAAGTCTCGGCGAATCCTCGCGACATCGAGCTCCAAATCGGCCGGAACGGAGGGCTGCGCGGCGCTCATGAGCTCACCTGCACTGGTCCGAAGCGTGTCGTCAGCAGCGCCTCGAGGTACTCGCGGACGGGAACGGATTCGACGGCGGTCAGCACGGACTGCGCGAAGGCGTGAATGAGCAGAACGCGCGCCTGCGTTTCGGGAATGCCGCGCGAGCGCAGATAAAAAAGCGCGTCGGCATCGAGCTGCCCCGTCGTCGCGCCGTGGCTGCATTTCACGTCGTTCGCATAAATCTCGAGCTCCGGCTTCGCATCGATCTCGGCCTTGGCGGACAGGAGCAAGTTGCGGCTCGATTGTCGTGCGTCCGTCTTCTGTGCGCCTGCGTGCACGAGCACCTTGCCGTTGAACACGCCGCGGCCGCGATCGTCGGCGATGCCCCGGTAATCCTCGGTGCTCGTCGTATGGGGCGCGATGTGCTCGATGCGCGTGTGCGTATCGAGGTGCTGCGTGCCGGTCGGCGTGAGCAAGCCGTGCAGCTCGGCGTGCGCGCCGGACTCCTGCAGATAGATCGCGAGCTTGAAGCGGCTGAGCGCGCCGCCGAGCGAGAAGTCGTGTGCGAAGTAGTGTGCGTGCTCGCGCACGCGCACGTTCGCGTGCCCGATGTGGAAGCTGCGCGGCGACTCCTGCTGCAAGCGATAGTGGCGAACGTGTGCGCCGGCTTCGAGCTCGATCGTCGCGACCGTGTTCGTGAACGACTCCACGTCGCCGACGAAGACATACTGCTCGATGAGCGTGCAGCGGCTGTGATGTCCGGCGCGGACGATCAGGCGCGGATGGCTCATCGAGGCCTGCTGGGTGCCGGTCCATACATGCACGATGTGAACGGCTTCATCGACGTGCGTATTCGGTGCGAGTCGCACGACCAGGCCGTCCTCGAAGAACGCCGCATTCAACTGCTCGAGGCTCGAGACGGCGCCTTCGGCGGCGCGCGATAGATAATCGAGCGCCGCGGCGGGGTCGTGTCGGATCCACTCCGCGAGCGTGACGATCGTCAGGCCGGGCGGCTGGGCCTCCATGGAGGACAGGGCAGGCGCCCAGTGTCCGTTTACGAGGACAATGCGCAATCCAGCGCCGTGCACCCACGGCTGCCGTCCCGCCTCCAGCGCGATCGGCACGCGCTCGCTCGGCACGAACGCTCGCGACTCGAGCCGACGCAGGCTCGTGTACTTCCACTCCTCGTTGCGCTGCGTGGGGAATCCCTGCTTCAGGAACTCTGCAAGCGCCGCACGCCGCGCTTCGAGCAGCGGATCCGATGCGAAGCGAGCTTCGAACAGCCCGTTCAAGCGCTCGAGCGCTGGGTTCGCTGTGATTGCCGGTGCCGCACTCATGCCGCTGCCTGCTTGATCCAGTCGTAGCCGCGCTTCTCCAGCTCGAGCGCAAGCGACTTATCGCCGCTCTTCAGGATCTGGCCGCCCGACAGAACGTGCACGCGGTCCGGCTCGATGTAGTCGAGCAGCCGCTGGTAGTGCGTCACCATCACGATCGCTCGATCCGGCCGGCGCAGGCTGTTGACGCCGTTCGCGACGATGCGCAGCGCATCGATGTCGAGCCCGGAGTCGGTTTCATCGAGCAGTGCGAGCGCCGGTTCCAGCACTGCCATCTGAAGAATCTCGTTGCGCTTCTTTTCGCCGCCGGAGAAGCCTTCGTTCACGCCGCGGTTCAAGAAGCTCTCGTCCATCTGCATGAGCTTCATCTTCTCGCGCACGAGTGCGAGGAACTCGAAGGCATCCACTTCGGGCTCGCCTCGGTGCTTGCGTATCGCGTTGAGACCCGCCTTGAGCAGGTACACGTTGTTTACGCCCGGAATCTCGACGGGATACTGGAACGCCATGAATACGCCCTCGCGCGCACGCTCTTCGGGCGCGAGCGCGAGCAGATCCTGGCCGCGATAGGTGACCGTGCCCTGCGTGACCTCGTAGCCCTCGCGGCCGGCCAGGACCTGCACGAGCGTGCTCTTACCCGAGCCGTTCGGGCCCATGATCGCGTGGACTTCGCCCGCGCCGACTTCCAGGGACAAGCCGTTCAGGATCTGACGATCGCCGGCACGTACGTGAAGATTCGAAATCGAAAGCATGATGTTGTTAGCCCGTCATTTGAAGCGTGTCACCGGCAGCCGGAATCGCTCTGGCTGTCGCCTGTAGCCTGTTACTACGCGCAAGCGTCATCCCACCGAACCCTCGAGACTCACCGCCAACAGGTTCTGCGCTTCCACCGCGAACTCCATCGGCAGCTCCTTGAAGACGGCCTTGCAGAACCCGTTCACGATCATGTTCACGGCGTCCTCTTGCGAGATGCCTCGGCTCAGGCAGTAGAAGAGCTGGTCGTCGCCGATCTTCGAGGTCGTCGCCTCGTGCTCGACGCTCGCGGTCGGCGTGCGCACTTCCATGTACGGGAAGGTGTGTGCGCCGCACTGATCGCCCATGAGGAGCGAATCGCATTGCGTGAAGTTGCGCGCGTTCGTCGCGCTCGGAAGAATCTTCACCAGACCGCGATAGCTATTTTGACCGCGGCCCGCCGAAATACCTTTCGAAACGATCGTGCTGCGCGTGTTGCGGCCGATGTGGATCATCTTCGTGCCCGTGTCGGCCTGCTGGTAATTGTTCGCGACCGCGACCGAGTAGAACTCACCGATCGAGTTTTCCCCGGTGAGCACGCAGCTCGGGTACTTCCACGTAATCGCGGAGCCGGTTTCCACCTGCGTCCAGCTGATGCGGGAGCCCGCGCCGCGGCACTCGCCGCGCTTCGTCACGAAGTTGTAGATGCCGCCGCGTCCTTCCTCGTCGCCCGGATACCAGTTCTGCACGGTCGAGTACTTGATCTGCGCGTTGTCGAGGGCGATGAGCTCGACGACCGCGGCATGGAGCTGATTCTCGTCGCGCATCGGCGCGGTGCAGCCCTCGAGGTAGCTGACGTACGCGCCTTCCTCCGCGATGATGAGCGTGCGCTCGAATTGACCCGTATTCGCGGCATTGATGCGAAAGTAGGTCGAGAGCTCCATCGGGCAGCGAACGCCCTTCGGCACGAACACGAACGAACCGTCGGAGAACACCGCGGAGTTCAGCGTCGCGAAGAAGTTGTCCGTGTAGGGGACGACCGTGCCCAAGTATTTTTCGACGAGCTCGGGATGATTCTTCACCGCATCCGAGAACGAGCAGAAGATCACGCCCGCTTTCGCGAGGCGCTCCTTGAACGTCGTTGCGACCGAGACGCTGTCGAACACGGCATCCACCGCGACGCCCGCGAGCCGTGCGCGCTCGTGCAATGGAATGCCGAGCTTATCGTACGTCTCGAGCAGCTTCGGATCGACTTCGTCGAGGCTCTTCGGCGCGTTCGCTTTCGGCTTCGGCGCGGAGTAGTAGGAGATCGCCTGGTAGTCGATCGGCGCGATGCGAAGGTGCGCCCACTTCGGCTCCTTCATCGTAAGCCAATGCCGAAACGACTTGAGGCGCCATTCGAGCATGAAGCTCGGCTCGTTCTTCTTGCGCGAGATGAGCCGAATCACATCCTCGTCGAGACCGGGCGGCACCGTATCCGATTCGATATCGGTGATGAACCCGTGCCGGTACTTCTGCCCGACGAGTGCTTCCAGGGTGGGGTCTGTCTGTGGGTTGCTTGCCATAGGATTCATCGATTCATTCATGCGGCACGCGAGTGATGCGTGTGAGCGGCACGGTCGCCGTCACGGTGCGTTCGGTACCGGAAAGCTCCGCGAGCGAAATATCCGTGAGTGCGCGGCGAATGGCTGCGTTGACTCGCTGCCATGCGTGCCCCACGCTGCAGCTCGATTCGAGACCGCAGGCGCTGTGCTCGCCGCTGCACTCCGTGATCGCAAACGGTCCCTCGAGGGCATCGAGAATCTGTGCCGCGGTGATCCCTTCGGCGGGGCGGGCGAGCTGATATCCCCCGTGGCTGCCGCGGGTGGAGGTCACGAGACCGCTGCGCTGCAATTTTTTCAGCAATTTGCTGACGGTCGGGAGCCCGACCCGGGTGCGCTCGGCGACCTCGGCCGCAGTCCAGAGGCGAGCGGGACGGCTCGCAAGGCAGGCGAGAATCACCGTCCCGTAATCTGTCAACTTACTGATGCGAAGCATGGCTCGACTCGTCCGTGCTTTAAATGGGACCATTCTAGTCCTAATGCAAGGTTCAGGGAAAGTTTTCCTTGGTGCCTCGGTCCGCACACGGAATTGGCGGTCCCGGTTGGGGCTCGAAGGATAGGGACGAAAGCGGACCTTTCCGCGTTCGCTTTCGTTGCGTCGTAAGCGGAAGGCACGTGTCAGCGCGAGACTCGGGCGAGGATTGCGCGAATCGGTGTCGTTTTCGCTTCGCTAATCTTCGTTTGCTCGGGTGTCCGTCCTAAGCAAAAGCGTTTTGCTATCCTACGCGCCCCCGAGAACCGTGCGCTCTTGCGCGGACGCGTCAATCGAGGCGCGAATGCCGGTGCGGCGCGAATCTTTGGTGGAGGACGTATGAACCGCAGTGAGCTGGAATCGATCGCACGCCGCATGGCTGCGAAAGGCAAAGGCATCTTGGCGGCCGACGAGTCGGGCGGCACGATCAAGAAGCGCTTCGACGTCATCAAGGTCGAGTCGACGGAAGAGGCGCGGCGCACGTATCGCGAGATGTTGTTTACGACGCCCGGAGCGGCGGACTACATCAGCGGCGTCATCTTCTACGACGAGACGTTGCGCCAGAAAACGAAGGATGGAGTGCCGTTTCCCGAGTACCTGACGAAGGTCGGCATCATCCCGGGCATCAAGGTCGATACGGGCGCGAAGCCGCTTGCCGGCTACCCGGGCGAAACGATTACGGAAGGGCTCGATGGGCTGCGCGAGCGCTTGGCCGAGTATCACAAGCTCGGCGCCCGTTTTGCGAAATGGCGTGCCGTCATCGACATCGGCAGCGGCATTCCGACGCAGTTCGCGATCGAAGCGAACGCGCACGCGCTCGCGCGGTACGCCGCTTTATGTCAGGAGGCGAGCATCGTGCCGATCGTCGAGCCGGAAGTATTGATGGATGGCGCTCATACGCTCGAGCGCTGCGAGGAAGTGACGAGCGAAGTGCTCTCGACCGTGTTCCGCGCGCTGCATTCACATCGCATTCATCTGGAAGGCATGATCTTAAAGCCCAATATGGTGATCTCCGGAAAGAAAAGTCCGACGCGAGCGAATCCGCAGCAAGTGGCGGAGGCGACGCTGCGCACGCTCAAGCGCTACGTGCCGAGCGCCGTGCCCGGCATTGCGTTTCTCTCGGGCGGCCAAAGCGCCGCGGAAGCGACCGAGCACTTGAACCTCATGAATCAAATGGGCCCATTTCCTTGGGAGCTCACGTTCTCCTATGGACGCGCGCTGCAGGAGGAGGCACTGCACGCATGGGGCGGCAAAGCGGATGCGTACGCCGCGGGTCAAAAAGCATTCTTCCGTCGCGCCAAGCTGAACGGCCTCGCGCGGTCCGGCAGTTACAGTCCGAAGCAGGAGCAGGAAGCGGCCTGAAGGGCCGCCTCCTGCGTTCGCACTCGAGGGCCGAATGGCGCCAACTCAAGAACAGAACATCGCGTCATCAAGCTTAGCTACGAATGCAATCGTCGAGATTCGCGACGTCGATTATTCGATCGGCGATCGCGCGATCTTTTCGGGTTTGAGTCTCTCGATTCCGAGAGGCCGCATCACCGCGATCATGGGCCCGAGCGGCACCGGCAAGACGACGCTGCTGCGCTTGATTACGGGGCAGGTCAAGCCGGACCGCGGACAGATCTTGTTCGACGGCATCGACGTCGCTCGCCTGAGCGTCCACGAGCTCTATGCGCTGCGGCGGCGAATGGGGATGCTGTTTCAGAACGGCGCACTGCTCACCGACCTGGATGTGTTCGAGAACGTCGCCTTTCCGCTGCGGGAGCATACGAAGCTGCCGGATTCGCTGATGCGGCATATCGTGCTGACGAAGCTGCAGGCCGTCGGCCTTCGAGGCGCGGCGCGGCTCATGCCTGCGGAGTTGTCCGGCGGCATGGCGCGGCGGGTGGCGCTCGCGCGCGCGATGGCGACAGATCCCGACGTGCTCATTTACGATGAGCCGTTTACCGGCCTGGATCCGATCTCGATGGGGATGATCGTGCGACTCGTACGACAAATGAACAACGCGCTCGGGATTACGAGCATCGTCGTTTCGCACGACGTGGAGGAGCTCGCCGATCTCGCGGACATGAGCTACATCATCGCGGGCGGAAAAGTCGCAGCACAGGGCGATTTTTCCGAGCTCAAGGAACACGACTCGGAGATCGTGCACCAGTTCATCAACGGACTGCCGGACGGTCCGGTCGCGTTCCACTATCCCGCGCCCGACTATTTCGAGCAGTTGCTCGCATGAAGCTGCTGCGCGAGCTGATCGACAATCTGCGAAGCTTCGTCGTGACCGTCGGGGCGGTCGCACTGTTCTTCGCGCGTGTCCTCGGACAAGTGCCGCGCGCGCTGCTGCGCCCGGGATTCATCGTCGAGCAGATCTACAACGCCGGCGCCTTGTCGCTCGTCATCATCATGACGTGCGGACTGTTCGTCGGGATGGTGCTCGGCTTGCAGGGCTACGACCTGCTGCAGCGCTTCGGCTCGGAGGATGCGCTCGGTACCGGAGCTGCGCTTGCGCTCATCAAAGAGCTCGGCCCCGTCGTGACTGCATTGCTGTTTGCCGGGCGTGCGGGTACGGCGCTCGCGTCGGAGATCGGGCTCATGCGCGCGACCGACCAGCTTGCAGCGATGGAAATGATGGCCGTCGATCCGATTCGCCGAGTCGTGGCGCCGCGCTTTCTGGGCGGCCTCATCGCCGTGCCGCTGCTGACCGTGATCTTCATTGCGATCGGCATTTTCGGCGTGCAGCTGATCGGCGTGCAGCAGCTCGGCGTCGATGCGGCGGCGTTCTGGTCGCAGATGCGCTCGAGCGTCGCTGTCGACGATGTGATGGAAGGCGTGATCAAGGGCGGCGTGTTCGGCGTCGCGTGCAGCTTGATCGCCGTTTACGAGGGCTATACCGCGACGCCGACGGCCGAGGGTGTCGGGCGTGCAACGACGCGTACGGTCGTGACGTCGGCCGTGCTGACGCTGATTTTGGATTACATGCTCACCGCCGTCATGCTTTGAACATGTCTCGAACATGACGGGCTGAACTCGAGGATCATCTAATGCGTTCGACGCGAGCCGTGGAACTTTCGACCGGGCTGTTCGTGCTGCTCGGTTTTGCTGCGCTTTTTTTCCTGGTGACGCAGATCACCAATCGCGAACTTTCGATCAACGGCAATAGTTATGAAGTGTATGCGCACTTCGAGAACATCGGGAGCTTGAAGCCCGGTGCCGCCGTCTCGATTGCGGGCGTGACGGTCGGACGCGTGGAATCGATCAACTTCGACCAGGAGATCTACAAGGCCGTGGTGCGGATGCGCATCAACTCGCGCTACAACAAGATCCCCGAGGATAGTTACGCGAGCATCATGACGTCGGGTCTGCTCGGCGGGCAATATGTCGGTCTCGAGATCGGCGGGGCCGAGGAGTACCTGGCGAACGGCGATCAAATCGTGAACGTCCAGGATGCGCTCGTGCTGGAGAACCTGATCAACCAGCTCGTCGCGACATTCAGCCGACGGGACGATGAGACATCGGGCGGGCCGCAAGCGGAGGAGGCGAATCAATGAACGCAGCGAGCAATTTTCATCGAGTCTGGATTGCCGCGGCAGCGGCGCTGCTCGCGTGCACCGCATTTGCGGCGGAGGACGCGAAGCAACTCGGACCGTACGAGCTCGTGACCAAGGTCGCGGAAGACACCCTTCGAGATCTCGACGCCAATCGCGAGGAATACCGAAAGAATCCGAGCAAGGTGCGCGAGATCGTCGACAAGAACATGCTGCCGCATTTCGATACTCGCTATGCCGCGCAGCTCGTGCTCGGCAAGCATTGGCGCACGGCGACGCCCGAGCAGCGCGAGCGCTTCATTCAGGCGTTCTATCAGACGCTGCTGCAGAACTATGGTGAGGCGCTCGTCGACTTCACGCCCGACCGGCTGAGGATCCTGCCTTTCCAAGGCGACCTCAATGCGAAGGTCGTCACGGTGCGCAGCGAAGTACGGCGCGACAACGGCCAGCGGGTCCCGGTGAACTATTCGCTGCGCAAGACACCGGACGGCTGGAAGGCGTACGACGTGCAGATCGAGGGCATCTCGTACGTGAAGTCTTTTCGCACGGATTTCGCCTCGGAGATCCAGCAGAGAGGGCTCGAGTCCGTGATCGAGCGTCTCGAGCAGCAAGTGGCGAGCGGCACCGTGAAGAAGCCGGGCGAGAAATCGGCGGCGAAATCGTGAGCAAGGCAGCTTTCGAAGCGGCAAGCGAGGGGCACTACCGGGTGAGCGGGGTGCTCGACGCGGCGAGCGCGCCGGAGCTGCTGCGCGAGAGTGAGGCGCGCATCGCGAGCGCGACCGGTCCGGACATTCACATCGATTTGAGCGGCGTCACCGAAAGCGACAGCTCTGGCCTTGCACTGTTGCTCGAATGGCTGCGAATCGGTCGGCGCCGCAATCAAAGCGTGCGCTTCGCGAACGTGCCCGAGCAGATCGCAGCGCTCGCGCGGATCAGCGAAGTGGAAACCCTGATCCTGCCGAACACCGCAAACGGGTAAGCACGAATTCCCCGCGAGACTATGGTTCTTCGCGGGAAGGGTCGCCTTCCTTGGCATCGTCCTCGCTGCTGAGCGGTGCCGCCGGCGTATCGCCGCTATCCGATTCGTCCAGCGCGGGATCTTCTTCGTCGAGGAACTCCTCATCGAGCGTTTCCGGCGGTGGATTACCGTCGAAAATCTCGAACTCGCGCCGCTGCAGCCACGCATCGCGTATGAATGCATAGGGGTCGAACGTGCGCTCGAGCGTGGGATCGAGCGAGAGGAGATCGGCGCGCGTGTGCACTGTGTCGAGCGCGCGCTGCGCCCATTGCTCTTCCCAGTGGATGTCAGCGAAAGTGAGCGGGTCGAGGAAGTAGTCGATCACGCGCGATGGCGCGTCGCGCAGCGTGGACGGACCAAACAGCGGCAAGTGCAGATAAGGGCCCGATCCGACTCCCCAGACCGCGAGCGTCTGGCCGAAGTCCTCATCGTGCGCGTCCAGCCCGACAGGCGTTGCGACGTCGAAGAGCCCGCCGATGCCGAGCGTCGTGTTCAACAACAGTCGGCCCGTGTCCTTGAAGCCTTTGGCGATCTTGCCTTGCAGGAACTGGTTGACGATCGTGATCGGGTACTCGAGGTTGGAGAAGAAGTTGCCGATGCCTCTTCGCATCCAACCGGGTGTGACCTTCTTGTAGCCCTTCGCAGTCGGTTTCAGTGCCGCGCGGTCGAGCGTGTCATTCACCTTGTAGACGCCGCGATTAAAGCCTTCCCAGGGATCTTCCCCGATGACCGTTCGCCCCGGCGTCGCCGCGCAACCCGCTGCAAGCAATGCAGCGAACGAAAGCACTACCGCGCGAAGAGCGTTCGCTCCGTGCGTCGTGAATGGCATGCAGAGAAATCCTTCGATGAATCCGCGCGGGCGGCGCGCCGCCAGGATTGTATCAATATCCGGTTTTCCTCTGGATGCTTCCCTGCAGCGTCAGTTGCTAGCGGCCGCGGTCGGCTTCCATTTGTCGCTGACGCGCGACGCGCTTTGGCAACGCCTGCTGTATTTCGTCGAGGCGAGCTTCGAAGCGTGCTCGTTGGACCGACGTGATCTTCGGGACCGCGAGCGCAAGCTGAAGCTGATTCATCGCAAGCGGCAGATCGCCGCTCATGACGTGATACTCGGACATGTAGTAGTAGGAATCCGCCACGTCACCCGCGGCATTCGCCGCGAGCGCGGTCAGCCGAGCCTGCTCGGGGGTCGGCGGCACGACGTTGAAGAGATCGAGGAGAATGGCGTGAGCTTTTCCTGGATCGCCGAGGCGCATCAGCGACTCCGCATATCGAATCGTGACGGCGACGTTCCGCGGAAACAACTCGCGCGCCTGCTTCAAGGTCGCGAGCGACGCGTCGCCTTGACCGGCGAGGAGCTGCGCTTGGCCGAGCGCCGTGTGGTATTGCGTCACGGCCGGGTTCGCGTCGCGCAGCCGCTGGAAGATCGGCACCGCCTTGGCGGCATCTCCGGCCATCATCAGCGCAAGGCCTCGACCGTAGATTTGCGCCGGCGTTGCGTCGGGCTCGTTGCCGATCACCGCCGCATAATAGTCGCGGGGATCTTCTCCCGACGGGGTCGACAGGACGCGAAGGCGCTCTTTCATGAGCGCGTAGCTGAGGCTGTCGGGTTTCGTATCGACATCGAGCTGCATGGCGCGCTCTTTCGTCTCGGCGATACGTGTGCTGGTCACAGGGTGCGTGCGCAGCATCTCGGGAATGTTGATTTCGCGCCCACCCGCGTGCCGGCTCAACGTTTCGAAGAAAGCGGGCATGCCGAACGGGTCGAACCCTGCATCGGCGAGGATGCCGAGACCCACGCGGTCGGCTTCCGCTTCGTTCGAGCGCGTGAAGCTGATCTGCTGCTGGATCGCAAGACTCTGGGCCGCAGCGACGCCTGCCATCGCCGCATCGCCGCCTCCGCCTGCCGCGCCGATCAGAATCGCCGCCAGCATCGCTGCCGTCGACACGAGGCTGTTCTTGCTCTGCGCCGCAATGCTGCGCGCGATGTGGCGCTGAGTGACGTGCGCGATTTCGTGCGCGACGACGCCGGCAAGCTCGCTCTCGTTCTTGGTTTCGAGAACGAGGCCCGCATTTACACCGATGAAGCCGCCGGGCAGCGCGAACGCGTTGATCGAGTTGTCCTTCGCCATGAAGAAGTTGAACTTCTGCGAGCCGTCGTTCGCGTGGCTGGAGAGTCGAGCGCCGAGCGCTTGGACATACTCGGTGACTTCCGGATCCTCCAGGATCTGATCGGAATCGCGCAGACCCCGCACGATCATGCGCCCGATCTGATATTCATCCTGTATCGACAACATCGCCTCGGCGGGGCTGCCCATGTCGGGCAGCTCGTTCGGATCGGCGAACGCGGAGGAGGCGGCGGTCAGCACTGCGGCCGCGGTCAGCAGCATTGTGGCGATGGATTTCACGGGAGCAGTGTGGAGCGGGGTGGGGTACCTGTAAAGCCTCGAGGATTGGACACCCAGCGGGTGCGGTGGTTCGGCTGACGGATGGGGCCGAATTGGCCGCGAGGGGCGAAATTGCGCTCGGCACATCGCTGTGCGCCCTTACGGGCAACCGACGGCACCGAATCGAGCTTGCGGCTTTGTATTTGATAGAGCGGTCCATATAGAATCGCGACCCCTTACGACATACTGCGATCGCGAGCCGATCCAGTCCCGAACAGGAGAGGTACCGAAGCGGTCACAACGGCACCGATTCGAAATCGGTTGAGGGCATTACGTCCCTACGTGGGTTCGAATCCCACCCTCTCCGCCAATAAAGAAGGCCCTCAGCGAGGGCCTTTTTTATTGGTCGCGGGTGGGATGAAAGAACCCACGTCGAAGTGGGTTCGACACATCGGCAGGACAGCCGATGTGCGCAACAGAAGGTTGCCCGCAGGGCGAGGCACACGGATGTGCCGAGTGCAATCCCACCCTCTCCGCCAATAAAGAAGGCCCTCAGCGAGGGCCTTTTTTATTGG
>JBDZVE010000061.1:0-1815 GCA_040255535.1 Lysobacterales bacterium | reverse complement strand
GAGTGCAATCCCACCCTCTCCGCCAATAAAGAAGGCCCTCAGCGAGGGCCTTTTTATTGAAGTGGGTTCGGCTCTTTCCGAGCAGGCGAACCCTGTATCCGCAGCTCGCGGTGCAGAACAGCCACAGCAGTTCTGTACACTTGCGGCCCGTAGATGCAGAACATGTTCAAGAATGACGGCCCAGTGACTGGCGTTCTCGCCCGCCTGGATTCAATCCCGCCGACTCAGCGTGGCTGCCGCCTCACGCGCCAGCGAGTCGCGAGTGCTCGGCGCGTAGGAGAGTAGGCTCTGAAAATCGCGCTCGCCATCCTCGCGACCCTGCTGCTCGGGACGTGCTCGCGGCCGCCGTCCGTCTTGGAGCAGATCATTCGCTCCGGGGAGCTGCGCGTCGTGACCCGCAACGCGCCGAGCGGCTACTACTTGGGCGCATCCGGGCCGCAGGGCCCGGAATTCGATCTCGCGAGCCGGTTCGCCGCGGAGCTCGGCGTCCGACTCTTCATCTATTCGGTGCCGAGCGTCGGCGATGCCCTGCGAGAGCTCGAATCGAGACGCGCGCACATCGCCGCCGCCGGGCTCACACGCGGCCTCGCACTGCCCGCGCACACCGGTTTCGGGCCGCCTTATCAGCAGGTCAAAGAGCATTTGATCTACCGCCAGAGCGAGCGGCGGCCGCGGAACATCATGCAAGCGAACGAAGGCCACATCGAAGTCATCGCGGACAGCTCGCATGCCGCGACGCTCGAGAGGCTGCGCATCGCGTACCCGAATCTCGCCTGGGTGGAGAATCCTGCAGCCGAGACGGAAGAGCTGCTCTATCGCCTTTCGCGTCGCGAGTTCGACTACACCGTCGCTGACTCGAACGAGTTCGCAATCGGTCGCGCCTTTCACCCGGAGATCCGGATCGCGTTCGATCTTTCCGAGGGCAAGGCGCTCGCCTGGGCCGTCGACACGCGCGACCCGAGCTTGTTGCAGCGAGTCACCGCGTTCTATTCGTCGTTGAAGGCGGAGGGCCGTCTCGCCGCGATCCTCGACACCTACTACGCGGGCGCGGAGCGCTTCGACTACATTCAAGCGCGCGTATTCATGGAACACATTGCAAATCGATTGCCGCAGTACCGGCAGTGGTTCCGGGAAGCCGCGGCGGAAGTGGGCGTCGATTGGCGGTTGCTGGCTGCGATCGGCTATCAGGAGTCCCACTGGGATCCGCTCGCGACCTCGCCGACCGGTGTGCGCGGACTCATGATGCTTACCGAGCAGACCGCGCGCTCGCTCGGCGTGACCGATCGCTTGGATCCGCGCGCCGCGATCTTCGGAGGTGCGCGCTATTTCGTCTCGATACGAAATCAAATTCCGAAGCGCATCCTCGAGCCGGACCGAACGTGGTTTGCGCTCGCCGCGTACAACGTCGGCTTCGGGCATCTGGAGGACGCGCGCATCCTGACGCAGATGCACGGCAAGAATCCCGATGCATGGTCGGACGTCCGCGAGCATCTACCCCTGCTCACTCAGTCGAAGTGGTACACGCGCGTAAAAAGGGGCTACGCGCGCGGCTGGGAGCCGGTGCGCTTCGTCGACAACATCCGCAGCTACATCGATATCTTGGACTGGGTCGCCACGGACTCCGGCCCACCCGCGCACCGCGAAAGTACGGTAACTGCGCGAGTAGCGCAGTAAGTGTCAGGTATGCAGTAAGTGTCAGGTGTAAAGTGTATGGTGTAACGTCAGAAGTGCCTTTCTGACCTTACACTTTACACCTTACACGTCCTCACTTTTTCTTAGGCGCTGAACGCTCGGCGTAGGTGCGGGCGAGCTCTT
>JBDZVE010000060.1:19288-23308 GCA_040255535.1 Lysobacterales bacterium | reverse complement strand
CGAGATTAATCTCTTAAGCCCATCGCCCCGATCGAAGGCACCTCAGTGACATCGTCAGCCGACGTCTTCTTCGCGTTCTTGAAGCTGGGGCTCATGTCGTTTGGCGGGCCGATTGCGCACGTCGGTTATTTTCATCGCGAGTTCGTCGAGCGCAGGCGGTGGGTCGACGATGCCCAGTATGCGCAGCTCGTGGCCGTGTCGCAGTTTCTGCCCGGGCCCGCGAGCAGCCAAATCGGCTTCTCTCTCGGTCTCATTCGCGGAGGATGGCTCGGCGGGCTGGCCGCATTCCTCGGTTTCACGTTGCCGTCGGCGCTGCTCATGTTCGCCTTTGCGCATCTCACGCCAAGGCTCGACACCGAGTGGGGCGCGGCGCTGCAGCACGGATTCAAGCTGGTCGCGGTCGCCGTCGTGGCACACGGTGTACTCACGATGGCTGCGCGCCTGGCACCGGACTTGCGCCGGCGCATGATTGCGCTGGCCGCCGCAATTGTCGTGCTCCTGAGCGGCACGGCCCTCATTCAAGTTGCCGTTGTCGCGGCCGGTGCATCGCTCGGCGCATTGTTCTGTCGAGGCGAGGCCGGCACGGAGGGCGCGAGCTTCTCGGTCCGTCACGGACACAAGACCGGAATGTTGCTGCTCGTGCTTTTCGCGCTCTTGCTCGCCATCGCGCTATTGCCTGACGGCGGGTTGCCTCGGCTCGTCGCGGCGGCGAAGGCGTTCTATCGCGCGGGCGCGCTCGTGTTCGGCGGTGCGCACGTCGTGCTGCCGCTGCTCCAGGAAACCGTCATCGAGCCCGGCTGGATCGACCGCAATGAATTCTTGGCGGGCTACGGTGCGGCGCAGGCCGTGCCCGGTCCGATGTTCTCCATTGCTGCGTTCTTGGGGGCGCGTCTCGATGCATCCGCCATGACGGCCGGCGCGTTGATTAGCCTCTGCGCGATCTTTCTGCCGGGGATGCTGCTTGTTGCCGGCGTGCTGCCGATGTGGCGCGCCATTGCAAGCCGCAAGCACGCGATGAGCTCGCTGGTGGGGATCAATGCCGCGGTCGTCGGATTGCTGGCCGCCGCGCTCTACGATCCGGTCTGGACGAGCGCGGTCGCAAGTCCGATCGACGCAGGCATTGCAATCATCGGACTGCTCATTCTCATGCTGACCCGCGCGTCCGTTCTGATCGTGTTGCTCTGGTGCGTGCTTGTCTCGCTTGTGCGGGTCGGCTGAGAGCCATGGCTAACGAGGGACGTCAACGCGCCTCAAATCGGCAGCTCGAACTCGGAATCCGAATCCGCTTCGCGTTCGCGCGACGATCGTCCGCTTCGCTGCTCGCTAGCCGTCGCTCGCCGCGAGATGCGCCGCTTGTTCGCGAACTCTTGATTGAGCTCTTCCGCCGGCAACGTGCGGGCTTCCTTGAGCTCATCCGCGCTGTCTTTGTGATCACGGGCAAGAGAGCGTTTCCGGGGTTTTGCTTTCATGGCTCGTCACCTCGTCGATCCAAAATCCGATTGCGGCGTGGGCGGATCCGCCGGGGGTTCGGGTTGCTGCGGCCGCCTGCACGCGCTCATCACCGAAATGAGCACCGCGAGAGCGATCGCCCAGTACGCTCGTCTTGCGCGATTCACGTCAGCACCTCGTGTCGATGATGCGGTGGTTCGTGTACGCCTTGCATTGCGCTTTGCGTGTCCGTAAAGGCCGATGTCCCGCTGGGGCTCCCTGCTCTTCATCTCGAAAGCGCGCAGCGCGCGCAGAGTTCCACGCCTCGCGCCAGCGGAATGCCGTCGTTGAGAATGGGTTGAGAAAGGATTGCGCCGGCGGCCAGCGGGTCGCGGAACAGCGACGGACATCGCGATTGGAAAGTAAGAAGCGAACGGGAGCTATCGACGACATTCGTCGCTTGGTGACGGGCTGCCCAGATTGAGTATGAACGCTCAGGCGTTTGCCGCGGTGAGCGCCACGTCGGTATCGTGAGTAGCTGTACGTACGGCAGGGTGTGTCGATGAGCCTCCGTTCGCATTTCGTAATCGCGGCCAGCCGTTGCAGAGTATCACGTCCCCGCACGCTCTAGCTCGACGTATCCTGGGTTGTCAGGTTGAGATATCAATGGCGGGTTACCGTGCCGTATGCACCTGTCGTCTTCCCCACCTCCATGTAGGACTTGAAGCGCGCGAGGTCGGAATCCATCTGACGCCGCGGATCGGCGCCGAAGATCTTCGCCACGGTGCGCCCGACGGCATTCGCGGGCGGCCGATAGGTCATCCGGATATGCACGCGCGTGTCGCCGTACGCATCGGGCTCGAAGTGCACGACGCCTGAGCTGTGGACGACGGAGCCGGGCACGGTGCGCCAGGCAATGAGCTCGCCGGGAACGTCCGCCGTGATCTCCGCATCCCATTCGACCGGAATGCCGGCAGGCCCGTCCACGACCCAGTGATACAAAGTATCCGAGAGCTTGCGCACCTCGCGCACGTGGCTCATGAACTGCGGGAAGTTCTCGATCTGCCGCCAGCACGAGTAAACCTCGTCGAGCTCGGCGTATACGTGAATCGTCTTCTGGATGACGATGCCGTCCTCGGGGTTCGCGCGCAGGCCGAAGACGCGCGAGAGCGGCTGATTGCTGGCGCTGCGGGCGAGCAGCGCGGCGCCGCCGAGCGCGAGTCCAGCGCCGGCCCAAGACCTGAGTCCGAGCCCGGACGCGATCATCGCCAGACCCGTGCCGCCGGCGAGCACGCGCGGTGCCGGCGACCAGTTTCGCTGCAGGTATTCGGGGCGCGGTTCGCTCCGCCCGGAACTGCCCTGCAAGAACGGCATGCGACCGGCGCGCCGATGAACCTGCAGCTCATGCGCGACGTCGCGCACGCCCGGAACGTGGCGCACCGCCCGCAGCACGTTCGCGAGCTCATGCTCGAGAATATCGCCGCGCAGCGTCACCCTGCCTTCGTCGACTGCCACGCGAATTGCGCGCGGATGAGAGCACACGCGTCCGAGCTTCGAGCGTACGCGCTCTGCCAAACGCTGATTGTCGGTTTGCTCCGGGTGTAGCCGCGAGCTCGTCATGCTGTAGAGCCCACGTGCGCGGTTGCGCGCATCCGCCACCGCAGTGTCGAGCAAATCGCGGGTCTGATGCGCCGCGCGCGTCGCGCGGTCGCGCAAGAGCGCACGCCGGCGCCGGCCGGAGCGCGGGTCCAGGTAATACGTGCCGATGGCGCTCGCGAGCGCGATTGCCACGCCTGCAGCCAGCGAAGCGGCGACGGGCATCTGTCGTGCGTCCATCTCATAACGCGAGTTTGCGTTCGACCACATGGCGTTACCTCTTTTGACATCGTGCGAACGCCGTCAGGAACGACGCTGTCGAATAGCGGAGTCGGCGAGCCCACTCGCGGCCCGCCGTGCATACAAAGAGTTAAGCCGTGCGCGCGCACACAGGTTCCGAGGCAGGGTGTTGAGTCGGGCATTCCGACCTGGGATGGGGCCGCTCGCGTATCCCCGCCGGACGTGCCCGGCGAACGTCTCGAATCGGAGCGAGCTGTGCACAACGTTGAATCGCGGCTATTCTGTCGCCTCGAAGCCGATAGTCCTAAACCTCCAACTAACTCGAACGAGGACGAACATGGCAAACGACATTGGGCGCTTGATCTTGCGGCTCGTGCTCGGCGTGACCGTGTTGCTGCATGGCATCGCCAAGCTCATCGGCGGCGTGGGCGGCCTGAGCGACCTGCTCGGAAGCGTCGGTCTGCCCGGCTTTTTTGCCTATGGTGTGTACATCGGCGAGGTGCTCGCGCCGATTCTCGTCATCAGCGGCTTCTACTCGCGGATCGGGGCATGGTTGATCGTCGTCAACATGCTGTTCGCGCTCGGGCTCGTGCACATGGGCGAGATCGCGGCGCTCAATAAACAAGGTGGTTGGGCGATCGAGCTGCAAGCGATGTTCTTGTTCAGCGCCGTCGCGATCGCGCTCCTCGGCCCCGGACGCTTCGCGATCAACTCCAAGTAGGAGCGTGCCGCTCGCTGAGCGGCAGGTTGGCAGTC
>JBDZVE010000060.1:0-19188 GCA_040255535.1 Lysobacterales bacterium | reverse complement strand
CAGTCAACTGTCAACCGTCAACTCGTTGCTGTCACTTCTTAACGGGATTTCGGAAGCAAGGGCGAGATCGACGCCTAGAATGCGTGCTCGGTATTCGCATCCATTGAGGTCGCATCGATGTTGAAGTCATTTGGTGCCGCGCTTCTGGCGCTCGGCCTGCTCGCCGCTTGCGGCCAAGAACCTGCTCCCAAAGCGGAGCGCGCCGAGGCGGGGGTTTCCGCGCTCGTCGATCCCGCCAAGCTCGATTCGACGTTGAGCGGGTTCGTGGATTCCGGTCAGCTTCTCGGCGTTTCCGCGCTCGTTTACGAACACGGCCGAGAAGCGTATTTCGGGGCATTCGGCGTTGCCGATCGGGAAGCGAATCGACCCATGCAGCGCGACACGCTCGTGCGCATCTACTCCATGACGAAGCCGGTGACCGGCGTCGCGCTGATGCGCTTGTACGACCAAGGCAAGTTCGAGCTAGACGATCCGGTCGCAAAATACGCTCCGGAGTTTGCGAACCTGAAGGTGTACGCAGGGACCGATGCAGCGGGCAAGCCGCAGTTCGAAGCCCCGCGCCGCGCGGTGACGATCCGCGATCTGATGCGCCACACGGCCGGCTTCAGCTCGGGCGACAACGATTCTTCGCCGGTCGGCGAGATGCTTCGCGCGGCGCATCCTGCTGCGCTCGACAATACGCTTGCGCAGATGGCGCAGAAGCTCGGCGAAGTGCCGCTGCTTTATCAACCCGGCACGCGTTGGCTCTACGGTCCCGCCGTCGACGTCCAGGCGTTTCTCGTGGAGCGGCTTTCGGGCGAGCCGTACGATGAGTATCTGCAGAAGCACATCTTCGGTCCGCTCAACATGTCGGACACTCGCTACGTCGTTCCTCCCGAGAACAGGGAGCGCCTTGCGACAGTCTATACGCGTGGCGACGATGGCACCTTCGAGCCGCTTACGGACGACCCGGTCATCCACGTGAACGAGACGGACACGGCGCTCAAGCCCGGTGGCTGGGGTCTGGTGTCGACGCTCGACGATTACATGCGCTTCAGCCGCATGTTGCTCAACGAAGGGGAGCTCGACGGCGTGCGGATCCTGAGCGCGGAAGCCGTGCGGCTCATGCACGCGAACGCAATGCCTGCCGAAGTTACGGATACCTCTTGGCTGCCAAGCAAAGGCCAAGTGGGCTTCGGCATCGACTTGGCGGTGCGGATCGCGCCTCCTGCGAATCGCGAGGAGGCATCCGGCGCCGTCGGCGAGTTCTTCTGGGACGGGTACGCGAACACGTTGTTCTGGGTCGATCCCGCGAATGACATCGCGGCCGTGCTCTTCACGCAGTACGTTCCTTTCGGGAAAGTGCCGCTGCACAAGGCATTCAGGGATGCGATCTACGAACAACTTCCGGAAGCTTCGGCGCTGACGAAGGGGCCGGCGCAGACGAGCTCATAAGAAGGGAAAGTGCGCGGACGGCGAAGTCGCATCGTCGTCCGCCTTGTCTTCGGCACCGGGCTGCTTGGCGAGGACCTCCGCAATGATCGTTGCGAACGGTGAGTCTGCGCTGTGAGACACCACGCCCAAATGACAGAAGAGGGTGGTGAAAACGGATTCGAGCTCCCCGGCGCTCGCTGCCACATCTTCTCGAACCTGGACGCGAAGCTCGTCGTAGAAGCTTTCGCGAAACGGAGCGTGCCCCCCTGAGCGGACGTACGTCACCCTGATCGGATGCGCTTCGATCGCGAGCACGTCGATCATCTCGCAGTCAGCATCGAGCAGACGCTGCAAAGTCGCCGGCATCGCAGGCGCCGCGAGGTCGGCAGTGAGCGGCACGTCGCCTTCGATCAAGAGCTGCTCGCCGATTTCCCGATCGCCCCAGCGGACGGCGAGTGCGCGGAATGCCTGGTAGATTTCGCGATCGGAGGGCGCACGCACGAGGAGCAGAGCCTGCTCAGGCTCATCGAGTGCCTGCCCTGTGAGGCGCCCCCCCGACTCGACTCGCATTACCCCAATGCCCGCGTGAAACCCCCAACGAACCGGACTAATACGTACCGCTCTAGGAAGTTCCATCGGCGGTCGAGAAAAATTTGTATCGCAGTCGTGGTCACACGGTTCTGCGGGAGGGGGCGGTGCGTTGCGCAACCGTTCTGGCAGAGCTGCCTATTGAAAGATACGCCCTACACTGGCGGCACGAGCCCGAGTTGCATGGCGATGCGCACGAGCTGTGCGGTGTTATCCGCGCCAAGCTTTTGCTTGATCGCAGACTGATGGTTCGCGACGGTCTTCTGATTGCGGCAGAGCTGCCGCGCGATGTCGCTCAAGGAACAGCCCTGCGCGAGCAGCTTCAGCACTTCGAACTCGCGCGGCGACAGCGGTGGATGACTTGCTTCCGAGCCGCTTGACGGCGCGAGGGCGAGCGTGAGCGCGACATCATGGCTCAAATAGCGTTGACCGCGCGCGATCGCGGTCACCGCCTCGACGAGCACGCGCGGGGCGCTCGACTTCGTGAGATAGCCCGCTGCGCCGGCTTCGAGCGCTCGCCGCACGAATATGAGCTCTTGGTACATACTGAAAATGAGCACGCGCGCCGAAGGCTCGCGCGCGAGAATTCGGCGCATCCCCTCGATGCCGCTCACGCCGGACAAGGCGATGTCCATGACGACCACTTGCGGAGCGAGCTTGCAGAATTGCTGATACGCGTCCGCCGCAGTCGCCGCTTCGCCGACGACGCGAATACCGCTGTCCTCGAGCAAGCGCCGATAGCCCTCGCGCACGACGGCATGATCATCGACGAGCAACACAGTGATGGGATCGTTCATGGCGCCTACTCAGACGGAGCTCTCGATAAAGTATGCGGGCGCGAACGGACCGACCCGCTTATGTGTGAGCGCTCCGGGCGCGAAGCCCGGAGCGGGGAGGCGTGCGTAGATGGCGAATCCGGCGCCGGGCGATGTGCGGATCTCGAGCTCGCCGCCGAGCGCCTCGACGCGCTCGCGCATCCCAAGGACACCGAGGCCCAACGTCTTCGCTTCGGGATCGGCGCCACGCCCGTCGTCGATCACGCTGACTGCCACGTGATCGGTGCTGCGTGCAACGCGGACTGCGACGCTTCGCGCACCCGCGTGCCGGGTGATATTCGTGAGCCCCTCCTGAATGAGCCGATAGATCGTGAGCGAAGTGGCGTCGTCCAGCGCGTCGAGATCGCCCTCGAGATGAACCGCGAGCTTTCGCTGCGGCGTCGTATCGCGGATCAGCTCGAGATAGTGCTCGAGTGCGGCGCGAAGCCCGAGCACATCGAGTCCGATCGGGCGTAGCCGTCCGATCAGGCGCCGGACGATCTCTTGGACGTGATCGCAGTGAGCGACGATCGCGGATGCAGCCCGATGAACCGCGGCATCGCGTACGGCACGCCGCTGGATCGCCACGGCGTCCGTCTTCATGGCATTCAGATACTGACCGAGCTCATCGTGTAACTCCCGGGCGAGCGCCTTGCGCTCCGACTCCTGAACCTCGACGTGCTGTTGCGTGAGGCGCCGATGATCTTCTAAGAGCGACGCGAGGCGCGCCTCGGCGGCTTCGCGCGCTGAGAGCTCGCGGCGCGTCTCGCCGTACCTTCGCCACCCGAACCAGGCCAGCCCCGCTGCGAGCACCAGGAGCGTTGCCGGCAATTCGTCGACTTGCAGATGCTCCCAGGCGCGCGTTGAATCGAAGATCGATTCCATCAGCTCGAACCGAGCGAAGAGGATGCCCGCAAGGACGGTGATGGCGGCGACCAACCCGGCATCGATCCAGGGGAATCGCGAACGTTGCCTCGGCGGTGTCGCGGTACAGTGTGTCAAAGATGACATGCTTTCCTCGCTCCTCTGGGCGCTGGGCTCTGGCCAGACGGCGCGTCGTAAGCGCCGTAGTCCTCTCATGCCAGCAAGCTGCAGTTCGAATGCCGGAACCCTAAGTTTTCCCGGGAATGTTTCCCGGCGACATCAGGACAAATTCCCTTGTGCAACTTTTGCGCCTGCGTGCAATTTGCCGAGGCACAGCACGTGCAGCGTGCATCGGAATTGCGGGCAAAGAACGGATCGAAGGCGATGAATATGCGGACGAGCAACCAGCTTCGATGGGCGATCGCGGGCGTCTTGGCAGCGGCGAGCACCATGGCGGCGGGGGCCGAGCCTGGGGCTCGCTCCGCCATGCCCGAAATCATCGTGACGGCACCGTACGGTGTTGGCATCGATCTCGATCACGTTCCTTCGAGCGTGCAATTCGTCACCGACGCGGACATCGAGCGACTCCAGCCGACCGATGTGACGGAGTTGCTGAACCGATCGTTCACGGGCGTGAACATCAACCACGCTCAAAATAATCCACTGCAGCCGGACGTGAACTTCCGCGGCTTCACGGTCTCGCCGCTGCTCGGCCTGCCGCAGGGGCTTGCCGTTTATCAGAACGGCGTGCGCATCAACGAGCCGTTCGGCGATACGGTCAACTGGGATCTGATTCCGATCTCGGCGATTCGCAGCGTGCAGATGCTCGGCGGATCGAATCCCGTGTTCGGCTTGAACTCGCTCGGCGGCGCGCTTTCGTTCCAGATGAAGAACGGCTTCGACTACGAAGGCACGGCCGCGGAGGTGTACGGCGGGTCGTTCGGTCGCACCGTCGGCTCGCTGCAGCACGGCGGGCATGGCGAGACGTTCGGCTACTACGCGAACGTCGATTACTTCGAGGAAGATGGATGGCGCGACTATTCCAAATCGGAGGCGATTCGCTACTTCGGCGCGTTGAGTTGGCGAGGGTCCGAAGACTCGATGCTCGATCTGAGTCTCTCGATCGGCGATACGGAGCTGCGCGGCAACGGCGCATCGCCCGCCGAGCTGCTCGCGATCGATCGCGAACAAGTTTTCACGCATCCGGACCTGACCGAGAACTCACAGGTGCAGCTGATCCTCTCGGGGCAGCATCGCCTATCCGACAACCTGATGCTGGCGGGCAATGCGCACTATCGCGAGATCGATACCGACAGTTTCAACGGCGACGGTACGATCTTCGAGGAATGCGAGTTCGGCGATGACGAGTTCCTCGTCAGAGAAGACTTCGACGACGTAAACGGAGATGACGAATGTTCTGCCGATGACGACGCGGACATTCAAGTCGTCCTCGACGCAGCGGGGAACCCGATTGAGGCGGAGCTCGACGACGAGGAGCTCGATGCGATCAACAACATCGGGCGGCGCAAGCAGGAGAGCTACGGTGCATCGGTCCAGCTTGCGTGGAACACGGACTGGAACGGCCGCGACAACGAGCTCCTCCTCGGAGCGGCCGTGAGCGAGGGGCGGACCACGTTCAACTCGGCGGTCGAAGTCGCGCGTTTGTTGGACAACCGTGCAACATCGCGTACCGGAATCTTCGCTCAAGAGTTTTATACGAACGTTCGCAGCGAGGTCTCGATCGCAAGCGCCTATTTCGCGAATACGCTCTCGCTCACCGATCGGGCCGCGCTCACGCTTTCGGGTCGCTTCGATACGACTCGTATCCGTTTGCAGGACCGCACGGGCGAGACGCCCGAGTTGAACGGCAGCCACCGCTTCGAGAGCTTCAATCCGGCGCTGGGCCTGACGTACCGCATCGGCGATGCCGCGACGCTCTACGCGAACCTCGGCCAGTCGACGCGCACGCCGACGCCGGTCGAGCTCGCGTGCGCGAGCGAGGATGCGCCGTGCAACTTGCCGAATGCCTTTCTTGCGGACCCGCCGCTCGATGAAGTCGTTGCGCGTACTGCCGAGGTCGGGCTTCGCGGTCTAACCGACAGCGGCCTGCGTTGGACAATCGGCGCGTTCCACACAGTCAACCGCGACGACATCCTTTTCCAGACGACCGGCGGCGCGCAGGCGAACGTCGGCTTCTTCGACAACGTCGGCGACACGCGCCGCGCCGGACTCGAGCTTGGGCTGTCGCAGGAGATCGCTCGTCTTCGCTGGTCGATCGACTACAGCTACGTCGATGCGACGTTCGAGGATGCGTTCACGGTAAACAGTCCCAATCATCCTGTGTTCGAGGAGAACGAAGATGCGCCCGAGATCGTGGGGGAGGATGCACTGATCGTCGCCTCGGGCGCGACGATCCCAGGCATTCCCGAGCATCAGGCGAATCTCGCGGCGGACTTCTCGTTTACGGATCGCTTCACGGTCGGTGCAGACCTCGTTTATCGCTCCGGCGTGTACTTGCGCGGCGATGAGCCGAATCTGCTCGGCAAGACCGATTCGTATACGGTGCTGAACTTGCGCACCGAATACAAATTCAGCGATTACGCTTCGCTGTTCGCCCGCATCGAGAATGCGCTCGACGAGGAGTACGAAACGTTCGGCTTGCTCGGGGAGCCCGATGAAGTCTTTCCGGAGTTCGAAGACCCGCGCTTCTTCGGCGCCGGGCCGCCGCGCGGCGCGTGGATAGGCATGAGGGTGAAGTTCTAGTCGGGTCAACCGTCAACGGCGCAGGGGCAATGCCACCTGCGCCTTCACTCCGCCGAGACTCGACTGCGAAAGCGTGAGCTCGCCCTCGTAGAGGGCGACCAGATCGGCCACGATCGCGAGCCCGAGCCCGCTGCCTGAGGCTCGTTCATCGAAGCGCACGCCGCGATCCGTTGCATGCTTAGCCTGTTCGGCAGCCATTCCAGGCCCGTCATCCTCGACGACGAGGACAAGGCGAGTGTCATCCTCGTGATCGCTGATGCGTACGCACCGCGCTGCCCACTTGCAGGCGTTCTCGATGAGATTGCCGAGGATTTCCTCTAGATCTTCCTGGTCTGCCGGATAGCTCGTATCGCTTCGAATTGCGTTGCTGATGTTGAGCTCCCGGTCCGCGTGGACGCGTGCGAGCCCGCGTGAAATCTCATCGACGATAGGACCAAGCGGTACAGACGCTCCTCGACCGGGTCCGGCGGCGGACGCTCGTGCGAGATGACGCGTCACGATTCGCTCCATCGCGGCGAGTTGCGCGCTGCGCTCGCGTGCCGCGCCGTCTTCATCGGTTTCCAGCGATTTCATGATGGTGAGCGGCGTCTTGAGCGCGTGCGCGAGATCGCTCGCGCTCGTGCGTGCACGCTCGACGACGCGACGATTGTGCGCGATCAAGGAATTGACCTCGGCAACGACATCGTCGAGCTCCGCCGTCTCGAGCGCGGGCAGTCGATCCGAGCGTCCCGTTCGAACGGCCTCGATTTCGGATGCGAGGCGCTCGAGCGGGCGCAAGCCGAAGCGAATCTGCATGAGTACGGCGAGGAGGAGGCCTACGCCCAATGCGCCGAGCGCGATTCTGAGCACGAAGTTGAAATGGCGAATCTCGGCGCGGAGGCTCTCGGCATCGCCGGTGACGACGAACGTCACGGGCGAGGATGTGCCGGGAAGAATGACACGTTGCGCCGCGACCCGGATCTCTCGCCCGAGCGGATCTCGTGCGCTCGTAATGTTCGGCGTCGCGGCGACCGGCGCCGCGGGAATATCGAGCGTCAGATCCCATAGGGACCGCGAGCGAAGGCGAGTGTCCATCTCACCGGCGACGAGCCAATACCATCCTGAGTACACCTGGTCGAACTGCGGGTCGCCGATCGGTCTTGCGAGCTCGAGCTCGCCGTTCGAACGCACGTCGACGAGACCGATGAGCACGGCGACGAGCGAGGAGAGTCTTGCATCGAATGCATCTTGCGCCGCGGACCGAAAGGCATACGAGAGGGCCCACCCGCCCGCGATGCTCGCGAAGACGACCCACGCGAGTGCGCCGAGCAGCAGACGCGAGCGGAGCGACTTAAGGCGTTTCACGCACTCTACCGAGCACGAAGCCTCGTCCCCGCACCGTCGTAAGCAGCGGCTCGGGCAGCTTCTTGCGAATGCGGCCGATCAACACGTCGAGCACATTGGAATCGCTGTCCGCATCGCGCGCGTACACGTGCTCCATGAGCTCGGTGCGGCTCACCACTCGGCCGGCGTGGTGCATGAGAAACGCGAGAATCCGGTATTCGTGCGCCGTCAGCTCGATCGGTTGGCCGTCGTACTCGAACCGAGCGGCGTTCGCATCGAGCTTGAGCGCGCCGCATTCGAGGATCGGCGAGGCGTGTCCGGCGCTCCGGCGGATCAGCGCCTTCACTCTGACGACGAGCTCTTCCATTTCGAACGGCTTCGTCAGATAGTCGTCCGCGCCCGCGTTGAAGCCCGCGAGTTTTTCGTGCCAGCGACTCCGTGCGGTGAGGATGAGCACCGGCATCTTGCGATCCGCCGCACGCCAATGCTCGAGCACGCTCAAGCCATCGATCTTCGGCAAGCCGAGATCGAGCACGGCCGCATCGTACGATTCCGTTTCGCCCAAGAACTGAGCTTCGAGCCCGTCGGGAGCGATGTCCGCCGTAAGACCGGCATCGACGAGCGCCGCGCGGATGCGCTCGGCCAGCTTCGCTTCGTCTTCGACGATCAAAACGCGCATGATTGTCTGGGTTGACGGTTGACAGTTGACAGTTGACGGTCAGAAGGGCGTGGCAGGTTTCCCGGAGACGTGCGGCGTGCTCTGGCCGATGACAAGAAAGAGTTTCTCGCGGCGGCGCGGCGGCGCGGCGGAACAGAAGAAGCAGTTCTGTCTTGGTGCGAACTGCTGCGTCGCCGCGAAATCACTTCTTCGTAGTGCCGGGTGAGTGCGCGGAGCCATCGGTAAGAGCCGTCCTTCTTCTTCTCTGACTGTCAACTGTCAACTGTCAACCGTCAACCTTCTTTTCAACCGTCAACTGTCGACCGTCAACCTTCTTTTCAACCGTCAACCCATCTTCAATCATCATCCTCGATCTCCGTCTCCAGGAGCTTGCCTGTCTTGCCGTCGTACGTCAGTTCGATTACGCGGCCGTCTTTCTGCAGGACTTCGATTTCGTACACGTAGCGTCCGTCCTCTCGATCGAGTTCGACTTCGAGCACGCGCCCGGGATAGTCGCGCTCAATCGCTTCGAGGATGGTCGCGAGCGGCAGCAGCTCGCCGCGCTCGACCGCACGGCGGGCGATTTCATGGTCATCGTCCGCGTGTAGCGTCGATGTACACATCAGCAGCGCGAGAAGGAGGGTGAAAAGCGATCTCTTCATAGGGCGGCGGTTACGGCGGGCCGACGGAATAGCCAGGCTAGACACATATCAGTGTGCGCCTAAACGAATCGTGAACGGGGCGCTCACGATCCGTTTAGACCGCCTATGAAATGATCTCGACCGTGGTGAGGTTTACCACTTTGAAGGGTCACATTGGAGAAGGTCATGAAGAAGGTACTAGCGGCTATCGTACTGCTCGGCTTCGCCGCGAGCGCACCGGTTCTGTACGCGCAGGCGCCGAACGCGCCGGCGAACGAGCTCGATGCGAAGCAGATCATCGCGAAGCTCGAAAGCGCGGGCTACACGCACATCGAGGAGATCGAAAAAGACGACGGCATGTGGGAAGTGGAGGCAACGAACTCCGCTGGCCAGCGCGTCGAACTGAAGGTCGATCCGGTCAGCGGCACGGTCGTGCGGGAAGAGCGGGATGACTGGGATTGAGCGTGCAGTGCAAGGTGTAAGGTGTAACGTGTAGAGTGTAACGTCAGAGGCGCCGCGGCATCGCGGCGCTACACTTCACACTTCACACATGACACGGGCTGCGGGCGCGCGCCTGCCGCCCACCTCAGTATCTCCACAACACTCCCACCGAGGGCACGATGCCCAGCCAATGGCGGATGTCTCTGTGGAGGACGAGGCCGGATTCTGTTTGGGATGCGCTCAGCGACTGGCAGCAGGGATTGCGTTCGTTAAAGAGGTTCGTGACCTCGACAAAGGTGTCGAGCTCGCCGCGTGCGAGTAAGAAGCGCCGGTTGATGCGCAGATCCGTCGAGTTGAAATCGTCGAAGCGCGCCGTATTGCGCTCGCCGACGACGACTCTGGCTGTCGCGCCCGTGCCTTCGATGTGCACGGGCGTCGTTGGCCAGCCGGTGTGATACGTATCGGCAAGCGTTACATCCCAGCGCTCGTTGGCCCAACGAATGCCCGCCGTGATCGCGTGTCGCTGATCCCATGAGCGAGCGACCTCGCGTCCGTCGATCCGATCGCGTGCCTGTGACCACGAGTAGCCGAACCACCAGGTCCAAGGGGCACCCGTGCGGCGGGCGAGCAAGAGCTCGAGCCCATCCGCCCGCGCGCTATCGGGCGAGATCAGCACACGGTCGGGCTTCAGCTCAGGAACGAGTACGAACGGATCGAATAAATTTTCCCAACGAGGTCTCACCCGAGAGTAGTCCTTCCGGTACGCCTCGATGCGAAGCTGAGCCCCCATCGCGAGCTCCGCCTCGTAGCTGAGCACGAACTGCTCGGCACGCTGCGCGGGCGAGAACAACTCGAGCTCGCTTTCGACTTGAGCCTCATTGATGGCCTGAGACTGGAAATAGCGTCCCCAGCTAAAGCGCAAGCGTTGACCCGCGGGCAGCACATACATCGCGCTGAGTCTGGGAGCGAGCTGCGTTGCGCTGTCCGCACCCGTGTAGGTTTCATCATCCCAGCGTAAACCTGCTTCGATTGCGAGCTGCGGCGTGAGCTGTGCACGGCTCGACCAATAGGCCGCGTATTCGTCTCCGTCAGGACGCAGCCGAGCGTTGCGCGAGATTTCCATCGCCGGTGATCCGGGAAAGGGATAATCGCTTTCGAAGCGCACATCGCTGTCGTATTCATAGCTCGCCGATAAGCGCCGGCCACTCAATCCCCACGTATGAACGAAGGAGCCTGCCCGATAGGTACCTTCGAGCTGCAGGCCGGCGACGTGGAAGAAGCGTTCGTCGTTCACGACGCCGACGATTTGCCCGGTTTGATCGATTGCGCCCGAACGCTCGTTCGTGACGTCGGTGAACGATCCGATCAAACGTGTATTCGCCCGGTCGGACCAGTCGTGATCGATCGTGAGCCAGCCATAGTTGTTTCGATACTCCGCGTCCGCGCTCTCGGCGCGCGAGGCACGCCTCGCTTCGATCGTGTCGCGCGAGCCGAGATAGCTTGCCGAGACGCGCGTGGCGTCGGAGAAGTCGTAGTGAACGCGCGTGAAAACGTCGAAATACTGCGGCTCGCCGAAATCGGAATCCAAGATATGGATGATCTCGTCCAAGTTGCTGCGGCGTGCCGAGAGCAGCCATTGGCCCTTGCCCTGCGCAAAGCGCTGTGCCGTCAATGCATTCGTGTGAAATAGACTGGCGCCGATCTCATAGTAGCGGTCCGCGGCGGGCTCGATCGAGCTTGCGTCGGTTACGGCGCTGATGCGCGTGCCGTATCTCGCGCCGAATCCGCCGGAGTAGACGTGGAGCTGCGAGATGATGCGCGAGTCGAGCAGGCTGACGGGGCTGAAGAAGTTCTTGAGGTGAAACGGCTCGAAGAGCTGCAGGCCGTCGAGCAGAATCAGCGTCTCGTTCGGCTCGCCGCCTCGCATTGCTGCGAGTCCGGACAAGCCGTTGCCCGCGGCGCCCGGCAGGCGCTGCACGGCACGCAATGTCTCATCGCCCAACTGAGGCAGGGCGCCGACATCCTGCTGCGAAATGAGTGTGTGCGGCTCGACCCAGCCGCTGTCGAGCGAGTAGCGGCTCGTCGAGACGACGATTTCCTCGATTCCTTGTGGGGGCGGGCTCGGGCTCTTGTCGCGAGCCGCCGCTGGCCGTGACGATCGGCGGGGCACGATTGCATAAGAGCCCGGCGCAACTCGCAGCAACTCGAGATCATGTTGAGCGAGCACCTCGGCGGCAAGCGCAATGGGTGCGTGCGCGCTCGGTTCCTCGAGGACGGTGAGCTCGGGCGGAACGATCGTCGTGCTGTAGATAAAAGTGAAGCCTTCGCCCCGCAGCTCGTCGAGTACTTCCTGCACCGGACGGCCGGAGTACGGCGGTGCGGCGCTTGCCGAGAGAGCCGTCAGAAGGGGAACGATCCACAGCAATGCGCGATGCAGTCGCAAGGAGGCAAGCAACACCACGATCGCGGGGCTCCGGCTTTGAGTTCGGCAGACAGCGCGCGATCGTACCGCAACTCGCTATGCACCGAGCCTCGGGATTCGCCGAGTGCTTCAGGCAGAGATCATGTCGAACAAAGACCCGACGGCGCCCGTGAGGAACATCGCGAGCGCGCCCCACAGGACGACCCGCAGCGATCCGCGCCATGGCGCCGAGCCGCCGGCGCGCGCTGCAAGCGCACCAAGGACAGCCAAGCAGACGAGCGCGGTCGCGCTCGCTGTATACGCGATCGTGTCGCGCGTCGAGAAGAACACTGCGGGAAGCGGGACGGCGGCGCCGATCGCAAACGTGATCGCAGACGCAATTGCGGCCTGCAGCGGACGGGCCCTGAGTGCCTCTGAAATCCCCAGCTCGTCGCGCGCATGCGCGCCGAGCGCGTCGTGCTCCATGAGCTTGATGGCCACTTGCCGAGCCAATTCAGGATCCAAGCCGCGCTTCACATAGATACCTGCCAGCTCGCGACGCTCGTATTCGATGTCGGCTGCGAGCTCGCGCCGCTCTAGATCGAGATCCGCCCGCTCGGTGTCTGCCTGAGAGCTGACCGATACGTACTCGCCTGCGGCCATCGACATCGCGCCGGCGACGAGTCCCGCGATTCCGGCGGTCAGCACCGCGCTTCGGCTTGCGCCCGATGATGCAATACCGACGATCAGGCTCGAGGTGGAGACGATTCCATCGTTGGCGCCGAGCACCGCTGCGCGCAACCAGCCTGTCCGGTGCGTGCGGTGCGTCTCGCGATGTCGGCTTGGCATGGCGCTCTAGCTCTCTCCTTGCGGTCGGTCCGTAGGACTTTACACCGCACGGGAGCCCTACGCTCAATAGACGACCAGCCGGGCGAGCTTCAGATTATTCGGGCGCTTGCACGATGAGCTCCCCGCCGCTCGTCTCGGTGAGCACAAGATTGCTCGTGGCGAGCACGGCCTCGAGCGCGGCGCGCGGTTCGAGGCCCGCTATCGAACCGCGCAGCGTCGTGTTCTGTGCCGCCTGTGCGAGCTGGGGCGTCGCGAACGCGACCTTGCGTCCTGTTTCGTGCGAGAACCACTCGAGAAACTCATCGAGCGAACGATCATTGATGTCGAAAGGCGGCGCGAGCGAGTAGACCCATTGCCAGAGGGGATCGTCCTTGGCGAGCGCGGACCGAGCAATCTCGCGTCCGTCGATGATCTCCAGCTGCTCGCCCGCTCTGCCTTCGTGAAGCGCACCGTGCAAATCCACGACGACTCGGCCTTCGCGCACGCTGACATGAACGCCATTCGCTGTCGTTCTCACTTGATACTGCGTGCCGATATGTCGGATCGTCGCCTGCTGTGCTGCGACGACGAACGTCGCGGCGGCCTCGTGAGCAATCGGATCGGAGTCGACGTATAGCGCGCCGTGCTCGAGCTTGACTCGGTTTGCAGCGACGAGTCGCACGCGGCTTTCTGAATCGATGCGCAGCTCAATCCCATCGGCCACGGCGAAAGCAGCGCGGCTGTCCGGTCCGGTCGAGATTTCATCGCCGACGTAAACGGGAGCGCCCGTGGAAACGGCCTGTCCCGCGTGCAGCCATCCCGCGTCGCGATCGACCTGCCCGTCGATGCGCATCGCAACCGCCATTTCCGGCGCGTCCGTCGCAGTGAGTATCGCGCCGGTCGCCGCGACCGCGATCGCAGCCACGGATGCCGCTGCAGCCGTCCAACGCACGCGACGTTTCCGCGTTCGCTCGGAGACGAATTGCCGCCAATCCTCGTGCACTGCTGCGCGCACTTCGTCCATGAGATCCGTCGGCGGCGTAACGCGGGCGCCGGCCGCCTTGAGCAGCGCCTCGATGCGACCATCGTCCGCCATATCGTTTCGTGGTGTGTTCATTGCGTTACCCTTCGCCCCGCATGCTCGCGAGAACGTCCGCGGTGTCAGCGCCGAACACGGTTTCCAGTGCACCTCTGAATGCCGTACGCGCGCGGGCCAGCATCGATTGCGCTGCCGTGTGGCCGACGCCGAGGCGCTCGCCGATCTCCTCGACCGAGCGTCCCTCCACGTACTTCCATTCGAGCACATCGCCGTATCGAGCCGGCAGGCGGTCGAGCACCGATTGGATGAGCTGACGCGTCTCGGCCCGGCCATAGCGATAGCTGGGTTCGCTTTCGTGCGGCGCTGCGACGGACTCGAGCACGGCTTGAAGCTCGGGGCTGTCGTCGATCATCACGACGCGCTCGCTCTGGCGTCGATGCGCTCTCAAGTAGTCGACGATCTGTCGCCGGCAGATTTGGCATATCCACGTGAACATCGCGGCGTCTCCGCGATACGCGGCCAGGCTGCGTATCGCTTTGATCATCGTAGTCTGCACGACCTCCTTCGCTGCCTCGACATCGCCGCCGAGCCGCGGTAGGGCGAAACGGTACACGCGCGGAAAATAGCTCTCGAAGAACGCGCTGAACGCGCGCTCCTCGCCCGCGAGCATGCCGCGAATCAGCTCGGTCTCGCTCGACACGTCAGGGTCCATCAATAGCCGGCCTGTCGTTGGACGGTGACAAGAGGCGAGAGCAATCGGCACTTCTCCAGATTGTTCTCGCCGCGCACCGCCGTCCCACTAGTGTGCGCTGTGCACAGGGGTGATGAGTATGAATCACGTTCTCGGTGAGCTGTTCGGAATTACGATTACGGGTTGGAAGCTCGTGGGCTATCTCGGCGTCTTTCTCTTCGCCGGGCGCTGGTTCGTCCAGGTCATCGCGACGCATGCACGCGGCCGACCCGTCATCCCGCGCACATTCTGGATCATGAGCCTCACCGGGAGCGCGCTGCTGCTGACCTATTTCATTTTCGGACGGAACGACTCGGTCGGCGTGCTTTCGAACCTGTTTCCAGCACTCGTCGCGCTCTACAACCTCGTGCTCGATCTCAAATCGGAAGATCCGATCACCCATCCTGCTTAGTCGCGTCCGATTGATCTTACGCGTTCCGGGCGTCCAACCGGATGGTCAAGGTCGGCGCGGGACATGGCTGCGGATCATGAGAATCGAAGCGGAGGAGAGAACGCCTGCCCATGCGCATTTCGCGCGTTTTCGACTTGCGATCGGCTTGCTCATTCTCGCGCTCGCCAGTGCGCACGCAAGCGCGAGCGAGCCGTTCGACTTGGCGCGTTACCGCGGCAAGGTGGTCATCCTCGATTTTTGGGCCTCCTGGTGCGCGCCGTGCCGTCGCTCGTTCCCGTGGCTGAACGAAATTCAGGCGCGCTATGCCGACGACGGGCTCGTCGTAGTCGGCGTCAATGTCGATGCAGATCGTGCGGCGGCCGAACGCTTTCTGCGTGAGGTCCCGGCGCAGTTCGAGATTGTCTATGACCCTGACGGCACGCTTGCGGCCAAGTACGAGCTCTTGGGAATGCCGAGCTCGTTCATCTTCGGCCCTCGTGGCGAGCTCTTGAGCTCGCATGTCGGATTCAAGAACGCCGCACGCGCCGAGCGCGAGGCGGAGATTGCGGCGCTATTGCAATCAGAGGGGTCGGGATCGAATTCCGACCGCACGCCGTCCTCACGCAACGGAGCAGAAGAATGAAGAAGATCAGTCTCATCCTGCTCGCGGCCGCACTGCTGAGCGGCTGCGCTCATCTCGGCGTCGAGCCCTGGCAGCGGGACGTGTTGGCACGACCCGAAATGTCGCTCGACGCAGATCCGCTCGCGGCGGCACTCGATGATCACATCTACTTCAGCAAGGAAGCCTCGAGCGGCGGGCGAGGATTCGGCGGCGGCGGTTGCGGTTGCAACTAAGCCGAACCGCGGGACCGCGCCGGGGACCGGTTGGAGTCGGCAGTCCTGTCGACGAACGCGATTGACGAGAGCACTGCACGAGAACATCGATGAGCGATGAATCCAAGCACTGTAAGAACATCAGCACCGCGTTGACCGCAGCGAGCTGTGCGCTGCTTGGTACCGCGACATCGCCTGCCGCCGCCGAGGAGCTCGAGCGCTGGTCCATCGACTCCGCGCTCTTGTACTACGCCGAGGACGACGGCCGCGTGCAGGACGTCAGTGCGACGGTTGCAGCGACGCGTGGCTTCGAGGACGACCGCTCGCTCGGGATCACATTGACCGTCGATACGTTGACGGGCGCGTCCGCGAGCGGCGCGATCGCCCTCGACCGTCCGCAGACGTTCACGAGTCCGTCAGGCAACAAGACGTATACGACGCCGGCGGGCGAGATCCCTCTGGACGATACGTTTCTCGACACGCGCTACGCGCTGAACGTGGCGTGGACTCAGCCGCTCGCGCGTCTCTACACGTTCTCGGCGGGCATCGGCTTCTCGACGGAGTACGACTACACGCATCTCGGTGCGAATCTCGGCCTCTCGCGCGACTTCAACAAGCGCAACACGACCTTGAGCGTCGGCCTCGCTTATTCGCAGGACGACATCGACCCCGTCGGCGGCGCGCCGATTCCGCTCTCGCAGATGCTCGATGTCGGCGACAATTCCAACAAGCTCGGCACCGACAGCAAGAACGTTCTCGATCTGTTGGTGGGGATCACGCAGGTGCTCAATCGCACGACCGTGATGCGCATTAACTACTCCTACAGCAACTCGAGCGGGTATCTGAATGACCCGTACAAAATCCTGAGCGTCGTTGACCCGCTCACGGGCGATACGCTCTCACGCGTGCCTGTCGGCGAGGGCCCGAACGGGTTCTATCGCTATGAGAGCCGGCCGGACACCCGCACGAAGCACAGCCTGTTCGCCGAGGTGAAGCACGCATTCGGTTCGCCCGTGCTCCACGTGTCGTATCGCTTCATGACGGACGACTGGAACATCGACTCGCACACGCTCGAAACGCGTCTGCGCTGGCCGATCGGCAGTGCAAGCTATGTGGAGCCGTTGCTTCGCTACTACACGCAAAACGAGGCGGAGTTCTATCGCGCGAGCCTGGTGGAGGGCGCGCCCTTGCCCGAATTCGCCTCCGCCGATTTTCGTTTGGGCAACTTCGATGCGACGACCGTCGGGGTCAGATTCGGGCACCGCAACCCGAGCGGCAGCGAGTGGAACGCCCGCCTCGAGTACTACCAGCAGTCGGGAGAGATTCCGAGCGAGCAGATCATCGGCAATCAGGCGAGCCGCGAACAGTACCCGGATCTCGGCGCGGTCATTCTGCAGTTCGGTTGTCGATTCGCGCTCTAGCACCATGAGCGCCGAGCGCTCGACAACGAGTGCTATCGAGGGGGCGCGGCCGTCCCCGCCGACGCTCGCATTCGATGGCGATCATTGGATCGGTCGGTTCAGGGCGATGGCCTGTCCTTGTGAAGTGCTCATCGAATCCATAGCCGAGCCCGTTGCAAAGTCGATCGTGAATGAGATCGCCGCTTGCGCGTGGCGCATCGAGCGACGCTATAGCCGCTACCGTTCGGGTAACATCGTCGATCGGATCAACAACAGCAACGGCAATCCCATCATTCTCGGGGATGAGGCGTCGAGCCTGGTCGATTTCGCGGCGAAGCTCACGGAGCTGTCCGAAGGCGCGTTCGACATCACCTCGGGCGTGCTGCGTAAAGCTTGGACCTTCGACGGCAGCGATCGCGTTCCCTCACGCGAGGAAATCGAGGTGCTGCGTGCGCTCGTCGGGTGGGAGAAAGTCGAGTGGCAGCGACCGGTGCTTCGCATGCGCCCAGGCATGCAGATCGATTTCGGCGGCATCGGTAAGGAGTATGCGGTCGACCTTGCGGTCGGCGCGGCGCAGCTGATCGCTCCCGACGTGAGCTGCCTCGTCAACTTCGGTGGTGACATCGCGGTGCGCACGGCCCGGCGAGACGGTAAGCCGTGGATCGTCGGCGTCGAAGCCTGCGATGCGGAAGACACTGCGGCGAACACGATCCTGCTGCGCGCCGGGGCGCTTGCGACGAGCGGCGATTCGCGCCGTTATTTGCTGAAGGACGGCGTGCGCTACTCGCACGTGCTCGATGCAAGAACGGGCTGGCCCGTTCCGAATGCTCCGCGCTCCGTCACCGTGCTCGCCGACACATGCACGCAAGCGGGCACGCTCTCGACACTTGCGCTCCTGCGCGGCGCCGACGCGGAGGCCTTCTTGCACGCGCAAGGAGTGAAGCACTGGCTGCAGCCAAGCCGGCAGCGACGAGTGCCGAACCTCCGGTGACTGGCATAAGCCCCCTGGCAAGGTGTACAAACATGCTTTCGCATGTCAGGGGACACAAGAATGAAGAAGGCTTTGCTGTTGTTTGCTGCCTCGGCGGTGTGTGCCGCCGCGCTGGCCGATTCGCCGCGTCCGGAGGACACGGAGGTGTGGGAGCCCGTCCCGAAGCACGTCACGCCGGGCGCGAGACCGTCCGAGGCGCCTTCCGATGCGATCGTCCTGTTCGACGGCAAGACACTCGACGGTTGGGAGAGCGTCGAAGGCAAGCCTGCAGAATGGATCGTTGCGAACGGAGCGCTCACGGTTGCGCCCGGTACGGGCGACATTCGCACGAAAGAAAAGTTTGGGGATGTTCAGCTCCACATCGAGTGGCGCACACCGCAGCTCCCCCCGGAGAAGAAGGGGCAGGATCGGGGCAACAGCGGCGTGTTTCTTCAGGAGCTTTATGAGGTACAGGTTCTCGATACCTTCGAGAATCGCACGTACTCGAACGGGCAGGCGGGATCGATCTACAAACAGTACATCCCGCTCGTGAATGCCGCGCGACCGGAAGGCGAATGGCAGACCTACGACATCGTCTTCATCGCCCCGCGATTCGAAGACGACGGCACGCTCCTCTCGCCCGCTCGAATGACGGTATTCCTCAACGGGGTGCTCATTCATCACGATGTCGAGCTCAAGGGCGGCACAACTTATATAGGAGAACCGAAGTACGAGCCGCACGGCGATGGTTCGATTCGTCTCCAAGATCACGGCCATGTCGTGAGCTTCAGGAACATCTGGGTGAGGAAGCTGGATGATGGTTGAGGGGCGTGCGCCCGGACAGTTGACGGTTGACAGTTGACGGTCAGACAGCCCGGCCCATGGCGACGGAAGCACATGGCCAGCGGACATGAGAGTTCGGAATAAGGAAAATCTCAAATCAGGAATGCTTATCTCGTCGTCCCGACGAAGGTCGGGATCCAGGCATTCGCGCACGTTTGATGCGCCTTCTCGTCTGGATCCCGGCCTACGCCCACTAGTGTCCGGGGAAAATCCGATATCTGGAGGCCGGGGTTCCGACGGAAGCGG
>JBDZVE010000059.1:12082-23346 GCA_040255535.1 Lysobacterales bacterium | reverse complement strand
CGCTTCCCGTTCAGCCATCAACGCTTGACAGGGTGGGAGGCGTCCATATATGTCCTATTCCCGGGGCGCCGCAATCTGCAGAGGCGACAACTATCCTGGACAGCAAGGGGAGCCAGCTGGCTCTGCCTTTCTCTTCACCTCTCCCACTTCGGGAGAGGTCGCCCGCGTTAGCGCGCGGGTGAGGGGCAAGGAGCGCTCCGCGCGATGCTCATCCTGCACCTTCGCCCTAGAAGGAGAAGGAAATGCTCGCGGCGCTGCAACGGTGCCGGACTTGGACTGTTGGATTTTGCCGGCGGTTTCCAGTGAGATTGCACTGGGACGGCGGATCGCAATTCGCCGGCGCGCTCCTGCGAGCGGATCGCGGCAAACATCCAATAATCCAAGTCCGGCACCGCGCGCGGGCACCGCGCGCGTCACTTCGGCACCTGTCGTCGATCACCTCATCACGCCCATCACCTCCTCAGCTCGAATCGCGCCACATTTGTCACTCCCACCCAATTCGCTGTCGCTCTTAATCTCGCTCCCGAACGAACAACGAGCCGCAAGTGAGTGATGGAGAGAGCTATGAATATGAAGATGAGTTGGATCGCTGCACTGGCTGCAACAAGCCTCGCCGGCATCGCATTAGCGGGGTCACGCCAGACGAACGAGACGACGCTCGAGGCGATGCCGCCGAAGCTCGAAACGCAGTTTGCGCTGAGCGCGGCGCCGCCGAGATTGCGCGAAGCCGCGACGGTCTATCTGCTCGATCCCAAGAAGGGCTATTACCTTGCACGACAAGGCACGAGCGGCGTGACGTGCATCGTGCAGCGCACCGACTGGGACATGGTGGACTTCCGCAACGACGTGTATTGGCCCGTCTGCTACGACGCAGTGGGGACGCGGACGTACTTGAAGGCGATCATGGATGCGGCCGCGCTGCGTGCGCACGGCATGAGTCCGCTTGCGCTAAAGGCAGAAATCGAAAAGCGCTTTCGCGAGAAGACGTATGCGATTCCGGATAAGCCTGGCGTGTCATATATGGTCGGCCCCGTCATGCGCGCCATCGGCCCGCCGGATATGCAACTGCATACGATGGCGATGCCGCATCTGATGTTCTACGCGCCGTTCGTCGCGAACGAAGACATCGGCGCCAAGCCGAATTTCGACGACCCATCGACATTGGCGTATCCGTTCGTAGACAAGCATACGGAAGGCGGCGCGGCGCACAGCTACATGATCCAGCTCATCGGCCAGGCAGAGACTGCGAAGATTCTCAACGACGAGAAGCAGTTGATCCAAGCGTTGTGTGCCTATCGAGATGTGCTGTGCTTAAAGCATTCACGGCACTGAGCACGTGCGTTCGGAAGGAGCGGCCGTCAGCCGCCGAGGGCGATGTACAGTTGTGCCGCGCGCTGCAACGGTGCCGGACTTGGATTTTTGGACTTTCACGAGCCCCTCGGTGCCAGACTTGAACTTTTGGATTGCCGGCCGTGCCAGTAGAGATTGCACTGAGACAGCGGATCGCGACTGTTGTCACTACCCTAGGACCGATCTACAAAAAATCCAATAATCCAAGTCCGGCACCGGCGCGCGGGCGCGGTGCCAGACTTGAACTTTCGGATTTGCCGGCTGTTGCCAGTAGAGATTGCACTGAGACAGCGGATCGCGACTGTTGTCACTACCCTAGGACCGATCTACAAAAAATCCAATAATCCAAGTCCGGCACCGGCGCGCGGGCGCGCGCGCGGCGATCAGCCGCCGAGGGCGATGTACAGTTGTGCCGTGTTCTTCAGCCGCTGCGCTCTTGCGCGCACGTGACCTAGGCGCGCTTGCTGATACAGGCGCTCGGCATCGAGGACCTGCAAGGCGTTCGCATAGCCTTCCGCGAAGCTCTCGCGCGCGAGCTCGACGTTCTCTTGCGCGACACGCAGTGCTTCGGCTTCTGCGGACAACTGCTCTGCCGCGTGTTGAACGCCTTCCAACGCATTGGCGACCTGCGCGAAGGACTCGAGCACGGTTTGGCGATAGCGTGCGGATTGCACCGAGAGCGCCTCGATCGCGGCTTGCCGCTCGGCACGCAGGCGACCGCCGTCCAGAATCGGCGCGGTGAGTTTCGAAATCAGCGTCCACGCCTGGTTCGCAGAATCGAATAGGTCCCCCGCTTCGAGCGATTCTTGGCTGAACGTTCCGGTGAGCGTCAATTGAGGATACAAATTCGCCGACGCGATCCCCACCGCCGCCGTCGCCGCATGGAGCTGAGCTTCAGCGGCGAGGATATCGGGACGCCGATGCACGAGATCGGACGGCACATTCACCGGCAGCTCGCGCGGCAGCTCGAAGCTCGTCAACTCGAAATCAGCGCCGGCGGTATTCACCGGCGCGCGGCCGAGCAAGACCGCGAGCGCATTGCGCGCGACCGTTAAATCCTGCCGCAGTGGCGGCAGCAATGCTCGATCTCTCACGAGCTGCGTCTGCGCGCTCAGCACCTCGACGCGGCTGATCGAGCCTTCTTCGAACGCGGCTTGGATCATCTCGAGGTTGCGACGATCGTCGTCCACGAGCTCCTCGACGGTTGCGATTTCAGCGCGCTTCGCCGCAATCTCGATCGCTTGCAGCGCGACGTTGCCGGAGACGGAGAGCTGCGCCGCTTGCGCTTGCCGCGCTTCATACTCCGCGAGCGCCTGCTGTTGCTCGATAGAGCGCGATACGCCGCCAAAGAAGTCCAGCGTATAGCTCACAGCCGGGCCGAACGCGTAGTAAGTGAACGGCGGCGGCGGCGTGAAACTGCCGAGAAACTGAGAGCCGAATTTCTGCCGGCCGATCCCGGCGGTCAGGTCGACGTCCGGATAGCGCATGCCCGTGCGCGCGGCAACGAGCGCTTGCGCCCGCCGCACATTGGCACGCGCCGCCGCTAGCGTTTGATTCTGCGCGATCGCACTCTCGATGGCCGCCTCGAGCGCGGGCGAGTGAAACAGATCCCACCAATGATTCGGCATCGCAGCGCCGAGCCGCACCTCTTGCGCCGGCACGTTCGCGCTGCGCTCGGCCGAGGCATTCGTGTAGCGATCGATCGACGGCGGCTCGGGTCGATGAAACTCCGGGCCGACGGCGCAGGCGCTCAGAGCTCCCGACGCAAGGACGGCGCCAAGAACTGATTTCAGACGTGCGTTGCTCATGAACTGGAAATAGTCGTGCATGCGGTCAGTCGGCGGCGACCGGCACTGAGCCGGCATGCGGGTTCGGTTTACGAAAGATGAAGGCGAGTGGAATCGCCAGCAGGCACAGCACGAGCATCAGCTTGAAGTCGTTGTTGTACGCGATCATCGTCGCTTGCTGCGTGACGCGGCCGTTCATCGCTGACAACGCCGCCGCATTGCCGAGATCGCCGAGACGCTCGCCGTGCTCGCCGAACGGCGTGATGTGCTCGGCAAGGCGCGCGTGCATGATTTGCACATTGCGAATGAAGATCGCCTGGACGGCGGCGATGCCGGCACTGCTGCCGATGTTGCGCAGCAGATTGAAGACCGCGGTGCCTTCGTTGCGGAAATGCGGCGCCAGCGTTGCGAACGCGACCGTCGCAAGCGGCACATACGTGAGCCCCATGCCGATGCCTTGAATGAAGCCCGACCACGCGACCAAGCCGTCGTCCATGCCGATGTAGAAGCCGCACATCTGCCACAGCGAAATGCTCGTCACGACCAGCCCGAGCGCAATAACCCAGCGCGCATCCATCACGCGCAGCAAACGGCTGATCATCAGCATCGCGGCCAACGTGCCGAGACCGCGCGGCGCCGTCAGGAGTCCCGCCGTCATGACCGGATAGTCGAGCAGGTCCTGCAGCATCGGCGGCATGAGCGCGAGCGTCGCGAACAGCACGACGCCGACGACCGTGATGAACAAGCTCCCGATGAGGAAATTGCGATCCTTGAAGATCTTGAAGTTGACGAACGGCTCGCGTGCGGTCGCGCTGTGTGCGGCGAATAGATAGAGCGCGATGCCTGCCGTCAAAGCCTCGAGGCAAATCTCGGGGGAGCTGAACCAATCCTTGAGCTGGCCGCGATCGAGCATGAGCTGCAAAGCGCCGATGCCGATCGCAAGGCTCGTGAAGCCGATGAAGTCGAATGCACCGCGCCTGCGCGGCGTTTCGGATAAGAAGCTGCTGAGGCCGATGAACGAGAGAATGCCGATCGGCACGTTGATGTAGAACACCCAACGCCAGCTATAGTTGTCCGTCAGCCACGCACCGAGCGCCGGTCCGAGGATCGGACCGACGGTGACGCCCATTACCCACAACGACATCGCGCGTGCATGCCGCTCGGGCGGATTGATATCGAGCAGGATCGCCTGCGACAGCGGCACGAGCGCGGCGCCCGAGAGTCCCTGCAGCAAACGGAACAAGACGATCTGCGGCAGGCTCTGCGCGAGACCGCAGAGCACCGAGGCGATCGTGAATCCGGCGATCGAGGCGAGGAAGACGTGCTTGCGACCGAAGCGTCCTGCAAGCCACCCCGTGAGCGGCGTCATGATCGCAACCGCAACGATGTACGACGTGAGCACCCACGTCATCTGCTCCTGCGTCGCGGCAACGCTGCCTTGCATGTGCGGCAGCGCGACGTTCGCAATCGTCGTGTCGAGCGATTGCATCGTCGTCGCGAGCATCACGGAAAGGCTGATCAGCCCGTGATGCGGGACGCCGGATGTCGCGCCGGTCGAGGACATCAGTGCGCAGCGGCTACGATTGCCTCGTCACCGCCGAACAGGTGGCGCCGATAGTGCGTGTCCACCTCGACGACCGCGCTCAAGCCCGACTGCAGCTCGAGATCCGGATCGACATTTTCGAGCTCGAGCCGAACGGGCACGCGCTGGACGACCTTGACCCAGTTACCCGTCGCGTTCTCAGCCGGCAGCACGGAGAACTCGTTGCCTGTACCCGGGCTGAGGCTTACGACTCTCGCAATCAGCTCGCGGTCCGGCAGCGCATCGATCGTTACACGCGCGGTCTGGCCCGGCCGCATGTGCGCAAGCTGCACTTCCTTGAAGTTCGCCTCGACCCACAGCTCGTCGGTCGCGACGAGCGCGAAGGCGGGACGCGACGCTGCGATGTAGTCGCCGACCTGCAAATTCTCGACGCGCGTCACGATACCGTCCTTCGGCGCGACGATCGTCGTATACGAAAGATTCAAGCGTGCGCGGTCGAGCCGTGCTTGGGCCGCCAGAACGTAGGGATGCTGGTCGACATCAATGTCTGGACGGCCGCCGAGACTCGCGAGCGCCGCCGCAATCTGCTGCTGCACGCCGGCGTATTCCTGCTCAGCGTTTTGGAGCGCAAGTCGAGCGGCATCGAACGAAGCTTGCGAAGCGATGCCCTTCGCGAGCAAGCGCCGCTGGCGCTCGAGCTCGGTGCGCCGATACGCAAGCGTATCCTGTGCGGCAGTGAGCTCTGCTTGACGCTGGCGATACGTCGCGCGCAGCTCTTCGACCTGCAGCCGGGTCTTCGCCAACTGCGCCTCGGCCTCGGCGACAGCGATGCGATACGGCGCATCGTCGAGACGGAACAACAGATCGCCGCGCGAGACGTGCTCGTTTTCGTGCACGGCCACTTCGACGACGCGGCCTGCAACGTTCGCGCTGATACTCACTTGCGGCGCACGAACGTACGCGTTGTCAGTGGATTCGTAGCGTCCGCTATGAAAATAAAAGTAGGTCGCTCCGCCGAGAATCAGCAGCGGCCCCAGAATCATGAGCGGCAAGCGCAGGCGACTCCGCCGATCTCGAGTCGATTGGGAATCGTTCGGCGGCAGATCGGCGTTGGCGGCCGATTCATCGGTCTCGTTTTCTTTGACTACGGCATTCATCTTGGAAACGGGAAGCTTTAGATGGCATCAACGAGTGGTGCTGGCGCGGCGAGCGCTCGCGGGCGACCGCGCGGGTTTACGCTGCTTAGCAGCCTGCGACCTGACTGGAGTAGCGGCGGGCGGCGGCTCCGCGGGCGTATCCACTTGTGCGTCGATCAGGTTGCGGTGGATGCGCTCCAGCAAATCGATCAGAACCTGGCGTTCCTCCGACTTGATGCCCGCCAGGGATTGCGCGCGCGTTGCATCGCTCAGCTTCCATAGCTGATCCAGCGTCCGTTGCGCCTTGTCCTTGAGAAATAGTTGCCGGGCGCGACGATCGCTCGGGTCAGGACGCCGCTCGATCAGCCCGTCCGCCTCCATGCGATCGAGAATGCGCACGAGGCTCATCGGCTCGACGCCGGTCAGCTCGGCGAGCTTGATCTGACTGATGCCCGCATTGCGCTGCAGATACGTCAGCACCTTGCACTCGGAAAGGCTCCAATGAAGGTCGCGCGCCCGACGCTCGAACAGCTTCGCGTAGAGCCGTCCAATGTCTTTGACGAGAAAGCCGAAATTGCGGGTGCGGTCGCTCATGGAGATATCGGGCGAGATAATAACAAATGTTATGATCTCTGTTTATACGAATTCGGAATGTGGCCCTTGGATTCGATAAGGGCGCCAGAGGTCAGCGAAATCCCTGCAGGTGTCCGTCCCCATGGCAGACCGACGCACTACTCCGATGTGAGTCGGCAGCGCGCCCGCGGGTACATAGCAGCGGAGCTTCCAGCCCAGAAACGCCTGACCCAGCGCAGGCTCGACGAGGCGGCAACTTTGCGGCCTACGCTTCAGTAAGCGAACCCTGCATCATCGATAGTCCCTGAAAAGCTCCTGATAGAGGGCGCTCGGCACACCGCGCGGTCCCGGGAGTTGCGCGCTCGCGAACTGAATGAGCGGCGGCGCCGCGATCAGCAGCGATCCTTTGCCGGATTCGGCATCGAACGTTAACGTCATCTTGACGTTGCACTTCGGTGCAAAGATCGAATCCAGACTCGTGCACCATCGGTAGCGGCGCGGAAACTTTCTGCGCGCCGGCCTATCGCTGCCTTCATCGTAGACGGTTACGAGGCCGTGATAGCCGAACGGCTTGCCATAGGTCAGGATCAGGTATCTCAAAACGCGTTGATACTGCGTAACGTGCTCCGCGGGCAGCGTAGCGAGCGCCTGTTCGGTCTCGCTCTGGAACTCCAACCGGACCCCGCAGTAACCCATTCGTTCGTCGAGATCCTTGGGTGCGTAGCGCAGCAGCTCGTTCCACTGACCGCAGAAGAAATGCGTGACGGGGTGAAGCGTGACGCCCGCCATTCGAAAGCCCTGTCCTTCGATCTGGTTTTGAGACACGATCGTGAGTGCACGACGTTGATCGCTGGGCCCGAGGAATTTCAGTGCGACGAGCCCGTCGCACGTGCCTTCCAAGTCCGGTAGACACAGGAACGGATTCGTTCGGAGCGATCGGTGACCCCAGGATGCATCAACGGTCAAGGCCGTGCGCAGCCCTTTGAACGACTTCATAGGATCGCCCCACTTGCGGCCGCCGAAGCCGTCCGGTTGCTCGTAGTACTTGGGCGGCAGGCGCTTGGCGGCAGGCGCTTCAGGGTCCGGACTACCGGCGTTTGCGACGGCTAGGTCGGCGAGCGAACCGATCGCGAACAGAACGAGAACGCCGAAAGTCCTCGTCGCTAGCACACGTCGAATCCCGGCACCCATTCTCACGAGCGATCTTCCCTGCTTCGGTTTATCTGTCGACGCCGCGATACCCACCTTCGGGCGCGCGCGTACTTATCGTTCGATGCCGCCAGTGTACACCCGCCGCTTTCCTCGGCGTGCTATCGGTACTCGAATTGACATATTGGACTATGCGCGTGGATCGATCGATCGCAAAGGATCTAAGATGCGCACCAACTCAAACTCAGCAGCAACGGCATCGTGGGACTTCGATGCAGCAGGGAGGAAGCTCATGCGGGTCTTCAGATACTTGGCAGTTATCGCGATCGGCGTGCTCTCGCCGTGGACGTCGGACGCATGTAGCAGGGGACCGGATGACAAGGCGTTCGACAAGGTTGCACCGGCAGCGAGCGAGATCGTCGCGGTACAGGTGCTATCCCTTTCGCTTGACCCGACGAACTACTACCACTCGTTTCGCGGCAAGATTCGCGTTCTGAAGCACTTCCGAGGATCGAGTGACTTCGATGAGATCACCTATACCAACACCTACTGCGCGGGTCTGCGCGTTGAGGTGGGCGGCATCTATATCCTCGCCACGAATTCCACGACCTCAACGATCGAGATCAACTCATACGACGCACCAATTTTGCACCTGTCTGGCTACTACACGTTCGAGCCGGAGCAGGTTCTGCGCGCATACAAAGATGTCATCGAACGACTGGAAGCCGCGATACGAGGTCAAGGCACTTTCGAAATCACGACCCCGGCACTGCGCGAGGAGTTATCGACGGAGCGCCCTCCACCACCCGTACCGCCGCCACCGCTAGAGTAGACATCTTGTCGGCAGAATGCGTGAGATGCTCTGAGCAAGGCCCATGCTCACCAAGGAGAGCGCTCTCGCATTCTTCACGCGGTAAGTTGAGTCATTGTGCGGATTCACTCGATGAAGCTCGAAGGCAAGCCCTTCGCCATCAGTGCACTTCGAGCGTCAACGATCTAATCCACGTCTCGCCCGTGCCGTTGATGACTTCGTTGCCGACCTCGATGCTCGGCACGTAGTGCTCCGCTGAGATCATGCCGCGATTGACGGCGTCCTGCAGGATCTTCTTGATATCGAGCGTTGTCGAGCGAGTCCTCGTCTTGGCGCGATAGGCAATGTAGCTCCAGCGATTGCTCACCGTGCCGGAGTTGTCGCCCCAATCCTTGCCCCACCAGATCTCGAATCCGAGATCATCGATCGTGACGTCGCCCACGTACTCTCCACCGGGAGAGAATCCCGTGTCATCCGTCCAGATCATGAGCTCCGTACTGATGTCATCGGGCCTCGGAAACAAGCCTGTCTTTCCGCTGCGCGTGAGCCAGATCGACGTGGCGAGGTTGTGGGTAGCATTGGAGTCCGTTTCGATGTCGTAGCTCAAACGCAGCGTTTCGATTGCATCGATACGGATCGGAAGGCGCTTGTCAGTCGATACACCGCCGGCCCACGGCTTCCAGCCGATGACAGTCTCCGGATAGGCCACCACCGTATTGCTATCCATAGGCCAGCTCCATGCCCAGCCATACTCCTTTCCGTTCGCGGATTCGCGAGCCACGATGCACTGCTTGTACGGCGCATCGCCAATAGCCTGCTTGTTCCAGACGTTGTTCGTCAGGCGGCCAATGTCCGAGTCAACCTGAGCGTTGTCACCACAAATCAATGCTGCCGCGTTCTCTGAGATGGGCGCAGACTTCATCTGCCCCGGTTCGGCAGCGCCGTTGCATGCCGCGATGAGTACCGTTCCGAGTACGCACGCGGCGACGCTGCAGTGTTCGCCATCATTGTTCACCCTCGGTGGCATCGAAACCTCTCCTTCGCTTCTGGCCACGCTCTTCACGGACACCCAGCGGGCGAATGGGTCGATAAGCATTCGGATTGCGTATGATATTCCAACGACCCAACTCGGTACCATCGACTCGAGTATCGCTAAGCTCGATTCGGCCGAGCACTGCGCGCGCGCGCGAACTCCAACAAGTATGCGCGAAGCGCGCGCACTTCCTCATCGGTGAGTGCTGAGAAGCGCTTCCTTCCCATTTCGCCCATCAGGCCAAGCTTGCGTCCGCCGACACCCTCCCCGGTGCGCATGAGCGTCGTGAAGTCCGCTTCCGAATAAGCCGCAGCGACGATCAAGCTCGGTGCCTTCACGAGCTCCCAGCCCTCTAAGTCTGCGCCGTGACATTCCGTGCAAGCGGTCATCGCCAGATACCGGCCTCGAGATAGCGAATCGGCATCAGTCGCATTGAACACCCGAGACTCACCACTTGAAGGGGGCGCAGTTTCAGGAACAACGGGTGGACGCGGTATCGACCTAAAGAGCCATTCGGCGGCTCACGAGGAGCCAGTCACCGCGCCAAGGATTCGTCTGTCTCGAGATCTCCGAGCGGTCAAAAGCCGGACTCGCGCCGCCGCGCATCGATGTGGGATGCTTGCTCGCACCGAGCATGCTCGTCGCGCAGATTGTTCAAGGAGAGCGCGTTGTACACACCGCGAACCCTCGCGTTGGCGATCGTCGTCATGGCGCTCGCGCCGCACGCTCAAGCGGCGTGCAAGCGAGGTGTGTACGGCACCGCCGCCGACTTCGTCGTCATCGTACCGCTTGCGAATCATCCGCAGACGCTGCGCTATCAGTTTCTCGACGGCCGCCGCGGCAGCACCTCGGACGCGAGTGCTCCACTCACGTGTACGGAGGACGGCACGGTCACAATCAAGAAAGGCGACGGCAAAACGGCATCCTGGCCGGAACTGCCGATGACTGCGACCGATACGACATTCTCGAGCGTGCAAACGAAGCTCGTAGGAAAACTGATCGAGCCCGCGGGTGTGTCGGATCGTGAACGGCCGCTCGTCGTCATGGTGCACGGTTCCGAGCGCACCTCGGCGCTCAATTCTCCCTATGCCTACGCGCTCGCTGCTCAGGACATCACCGTGTTCGCGTATGACAAACGCGGCACCGGCGGATCCGAGGGCGAATACACGCAGAACTTCGAATTGCTCGCGGCCGATGCGGCAGCGGCGCTCGCTCACGCGCGAACGATGGCGCGCGGTCGAATCAGCCGTGCGGGCTTCTACGGCGGCAGCCAAGGAGGATGGGTCGCGCCACTCGCCGCTACACAATCTGGGGCGGATTTCGTCGCAGTCGGCTTCGGGCTCGTCGCCTCGCCCATCGAAGAAGATCGCGAACAGATGTTTTCCGAGGCGCGTGCGCTGGGACTTGGCGACCAAGCGATCGAGCTGCTGAACCGCTTATCGAACGCGACGGCGAGGCTCCTGACGACCGACTTCGAAGAAGGATATGACGAGCTCGCTAAAGTGCGTCGAGAGCTGAGTGCCCATCCTTGGTCGCACCAAATTCGCGGCGAATATAGCGGCGACATGCTGCGCATGAGCGAGGACGAGCTGCGTCGACTCGGACGCCCGCGATTCGACAGCGTCGAGCTCATCTGGGATTACGACTCGCTCGCCGTCTTGAGACGGCTCGACGCTCCGCTCCTTTGGGTGCTCGCCGAAGACGATCGAGAAGCGCCGATCGAGACGACGCGCGCCGCGCTGATGGAGCTGATCAAGGCCGGCAAACCGATCGATGTCTACGTCTTCCCCGACACGGATCACGGCATGATGGAGTACGTCACGAACAACGACGGCTCCCGCAGATCCACACGTATCACGGAGGGCTACCTTCGACTCCTCGG
>JBDZVE010000059.1:0-11982 GCA_040255535.1 Lysobacterales bacterium | reverse complement strand
ACGACGGCTCCCGCAGATCCACACGTATCACGGAGGGCTACCTTCGACTCCTCGGCGATTGGATCAAGGGCAAGAGCGAAGGCACCTACGGACGCGGGCGGAAGATCAGCAGCGACTAACGTGTCGTTGGTTCGAACAGCCGCTATTGCTCGCAAGCTATTCGAGCCCAGGGTCGTTGGCTGACCTTACTTCAGCAGCCAGCGAAACGCCCTGCGAAGCTCTGCGGCGCCATTCTTCTCGTACCATCTTCCGTGGGCAATGATGATGCGTTCCGGGTTCCACTCGAGCATTCGTTCGACCGCCTCCCGCAGCTCGACCTTGTGTTTCGAGAATGTCGCGCGCATGTCTCTCGGCATCTGACCGTCCGGATCCTGTATCGCTGCGAGGCGCGTGATCCAGCGCATGGGCATCGAGAGCTTGGCGCGTTCGAAGTTCTCGATGAGATCGGTCAGGATCAATGTCCTCGTCGCGCGCTGGAAGAATACGATTTCCGTCATGAAGTCGCCTTTCACCGGCAGCGTCGCGATCTCGTCATCCCACGGGTAGCCGGACGCTCGCTCGAGCGTCGAAGCCTCGCCGCCAATCTGCTTGCCGGCCTGCTCCTCGATACGAGGCGCAAGGTAGACTTCCGCGCGCGAGAACTTCGCATGCCACTCGGGTATCCACCAATAGTGAATCCGGTTGGGGCCGACGATCCAGGCCGGCACGCCAAGGCCATCGACCTCTGGCTCGAGCTCGGGCGTGAGCGGAGTGGGCGAATGAATGAATAGGCGTCCGTCGGAGAGCCGCACGATCGTCATTCGGGTCGGAAACGGGAACTTCGGCCAAGGCATGCCGAAGCGAATCACCGGCCCGTCGACGATCCAAACATTCGGTGCGACGGGCTTGATGCGGTTAATCGGTTGATAAGTCGCTTGCTCGAGATTCATCGTCGGGGTCTGTGCAAACTCAGCTCGATAGCATGCAATAAACGCGTCGAATCGGCACATGTTTACACCGTAAACACGCAGACGTACACTGTAAGCATGGACACGAGACACTGCTTTATCGAACACGGGGAACGACATCGGGCGGCGGGGCGCACGAAACATTTGGCTCGCACGAGCGGCGCAACGGTTCTGATGGGTCTAGTCGCGTGGATGACTCTTCAATCTGGCGGCGAAGCATTCGCCGCGCCGAAGAACGATGCACCGCGGACGCTCGCGATAGAACACGTGACCGTCATCCCTATGGCAGGACCGCACTCCATTCGGGACGCCACTGTCGTGATTCGCGACGGGAAAATCGCGACGATCGAACCTGCCCGAACCGCCGAAGTGACGCCGGACATGCACCGCATCGACGCACGCGGCAAGTGGCTGATGCCGGGCCTAACGGACATGCATGTTCATCTCGAGAACATCCGAATGCTGCGCCTGGTCTTGAAGAACCCGGAAATCCCGGCCGACGCGGTCAACAACGACGATGTTTTTCTTCCGTATCTGGCCAATGGCGTGCTGCAGGTCCTCTCGCTGCAAGGCATGTCGGAAACGATCGGTCAGCGCGTCGAGATCGAAGCCGGACGTGTTTTGGGTCCTCGAATCTTCGCCGCTGCGATGATCGATGGGCAGCCGCCGCTATGGCCCGTCGGGATGACTCGCGTCGCCACGACACCCGAGGAAGGTCGCCAAGCGGTGAGAGATGCGGCAGCAGAGGACTACGACGCCATCAAAGTCTACAGTCGACTGAGCTTCGAAGCGCTCGATGCAATCGTGGATGAAGCACGAAAGCTGAAGCTCCCCGTGGTCGGTCATCTTCCCGGACGACAGAGCGGTCGCGTCGCCGATGCCGTCGAGGGACTCGACATGGTTGCACATGCGGAAGAGTTCGCGCTGTACACGAGCGAGCCTTCGTTCCAATCCATTCCCCAATACGTCGAGCTCATGAAGAAGAACGGAGCGTGGTTGACGGCCACCCTCTCGCTCGACGATCGGCTGCTCGAGCAAACGAGCCACCCGGAGACGTTGCGAACACGGCAGGAACTGCGCGCGCTCCATCCGCTGTGGCGCCAAGTCGTCGTCGAGCACAATCCGTACGTCGCGCTCGCAAGTCCCGAACGAATCGCTGCGCTAGAGAAGACCGTCGATTTCAATCGTGAGTTGGTGCGCGCTTCCATAGCTGCTGGCGTGCCGGTGGTTGCTGGAACGGATGCGCCGGTGCCGGGAATCGTGCCCGGCTTCGCTCTCCATGACGAGCTCGAAGCGCTCGTGCGCGCCGGAATGACTCCGTATCAGGCTCTCGAGGCTGCAACGAGGCTGCCCTGCGAATGGCTAGGCGTCTTATCGGACCGTGGCACCGTCGAGCCCGGCAAGCAAGCCGATCTATTGCTGCTCGAAGCGGACCCTCTGGAAGATGTCGCAAACACGCGCGCGATCTCCGCCGTGATCGTCCGTGGTCGATATGTGCCTGGTGAAATGCTAGACGAGCGCATGAACGCGCTGATGAAGCGCTGAGCGGCTCATCGCTCGCAGCAAGGCTAAGCGGATGTGCGCGAGTCGATCGAGAGACACGCTCCGCAGGGTTTCGTCTAATATGTCGAACAACGCAAACCCGGTACGGCTCGTCCACGATGCAATTCACCAAGCGCCTCCGCGACGGCGTTCGCCGCGGCGAGATCACCTGCAGCGTGCGCATCTGGCTGCGTCCGCACGTGAAGCGCGGCGGCCGCTATCCGGTCGAGGGTGGCGCAATCGAGGTGGACTCGATCGAGCAGATCGAGCTTTCCGATATCACGCCGACGCTGGCGCGCGCGTCGGGATTCAAAAGCGTCGTCGATCTCCTCAAGGTCGCGAAGCACGGCCGCGGCAGTAATGTCTATCTGGTTCGATTTCATTTCGTGCCGCAGAGCAAGCTTGGCAGTCGCCCTCGAGAGCGACCCGTTCGCACGACCAATGCCACCATGTCCGCGCGACAGCGCAAGCGCATCATCCGCATCGTCGAGCAGCTACCTGAAGCCGCCGCGGTTGCGCATGGCGCACATTTGAGCCTGGAAGTACGCAAGAAGCGGTTCGGCTGGTTTCTGGACAATCATCACGGCGACGGACGGCTCGCGCTCAACTGCAAGGCCTCCGCCGACATGCACGACATCCTGCAGCAGATTGCGCCATCGCAATTCCATACACCCAAATATATGGGCAACAGAGGGTGGATTGGACTTTGGCTCGACGCCGGCAAGATGGACTGGTCCGCCGTCGAGCTCGCGCTGCGCGAGGCCTATTCATCGGTCGCCCCAAAGACACTGAGGACATCACTCCTCCCCTGACGCGCGCCAGTGCCGGGCAAATAGGCGCCGAGCTGGGCATCTGGGGCTTATGCAGGTGCGGGATCGTCAGCGGTCGCGTTCGGGAAGCCCAATGATCCAAGTCCGGCACCTGGCGCAGCGCAGAAGTAAGCGAGCGCCAGCGTCCGTCGAACTCCCGCGTCTCCATAGACAAGCGACGATTTAGTCGCCCATGATGACCGAGGGTGCTGCAACGTCTAGAACCAAGCAGGACGCACACGATGGAGAGTATTGCGCGCGTAGTCAGAGGCTGCCACATGACTACGTTTTCCAATGATGGCAATCGGCTCTACACGGTAGGTGATTACGTCTGCGGCTGGCAGACCGACGGGATGGAGCGGATCTTCAGAGTCCGCCCGCTGCCGGATGTGATGTGTCTTGCCGCCCAACCCGGAGGCGATCTCATCGTAAGCGGTCATCGCGATGGTCGATTTGCGCTCATGAATGGATTGTCGGCCGAGATCATTGCGGTTTGCGGGCACAGGCAATACTGGGATAGCCGTAGCCTCGGATTGTCCGCTTGTGGGCGCTACCTCATCCACGACGCAAATCGCGAGGTGGTCGTTCGAGAGATCGCGACGAACGAGATCGTCTGGAAATCGTCTGACGAGCGGTTTCCTTTGCAGATAGTGCCCATTCACGATGGGCGCGAGTGGGGCATCGTCCGTAACGGACAGCTTGAAATTTGGTCGTGGCCTTTTGGGTCGAAACCGAACCGCACGTTCGACATCGGGCGCAGCGGGAGAATCGCGATCCGAGGCAACCGCTTGGCATTCTTCTCTGATACGCAACTGCATGTCGTCGATCACGAAGAGGCTCTTCCGTTGTTCTCTATCGATGGCTCATCGCTGCCCAAGTATCACTGGCGCCACGATGGATCGCTGGTTACCGTCACGTCCCACCCATCGGCAGTCGCAGTCTTCGACAGTGAGGGTAAGCCCGGCCCGGTGATCGCGGCGCCTGCTTATGGCCGGTACGCGTTCAGTCCGGCCCGTGACGATGCAGTCATGAGCTATGGCACGCAGGGCGTAGTGCTGATTCGCAACTTCGCTCGCCAGTTGGCCGCTGGAGAAGCGATTCGCTCTCCCTTCGAGCCGATCCGACGTCGCAACCACCCTTACGTCAATCACAACTTCCCGCTCACAACACCGTCGCGCCAGCGTCACATCGAAGCAACGACACTTGCGGAGCTTGAACAGTCCCTGAGTGAATTCACTCGCCCTTGCTGGACCCCGGTGCACAAGAGTGAGCGCAGCGCGGCAACATGCTCGAAATTCGGCGGCGTGCCATGGATCGCGCGCGGAGCAAAGTGGCCCCGATGCGGTTCGTGCGACCGTCTGATGGACCTTTTCCTACAGCTCAACAGCAAAGAGATGCCGCTCGATGCGCCCAAGCTGTTTGACGGCCTTCTCCAAGTTTTCGTTTGCGGTGCCGAGGATGGCAGCGGTCTTTGTGCATCCGAAGATCCGTTCGGCGCAGCGGCGTTTCTGCGTATTTGCCAGCCGAATGGACCATCAGCATTCTCCGAGGTACCCGATCTCGAACTGTTTGACGAAGAGCACATCGTGGCGTGGCAACGTCACGACGACCTCCCAAACCTCTGTTACGAGATTAAGCATCTCGGTGTATCCATGACGGACGCGCAGGAGGACCTGTACCTTGGCGGCGATATCAAGTTTCCGGTTACAGGCGATAAGTTATTGGGGTGGCCTGACTGGGTGCACAACGTTCAATACGTCAAGTGCCCACGCTGCGCTCAGGCGATGCGCGTCATCTTCCAAATTCAATCCTGCCGAGGCATTCCAATGATGCTCGGCGACGGCGGTGTTGGCTGGGTCAGCCAGTGCCCTGTACACCGCGACGTGCTGAGCTTTCATTGGCAGTAGCTAGACACCCTCCGTCCCGGTACGTCCAATAATCCAAGTCCGGCACCGGTGGAGCAGCGCGGTAAGTCCAAATAATCCAAGTCCGGCACCATGGGCATTCGGTAATATGGCGACCCTCTAAACAAAACAATGTATGGTGGCATGAGGAGTGGCGCGTATGGGATGTGTGGTCCGCTTCATTCTGCTATTCGCGGCGTGCTCATCGATCTGCCTTGCCGACACCGCCTCGCTCGAATCCGCGATCGAGAAGGCGGAGCGCCTCGAAGAACAGGAAAAGTTCGAGGAAGTTCTCAGAGTACTGTCTCCCCATGCCGAATCCGGCGATGCGCGCGTGCAGTACATGCGAGCACACGCGCTGTGGTTGCATGCAACTGAGGGAAAGGACCCTGATCAGATCGATACTGTCGAGGTTGCGGAGGCAATACGAACGGCCGAGCTATGCGCAGCGCGCGAGGCCGGCGATTGTTTGAACCTTCTTTATCTAATGCATTCCCTCGGAATAGGCATACCAGCCGATCACGAAAAGGCGTTGGGATTCCTTCGCCGCGCCGTTGAGGCGAACGACGACGGTGCAAAGTTGAACTACGCGATCATGCTCTATACGGGCGCACCCATGATCGACAAGGACGTGGACCTCGCGTGCAAATACTTTTTGGAGCTCGTCGAATCGCCCGCTGGCGCGATCGTGACGTACTACTTGGGTGTCGCAACGTTCCGAGGACAATGCGGTCGGACCGCCGACCCTGAGGCCGCCATCGAATTGATTCGCGTTGCAGCCAAGCATGGCGTCAGGGAAGCACAGCGCGATATGGGCAAGAACTACGAGTTCGGCTGGGCGACGAAGCGAGATCCAAAACGTGCAGTTCAGTGGTACAAGAAGGCCGCCGCGCAGGGCGATGGAGAAAGCCTGTGGCGACTTGGGATGGCGCATGTCACGGGAGAAGGGCTGAAGAAGGATTCCGTGAGCGCAGTCGATTATTTTCGTCAGGCCGCGAACGCGGGCTACGGCGGCGCGAAGGTCAGCCTTGCCGTGATGTATGCGACCGGCGATGGCGTGGCGTGCGACTATGGAGAAGCAAAACGTCTATACGAGGAAGCGGCGGAAATGGGCGAACCGCATGGCTACTACGGTCTCGCAGTCATGCATGCGCGCGGAGAGGGCATGCCTGCCGATCTCGTGAAGGCCCGCGCGTTATATTCGCTCGCGCTAGCGCTAGGGGACCGGCCTAACGCCGCCTTCGTCCAACAGCTCGAAGCGCAAATGACAGACGATGAGCTGGGACAAGCCGAGCAGCTGTTCACAGAGTGGATGTTGGAGCGCGAAAGCGAATAGCTCGCGAGCGGAAAGCGGAGAAAGCTGAGAGACTCACTCGGCACGCCAGCGCCGCACGACGGCACTATCCGATGCTTCTTTCGGCGGCTCATACGCGGGAGCGCGTTTGCCCGCGGGGCCAAGGGCCCGAATAAATCGGTACACGGCCGTGAGATCTTGATCCGTCATCCGACGCAAGGTGAACCAGGGCATCGGAGGACGCGTGGGCTTCCGCGCATGGATCAGCCACTCGTCACGCGTGAGCTCACTCGCCAGCAACCGCAAGTTTGCCGGATACGTCGTACCCCACGGACCTTCGAAGCCGACGCGACTGCCCGTCAGCCAGTCGGCTTCATCGACAGAGCCATTGCGCGCAACATACTCCGGAGTGTGACAGTCGTTGCACCCGGCAATCTGCACGAGATAGCGACCGCGGGCGAGCTCAGCGCTGCCCTCGCCTGCACGATCGTCATCTGCATCTTTCGCTCCAATCGGCGTCGCGATCGAGAACAGCAGCGCGGCCGTAACCGCGGTCGATGCATTGAATCGAAGCCTCATGCGCGTCCCTCACGGAAAGTTGTGCACGTCTATACGCCGCAGCAGCGGCACCGTGACGCCGACCGCTTCGGTAACGCGAGTTGTCACACCCCGCTCGCTGCCGCGTATATATGAGTGTGAGTCGTCGAACGATGCGTGGGATTGCGACGTGGGAGCTGTGTTCACAAGACGCAGCGGACCCCACTGACAGCCGAATCTGTCGGACCGATGTCCGAAGTTCGCGGATTTCGCGGGCGGGCGCCACGGCGTCAGCATCGCGTCCCATGAATTCGGGCACCGATCCGGTGTGTCGCTTGATGGAGCGCTATGCCAACGGCGAGCACGCAGTGTTCGATCAGCTCTATCGCGAGATGGCGCCGCGTCTTTATCGATTTTGCCGACGTTTGGCGATTCGACAGGCTGACACGGACGACTGCTTCCAGGAGACGTTCCTGAAGCTTCACCGTGCCCGCGCGACGTATGTGAGCGGATCGGATCCGCTGCATTGGGCCTTTGCAATCGCGCGCTCTGTTTACCTCACGCGCTCGCGCTATTGGCGCCGCCGGCCGGAGCAACTCGGAGACAGCGAAGATGTCGCGTCTCGCAACGATCTTCATCCGCAGCAGACGCTCACGCCGGAGGCGGAAAACGTGGCGGAAGATCTCCTCAAGGCCGCAGTGCAGGAGCTTGACCGCATGCCCGAGCCGCACCGCGTCGCGTACATCCTATTGAAGGAAGAAGGGCTGACGGCGAAGGAAGCCGCAGCGGTGCTCGGCACGACGGAGGATGCCGTGAGACAGCGCGCACATCGGGCTTACGAACGGATTCGGCGCGCGTTGTCCGGCGACTACGAATCGGAAAGCCACAGTGCATATGAAAGCGGAATCCAGCATCCGTACGGCATCTGAGAATGCTGCGACTCGCCTGCATCAAGGTGTGCGCGCTGCGGTTGCAGACGCTCCAGCAGCACGCATGCGCACGGCGAGCCGCGTATCGATTGCGATTGGCGTCGCCTGCACCGCGATCCTTCTCATCGTCACCGGCGCTTCTCAACTTGTCTATGGACAGTGGATCGCGGGTTTGAGCGTTGCAGTCGATTCCCGCCCCGGCATCTTGATGGTTGCCGCGCTCGTTTTATCGCTCGCAAGCGTCACGACCTTGGTTGCGGTGTGGCGCGGGCGCGGCGGATTCGGCCTGCCCGTCGTTACGCTCGCCGCGCTAGCCGTGCTGGTAACGCCGCTTTATGCAAGCTTCACGGTGCTGTTTGCCCAACACGTGTCCTCGAGCGATGTCGTCGTGTCATGGTGGGGCGCGCGGTGTCTTTCGATTGCGGCGCTCGTGGGAAGCATCGTGCTCGCAGCATTCGGTTGGGCCTTGCACCGCGCGGCGCCCGAGGCGACGGTCGGTCGCGCCGCGGCGCTCGGTGCGTGTGCGGGCGCGTGGGCGGGCGCCGCCGTGTTCTTCTTCTGTCCGTCCGCCGATCAGCAGCACCTGATACTAGGACACGTGCTGCCGGTTGCCGCGCTCACACTCGTGGGCGCGCTCTTGCTGCCCCGAGCGTTGCGGCCCTAGGAGCTTCCTCGTGCGCGAGTCGCCGGGCAGTCGGATCGGAGCCTGATTTACTCACGCGCCCGCATATGAACAGAGCAACGTGCTCCGTAGCTCGAGCCGAACTTCAGGGCTGCGTCACGAGAACATCATCGAACTCGGCCGCGGTGCCGTATGTCATGAGTCCATAGCGACCGGAGTCGATCGTCGCATCGGTCGCCTCGAGCAAGAGCGTACCGTTCACATACACGCGAATCGAAGTCCCGATCGCTTCAAGCCTGAGCGTATACGGCGTGCCCGTGGAGACGTTGAACGGCGCGGAATCCAATACTTGAATCGCATCGTCGGTCAGCTTTCGCAGGGAGATCGTGTTGTTGCGGCGGACCGTAACGTAGTAGTAGTTCGAAGAATCGACGACGCGCGCCATCAAACCAAACCAAGCTTGCGCCGGCTTCCCGAATGCGGTCGGTCTCACGCGCGCCTGCACGACCTGGTCCGCAACCGGTATGCCCACGATCGCCCGTGATGTACCGCTCGTCGAGGTCTGCGCGAGCAGCGGTTCCGTGCTTACGTCGTTCCTCTGCTCCCACGATTCGCCCTCGAGATCCCACAGCCCAGGTACGTACAGATCGAAACGATCGGCGAACAGCGTCAGCTGCGGCGTGGGGCTCACGATCACATTGTCGTAGTCCGCACGTGTCTTGTAAGTCATCAATCCCGCCTGCCCCTGCGAGTGACTCGCGTCTCTGACTTCGAGGAGCGGATTGCCATCGACGTTGAGCCGAAGCAGATCGCCGGCTGCCTCGAGCCGGAGGCGATAGGTGCGATTCACACTGATCGGCAGCGGTGCGGACGCCAATACTTGATAAGCGCCGTTCACGATCTTGCGGATCTGGATGACGTTCGAGCGGCGCGCGGTCACGTAGTAGTAGTTGTTCACGTCCGTGTAGCGCGCGATGAGGCCAAACCATCGATCGTTGCCGTCGAAGGCCGTGGGCTTTACATCTGCTTGAATCGACTGATTCGTCCAATCGGTATCCGAGAGTATCGAGCGGGTCTCGCCGGTGAGGCTCGATTGCCGATAAACGCTGGAGTACGCGGTTGCGGTGACGCGATAGCTGCTTCCCGGCTGCGAAATCCACCCAACCGCATCGCCGTCCTGGAAATCGTCGCGCTTCTGCGGGAGTGGCGCAAGGTCGTCTGGCAGCTCGAATACTTTGACGTCATTGAAGCTCACGCCGACGACTCTGCCGTTGTCGTGGTGCCCGCGGCCGGCATCCGGCAACTTCGCCGCGTACTCGATCTCGCCGCTGCTGTTCAAGCGGAACACCTCGAGGTGCCGCGACCCGAAAGCGTCGAATCGGGTCAGCATCAGCAATCCGTCCTCGAGCTGCAGATCTTCAGTGTTCCCAGTCATCAGTGCGTCCGGTGGAGCGAACGAGCGCTCGAACTGCCAGACGCCGGGACTTTGACGACGATAGAGGTGAAAGCCGTTCACGACGTGGGCCTCCGGATCGCCGCCGGCAACCGCAACCGTTCCGCCTTCGATGCTCGACAGTGTCACCGCCCAATCCCCACTCGCCGGCGGCGCGAGATTCGTCGGCCCGACCGTCGGAGGCACGCCCTCCCAGATCGAGATCGTCGGTTCGAACGTCTCGTTATCCTCGCTGAAGCTTTGCGGCAAAATCACGGTCGCGCCGGACAGGTCGATGTCGTTTGTGATCGCGTTTTCATCGCAATAGTTGAAGGCGCCTTCATAAAGGTGGACCGATCGATAAACACCCGACGAATTCTTTCGGTACGCCTGCATGGCCCAGTTGCAATTGGATTCGCCGACCAGAATCGTGCCGTCATCGATCTCCGTCTCGGTCCCCACGGCGAAATCCGCTTCGATCGGCATTTCTTGCCAATCTGCTCCGTTGCGTTCGAACACGAATAGGTGACTGCTCAAGTTGAGCGCGGCGAGGCCATCGTCCATCGCGACGCTGGTCGGCCTCGGATGAAACTGCGCAACGCCGCCGGTAATGACTTCGGCAAGTTGCCTGACGAAGGTCCATGTACCCGATTCTTCGCGCCGAAATAAGAACGCGGCGACGCCGAGCTCATAATCGTCACTGGGATCTATGAATTCCTGGTAGTGCGCCGCCATGATCAACCAATCGCCGTCGACCGCGACATCATCCACGCGCGCAAACCGCTCGCTCGGACTTGGAAGCGTTGCTGCGGGCTCGAGCACGAGCGGACCCGCTAGAACCGAGAGCGGTAACGACGCGATCGCGCCAAAGACGAGTCGTTGCCGCAAGCGAGGCGCGCGCAAAGATGGATCTCTCGTATCACGATGGCAGGTGTTCATGGAATTCCCCAACGCGAGCCTTTTATGAAGAGCCAGTTCGAGGCCGACATCAGTTCGTGAATCGCTGCGCGATGTGTCGACGAACAATCTATGCCGCTGGCGACCTAACAGTTCCCTTCGAAGCGCGTGTTGAGAAGATATATTTGCGCGTACGCGAGCTCACGCGGAAATCTGTCGAGAAAGCTTCCAACTATTCGATCCGTTGTACGTTCAACGAGGACAATTCTTCTGCCCCCTCCAGAGACCCACTCGAAGGCCGAGTCAGTCCTCGGAGCGAGTCGTTGCTTCGCGATCTCGCTGGTATCGTCTCTTGAGCGGAAACGGCGGCAACCACGACTCGCGACGAATGATCCAGTTCTCGTAGGTTGGCGTAAGTTGGTTGGGCGCATCCAACGAACCGAGATGCACTTCGATTTCATCTGCGCTGCGCGAGAAGACGGATGAGCCGCAGCGGGGACAGAAGTGACGCCCTTGATAGTCGCGCGTTTCGCCTTGGATCGTCACCGCATCCTCGGGGAATATGGCAGACGCGTGAAAGAGCGCTCCATGATGCTTGCGACAGTCGAGACAGTGACAAAGACCCACTCGATATGGACGCCCGAACGCCTCGATTCGAACGTCGCCGCACAGGCAACCGCCGGTGAATCGGTCCACGCTGCGTCTCCTCTAGATGATATGAAGGCAATGTACCGCCGCGACCGTAGCGAGTGAATTGCGCCACCAGCAAGCTCGGCCTCGAACATCGCTCGCCGCAATCTCGGGTGAGCGATGGCGTCCAGCGCAGACCAAACATGATCGTCGCAAATCAAGCACATTCTCGACTTGCGCCATGTAAGCGCAACAGGGTGTTGGCTCAAGGTCCAATTGCTGCAGAGCGCGGTCTGTTCGAAGAATCGGTGCTCGTCAGCTTGTGTACGAAGGAGTCGGTCATGTCCATGCGCACGGCAATATTCATGAGTGCGGCACTCGCTCTGAGCGCGAGTGCGCTCGTCTCTGCGCAAAGCAGAATCGACCGTACGTTTACCGC
>JBDZVE010000058.1:15058-23704 GCA_040255535.1 Lysobacterales bacterium | reverse complement strand
CAAAAACGTCCGCTCTCCAGCGAATCACAGTTTGAACTCGTCTCGCGCGGGATTTCCCCGGACAGCAATGCGCCTTCGCAAGGATGACGTCGCGCACGGCGCCCAGGGGCGCTGCCACATTCCTCCACAATCCTTCCTCACCTGGCCATTTCGCGCGCGCGTTTGCGTCGAGATGCGCGCTTTAACTGTCTCCCACGGGTAGATCGTCGCCCGCTTTACAACGACGAGGCGAAAGTGAGGAGCGCGACCATGATTAAGAAATCCCTGATTGCCGCCGTGGCGATTGCGTTGACGAGCGGTGCCGCGCACGCGGCGGAGAAGAACAGATTCACGAAAGAGGAAGGCGTCGGCGGCCTCACGGGCGCGGCTGCGGGTGCGTTCGTCGGCGGTCCGGTCGGTGCGGCCGTCGGGTTCCTGATCGGCGGCATCATCGGCGACAACATGGGCGTCGCGAAGCGCGCGAACTTGCGCGCCGAGGAGCTCGACCTTCGCGCGCAGGCGCTCGAGCAGGATCTGATCGATGCGCGTATCGAGCTCGCGAAGGCGAGCGAGCGCAGCGGCGGCGAACAGATGTTCGATGAGCTTGCGCAGCGTTTGCATGCCGACGTCATGTTCCGCACGGGTCAGTCGGACCTCGATGGACAAGCCATCGTGAAGCTCGCCGAGCTCGGGCGCTTGATGGGTGCGCATCAAACGATCCAGGTGCAAGTGCACGGGTTCGCCGATCCGCGCGGCACTGCGGAGGAGAACCTCGAGCTTTCGATGCGACGCGCGGATGCCGTGCGCCAGGCGTTGATCGACGGCGGTGCGGCGCCCGAGCAGATCGTGCTAGCGGCCCACGGTGAAGATCTGACGACCGCGCCGGAAGGCGATCTCGAAGCTTACGCCTGGGAGCGACGGGTCACGCTCTCGATCCAGCCGACCACGGACGTTGCGGTTGCACAGGCCGAGTGACCTCAACGATGAGGCCGGCGCACTCGCGCCGGCCTCGTCTGTTCACGCCAGCGACCAGTGGCCAGTTGACTGCCAGCCTTCTAGAGTGGATGCCCCTATGTGTCTCGCGAGCATTGCGATGGACGAGATTCTCTCGGCCGATGTCATCGACTTCTCATCCGCGACCGCCGACGTATCGGAATCGAAACCCCCAGTCGACCGGCTCATCAGCGGCGACCCGCTGACCACCGCGAAGAACTACTTCAGCGACGCCGAAGGCAAGTTCTTCGCCGGCGTTTGGGAGAGCACGCCCGGTCGATGGCGGGTGACGTATTCCGAGCATGAGTTCTGCCACGTCACGAAAGGCCGCGTTCGAATCGAAAACGCGAGCGGCAAGCGCTGGGAATTCGGTCCGGGCGATTCGTTCGTCATGCCCGCCGGCTTTTCGGGTACGTGGGAAGTGCTCGAGCCGATGTCGAAGCTTTACGTGATCTACGAGCCATCCGGCGCGTAGCGGACGCTTCCTTATTCGATGCGTGCGTGCCTCGGTTCGCGAAGCTGGCATCCAAGAGATCTCTCGCGAGCAGTCAATTTCGATATGCCGCCCTTCTTTGGGGCGCAAAATGGAGTCGAGCGGTTTGCTTTGCTCCGATATGGAGCAGGGCCACGCGATACTGGATAGGCAAGTGGCCGCGAGATCCATGAGGACGTGAGTCGTGGTGCGGTCTTTAGCGCTGCATGCTCACGTTGCTGCGCTGCTTAGGACGCTTGGCATGGTTGCTGCATCACTGGTCGCGAGTTGCGGATGTGGCTTTTTCGCCTCCGGCTATGAAGCGCTCCGCCCGAGTGTTCAAAATCCGAAAGTTGCGCGTGAGCGCGCGCGTTTTTTTCTCACCACAAGGGGAGATCTATGCAATACGTTAGGGTCCTGGCTGTCGTAGGCATGTTGGGCTTCGTCGGTGCTGCGAATGCCCAAGTATCCGCCACCGTGACCGCAACGAACGACTATGTATTCCGTGGCATCACCCAAACTGCAGAGGATCCTGCATTTCAGGCGAGCATCGACTACGCACATGAAAGCGGCTGGTACATCGGCGCTTGGGGCAGCAATGTGGACTTCGGTCCCGGCGATCCCGCGAACGTCGAAGTCGATCTCTACACGGGCTTCGCAGGCGAAACCGAAGCGGGAATGGGTTGGGACGTCGGCATCACCTATTACACGTATCCCGATGAGTCCGACTACAACTATCCCGAGATCTACGGAAAGCTGAGCTACGGAATCTTCTCCGGCTCCTTGTACTACTCCAACGATTGGCTGAACGCCGGGAACGATGCGATGTACGTCAACGCAGGCATCTCCGTGCCGTTCGCAGATGCCTTCACGTTCAACGCGAGCATCGGCTATAGCTTCGGCGATGGCTTCGAAAACATCGATGTGAGCGAGGCGCAGGACGGCTCGGACCTGAGAGATACCGAATATACGGATTATTCGATCGGCATCGGCTACACGATCGGCAACTTCGAGCTCGGTCTGGCTTGGACGGACACCGACCTCAAACGCGGCGATCCGCTCTTCAGCGATACCGACGTGGCCAACTCCGAAGGACGTGTCGTGTTCACGATGGTCACGACTTTCCCGTGGGGCTCCGACTGATCTTTTGACGATCGTTTCGTTGCAGAAAAGCCCCGGCTGACGCTGGGGCTTTTTTTGTGAGAGTTAATAAAAAGAGTAGCCACAAGAACACGTAGATAGAGGAGAGCGGAGCGGCAACCACCTTCGTTCCGCTCTGTGCTCTGTGGTGTTCCTTCTTCGAGGCGCTCAACCAATCGTGCGCAGCACTTCCGCGAGCGTTCCTACGATCTCGGCGATTTGCTCGCGTTCGATGATCAGCGGCGGCGATAGTGCGATCGTATCGCCTGTGACGCGCACGAGGACGCCTTGCTCGAAGCATTTCGTGAGCGCCTCGTACGCGCGCGCTCCGGCGGCGTCCTTGCGAGGCTTGAGCTCGATCGCGGCGACGAGGCCGATATTGCGGATGTCGATGACGTGGGGCGCATCGCGCAGCGAGTGGACGGCGCGCTCCCACTCGTCGCTGAGCGACGCCGCCCGCGTGAGCAGCCTCTCCCGCTCATAGATATTCAGCGCCGCGAGCCCCGCGGCACACGCGACTGGGTGCGCGGAATACGTGTAGCCGTGAAAGAGCTCGATCGCGCTTTCGGGTCCCTGCATGAACGCATCGTAGATGTGCTGCCGCACGAATACGGCGCCCATCGGAACGGCCCCGTTCGTCAGTCCCTTCGCGGACGTGATGATGTCGGGCAGCACATCGAAGTAGTGTGCGCCGAACGGAGTGCCGAGCCGGCCGAAGCCCGTGATCACTTCGTCGAAGATGAGCAGGATGCCGTACCGGTCGCATATCTCGCGCAGGCGCTGCAAGTACCCCTTCGGCGGCAGGATCACGCCGGCCGAACCCTGAACCGGTTCGACGATGACCGCGGCGATCGTCGAGGCATCGTGCAGCGCGACGAGTCGTTCCAAGTCGTCCGCGAGGTGTACGCCCCATTCCGGCAAGCCGCGCGAGAATGCGTTGTGTTCGTGATCGAGCGTGTGCCGCAGATGATCGACGCCGGGCAGGAGGCTCCCGAAGAACTTGCGATTGTTCACCATGCCGCCGACGGAGATGCCGCCGAAGCCGACGCCGTGGTATCCCTTCTCGCGCCCGATGAGACGCTGGCGAGACGCTTCGCCCCGGACCCGGTGATAGGCGAGCGCGATCTTGAGCGCGGTGTCGACGGCTTCGGAGCCGGAGTTCACGAAGAACACGTGATTCAAATCGCCGGGCGTGAGCTCGATGAGTCGGTTCGCGAACTCGAACGCGAGCGGGTGTCCCATCTGGAACGTGGGCGCGTAGTCGAGCGTCGCGAGCTGATGGGCGACCGCATCGGTGATCTCGCGCCGATTGTGGCCCGCGTTCACGCACCAGAGTCCGGCCGCGCCGTCGAGGACGCGCCGCCCATCGTGGGCCCAGTAGTACATGCCCTCCGACTTCGTGAAGAGCCGCGGACTCGCCTTGAATTGGCGGTTGGCGGTGAAGGGCATCCAGAACGCTTCGAGCGCTTCGCGGCTGATGGGATCCATGGCGAGTCTCGCTGGAGGTGGGGAGCGGTATGATAAGAAAATAAACATGCCCGCGAAATAGCCCGGGCATTGACTGTAGCGATCGTCTAAACTGTCGATTATCCTAAACGCCTTCTTTTCAGGGGCACCCATGAGCATCGACGTCGGCGAACACCTCCGAGCGGTACGTCTGATGTACGGCTTGTCGCAACGCGAGCTTGCGAAGCGCGCGGGCGTAACGAACGGCACGATCTCTCTCATCGAGCAGAACCGCGTCAGCCCATCGGTCAGCTCATTAAAGAAGGTGCTCGACGGCGTGCCCATGTCGCTGGCCGAGTTCTTCACCCTCGATCTGCAAGCGAACGCGCAGGTTTTCTACAGGCGTGAGGAGCTGACGGACATCGGCGATCGCGATGTCTCGCTGCGCCTCGTCGCGGCGAAGCATCCGAACCGTGCGATGTCGATCATGCACGAGCGCTATCGCCCGAGGGCCGACACCGGCGCCGACATGTTGACCCATAAAGGCGAAGAGGGCGGGGTGGTCATCGCGGGGCGAATCGAGTTGACGGTCGGGGGACAGACGCGAATCCTGGGCGCGGGCGATGCGTACTACTTTGCGAGCTCTGTCCCGCATCGCTTCCGCAACGTCGGAGACGAGGCGTGCGAAATCGTGAGCGCGAGCACGCCGCCGACATTTTGAGCTCGCGAGGGCAACAGAAATAGGCCGCTGCCAGGCCTCGCCGCCTTGAGTTGCGGGGTTCGTGCTCAATATTGTTATCCTGCTTCGCCCGCCCAGCCCTCATCACGCGTACTCACATGTCCGTCACCGTCGCTGCCACCCAATTCGCCTGCACGGAAGATCGTGCCGAGAATCTCGCGCGCGCGGAGCGAATCGTCCGCGAGGCGGCTGGGCAAGGGGCAAACATCGTCCTGATCCAAGAGCTGTTCGAAACGCCTTATTTCTGCAAGGGCCACGACCCGAAGCATTTCGCGATCGCACGGCCGATTGCCGACAATCCGGCGGTGAAGCGCTTTCAGGCGCTCGCGCGCGAGCTCGACGTCGTGCTGCCCGCCAGCGTTTACGAGCGCGCCGGCAATGCGTTCTACAACTCGATCGCGATCATCGATGCAGGCGGCGAGCTGCTCGGCACGTATCGCAAATCGCACATCCCCGAGAGCCCGGGCTATCACGAAAAGTTCTATTTCTCGCCCGGCGATTCCGGCTTCAAGGTGTGGCGCACGAAGTTCGGCACGATCGGCGTTGCGATCTGCTGGGATCAATGGTTTCCGGAAACGGCGCGCACGATGGCCTTGATGGGTGCGGAGATGCTTTTCTTCCCGACCGCGATCGGCTCGGAGCCGCAGGATCCCGGCATCGACTCGTGCGGTCATTGGCAGCGCACGATGCAAGGCCACGCCGCGGCGAACGTCATGCCCGTCGTAGCGTCGAATCGCATCGGCACGGAGCAGGGCGGCCAATGGGAAGTGACCTACTACGGTTCATCGTTCATTGCCGATCACACCGGCGCGATCGTCGCGCAGGCGGATCGCGCGAGCGAAGCGGTGATCACAGCGAGCTTCGACCTCGAGCGGATTCGCGAGTACAGAGAGTCGTGGGGCGTCTTTCGAGACCGCCGACCTGATTTGTACGGGCCGATCATGACGTTGGATGGAAGTGAGAGGCGCTGAGCGCGCGGGACGGCTGGCGGCCGGTTGACGGTTGAGCGCGCGGCCGGTTGGCGGTTGACGGTTGACAGTTGACGGCCAGAAAGAACAAGTGGAGCTCGTAGAACGCACCGAGAATGAAGGTCGCGGCGCGCGCGTCGCCGCGCTCGGCTCTAACCGTCAACTGTCAACCGTCAACCGTCAACTATCAACTTTGCTTATGCTCTTCTTTGCTTCCTGTCCTCCCGGCGTGGCCGACCTTACGGCTGCCGAGCTTCGTACGTGCGGTGCCACGAAAACGCGCGAGTTCAAGCTCGGCGTCGAGTTCGAAGGCACGCTCGAGACGGCGTACCGCGCTTGTCTCTGGTCGCGGACCGCTTCGCGAATTCTCATGCCGCTCGCGACATTTCCGGCTGCGAACGCCGATGAGCTTTATGCCGGCGTGTCAGCGATCGATTGGAGTCAGCACCTTGCCGCGAACGGGTCGATGGCGATCGAGTTCGGCGGCGCTTCGAGCGGCATCACGCACACGCACTTCGGTGCGTTGAAAGCGAAGGACGCGATCGTCGATCAGTTCCGCGCGCGCGCTGGCGAGCGGCCCTCCATCGACCTCGATCGGCCGAACGTTCGCATCGACGTGCGCCTCGATCGCGATCGCGCGACGCTCAGCCTGGATCTTTCCGGCGAGAGTCTGCATCGACGTGCTTATCGCGCGCGTGGCGTGGCAGCCCCTCTCAAGGAGAACCTCGCCGCCGCGGTGCTCCTTCGCGCGGGCTGGCCGGCCATTGCGCAGGAGGGCGGTTCCTTTCTCGATCCCATGTGCGGCTCCGGCACCTTGGTGATCGAGGCCGCGCTGATGGCGTTCGATATCGCGCCGGGTTCGCTGCGCAGCCATTTCGGCTTCATCGGCTGGCGAGGTCATGATCGAGCTTTGTGGTCTCGGCTGATCGACGAAGCGCGTGCGAGACGGGAGGCGCGTGCCGACAGCCGCATCGTGCTCAGAGGTTATGACTCGGATGCGATTGCGGTGCGCGCCGCAATCGAGAACAGCGAGCGCGCGAAACTGCGCGGGCGCGTGCACTTCGAGCGGCGCGAGCTCGCGCAACTCGCACAGGAAGACGGCGAGCACGGCTTGCTGGCGACGAATCCTCCGTACGGCGAACGGATCGGCGATCGAGAGCGGCTCGAAGCGCTTTACGCGGCGTTGGGTACGAAGCTCCGCGAGCATTTCGTCGGCTGGCAGGCGGCGGTGTTGACGGGCAATCCGCCGATTGCAAAGGCGCTCGGCATCCATGCACGACGCAGCCACACGCTCTTCAACGGACGCATCGAGTGTCGGTTGCTGAGGTTCGATCTTCGAGCGGAGCATTTGGCAGCGCGAGAGCGCAAAGCACCGCTCGATGAGGCAGAAGTCCGCGCGCGTCCCGGTGCGCAGATGTTCGAGAACCGATTGCGGAAGAATTGGAAGCAGCTCTCGCAATGGGCGCGCGCCGACGGAGTCGATTGCTTTCGCGTCTATGACGCCGACATGCCGGAATATTCGTTCGCGATCGATCACTACGGCGACGGCGAGTCGAATCGGTGGGTCGTCGTGCAGGAGTATGCGCCACCGAAGACGATCGATGTGCAGGCGGCGCGCTGGCGCCGACGCGAAGCCCTCGCGGTCATTCCACACGTCCTCGAGCTCGCGCCCGAGCGTATGTTCTTCCGCGAACGTCGTCCGCAGAAGGGCGGCGGACAGTACGAGAAGGTCGGAGAGGAGCGGGCATTCGAGATCGTGCGCGAGCTCCCGTATCGATTCTTCGTCAATTTCACCGACTACTTGGACACCGGGCTCTTTCTCGACCATCGGCTCACGCGCCGCTATGTCGGAGAGCTCGCGAAGGGCACGCGCTTTCTGAATCTGTTCGCCTACACGGGCGCGGCAACGGTTCATGCCGCGGGCGGCGGTGCCGCTTCATCGACGACCGTCGACATGTCGCGCACCTATCTCGATTGGGCGAAGCGTAATCTCGCGCTCAACGATTTGGCGGGCCCGCAACATGGTTTCGTGCAGGCCGATTGCCTCGCATGGCTGCGCGAACAAGCAGCCGGGACGAGGCGCTATGACCTCATGTTCATCGATCCGCCCACGCATTCGCGCTCTAAGCGGATGGCCGACGAGTTCGATGTGCAGCGCGATCATCCGAGCTTGCTGCTGCTTGCGTCGCGCCTGCTTGCGCCCGGCGGCGCGATCGTTTTTTCCAACAATTACACGCGCTTCAAGCTGAATGCCGACGCGCTGTCTGATTTCGAGATCCGCGATCTCACTCGCGAGACGCTGCCGCGCGACTTCGCGCGCAATCCTCGGATTCACTGTTGTTATCTACTTCGTCATCGCGCGTGACACCGCACCGAGCGAGATGTGGAATCGAATTCCACACTGTGCGGAATAACAACACGGGTCATACGTTAAATCCCAAGCGGATTTTCAACAATGTCTGATTGAACTGACGCGCGCGTTGCCGCACAATTGCGCCCGCGCCAGAGCCCCACCTCGAATTTTCTTCAGAAGTACGTGTCATGACTGCCGTGAGTGCCGATTCGTTTCAGGTTTATACCCATCCCAAACTCGGTATCGTTATCTACGATCCGGTCGCACAAATGGGTCTGACGAGCGAGCAGATGCGGCTGTTCAAGGTCGGCACGATGGGAGCGAGCACGTTCTTGCGCGAGATCGTGAGCAAGGATTTGCACGCGTGTGCCGAATCGGATGCCGAGGCCGTGCAGGCGTATCGCGCCGCTCGCGCGAGCCGCCGCAAGCCTTATTGCGAGCATTGCCGACGCCACTACGGCTCTGTCGATTTCAGCGTCTGCGCCGACTGCCACTCGATCCGCTGCACCTGCGGCACCTGCAGCTGCGCCTCGAGCTCTCGCCGCCGAAAGGCAGC
>JBDZVE010000058.1:11284-14958 GCA_040255535.1 Lysobacterales bacterium | reverse complement strand
TTTAGTCGGTACCACAACATCGCCAACACGAGCGTCGGCGTCCTCAGCAAGGGGCCGCCGGGAAAATTTCGGTGCTCGAGTTTCGTGAAGAGATCGAAGCGCTCGGCATGACCCGCGACGGCTTCCGCGACGAGCTTGCCCGCAATCGTCGAGAGCGCGATGCCGTGGCCCGAAAACCCTTGTAGGTAGTAGATGTTCGGGGCGAGGCGTCCGAAGTCCGGCGCTCGACTCATCGTGATGTCGACGTAGCCACCCCACGCGTACTCCGTGCGCACATCGGCAAGCTGCGGAAACACGTGCAGCATGCGTCGGCGTGTCGCGACCTCCGTGCCGATGCCATTGAGCCCCGAATAGCTTACGCGGCCGCCGAACAGGAGGCGGTGGTCCGCGGAACGACGGAAGTAGTCGAGCACGAAGTTTACGTCCGAGACGGCGATGTTCTCTCGCATGAGCGCTTCGATCCGTTCTTCGCCCAGCGGCTCGGTCGCGATGATGTAGGTGCCGACAGGCATGATGCGCGCGCGCAGACGAGAGGAGAGGGGCCCGATGTAAGCGTTGCAGCACAGCGCGACGAACTTCGCTCGGACCTTGCCGTGCTCGGTCACGACGAGCGCAGGCTCGCCCGGCCGAATCTCTACGACGCTCGTGTCCTCGTAGATCGACACGCCGTGGGAGCGCGCGGCGGAGGCGAGCCCCAGCGTGTAGTTGAGCGGATGCAAGTGGCCGCTGCGGCGATCGAGGATGCCGGCGCAGTAGCGACGCGTCGCGAGCAACGCTTCGATCTGTGCACGTTCCAGAAACTCAACGTGCTCGTAGCCGTACACCGTCCGAATTTCGGCGATCTCCTCGAGCAGCTCGGAACGCTGGCGGGACTTGACCGCCGCGAGCAGCGTGCCCCAATGCAGATCGCACTCGATCGAGTAGCGCTCGACCAGATCTTCCAAGAGCTCGAGCGCCTCAACCGAGATGTCCCACATCTGGCGCGCGGCACCGATGCCGACCTGCTTGGCGATTTTGTGCTGACCGGACGCGAATCCCGCCAGCGCTTGTCCGCCGCTGCGCCCCGATGCGCCCCACCCGACGCGATGCCCTTCCAAGAGCGCGACGCGATAACCCCGCTCCGCAAGGTGCAGCGCAGTCGAGCACCCGGCCATCCCGCCGCCGATGACGCAGACGTCCGCGTCGATGTCTCCGCGGAGCGGAGGGTAGTCAGGCGCCGGATTGGCGGACGCTGCGTAGTAGGAGCGGATGTGATTTGCAGGCATCGAGAACGCTAGGGTTGTGGTGCGCGGTCGCAAAGGTTGAGGTCCGATGCTTCGGCTTCGCGCGTGAGGGCATCAGCGCGCACCGAATGTTTAAGATCCCCAACGAATCAACGAGCGGCAGGGGCGGCGAGGATATCGGCACGAGCGGCCCGAGGGCAAGAACGGCTAGAGGAGTCTCTTGTACATAAGGTATTGATTTTTAAGAATTCCGACCCTAGATACTTTCCGAGTCCCGGCAGAGAGGCCGGGTTTGTGGTTAAATGGAGCCGCTTCGGAGGGTCGGCAGATCTGCCGGCCGTTAAAGATCTTAAACGTGTTAACTCGCAAGCCGCTCATCGGAATCCCAGCCGACCGGCGTTTACTCGGGCATCACTACTTTCATTGCGTCGGTGAGAAGTACATCCGCGCGGTGGTAGAAGGCGCCGGAGCACACGCCGCGCTGATTCCGTCATTGGGCGATGGATACGACGTGCGCGAGCTCCTCGCCGATTTCGACGGCATCTTGCTGACAGGCAGTCCCTCGAACGTCGAGCCGCATCGCTATCGGGGCCCCGCGAGCGAGCCCGGCACGCTGCACGACTCGTATCGGGATGCGACGACGCTTCCCCTGATTCCGCATGTCGTCGCGGCAGGCATGCCGCTGCTTGCGATCTGCCGGGGCTTTCAGGAGATGAACGTCGCCTTCGGCGGCACGCTTTGGCAGAAGCTGCACGAGGTGCCCGGATTCAACAATCATCGCGAGGACGAGTCGGCTTCGGTCGATGTGCAGTACGGGCCGGCGCACGACGTGGAGCTCACGCCCGGCGGCCTGCTTCACGGACTCGCCGGTAGGTCGACGATCAAGGTGAACTCGCTGCACTCACAAGGCGTGCAGCAGCTCGGAGGCGACCTCGAGATCGAGGCGCGCGCGCCGGACGGCGTAATCGAGGCGTTCAAGGTGCGCAATGGGCCCTCGTTCGCGCTCGCCGTGCAGTGGCATCCCGAGTGGCAATTTCAAGACAATCCGGTTTCGCGGGCTCTCTTCGCTGCGTTCGGTGACGCCGCGCGCGAGCGCGCGATGAGGCATCGTGTATGAGCGTCATTCAACAATTCTTCAAGGAACATGGCATCTCGGAAGTCGAAGCCATCATTCCGGACATGGCTGGCGTCGCGCGCGGCAAGATCATGCCCGCGGAGAAGTTCGCCGAGGAAGAAGGCATGCGTTTGCCGGAGAGCATCTTCCTGCAGACGGTGACGGGAGAGTATCCCGACGACGATCGGGCCATCAGCCCGTCGGAGATCGACATCGTCCTCAAGGCGGATCCGAACACGATCCGCGTCGTCCCCTGGGCCGCGGAGCCGACCGCGCAGGTGCTGCACGACAGCTTTTACTCGGACGGTCGCCCCGTGACGATGGCGCCTCGCTACGTGCTCCAGCATGTGCTCGATCTTTATGCGCAGCACGGCTGGGAGCCGGTCGTCGCGCCGGAGCTCGAGTTCTTCCTCGTCGAACCCAATACGGATTCCGACTATCCGCTCAAGCCGCCGGTCGGGCGGTCCGGACGCCCCGAGATCGGCCGCCAGTCGTACTCGATCGCGGCGGTGAACGAATTCGATCCGCTGTTCGATGACATTTATGCGTTCTGCGAAGCGCAGGACATCGAGATCGACACGTTGATTCACGAAGACGGCGCCGCGCAGATGGAGATCAATCTGCTGCACGGAAATGCGTTGTCGCTCGCGGATCAGGTGTTCCTGTTCAAGCGCACGGCACGCGAAGCTGCGTTGCGCCACAAGATGTACACGACGTTCATGGCAAAGCCGATGGCGCGCGAGCCCGGCAGCGCCATGCACATTCACCAGAGCATCATCGATCGCCGCACGGGCCAGAACGTGTTCAGCGATGCGGAAGGGCGCCCCTCGGCGCTCTTCTTCTCGCACATCGCCGGGCTGCAGAAGTACCTGCCGGCCGCCATGTCGCTGTTCGCGCCGAACGTGAACTCGTACCGGCGCATCACGCGGCACTACTCGGCGCCCATCAACACCCAGTGGGGCTACGACAACCGCACGGCCGGCCTTCGGGTCCCCGTTTCGAACCCGGCAGCGCGGCGTGTCGAGAACCGGATTGCCGGCGCCGACGCGAATCCTTATCTCGCGATCGCGGCATCGCTCGCGTGCGGGTATCTCGGCATGGTCGAAGGTTTGAAGCCGAGCGAGCCCATCTCGGGCAGCGCGTACGACTTGCCGTTCTCCCTGCCGCGAAACATCGAAGATTCCTTGAGGCTGCTGCGCGATTGTCGCCCCCTGATCGAGGTTCTCGGCGAGCGCTTCGTAATCGCGTACGCCGCCGTCAAGGAGAACGAATACGAGACCTTCCTCCAGGTGATCAGCTCTTGGGAGCGAGAGCACTTGTTGCTCAACGTTTGAGCG
>JBDZVE010000058.1:0-11184 GCA_040255535.1 Lysobacterales bacterium | reverse complement strand
CGCTCGGCGCTACCCATCTCTTCGCCCGTGCGTTACGCTCTCGCCGCCGGCGGGTCTCAGGCGCCGATCAATCAACTTCAGGGGGATGCTCGCAATGTACGAGAAGCTGCGTGTTGGTTTGGCTGTCGCCTCGATCGCGGTCGCGGTCGCTGCCTGCGGCAAGAAGGAGGAGCCGGCCGCCGCAGGCGGGGAGCAGGCCGCTGCCGCCGAGGAGCCGGTCCTGAACCTATACATCTGGAACGACTATCTGGCCGAGGACACGATTCCGAACTTCGAAAAAGAAACCGGGATCAAGGTGTCGGTCAGCAATTACGGCAGCAACGAAGAGCTCGACAGCAAGCTTGCCCCGGGCAGCTCCGGGTACGACGTCGTCGTTCCATCGGCCTCCGCTTACGAACGCCAGATCCAGGCGGGCTATTACCAGAAACTCGACAAGTCGCTGTTGCCGAATCTGTCGAACATGGACCCTGAGATCCAGTCTCGGCTGGCGCTGCAGGATCCGAACAACGAGTACGCCGTGCTGCATATGTGGGGCACGACGGGCATCGGCTACAACGAGGAGAAGATCAAGGCCGCGATGAAAGATGCGCCGCTCGATAGCTGGCGCTTGGTCTTCGATCCCAGCGTCGTCAAGAACTTCGAGAAGTGCGGTGTCGCGGTGCTCGACTCGGCCACGGAAATGTTCAGCATGACGCTCTCCGCGATGGGCAAGAATCCGAACAGCCAGGATCCCGCGGATCTGGAGGCCGCCGGCGAGACGCTGATGAAGATCCGTCCGTACCTGCGCTATATCGACACGCAGCGCATGATCACGGATCTCGCGCAAGGCGAGATCTGTCTGGCCGTCGGCTACAACGGCGACATCCTCCAGGCGCGGGATCGCGCGGAGGAGAACAACACCGGGCAGACGATCAAGTACGTGATCCCGAAGGAAGGCTCGATCATCTGGTTCGACAGCTATCTGATTCCGAAAGATGCCCCGCACCCGAAGAACGCGCACGCTTTCATCAACTATATGTTGAAGCCCGAGGTGATCGCGGAGGTCAGCAATTACACGAACTACGCGAATGGCAACCAAGCCGCCACGGAGCTCGTGGACGAGAGCGTGCGCAACGACCCGGGCGTCTACCCGCCGCCCGAGATCATGGCGACGCTCGCCCCCGATCTGACCGATACCGCGGATACCACGCGGATCATGACGCGGATGTGGACGCGCTTCATGACGGGTAAGTAGCGCTTCGAGTCATGCCCGCTCGACCCGAGGAGCGCACGGCGCCTTGGTTGGACCCCAAGGCGCAGCCCTACATTCGCATCGAGAACATCACGAAGAAGTTCGGGGAGTTCGTCGCCGTCAACGACGTGTCCCTGAACATCTATCGTGGCGAGATCTTCTGTCTGCTCGGCGGCTCGGGCTGCGGCAAGACGACGCTCCTTCGGATGCTCGCCGGTTTCGAGCAGCCGAGTGCCGGCCGCATTTTCATCGACGGGGTTCCCATGGAAGGCGTTCCGCCGTACGAGCGCCCCGTGAACATGATGTTCCAGTCGTACGCGCTCTTCCCGCACATGACCGTTGAGCAGAACGTCGCGTTCGGGCTCAAGCAGGAAAAGCTGCCGCGCGCTGAGATCGAACAGCGCGTGCTCGAGATGCTTGCGATCGTCAAGCTCAACGGATTCGAGAAGCGCAAGCCGCACCAGCTCTCGGGCGGCCAGCGCCAGCGCGTCGCGTTGGCGCGATCGCTCGTGAAGCGCCCGAAGCTCCTCTTGCTCGATGAGCCGCTCGGGGCGCTCGACAAGAAGCTGCGCGAGCACACGCAGTTCGAGCTCGTGAACATTCAGGAGCGACTCGGCGTCACGTTCATCGTCGTCACGCACGATCAAGAGGAAGCGATGACGCTCGCCTCGCGCATCGGCCTGATGAATCAGGGCTACATCGTGCAAGTCGGCACGCCGCACGAGATCTACGAATTTCCGAACTCGCGGTTCGTCGCCGAGTTCATCGGCAACGTGAACATGTTCGAAGGCCGCATCGTCGACGACGAGCCGGATCACGTCACGATAGACTCGCGCGAGCTCGGCGGCATGCTGTATGTCGGCCACGGCGTAAGCACCGCGCCGGACGCGCTCGTGTGGGCCGCGATTCGGCCCGAGAAGATGATTCTCTCCCGCGAAGCGCCTGACGGCGAGTTCAATCGCGGCGCCGGCATCATCAAAGAAATCGCCTACATGGGCGACTTGTCGATCTATCTCGTCAAGCTCGACTCGGGCAAGACCGTGCGCGTCACGCAGCCGAACACGCACCGTCACGCCGAAGACAGGTTCACCTGGGACGAACGCGTCTGGGTAAGCTGGGACGAGTCGAGCAGCGTGGTGGTCACTGAGTGACCATGTATGTGTATCGTGTATGGTGTGACGTGTAAGGTCAGAGCGCCGGCATTGAGCGAATCGCGCGCCAGTTGGCGGTCCCTTCTGACCCTACACGTTACACGTTACACATTACACGTCACACAGTGTGTGACCATCGATGGCTAACCCCAGCTATCTCGCGCTCGGTCAGCGAATCGTTTCGGGCATCGATAAGGTGCTCGCGATCGTCGCGGCTTCGTCGCCGTATCGGTGGTCGAGCGGGATCTTGCGGCGGGCGGGATTGACCGGGCGCACGCTCGTCATCGCCGTGCCGGCGATTTGGTTGCTGCTCTTCTTCCTGATTCCTTTCGTCATCGTGCTGAAGATCAGTTTCGCGGAGACGCGCTGGCTCGGCACGCCGCCGTACGCACCGCTCGTGGAATGGGCGGAGGGCAGCTACCTGCTGCTCAAGATCAATTTCGGCAACTATCTCTTTCTGTTGAGCGATTCGCTCTACGTGCAGGCGTTCTTGAGCTCGCTCAAGGTGGCATTCGTCTCGACGATCTGCTGTTTGCTCATCGGGTATCCGATGGCGTACGCGATCGCTCGTGCAAGCGCGAACTGGCGCAATACGCTGCTCTTGCTCGTCATCTTGCCGTTCTGGACGTCGTTCCTGCTGCGCGTGTATGCGTGGATGGGCTTGCTCAGCAATCGCGGCCCGATCAATCAGATCCTGATGGCGCTCGGCATCATCGACGAGCCGCTCGTGCTCTTGAACACCGATCTCGCCATGTATATCGGCATCGTCTATTCGTACCTGCCGTTCATGATCCTGCCGCTTTATTCGAATCTCGAGAAGCACGATCTGACGCTGCTCGAGGCTGCGGTCGACTTGGGTTGCCGTCCATTTCGCGCCTTCCTTAGCATCACGCTGCCGCTCTCGAAACCCGGCGTCATCGCCGGATCGATGCTCGTGTTCATTCCGGCGGTCGGGGAATTCGTGATCCCGCGCCTGCTCGGCGGCACCGATTCGTTGATGATCGGCCGCGTGCTCTGGGACGAGTACTTCCTCAATCGCAACTGGCCGATTGCGAGCGCGGTCGCGATTGCGCTTTTGCTGCTGCTCGTGATCCCGATCATGATCTTCCAGCACTATCAGGCGCAGGAAACGAGCGGAGGGCTCAAACGATGAATCCGAACCGCTCCTTCTTCTTGTTGACCTCGCTCGTGCTCGGGTTCGCGTTCCTCTACATTCCCATCCTGTCGATGATCATTTTCTCGTTCAACGACTCGAAGCTCGTGACGGTGTGGGGCGGCTTTTCGGTCAAATGGTACGGCGAGCTTCTCGGCAACCGCCGGATGCTCGAGGCCGCGTGGCTCAGCGTCCGCATTGCGGCGGTTACGGCGACCGGCGCAATGGTGATCGGCACCATGGCGGGGCTCGTGCTCGCGCGCTTCGGGCGGTTTCGCGGGCGAACCTTCTTCGCCGGCATGGCTACCGCGCCGCTCGTCATGCCCGATGTGATCACGGGGCTATCGCTGCTGCTCCTGTTCGTTGCGTTCGCGCCGCTGCCGTTCGTGCCCGACACGCGCGGCTTCAGTACGATCACGATCGCGCATACGACGTTGACGTTGGCCTACGTCGCGGTCGTCGTGCAGTCGCGCTTGTCGACGATGGACGATTCGCTCGAGGAAGCCGCGCTCGATCTCGGCGCGCGTCCCGCGAAAGTGTTCATGGTCATTACGCTGCCGATCATCGCACCTGCGATGATCTCGGGATGGCTGCTCGCATTCACGCTGTCGCTCGATGACCTCGTCATCGCGAGCTTTACCGCAGGGCCTTCGACGAATACGCTCCCGATGATGATCTTTTCCACGGTGCGTCGCGGCATCACACCCGAGATCAACGCTCTCGCCACGATCATGGTCGGCCTCGTAACGATATTCGTCGTCGCTGCAGGCGTGCTGATGGCGAAACAGGAGCGAAGACGGCAGCTCGACATGCGCGCGGCCGCGGCCGAGCCGGCGCGCTAGCGATGTTATGAAGTCCAAGCTCCCTCACGTCGGCACCACGATCTTCACGGTGATGACGAATCGGGCGCGGGAGTTGGGTGCGATCAACTTGGCGCAGGGATTTCCCGATTTCGATGCGCCCGGGAAGTTGAAGGACCTCGTCGCGTATCACGTCGCCGCAGGGCACAACCAGTATGCGCCAATGATCGGCGTGCCGGAGCTGCGCGAGCGGATTGCCGCGAAGCTCGGCGCGAGTTACGGACGGGTGCCGGATCCGGAGAGCGAAGTCACGATCACGCTGGGCGCAACGGAGGCGATCTTCTCGACGGTGCTTGCGCTCGTGCACCCCGGCGACGAAGTGATTTTGTTCGACCCATCGTACGACTCGTACGAACCCGCGGTCATCTTGGCGGGCGGCACGCCGGTTCGCATCCCGCTCATGCCGCCCAGGTTCGAGATCGATTGGCAGCGCGTCAAGGACGTGGTGAATGCGAAGACGCGCCTGGTCATGATCAATACGCCCCACAACCCGATCGCGACGGTGCTCTCCGCGCGAGACATGGAGATGCTCGCGGACATCTTGCGGCCGACGAAAGCGATGGTCCTGTCGGATGAGGTCTATGAGCACATGGTGTTCGACGGCGCGACGCACGCGGGCATCCTCACGCACGCCGAGCTTGCTTCGAAAGGCGTGGCCGTATTTTCGTTCGGCAAGACGATGCACGCGACGGGTTGGCGGGTCGGCTATGCCGTCGCGCGAGCCGACATCACTCGCGAGATTCGGCGCGTGCACCAATTCAACACCTTCAGCATCGCTGCTCCGCTGCAGCATGCGATCGCCGATTTTCTCGAGGCGGCGCCGGAGCACAGCGCATCGCTCGCGCAGTTCTATCAGCGCAAGCGCGATTTGTTCCTCGAGCGCCTGCGAGACTCGCGCTTCAGTTGGACGCCGGCGGCGGGATCGTATTTCCAGCTTCTCGACTTCAGCGCCATTGCCGATGTCTCCGATGTCGAGTTTTCCGAGCGCGTGCTGCTCGAGGCCCGCGTCGCATCCATCCCGATCACGCCTTTCTACTCGAATCCGCCTTCCTTGAGAACGCTCCGCTTCTGCTTCGCGAAGAACGATGCGACGCTGGAGCAGGCCGCCGAACGCCTTTGTGCGCTCTGATCTGCTGCACAGCGCAGGCGCGAGCGCGATGCGGCGGCGCTGAATCGATATCAGCCCTTGCGTGTGCGCTTGCGGTCCTGCACATTGCCGCACGATGAGCAAGCAGCGGCGAGGCCCGTGAGATGAAAGGCCCAACACGAGTCAACCATCCGCCCGAAGTCGAGGTCGCGAGCGACAATCGGCCGCTCGTCGCGCCGATCTATCAATCGGTCAAGTTCACGTTCGACAGCGTTGCGGAGTCGGAAAAGCTCAATCGCGGCGAGCGCGACGGATATGTCTACTCGCGCGTGTCGAATCCGACGCTCCGGCAGCTCGAGCTCACGCTTGCAGAGTTGCAGGGGCGAGAGGCTTGCCTCGTCACGGCATCCGGGGTTGCCGCCGTGAATCTCGCGTTGTTGGCGCTGTGCAAGCAAGGCGATCACGTCATCTTGTTCGCGGAGATGTATCAGCCGACGCGCTACATGGTGCGACGGCTGCTGGCGCGCTTCGGTGTCGAGCATACGATGCTGTCGATCGAGGATGCCGATGCGATCGAAGCGACGCTCGCGGCGAGACCTACGCGCCTCGTGGTCTTCGAGTCGCCGAGCAATCCGATGTTGAAGATCGCCGATATTCCGCGCCTGACTGCCGCGGCGCGGGCGCACGGTGCATTGACGGTGCTCGACAATACGTTCGCGGGATTTCACAACCACGGAGAGCTCGACATCGATCTCTACGTGCACAGCCTCACGAAGTTCGCTTCCGGGCACGGCGATGTGATGGGCGGCGCGGTCATCGGTTCGAAAAAGCTGCTGGCCTCCATGGAGCGCGACTTCATCGTACTGGGGGCGACGCTCGACCCGAGCACGGCGTTCTTGATTCAGCGGGGGCTCAGGACCTATTTCGTGCGTTTCGAACGACAGACTCGCACCGCGCTCGCCATCGCGCGCTTTCTCGAAGGACACGAGCGTGTCGCGCGCGTGCACTATCCTGGGCTCGAATCGCACCCTCAACACGCCCTCGCCGCACGGCAGATGAAGGACTTTGGCGCCGTCGTGACGTTCGAGCTTGCGGAGCACGTGGACCCGGTACGAGTCGTGGACGCGCTCCGATTGTTTGCGATCTCCGCGAGCCTGGGCTCGGCGGAGTCGCTCGTGCAGCCGGGTCAGTTGATGATGCCGCGCGATCTGTCGGAACGAGAACGCCAATGGGCGGGCGTGACGAAGCAAACGATTCGATTGTCGATCGGGCTCGAGGAAGAGTCCGATTTGATCGCCGATCTCGAGCGAGCGCTCAGCGCCTGAACAACCAGAGCAGTAACGAGACGACGAGGCTCACGATGATCATCGTCGTGATCGGGAAGAAGAACTTGAACCCGGGCCGGTCGACGACGATGTCGCCGGGCAATCGTCCGATGGGAAGCTTCGAAATCCAGGGCCACGCGACGCCGATCGCGACGATCAAAAGACCGATGACGATGAACGCTTTTTGCATCCTGTCTCCGCTCTAAGGTCAGTCACACTTCACACATCCTTTTGGATCCGAACGTCCTCGCCAGTACGCGTAGGAGTGAATGGCTGTTCCGGCATTGACACGCTTCGGACGTACTCGATCGTTCCTGTCGGGTCAAGAATAATCTCTCGCGGCGGCGCGGCGAACGCGGCGAAGAGGGTAGGCAGGTAGAGAGAGCAAGCGCCGCCGCACAACCCGTCCGTCGTTCTCCCTTCGTCCGCCGCAGAACGCTGAGCCTTGAGACGAATCGGGGCGCTTGCGCGCCCCGATTCTCTCTCCCTGCAGTCTGTGGTCTGAAGCCTGCCGCTCGCGCAATCAAAGATTGCGCACGAGTGCCTCTCCAAACTCGCTGCACTTCACTTCCTTGGCCCCTTCCATCAGGCGTGCGAAGTCGTACGTTACCGTCTTCTCACCGATCGTCTTGTCCATCGCGGCGATGATCGCATCGGCCGCTTCGACCCACCCCATGTAGCGCAGCATCATCTCACCGGACAAAATCACGGAGCCCGGATTGACTTTATCCTGGTTCGCGTACTTCGGCGCCGTGCCGTGCGTTGCTTCGAACACGGCGTGGCCGGTGACGTAGTTGATGTTGCCGCCCGGTGCGATGCCGATGCCGCCGACCTGTGCGGCAAGCGCATCCGACAAGTAGTCGCCGTTCAAGTTCATCGTCGCGATGACATCGAACTCGGCAGGGCGCGTGAGCACCTGCTGCAGCGTGATGTCGGCGATCGCATCCTTGACGATGACCTTGCCCGCCTTGATCGCGGCGGTTTGTTCCTCGTTCGCCGCTTGCTCGCCCTTGGCGGCTTTCGTGCGCTCCCACTGATCCCAGGTGTACGTCTGGGCGGCGAATTCCTTTTCCGCGAGCGCGTAGGCCCAGTTGCGGAAAGCGCCTTCCGTGAACTTCATGATGTTGCCTTTGTGCACGATCGTGAGGCTCTTGCGCTTGTTCGCGATCGCGTACTCGAGCGCGGCGCGGACGAGCCTCTCCGTGCCTTCCTGCGAAACGGGCTTGATGCCGATACCCGAGGTGTTCGGGAAGCGGATCTTGCCGTAGTGCTTCGGAAAGGCCTGCTGAAACAGCTCGAGGAATTTCTGGTTTTCGGCGGTGCCCGCTTCGAATTCGATGCCGGCGTAAATGTCTTCCGTGTTTTCGCGGAAGATCACCATGTCGACCTTCTCCGGCGTCTTGACGGGAGAGGGCACGCCCTTGAACCAGCGCACCGGTCGCAGGCAGACGTACAGATCGAGCATTTGTCGAAGCGCGACGTTGAGCGAGCGAATGCCGCCGCCGATCGGCGTCGTAAGCGGGCCTTTGATCGACACGAGATATTCCCGACAGGCGTCGACCGTTTCATCCGGCAGCCACGTATCGAAGAGATCCTTCGATTTTTGCCCCGCATAGACTTCCATCCAGTGGATCTTGCGCTTGCCGCCGTAGGCTTTTTGCACGGCTGCATCGAGCACCCGCACGGCAGCTCGCCAGATATCGGGGCCGGTGCCGTCGCCTTCGATGAAAGGCACGATCGGCTGATCGGGCACCGTGAGCTTGCCGTCTCGAATCGTGATCTTCTGCCCTTGCGGGGGCACGTTGAGCTTGACCGCTGTCGCCATCGACGAAACTCCGTAACGACCGGAAAATTTGGGGGGCGAATGCTAGCACAGCCGAGCGCCGTCGCTGCGCGCGGGCGCGGGCGGGCGCGGGCGCGGGCTACAGGCGACAGACTTCAGGCTTCAGGCCTCAGGCTTCAGCTAAGAACTCGAGCGGGAGACGTTCGCAGAAATCGGAAGCACCCTTCGCGCGCCGGAAAGCTTCTGGCTGGAGCCTGAAGTCTGCAGCCTGTCGCCTGTACTCAGAACTCCACCGTCGCTCGCACCCCTGACGGCGTGTTCTCGAGCCGGATGGACCATCCGTACCGTTCGCAGATCCGTCGGACCAAATACAAGCCCATTCCGTGGCCTGCGGGATGGGTCGTGAAGCGATAAGGCGCATTGGAAAGATCGGTCGTCGGCAGCGCACCGCCATTGCTCACGATGAGCTCGCGTCCGCGGCTCTCGCAGCGGACTTCCTTGCCGGTGCCGTGTTGAACCGCATTACGCACGAGATTGCTGATCGTCATCGCGACCATGCTTTCGGGTGCGGGTACGTCCAATCGACTGCCATGCTCGACATCGAGAACGATGCGGCGGTCCAATCCGACGCTGCGTTGATCTTCGACGACTCGTGCGAGCACGGCGTGGACATTGCAATGCGTGTCCGAGACCGGCCCCGCGTGTTGCTCGCGCGAGAGCGCAAGCAGCGCGTCCGTGAATTCGGTCATGTCCCGCACTGCTCGCTGGATGCGCGCGAGCGCCTTCGCCGCGGCGGGGCGATCCGCCGCCTGCGCTTCGAGCAGCTCGACCGCGCCTCGCATCACGGCGAGCGGCGAGCGAAGCTCATGACTTGCCGTCGCCGTGAACGACTGCTCGCGCTCGACGAATCCATCCAACCGTTCCATGAAGGCGTCGACCGATCGTGCGATCGGCTCGAGCTCGTTGCCCGCGAATTGCGCGCCGATGCGCACGAAACGTTGCCTCGGATCGATCTGCGTCAGTCGATCTGCGAGCGCCGTGACCGGCTCGACGAGCCGGCGCGAAATGGCGGCAGCGGCGAGACCGGCGAGCATGACGATCGCCGTGACCCCGAGGACGAGCACGAGAATCGCGATCAACTCTTGGTGTGCATGGGTCGTCACGTCATAGGTGATGTAGAGGCGACCGAAGTCCGTGTCGCGCACGAGCACATCGAGCAGCCTGCCTTCGGAGCGTACGCGGTGCATGGCGCCCGGCCTCAACATTGCGATATGCCGCGGCAGCTCGGCGAGATCGCTCGAGCGGTAGATGCTGAGGCGCGCAGATCGCAGCGGCTCGGCGCCGCGATCGACCCGCATGCGCTGCTCGTAGTGCGTGAGCTCCTCCGACAGCAGATCGAGCGTGATGTTGCGCTTCAAGCGTTCGTCGGCGAGATAGGCCCACGCGCTCAATACCGTGCCGGCGACCGCAACGAGCACGATCATCGTGCCCGCGATGCGTGCACGCAGGCTGAGACGTTCGTAGCGCGCCTCGAGGCGGTTAACGAGCGGGATCCGCCGAAAGTCGATAGCCCGTGCCATGAATCGTGTGCAGCAGCTTCACCGGGAAGTTCTTGTCGATCGCCGTGCGCAGCGCGTGCATGTGGGCGCGGAGAAAATCGCCTTGCGGCGGCTGGTCTCCCCACAGCTCCCGTTCGAGCTCGGCGCGCGTCACGACGCGCGGCGCCTTCTGCATGAGCAACATCAGGATGCGGCGGGTCGTCGGCGTGAGCTTGAGAAGCTCGTTCCCGCGGTGCGCTTCGAGCGTATCCACATCGAAGCGGAGATCCCCAATCGTCAGCACGCGCGGCGTTTGCGGAACGCTGGCCCGACGAACGAGCGCCTTGATGCGCACTTCGAGCTCCGCGAGAGAGAAGGGTTTGACCAGATAGTCGTCTGCGCCCGCTTCGAATCCCTCGATCTTATCTTCGAGCAGGTCCTTTGCCGTCAGCATCAGGACCGGCACGCGCGTGCGCCCTGCGTGGCGCAACTGGCGGCAGAGCGAAAGCCCATCGAGCCCGGGCAGCATGAGGTCGAGCACGATGGCATCGTACGATTCCTCGAGGGCCTTGCGCAGGCCGGAAGCGCCGTCGATCTCATGATCGACAGTCGTGCCGCGCGCCTCGAAGAACTCGGAAATGTTCGCGGCGATATCGCGGTGGTCCTCGATGAGAAGTAGTCGCATGGTCTCGTTCCCGCTCGTGCGGGTCGTCGGCAGCTCGAACGTATCGTTACGAACCCGCCGCGGGTCCGCAACACCCGCAGTAGGGCTCTGCAGTATGGCTTAGCGACCGCCGCTTCTCATAGTGAGTTGAAGGTCGGCAGTCGAACGGCCGGAGAAGCCGGGGGTCGATGCCGGCCTGCCGCGCAACAGTACGCGGCAGTGAGTCTCAAGTGTCCGGGGACACTTGAATCATGTCTTTGTCATAGAGTGCCGCGAGCGCGGATCGGATCATCCGGTCTTCAGTCTTGCCGAGCGAGCGGCAGAGCGAATCCACGGTTTGGGGCGTTTCGAGCAGTTCCCAGATTCGCGTTGCCTCTTCCTCCTCGAGCTCC
>JBDZVE010000057.1:14571-23970 GCA_040255535.1 Lysobacterales bacterium | reverse complement strand
ATGGCGCTCCCAGAGGGATTCGAACCCTCGTCGCAGCCTTGAGAGGGCTGTGTCCTAGGCCTCTAGACGATGGGAGCGGTGCAGGTGCCGGGCCCGTGTTCGATAGTGGGCCCCGATAGAGGGTGCGGTATTATACGGCGCGCTTTTTTTCGCTCAAGCGGCGTGTGCTATTGAATCAAACAAACCTTCCCACTTCCGGCGATCCTGCGAGCAGCCCGAGAATCTTTGCGCGCGACGAACACCCGATTTCGCGCGCCAACATCTCCTCGAATGCCTTAAAGGTGCTTTACCGACTCAAAGAGGCGGGTTATCAGGCCTTCCTCGTCGGAGGCGCCGTGCGCGACCTTCTGCTCGGGCTCAACCCCAAGGACTTTGACGTCGCGACGAACGCGCGCCCGAATCAGGTCAAGCAGCTCTTCAGGAATTGCCGCCTCATCGGCCGCCGCTTTCACCTGGCGCACGTGCGCTTCGGCTACGAGATCATCGAGGTCGCAACATTCCGAGCCGCGCATACGCCGATCGACGACGACAATAGTCTCGATGAAGCGGGACATCGTGTGCTCGATGAGCGCGGCCGCATCCTGCGCGACAATCTCTACGGCACGATCGAAGAAGATGTGTGGCGCCGGGATTTCACGGCCAACGCGCTCTACTACAACATCAGCGATTTCTCGATTTGGGATTACGTCGGCGGCGTCGACGACGCGCGTGCGCGCGTGCTGCGGTTGATCGGCGATCCGGAGACTCGCTATCGCGAGGACCCTGTCCGAGTCCTGCGCGCGATTCGCTTTGCGGCGAAGCTCAACTTCTCGATACACCCGGATACGCTCGCACCGATTCCGAAGCTCGCGTGGATGCTCGATGCGGTGCCGGCCGCGCGGCTCTTCGATGAAGTGAACAAGATGTTTCTCGCCGGCAGTGCGACGGCGGCGTTCGATCTGCTGACGAAGCTCCGCATTCTCGAGCACTTATTCCCCGATCTCGCCGCCGCGTACGAAGAAGCGCCGGAGTCTGCCGCGATCAAGCTGCTTCACCTCGGCTTGGAGGGAACCGACGCGCGCGTGCGCGAGGGTAAACCGGTCACCCCGACGTTCCTGTTCGCGGTGTTGTTGTGGCCGGCGATCCAACGCGTTGCGGCGCGTGCGCCGCATCGAGAAGGCGCGGAGTTCCAGCAGCTCCTCGCGGCATCCGAAGTCGTCATCTCCCGGCAGCAATCGCGCGTCGCGATCCCGCGCAGATTCACGCTGCCTTTGAGAGAGATCGTTGCGCTTCAACCGCGCTTCGAGCGCCTCGAGGGGCGGCGCGTGCTCAGGCTCTTGGATCATCCGCGCTTTCGTGCCGCATACGATTTCCTGTTGCTGCGTGTCGCCTCGGGTGACGCGGATCCCGCGCTCGGTGCTTGGTGGACTGAGATTCAAACGCTCTCTCCGGAAGAACGGCTCGCCAGAGTGGAGCCCGCCAGCAAGGGCGTGCGCGAGCCCTCGGTACGGCGCCGCCGGCGCAGACGCAGGCGACCGCCGGCTGCGAGCTTGTAAAGCGCCGTGAACGACTCGCCCTGGACGCCTGCTTACATCGCGCTCGGCAGCAACCTCGATGATCCGCGCGCTCAGATCGCAAGGGGCTTCGCGGCCCTCGAGACGTTGCCGCAATCGCGCCTCGTGGCTCGCTCTCGCCTATACGCTTCCAAACCATTCGGCACGATTGCGCAGCCCGATTTCGTGAACGCGGCGGCGGGGGTGCTCACGCGGCTTTCGCCGCGCGATCTCTTGTATGCGCTCAAGCGCCTCGAGACCGAGCTCGGGCGTGCGACGCCAGTCGAGCGATGGGGCCCGCGACGCATCGATTTCGATCTCCTTGCTTACGCGGACGCACGCGTGCACGAGACCGATCTCACCATTCCGCATCCCGGCATCCCGGAGCGCAACTTCGTCCTGTATCCTCTCGCCGAGATCGCTCCCGACCTGCTCATTCCTGGAATGGGCGTCGTGAGAGTGCTCGCAGCGCGCGCAAGTGCGGAAGGCTTGCAGGCACTCCAATGAGCGCAGCGACGAATGGCCAGCGGCGATCCATCGAATTCGTAGAACATGTCAGAAAAATTCATTGCGTCGACGCCCCATCGTTTGATCGTTGTGGAAGGGCCCATCGGCGTCGGCAAAACGAGCCTGGCACGGCGGCTCGCGCGCAGCTTCGGAAGCGAGCTGATTCTCGAGCAGGCGCACGACAATCCTTTTCTCGAGCGTTTTTATAAGAATCCGCGCGCGGCCGCGCTGCAGACGCAGCTGTATTTCTTGTTTCAGCGCGCGCGGCAGTTGGAGGACATTCGCCAGCACGATCTTTTCGATACCGTGCGAGTCGCCGACTATCTCATCGACAAGGATCGGCTGTTCGCGAGGCTGACGCTCGATGACGAGGAGTACGGGCTTTACGAGCAAGTGTATACACGGCTTGCGGTCGATGCGCCCGTCCCGGATCTCGTGATCTATTTGCAGGCGCCGGTCGATGTGCTGCTCGAGCGCATCCAGCGCCGCGGCTTGCGCTATGAGCAACAGATCGAACGGAGTTATCTCGAGCGGCTCCAGGAGGCTTACGCCCGCTTCTTCCACGCGTATGACGCATCCCCGCTCTTGATCGTGAACGCTGCACAGGCCGATTTCGTGAGCAACGAGCAGGATTACGCCCAACTGCTCGAGCAGGTGATTCGTATTCGCCGCGGCCGGCATTTTTACAACCCGCTGAAGAGCGCGGTGTGAGCTTGGGCGCCCGCGCGGAGCGCGCTACGCCGAACGTCCAGCGCAGCTCGCGCGAAGTTGATGTTTCCCTGACCCTCGTTCATTCTTGAGCGGGTCTCTTGCTCGGCTACGTTCATGTACAAACATCTGCAAGAGCGGTACGCACCGCGTCCCCCAGTCAATGTCTCGACGCTGATGCGCATGAAAGCCGAGGGCGAGAAGATCGCCTGTATTACGGCCTACGATGCGAGCTTCGCGACGCTCGTGGACGACGCAGGTGTGGACCTCGTGCTCGTCGGCGATTCCCTTGGGATGGTGATTCAAGGGCACGACACGACGGTGCCGGTCACGCTCGAAGACGTGATTTATCATTGCCGCGCCGTTGCGCGCGGGCTCTACCGCCCCTTCCTGATGGCGGACATGCCGTTCATGACGTATGCATCGCGCGAGCAGGCGCTGGAGAACGCTGTCAGGCTCATGCAGGACGGCGGCGCGAAGATCGTGAAATTGGAAGGCGGCGCCGGGCAAGTCGAGATCGTCGAATTTCTCGCGAGTCACGACATTGCCGTCTGCGCGCACCTCGGCTTGAAGCCGCAGTCGGTGCACAAGGTGGGCGGATTCCGCGTGCAAGGCCGCGAAGCAGCGGCCGCGAAGCAAATGCTCGAAGATGCGAAAGCGCTCGAGGCCGCCGGCGCGGACGTCGTCCTGCTCGAGTGCATTCCGGCCGCGCTCGGCGCGGAGATCACGCAGGCGCTGCAGGTGCCGGTGATCGGCATCGGCGCGGGCCCCGACACCGATGGCCAGATCCTCGTGCTCTACGACGTGCTCAACATTACTGCCGGGCGCAAGCCGCGCTTCTCGAAAGATTTCATGAGCGGGCACGAGAGTCCGCTCGACGCAATCAAGGCGTACGTGCAGGCAGTCAAGGAAAAGACTTATCCGGCGCCGGAGCATTGCTTTTGAGAGCGCTCGCCTTCGCGCGCAACGCGCCGCGTGCTTGATGGAAACGATCGTAAGCACCGCTGACCTGCGTCGACTCATTCGCTCCTGGCGCAATGCGGGCGAGCGCATTGCGTTCGTGCCGACGATGGGCAATCTGCATGCCGGGCACGGCAGTCTCGTTTCGGCGGCACGCGAGCGTTGCGACCGAATCGTCGTCAGCATTTTCGTGAACCCGCTGCAGTTCGGGCCGAACGAAGATTTCGACGCCTATCCGCGCACGCCGGAAGAAGATCGCAAGCTCCTCGAAGCGCTCGACGTCGATGTCTTGTTCATGCCGACGGTCGAGGAGATCTATCCGCGCGGGCAGCAAACGACGGCCCGCGTGCACGTTCCGGAGCTCGAAGACATTCTGTGCGGCACGTTTCGACCGGGCCATTTCATGGGCGTCGCGACGGTGGTCACGAAGCTGTTGAATTTGGTTCAGCCAGATGTCGCATTGTTCGGCGAGAAGGATTTCCAGCAGCTCATGATCATTCGGCGTGCCGCGGAGGATCTGTGCATGCCCGTCGAGATCGTCGGTCTGCCGACGACGCGCGAAGCGGACGGGCTCGCGATGAGCTCGCGCAACCGCTATCTCACGCCCGAGCAGCGCGCGCTTGCGCCGCACATCTTCGCTGCGCTCGAGCGCGCCCGCGAGCAATTGGAGAAAGGTCGCACGGATTTCGACGCCATCGAAAGAGAAGGGATGAGTGCGCTGCAGGCGGCCGGCTTTCGCCCCGACTACTTCGCAGTGCGCGATGCCGAGACGCTCGCGCTACCGACGCGCGACTCGAAGAACCTCGTCGTGCTCACGGCCGCGCGCATCGGGCGCGCCAGACTGATAGATAATGTCAGGGCTGTTGTGACTCGGGATTGATTGATAGGCGACGTGCCCGAGTGTGGGAGGGCGCTTTGACAAGGGCGCGCTCCTGTTCGTTTGGGCTCTCCCGCCCGAGGATAAGAAGGATCTCTCGCGGCGAACGTCGCGAACGCGGCGAATTAGGAAAAGAGCCGTCGCCTCGCTCTCGATCTCTACATCCGCTCACCGCCGGTCCTGAGCGCATCTTCCCTTTGTCTTCGCCGCGTTCGCCGCGTCGCCGCGAGAGATTTTTTCATGCTCGAACACTTCTCCCGCCATCACGGTAGGGCGGCGTGCCGTTGCAGGGCCCACTCGACGTGCTCGCGCACGAGCGCGGAAGGATGGTCGCGGCGCGCTTCGAGCGCGCCGATGACTGCAGCGCTCGTCGGCGCGTTGCCGAGCGCGACGGCGATGTTGCGGAGCCAGCATTCATAGCCGATGCGGCGAATCGCGCTGCCTTCCGTCTTGCGCAAAAACGCCTCTTCGCTCCATGCGAACAGCGATACGAGTGTGGCTCCGTCGAGCTCATGGCGCGGTGCGAAGTCGAGCTCGCCCGTCACACGAGCGAACTTGTTCCATGGGCATACGAGCTGACAGTCATCGCAGCCGTAGATGCGATTGCCGATCGGTTCGCGAAGCTCGACCGGGATCGGGCCGCGCAGCTCGATCGTGAGATACGAGATGCATCGAGTCGCATCGAGCTCGAACGGCGCGACGATCGCGCGTGTCGGGCAGACATCGATGCAAGCGCGGCACGATCCGCAGTGTTCCGTGGCGGGCTCGTCGATCGGCAGCGGCAGGGTCGTCAGTATCTCGCCCAAGAAGAACCACGAGCCTGCGCGCGAGTTGATGAGATTCGTGTGCTTGCCGAGCCAGCCGAGCCCGGCCTGACGCGCGAACGGCTTTTCGAGCACGGGACCGCTGTCGACGAACACGCGATGGCTGCTGTCCGCAACTTCGGCCTCGATTTTCTCGGCGAGGCGCGCGAGCCTGCGGCGCATCAGCTTGTGATAGTCGCGCCCGAGCGCGTACCGGGAGACATAACCGAGCACGGGATCGTCCAAGACCTCGGTTGCCGGCCGCGTCTTCGGCGGCAGGTAATCCATTCGTGCCGAGATGACGCGCACCGTGCCCGGGATGATTTCCTGAGGGCGAGCGCGGCGGCGGCCATATCGTTGCATGTATTCCATCTCGCCGTGGCGTCCTTGCTCGAGCCAGCGAACGAAACGCGCCTCGTCCTCGGGGATCGCGATGTCGGCGATCCCGATCTGCTGGAAGCCGAGCTCGCGGCCCCAAGCACGGATGCGTTCTGCAAGCTGAGCGTAGGAATCCATGAACGATGAGTTATGAACGAGAGCGATGACGTCAGATTCGCGAAGTGCCGTTCTGATCGCATCATTGTCAGCTGTCGAGCCTCGAGACGAAAGTCGGCAATCCCGCGGCTTGGCGTTAATCTTCGCGGCGTCGTTACTTTGCAACCGTCAACCAGGTGCTTTGCTACGCTATCGTCATGTCCTCGTTGCCGCTCGCCATCCACACTGCAGCTCAGGTTCGCGAGCTCGATCGCTATGTGATCGAGACGTTGAACGTTCCGGGCTACACGCTCATGACGCGTGCCGGAGCGGCGGCCTTGGTGGTCATGCAGCGGGCGTGGCCGACCGCGCGGCGCGTGCTCATCGTCTGCGGTCCCGGCAACAACGGCGGCGACGGCTACGTGCTCGCACGCCTCGCGCGCGCGAGCGGGTTCGATGTCACCGTGGCGACGATCTGCGATCCGGCGCGCCTGAAAGGCGATGCCCGGCGAGCCTATGAAGAGCTCGTCGAGAACGGCGGATCGGCCGAGGCTTGGGAAGAGGGCTTGCTCGATGACGCGGAGATCGTCGTCGATGCGATGTTCGGCACCGGTTTGACGAGGCGGTTGGATCCGCCGGTGAGCTCGATCGTCGAAGCGATCAATGCGCGTGCGCAGGCGGTGCTCGCCATCGACGTGCCGAGCGGGTTGCACAGCGATACCGGGGCCGTGCTCGGAGCTGCCGTGCGCGCCCAGCGCACTGCGACGTTCATTGGGCTGAAGCTGGGGTTTTATCTCGGCGCCGGCCCGGACTACGTAGGAGCGATTGCGTTCGACGACTTGCAGATTCGACGCGACGCACTGACGCACGTGCCTGCGGCTGCGCTTCGCATCAGCGAGGAGGAAATCGGGCGCGTGCTTCCGCCGCGGCCTCGCACGGCCCACAAGGGACAAAATGGAGACGTGCTCATCGTCGGCGGCGGGGTTGGAATGGCCGGCGCTGCGCGGCTCGCGGGCGAAGCGGCGCTTCGAGCCGGCGCCGGCCGCGTGTTCGTGGCGACTCGGCCCGAGAATGTCGGTGCGATCGTCGGCGCGCGTCCTGAGCTCATGTGCCACGGCGTGGAGACTGCAACGGATCTCGAGGCGCTGATGGCGCGCGCGGATGTTCTCGCGGTCGGACCCGGGCTCGGCCAGGACCCATGGTCTCGGGCGATGTTCGAGACGGCGCTTCGAAGCGAACGGCGCACCGTGCTGGATGCCGATGCGTTGAATCTCCTAGCGCAGCGTGGGAGCGCTCCCTTGCCCAAGGGCGAGCGTGTTTTGACACCGCATCCAGGAGAGGCGGGCCGCCTCGTTGGCAAGACGACCGCAGACGTGCAAGCCGATCGGATCGCTACGGCGCGCAGCATTGCCGAGCGATTCGACAGCATCGTCGTGCTGAAAGGGGCCGCCAGCATCGTGACTGCGCCGAACGCACTGCCTGCCATCTGCGATCGCGGTAATCCTGGGATGGCATCGCCCGGAATGGGCGATGTGCTCACGGGCGTGATCGCGGGCGTCATCGCTCAGTCGCAGCAGACGCTCGCGAGCGCCGTGCGCGCGGCAGTGTTGGCGCACGCGCTTGCGGGGGATCTCGCCGCACGGCGCGGCGAGCGCGGGTTGATCGCGAGCGATTTGTTCGAGCACCTACCGACGTGTCTGAATCAGCCGCCACGCGCGTGAAGGTTTCCTCGCCTGAGGCGATGCGTGCGCTAGGCGCTCGGCTTGGCGGTGCCTTGCTCGGCGGCACGCGAAGCGCCCAGTGCGTTGCGATCGAGGGCGATCTCGGCGCGGGCAAAACGACGTTGGTTGCGGGCGTGCTCGCGGCTGCGGGCGTAGAAGGTCCGGTGCGCAGCCCAACCTATACATTGATCGAGCCGTACTCGCTCGCTGCGCATTCGATTTATCACTTGGACCTCTATCGGCTCGCCGATCCCGGCGAGATGGAACCGCTCGGGGTTCGCGATTTGCTCACGCCCGGCGCGATCTTGCTGATCGAGTGGCCGTCGCGGGCTGGGACACGCCTGCCGCCTGTCGACCTGCAGATCGACATCGCGTACTTGGAGCCGCCGGACACCGGAAGAGAGGTGCGCATCGCGCCAAGAACCGCCGCCGGAACCGAGGCCCTGGCCCGTTTGTTGCGGTAAATCCCAAATTAGCGCGCCTATGTCCATAATTTTATTGAAATCGTCCCGGTTCGCGCGTTAGATTACGGCGCACCATGCAGGTGCCGAGCTTACGCCCCGTCCTTTCAGTGCTGACCGTCTTGGTCGCATACCTCTTGAGCACGGCACCCGCAGCGGCCGATACCGTCGTGAAGGATGTGCGGGTCTGGGCGGGCCCGGATGCCACGCGCGTCGTCTTCGACTTGTCGGCGCCCGCCAAATACGAGGTGATGACCCTCAGCAACCCCGAGCGCGTCGTCGTCGACATCGCGCACGCGAGCGCGGCGGATTTCGCGCGCTCGCTTCCGACCAATCAAGGTTTCATTAAACAGATCCGCCTCGGCGAGCAAGGCAACGGCGATTTACGCGTCGTCCTCGACCTTGCTGCGAATGCGTCTCCGAAGAGTTTTCCCGTCGGGCCGAGCGGGAGCTATGGCCATCGACTCGTCGTCGATCTCGAGCCCGTCGCGGCTCGGGCTCCGCCGACGGTCGTCAAATCCGCCGCGGACATCCACGGCCGCGACATCATCGTTGCAATCGACGCGGGGCACGGCGGCCAAGATCCAGGCTCGATCGGCAAGCGGGGCACGTTCGAGAAGAACATCACGCTCGCGATCGCCAAGCGTCTGAAGGAACGCGTCGATCGCGAGCCCGGAATGCGCGCGGTGCTTACCCGCGACGGCGATTATTTCGTGCCGCATCGCGAACGCATCGCGCGTGCGCGGAAGCACCAGGCCGACATGTTCATCTCGATTCACGCCGACTCATTTCACGATCGCTCGGTCGTGGGCTCCTCGGTCTATGTCCTCTCGGCGCGCGGCGCGAGCGACGAATCGGCGCGCTGGCTTGCGGATCGCGAGAATGCGTCCGATCTCGTCGGCGGCGTGTCGCTCGACGACAAGGACGATGTGCTGAAATCCGTGCTGCTCGACTTGTCGCAAGGCGCGAGCATGAGCGCGAGCGTCGATGCTGCCGAGAAGGTGATGGATTCCTTGTATGCGATGGGGAACATCACTCGACGCGGCGTCAAGCACGCAGGATTCCTTGTGCTCAAGGCCCCGGATATCCCATCGCTTCTCGTCGAAACCGGATTCATCTCGAATCCGACCGAAGAGGCGCGTCTCATCAGTCCCAAGCATCAGCGGCGTCTCGCCGATGCGATTCTCAAAGGCGTGCGCGATTACTTTTATGGGAGCCCGCCGCCGGGCACGATGATCGCGAAACTGCGCGCACGCTCCGGCGGCTCCACATTTGTCGCGAGCGCGGCCGACGGTGTCGGGCAAGCCGCCGCCGGAATCGCGCAGTAGCGCGATTCGAGCGGCAGGGGATAAGGGT
>JBDZVE010000057.1:0-14471 GCA_040255535.1 Lysobacterales bacterium | reverse complement strand
GCGCTTCTGACTACCCCCTATCCCCTAACCACTAACCCCTTCCTGTATCCTGGCGCGGTCATAAAGTGTGCCGCGCCATGTCGATTCGCATTCTCCCTGAGCAGCTCATTCACCAAATCGCGGCCGGCGAGGTCATCGAGCGTCCGGCGTCCGTGATCAAGGAACTCGTGGAGAACAGCCTCGATGCAGATGCAAAGCGTGTCGAGGTCGAGATCGAAGATGGCGGTGTGCGTCTCTGCCGAGTGCGGGATGACGGCGTCGGAATCGAGCCCGAGGAGCTTGCGCTGGCGTTATCGCGCCATGCGACGAGCAAGATCACGACGATCGATGACCTCGAGCAAGTCGCGACGCTCGGTTTTCGAGGCGAGGCGTTGCCGAGCATTGCTTCCGTATCGCGCATGCGGCTCGTCTCGCGAAGGCGCAGCGCCGCGCTCGGGCATGCGATCAGCGCCGACAATGGCGCGTTGAGTCCACCGGAGCCTGCCGCCCATCCGGTCGGCACGACCGTCGAAGTTCGCGACCTGTTCTTCAACGTTCCTGCGCGCCGCAAATTCCTGCGCGCCGAGCGCACGGAAAATCAGCACATAGAACGCATGATCGAGCGGCTCGCGCTGTCCGCGTTCGGGACTGCCTTCTCGCTCAGCATCGGCCGGCGAGCGACGACGGAGTATCCCGCCGCGCACACGCAGATCGAGCGCGAACGCCGCGTCGCGCAGATCGTCGGCGAGGAGTTCATCGCGAACGCGCTGTACATCGAGCACGAAGCTGCCGGATGCAAGCTCAAGGGTTGGCTATGCCAGCCGACGTTCGCCCGCGCGCAACCCGACTTGCAGCATTTTTATCTGAACGGGCGCGTGCTTCGCGATCGCCTCGTCGCGAGCGCGATTCGCTTGGGATATCGCGACGTCATGTTTCACGGTCGCTATCCGGCATTCGTGCTGTTCATGGAGCTCGATCCGCGTCAGGTCGACGTGAACGCGCATCCGGCGAAGCTGGAAGTTCGCTTTCGGGACCCGCGTCACGTGCACGATTTCCTATTTCGTTCGGTCGAACGCGTGTTGCGGGAAACCTATGCAGGTTCTTCGCTCGCGGCTGCAGCGCCGGCGAGCGCGCAAGGCGTCTTGCCGGAGGCGTCATCCGCAGTGCCGATGTGGCCGGCCCGCGGACCGGCTCAGTCGCCGCTTTCGTTGCGCGTCGCGGATCATGACTTCCCGCGATCCGAAGCGCCGCGCGAAGCTGCCACGAGCACAGTCGCGGCGGCCCGTGACGAATCTTCCGAAGCGACCGATACGCCTCCGCTCGGTTTCGCGATCGCACAACTTCATGGCGTCTACATCCTTGCCCAAGCGCCCGACGGGCTCATCCTCGTCGACATGCACGCGGCGCATGAGCGGACGACTTACGAGCGATTGAAGAGCGCTCTCGCGGCCGGGTCGGTCGCCATGCAGCCGCTCCTGACGCCTTTTGCGCTGTCCGTTTCGCCGGGGGAGGCCGATGTGCTCGAGGAACATGCCTCGGTGCTGGGACGAGCCGGGCTCGACATTGTGCGCTCAGGTCCGGCTGGCGTTCTCGTGCGCGCCATTCCCGCGGTGCTCACGACACGGGACATCGACGCGCTCGTGCGGCGTATCGCTGCGGAGCTTCTCGCCGACGGTGCGAGCCGCGGCGTCGAGGAGGCGATCAACGAAGTGCTCGGCACGATCGCCTGTCATGGCGCCGTGCGTGCTCATCGGAATCTGACCGTTCCCGAAATGAACGCGCTGTTGCGCGAAATGGAGCGGACGGTCCGCAGCGATCAGTGCAATCACGGCCGCCCCACTTGGACGTACCTCAGCATGCAAGATCTGGATCGAATGTTCCTGCGCGGCCGATGACGTTTTTTGACAATTCAACAGCGCGGCCGGCGGTGTTGATCATGGGCCCGACCGGGGCCGGCAAGACCGATCTCGTGTTGCAGCTCGCTCGCCACCGACCGATCGAGATCATCAGCGTCGATTCGGCGATGGTCTACCGCGGCATGAACATCGGCACGGGCAAGCCGCCGCCCGAGGTCCTCGAACGCTATCCGCACCGTCTGGTCGACATCCTCGATCCGTCCCAGGCGTATTCCGCTGGGCAGTTCGTGCGCGATGCAAAGGTCGCGATCGACGAGGCGCATCGAAACGGGCGTCTGCCCGTGCTCGTCGGCGGCACGATGCTCTATTTCAGGGCACTGCGGCATGGGCTCGCAGACCTGCCGTCCGCGGATCCCGCAACGCGAGCACAGATCGATCGAGAGGCCAGCGCGCGCGGTTGGCCGGCTTTGCACGGCGATTTGGCGCTGATCGATCCGAAAGCGGCCGCCCGTATTCAGCCGAACGATGCGCAACGCATTCAGCGCGCATTGGAGGTGTATCGCTTGACGGGCAAAACCCTAACCGAGCTGCATGCAAAGCCGCAGCCGACCGAGCTCGGGGTGCAGTTCTTTGCGTACGCGTGGGTGCCCGGCGACCGCGAGCGTCTGCATGCGGCGATCGAAGGGCGCTTCGATCGCATGATGAAGGACGGGCTGCTCGATGAAGTGCGTGCATTGCACGCACGAGGGGATCTGCACGCCGACTTGCCGGCCATTCGCTCGGTCGGTTATCGGCAGCTCTGGGAACATTTGCAAGGTAACGAGGCTTTGGACTCAGCGATACGACGAGCAATTTTCGCAACTCGGCAACTGGCCCGTAGACAACTGATCTGGTTGCGTTCGGAAGTGGACCTGCGTTGGATAGACGCTCTTGAATCCTCGGCGGACGCCCAAATGATGCAGGCCATCGACTCAGTATTAGACGAAAGGCGGACTTGACGCGATATGCGCTGTGTTAGACTGCGGCACTGCAACGAGCAGTGGATGGAGCAAGTCGGCCGTCCTCCGGCTGCAAGGAAGCAGCAATGTCGGAAACGCTCAACGAAGAATTCAAAGTCATAACAAGGAGACGAATGATGGCCAGAGGGCAATCATTACAGGACCCGTTCCTGAACACCTTGCGCAAGGAGCGCGTTCCTGTCTCGATCTATCTGGTAAATGGTATCAAGCTGCAGGGGCAGATCGACTCTTTCGATCAATTCGTCGTACTGCTCAAGAACAGCGTCAGCCAGATGGTTTACAAGCACGCGATTTCCACCGTCGTTCCGGCTCGCGCAATCCGCCTGCCGACGGGCGACGACGAAGGCGCGGAGTCCAGCGCATCCAGCGAATGAGCTCGCTGTCGGAGTTTGCTGTTGTTTGAGCGACCGCGTAGCGGCGAACGCGCGCTGCTAGTGCGTATTGGTTTGGGAAGATCGCCGAGTGAGGACGAGCTGAGCGAGTTCGACGCGCTCGCGCGTTCGGCCGGTGCCGATGTGCTCGGACTCGTGACGGGCACACGTCGCGCACCGGATCCGCGCTTGTTCGTCGGCAGCGGCAAGGCAGAAGAGATCCGCGAGCAGGTCCGCTCGCTCGCGGCGGATCTTGTAGTGTTCGATCATGCGCTCTCGCCGAGTCAGGAGCGCAATCTCGAAGCGTTCCTCAAATGCCGCGTGCTCGATCGCACCGGCCTCATTCTCGACATCTTCGCGCAGCGCGCGCGGAGCTTCGAAGGCCAGCTTCAAGTGGAGCTCGCGCAACTCAAGCATCTCGCAACGCGGCTCGTCAGGGGATGGACTCACTTGGAGCGCCAGAAGGGCGGTATTGGACTTCGCGGTCCGGGTGAAACCCAGCTTGAAACGGACCGCCGCCTGCTCGGCAACCGGATCAAGACATTGAACGGCCGCCTCGATAAGGTCGTGACCCAGCGCGAGACGACGCGCCGCGAGCGCAAGCGCGCGGCGATTCCGACCGTCGCACTCGTCGGGTACACGAACGCCGGCAAGTCGACGCTGTTCAATCGGCTGACGGGGTCCGAGGCGTATGCGGCCAACCAGCTCTTCGCGACGCTCGATCCGACGGTGCGCCGGCTGGATCTCCCCGATGCGCGCTACGCACTGCTCGCCGATACCGTCGGTTTCGTCCGCGACTTGCCGCATGAGCTCGTCGCGGCCTTCCGCTCGACGTTGCAGGAGGCCCGTGAGTCGACCTTACTGTTGCACGTCATCGATGCGGCCGACCCAAATCGCGCCGAGCGCGTCGCGCAAGTCAATGACGTGCTCAAGGAAGTCGGTGCCGGAGATTTGCCGCAGATCGAGGTCTATAACAAGGCCGATCTGTTGGGCGAGGCGCCGCGCGTGGAGCTCGATCCTGAAGGGCGGGTCCGACGAGTCTGGTTGTCCGCGCAGACAGGTGTAGGCGCCGACCTGTTGGTGGAGGCGATCGGACGCTTTCTCGGCCCCGAGCTCGTGCATGGGCACATCGTTCTCAAGCCCGATGAAGGACGGGCGCGCGCGAAGTTTTTCGCGGCAGGAGCGGTCCTCGCCGAGAAACCCTTGCCGGGCGGAGCCGTCGATCTCGAAGTCTCGATGCCGCGGCGTGCGTTCGAAACGCTTTGCCGAAGCGAGCGCCTGAACATCGATTTGACCGAGAAAACTTGTGCCCACCCGGAGGCATTCCTAAAATCCGGCGGCTCGGCTTCGTGGGTCGGCTGACCTTCCTCCAGAAACACCTTTTTCCGAAGAGCATTCATTCAACATGGCTTGGAACGAACCCGGCGGGAATTCCGGCGGCAAGCGCAACCCCTGGGGAGGGGGCAACAAGCCGGAGCAGGGCCCGCCTGATCTCGATGAGGTGTTTCGCAACCTGCGCCGTCGTTTCGGAGGCCTCTTCGGGGGCGGCGGTCCGGGCGGGCGCGGTGTCGGCGGGTCGGGTCCGGCAAGCGGCTTCAGCATCGGTGTGATCGCAGTTGTCGCGCTCGCGATCTGGGCACTGACCGGGCTCTATCAAGTCGAGGAAGCAGAGCGTGCGCTCGTCTTGCGCTTCGGCAAATACGTCGGGATGACGGAAGCCGGTTTGAAGTGGCATTTGCCATGGCCGATCGAGTCGGTTCAGATCGTCAATATCCAATCCATCGAAAGCTTCAGCGAACAGACGCGCATGCTCACCGCCGATGAGACGCTCGTCGACATCAATCTCGAAATTCAGTTCCGGCGCGCCAATGCGCTCGAATACGCCTTCAACGTGCTCGAGCCCGAGCAGACGTTGCGTGAGGTGAGCGAGAGCGCGATTCGCGAGGTCGTCGGCCGCAGCCGCTTGAACGATGTCCTCGAATCGGGCCGCCAGCAGATCGTCGCGCAGACGAAGGAGCTCGTTCAGCGCACGATCGATGCGTACAAGGCGGGGATCGAAGTGACCAGCGTGAACTTGCAGGACGTTCGTGTGCCGACCGAAGTTGCCTCTGCGCAGCAGGATGCGATCAAGGCGCGCGAAGACCGCGATCGCTTCTCGCTCGCCGCGCAAGCCTATGCGAACGACCTCATCCCGCGCGCCCGCGGCGAAGGCGTGCGCTATGTTCAAGACGCGCATGCCTACCAAGCGCGCGTGATCGCCGACGCAGAAGGCCAGACTCAGCGCTTCTTGAAGCTGCTCGCGGAGTACGAGCGGGCACCCGCCGTGACGCGCGAGCGCATGTACATCGAGACGATCGAAAGCGTGCTCGCAAGCTCGAAGAAGGTCGTGCTGAGCACGACGAATGGCACCGGCAACCTGATCTATCTGCCCATCGACAAGTTGCTCGAGCAGGCGCGACGCGTACCCCGCCAGACGGAAAACGAGACGTCGCTGACGGTCGAGGGTACCGCGAATCCATCGGGGTCGACTCAGAGCGACCGTCGCACGCGAGGGTCACGATAATGGCTAACCGGGCTTTGCTGGGGCTCATCCTCGGTGCGGTCGCGCTGATCGTGCTCGCAACGTCGGTGTTCACCGTGCGCGAAACCGAGCTCGCGATCAAATTCCGCTTCGGGGAGATCGTGCGCGCCGACTACGCGCCCGGCCTGCACGTCAAGGTGCCGTTCGTGAATATCGTTCGTAAGTTCGAGCGCCGCATCATCACGAACAACTACCCGTCCGAACAGTTTTTGACGAGCGAAGGCAAGATCCTGCGCATCGACTTCTACATCAAGTGGCGGATCGACAACGTCTCGCAGTACTACCAGGCGACGGGCGGAGTCGAAGACATCGCCGCCGGGCGCCTCGGCAGCATCGTAAAGGACGGCATCAAGGGTGTGATCGCGCGCCGCACCATCCAACAGGTCGTCGCTGCGGAGCGAGCCGAGTTCACCGGCGAGATCCTGAAGATCACGGAAGGCCCGACGCGCGGTCTCGGACTCGAGCTCGTCGACGTACGCGTGAAGAAGATCGATTTGCCGGAGGAAGTGAGCGAGTCGGTGTTCTCGCGCATGCGGCAGGATTTCGATCGGCAAGCGAAGGAGCTGCGAGCTCGCGGTGCGGAAAGCGCGGAGAAGCTGCGCGCCGAAGCGGATCGCGAACGCACGGAGATCCTGGCCAATGCGCGCCGCGAAGCCGAGATCATCCGCGGCGAAGGCGACGCGCGTGCCGCGGAGATTTATGCGCGTGCGTTCGAGAAGAACCCCGAGTTCTATTCGTTCTACCGCAGCCTCGAAGCCTATCGCGAGTCGCTCGGCACCGAATCGGACGTCCTCGTCATCTCACCGGACAGCGAGTTCTTCAAGTACTTGAATCGCCCGAACCGGCGTTGACAGGTCGACATGAACTGGTCCGACCTGTTCGCGGCGGTCGCGCTCTATCTCATTCTCGAAGGTATCCTCCCGTTTCTCAGCCCGCAGGGGATGAAGCGCGTGATGGCATCGTTCGCGGGCATGAAGGACAATCACCTGCGCTCGTGGGGGCTGATCAGCATGATTGCGGGATTGGCGCTGCTTTATTTCGTTCGTTCGTAAATCGTCCATGAAGAAAAACGTCGTTGTGATTGGCGCTCAGTGGGGCGATGAGGGGAAGGGGAAGATCGTCGATCTCCTGACCGATCGCGTTGCTGCCGTCGTGCGCTTCCAAGGCGGTCACAACGCGGGCCACACGCTGGTCATCAACGGCCAGAAGACGATCTTGCGCTTGATTCCCTCCGGCATCCTGCACGAGGGCGTCACGTGCTTCATCGGCAACGGCGTCGTGCTCTCGCCGAAAGCGCTGTTCGAGGAGATGGCCGAGCTCGAGCGCGCAGGCATCGATGTGCCGAAGCGCCTGCGCATCTCCGAGACATGCCCGCTGATCCTTCCGCACCACATTGCGCTCGATCAGGCGCGGGAAGCCGCGATGGGCGAGGCGAAGATCGGTACGACCGGCCGCGGCATCGGGCCCGCCTACGAGGACAAGGTCGCGCGCCGCGCGATCCGCGTGCAGGACCTGTTCGCACGCGAGCGCTTTGCGGCGAAGCTCGGCGAAGTGCTCGACTATCACAACTTCGTGCTGCGCAATTACTTCAAGGTCAAGCCGGTCGATTTCCAGCAGACCTTGGACGAAGCGCTCGCGTTCGCAGAGAGACTGCAGCCGATGGTTGCGGATGTCTCGGGCGAAGTGAATGCGCTCATGCGGGCAGGCAAGCGCGTCCTGTTCGAAGGCGCGCAAGCGGCGCTTCTCGACATCGATCACGGCACATACCCGTTCGTGACATCGAGCAATTGCGTGGCCGGGCAAGCGTCGGCCGGCGCAGGCGTCGGTCCGCAGCACCTGCACTATGTGCTCGGCGTTGCAAAAGCGTATGCGACGCGTGTCGGCAGCGGTCCGTTTCCGACCGAGCTCGATGACGAGATCGGCGAGCATCTGCGCGTGAAAGGCAACGAGTATGGCTCGGTGACGGGTCGTCCGCGCCGCTGCGGCTGGTTCGATGCGGCTGGATTGAGACGCGTCGTCGAGATCAACGGCATCTCCGGCCTTTGCATCACGAAGCTCGACGTGCTCGATGGGCTCGATACCGTCCGGGTTGCCGTCGCTTACAAGGTGCGAGGCGAGCGGCGCGATTTGTTGCCCGTCGGCGCCGATGCGTTGGCGATCTGTGCGCCGATTTACGAAGAGCATCCAGGTTGGCAAGAAAGCACGGCGGGCGTGAAATCGTTCGAGGATCTGCCGCGAAATGCGCAGTCCTACCTGCGGCGATTGGAAATTCTCGTCGGCGCGCCGATCTCGATCATCTCGACAGGGCCTGACCGCAGCGAAACAATCGTGCTGCAGCACCCGTTCGAATAGGCGAACGGCGGACGGCGAGGGAACATGCCGTTGCCGGCTTTGCAGCGCGAATGATCGAGCGAACGACTGAACGGACGACACTGTCCGCCGTCCGCCGGTCACCATTCACTTACGCGTGGTGCCCAGGAGAGGACTCGAACCTCCACGGATCGCTCCACTGGTACCTGAAACCAGCGCGTCTACCAGTTCCGCCACCTGGGCATGAGAGGGGGAACGCGGGATGGGTCCCGCACGAAGGCGCGCCAATGTACAGACGGCTTATCGGGGTGTCAATCGCGATGCCGGTCCCGACTTGAGAAACAAGAAGCATGCACCGTAAGACAAAAACGCGTGGGCCGCGTCCCGCCAAACATCGTCGCCAACCCGAGCCCGCTGCTGTGCGCGCAGCGGATGGGCAGACCGCAATCTCGGCAGCGCTCAAAGACGCAGGTCGTCCTTTGACGTTCGAGGAGCTTGCCGAATGCCTCAAGCAAACGGGGCGAGGGGCGCGAGAACGCCTCACTGCGGAGCTCGAAGCGATGGTGCAGGCAGGCGAGCTCGTCCGGAACCGTCGCGATGAATATTGTCTGCGCGAGCGATTGCCGCTCACGGTGGGCGTCGTAAGCGCCCACAAAGACGGCTATGGCTTCGTAATGCCGGAGGACCGTTCCACCCCGATTTTCCTGCCGCCCCGTCAGATGCTCGAGGTCATTCACGGCGATCGCGTCGCCGTGCGTACGACAGGCGTCGACTTTCGCGGGCGCCCGGAAGGGAAGATCGCGAAAATCCTGGAGCGTGGCACGCAGGAAATCGTCGGCCGCTTGTATGACGAGTCGGGCATTTGCTTCGTCGTGCCCGACAACCCGCGCATCGGACATCGAGTCCTCGTGCCGCGCGATCGGATCGGGGGCGCCAAGCCCGGGCAAGTCGTGCTCGTGAAGTTGATCGAGCAACCGACGAAAACGGCGCAACCGCTCGGGCACGTCACGCGCGTGCTCGGCGAGCACGCCGCGCCTGGCATGGAGACGGAGATTGCAATCCACTCGCACGGGCTGCCGTTCGAGTTTCCGAGAGAGGCGATCGAAGAAGCCGAGAAGTTCGGCGCCCAAGTGAGCGCGGCGGCGAAACGAGACCGAGAAGACATTCGTGAGCTGCCGCTCGTCACGATCGACGGAGAGGATGCACGCGACTTCGACGATGCCGTGTGGTGTGAAGCGGTGCGCGGCGGCTGGCGGCTCATCGTCGCGATCGCGGACGTCGCGGCGTACGTGTTGCCGGACTCGGCGCTCGATCGCGAGGCTCAGCATCGCGGCACGTCGGTCTATTTCCCGAATCGTGTGCTGCCGATGCTGCCGGAAGCGCTGTCGAATGGACTGTGCTCGCTCAAGCCGAACGTCGATCGTCTGTGTCTCGCGTGCGAAATGCGCGTGACGGCTGAGGGTAAGGTGACGCGTTCGCGCTTTTTCGAGGGCGTCATGCGATCGCGTGCTCGGCTCACCTATACGAAGGTCGCGGCCTTCCTTGCCAACCCTGCCGCGGTCCAAGACGAAGAGGTTCGCGCGCTCGGTCCACAGCTCAGCGAGCTCCATGCGCTTTTTCGCGCCTTGCATCGCGCCCGCATCGAGCGGGGCGCGCTCGACTTCGATGCGCCGGAGCTCAAGGTTCGGTTCGACGCGGACGGTCGGGTCGCCGCGTTCGTCGAGTACACGCGCAACGATGCGCATCGCCTGATCGAAGAATGCATGATCGCCGCGAACGTCCAGGCTGCGAAGTTCTTGAAGAAGCACAAGGTGCCGACGCTCTATCGCGTGCACGGACAGCCGGAGCAAGATCGTCTGGATCAATTGCGCCAGTTCCTCCAGGGTTTCGGGATTCATCTGCCGACCGATCGAGATCTCGAGCCCAAGGACTTGAGCGCCGTGCTGCACAAGATCGCCGGCAACGAAGAAGCGGAGCTGATCGAAACGGTCGTCGTGCGCTCGCTACCGCAGGCGGTATATCAGCCCGAGAATATCGGCCACTTCGGCCTGGCCTTGTCCGAGTACGTGCACTTCACTTCGCCGATTCGGCGCTATCCGGATTTGATGGTTCACCGCGGGATTCGCCATGTGCTGCACGGAGGAGACGGCGCTTCGTTCGACTGGTCGGCGCATGCGATGCTGCAGCTCGGGCAGCAGTGCTCGTTCACGGAACGCCGCGCCGACGAGGCAACGCGCGATGCGCTGTCGTGGCTCAAGTGCGAGTACATGCAGGATAAGATTGGCGAAGAGTTCGACGTCATCGTGACCGGCGTCGTCGACTTCGGCTTGTTCGCGCGCGTCAAGGGTCTGCAAATCGACGGGCTCATTCACGTCAGTGCGCTCGGCGCCGACTACTTCACTCGCGATAGATCCGGGTTCCGGATGGTCGCGGCGCGCAGCGGTCGCGTGTTCAAGCTCGGCGATCATTTACGGGTGCGGCTCATCAACGTGAACATCGACGAACGCAAGATCGACTTCGAGCTTGCCGAAAATCGCGCGGGCGCGAGACAGGTCCGCGGTCCGTGGCAGCGCCGTCGAGGCGGGCGATGAGCGAAGGCTCGATCGCATTCGGGTTGCACGCGGTTCGAACGCTGTTGCAGCAGCGGCCTGAACGCGCGGTGCTCCTCATGCTGCAGAAGGGGCGCGACGATGCTCGAGCGACCGAGCTCATGCGCATTGCGCAGCAAGCGGGCATTCGCACGGAGTGGCGCGATGCGCGCGAGCTCGAACGCCTCTCGGGCAGCGAGCATCATCAAGGCGCCTGTCTGCAGATTCGCCCGATCGGCACGCTCGGAGAAGGAGCGCTCGATGAGCTGCTAGACCGCGCAACGACGCCGCCGCTTCTGCTCGTGCTCGATGGCGTCCAGGATCCGCACAACCTGGGTGCCTGTTTGCGCACGGCCGATGCGGCCGGCGCGAGCGCGGTGATCGTGCCGCGCGATCGGGCGGCAGGGCTCTCGCCAACCGTGCGCAAGGTGGCGTCGGGAGCGGCCGAAACGATGCCGCTGATCCAAGTGACGAACTTGGCGCGCACGCTGCGTTGGCTCAAGGAACGCGAGATCTGGATCGTCGGCACTGACGATCAAGCGGAGACTTCTCTCTACCAAGCCCAACTCACCGGACCGCTCGCGATCGTTCTCGGCGCGGAAGGAACTGGCCTGCGACGGTTAACCCGAGAAAACTGCGATCTCCTCGTGAACATACCGATGCGCGGAGTCGTGGAGAGCCTGAACGTCTCGGTCGCGACGGGCGTCGCGCTGTACGAGGCAATAAGGCAGAGGGGGTAGGGGATAGTGTTTAGGGGATAGCCAGCGAACAGAGGGGATAGGGGATAGTGTTCAGGGGGTAGTCAGCAAACAGAAGGGGATAGGGGATAGTGTTCAGGGGGTAGTCAGAACAAGAGGCGCGCGCGGGCGCGCTCTGACTATCCCCTATCACCTACCCGCTATCCCCTTCCTCTGGTACCATTCGCGGCCCGATACGGACCCCTCCGTAGACGGACACCATAACTCCTTGCTTCACCGTGGTTTCTCGGCCCGGGAGGCATCTCCATAAGGAGGCAGCAAATGCGCCACTACGAGATCGTATTTCTGGTTCATCCCGACCAGAGTGAACAGGTTCCGGCCATGCTGGAACGCTACAAGACCATGATCGGTGCCGGCGACGGCGTCGTTCATCGTCTCGAAGACTGGGGTCGCCGCCAGCTCGCCTATCCGATCGCGAAGGTGCACAAGGCGCACTACATCCTCATGAACATCGAATGCGACAGCAAGACGCTCGCCGAGCTCACCGGCGCATTCCGCTTCAGCGATGCCGTGCTGCGCCATCTCGTGATCAAGATGGACAAGGCCGTCACCGAGCCGTCGCCGATGGCGAAGTCCGGCGATGACGATGGACGCGACGAGCGCTTCGCCGATGACGGCGATGACGACGTTCGCGAGTCCGCCTAACCCTTCCGTTCACTCGAGGTTCGCTCCATGGCCCGTTTCTTCCGCCGCCGCAAGTTCTGCCGCTTCACTGCCGAAGGCATCGAGCAGATCGACTACAAGGATCTCGGCATCCTGAAGAGCTACATCACGGAAACCGGCAAGATCGTTCCGAGCCGGATCACCGGCACGAAGTCGCACTATCAGCGCCAGCTCGCCGTCGCCGTAAAGCGCGCGCGCTATCTCGCGCTCTTGCCGTACACAGACCAGCACTAGCTCGACGAGGCCTCGCGTCGTGTACGACGACGCGAGCACCACAATGCATCGTGCACTCGCCGCTTGGCTGACCGCGCGACCCTGGCGCGCCGCGTTTGCGAGCGCGGTCACGGGCGCATTGTCGGCACTGTTTCCGTTCCCCTTCGGCATCTTCGCGGGAGCGATTTCGGTGCTGGTGCTGTTGCGGTTCGATCTCCCGTCCGCGATCGGTATCGCAGTGACCGGTGCAGCCGCGGCGTCGCTCGTCGTCGCCGCCGATATGGGGCCGAATACTTGGGTGTTCGGCGCGGTGCTTTTGTCCTTCCTACTCGGATTGTTGTTCGGTTCGGTTGCCCTCGCAGCCTTGCTGAAGCGCACGGGATCCATGAACTTGTGCGTGCAGGTCGGAGTGCTGGTCGCCGCGGCGGCCGTGCTGGTCGTTCATGCGGTGCTCGAGGATCCCGGCAGCTTCTGGCTGCCGCTCGTGCACGATGCGGTCAATGCGGCTGCGGACACGGGCATCTATAGCGAGAGCGAACGAAGCGCAATCGCGCAGATATGGGCGCAGACGATGTGGGGCGCTTTCTCCGCGCTGTCGCTCGCGCTCGTGCTCGGCGCGTTGTTCCTGGGGCGCTGGTGGCAATCGCTGCTGAGCGCGCCGGGCGCATTCGGGTACGAGTACCGCCGGTTGCGGCTCGGGGTCGTGCTCGGTACGTCGCTCACGGTCGTATTTGGGCTGCTCATCTGGAACCACTCGACGCTGCTCGCTTCCATCGCCTGGGTCGGATTGCCCGCGCTCGTGTTCCAAGGGCTCGCGGCCGCGCATCGGAGCAAAGCGAGAGGCTCGCTCAATCAGGGCTGGCTCGCGGCGATCTATGTGCTTCTGATCGTGCCGTTGTCGAATTGGGTGACGATCTGCGCGCTGGCGGTTTGGGGGTTTATCGACAATTGGCGTAAGCCGAGCCCGCAAAGCGTGTGAGCGCGGCGACCCGCTTGCGAGGCGCTGTACCCGGCTGCGACGCGAATGAGTACACTCCTTCGCGGGCGGTCGCGGTCCAGCCGGATCATGTTTTCGTTTGACAGTTGAAAGGTGCGTTATGGAATTGATTCTGCTGCAGAAGGTTGCGAACCTCGGCAACATCGGCGATCGCGTGAAAGTGAAGTCCGGTTATGGGCGCAACTATCTCTTGCCGCAAGGCAAGGCGACGGTCGCGACGCCGGAGAACATTGCGAAGTTTGAAGCGCGCCGCGCGGAGCTCGAGAAGGCTGCGCAACAAGAGTTGAGCAACGCGCAGGCGCGCGCCGCGAAGCTGGAAGGCGTGAAGCTTTCTCTCAGCGCGAAGGCGGGCGGCGAGGGCAAGCTGTTCGGCTCCGTCGGGACGACCGACATTACCGAAGCGCTCAACAAGGCCGGACACAAAGTCGAGCGCTCGGAAGTGCGCTTGCCGCACGGTCCCATCCGGCAGGCCGGTGACCACATCGTGCATCTGCACCTTCACACCGATGTCACGATCGAGTTGCCGGTCGTCGTCGTCCCCGAAGAGTAGAGCTCCGACCCAAGTGCATCGATATGGCTGAAACCGAAGCAAAGGTTTCGATCGTCAGCTCGCGGCGAGCTCGCGATAAGGCCATCATCGATGACATCCGAGTGCCGCCGCACTCCGTCGAAGCGGAGCAGGCGGTGCTTGGCGGCTTGATGCTCGACAACCGGGCGTGGGATGCGATCGCGGATCGCTTGGTCGCGGAAGATTTTTACCGCCGCGACCACCAGCTTCTTTTCGAGGCGATCGCCGATCTGGCGGGTCGCGGTGAGCCTTTCGACGCCGTGACGCTCTCCGAGCGTCTCGAGCGCAACGGCGTCGCGGACCAAACCGGCGGACTCGTCTACCTTGCCGGTCTCGTGCGCGATACCCCGAGCGCGGCCAATATCCGAGCGTACGCGGATGCGGTGCGCGAACGTTCGACGTTGCGGCGGCTGATCCAGGTCGGCGGGGAAATCGCGTCGAGCGCGTATGAGCCGGCCGGCCGAGAAGCGGGGGAGATCCTCGACGAAGCGGAACGCCGCGTATTCGAGATCGCGGAGAGCCGCAACAAGACCGGCTCGGGTTTCGTCGCGCTGAAAGAGGAAGTCGG
>JBDZVE010000186.1:0-4298 GCA_040255535.1 Lysobacterales bacterium | reverse complement strand
CCAGCGATTCACAGCTTCAGCGCCTCTGGCGCGGGATTTTCCCCGGACAGCAGTGCGCGTCCGCAAGTATGACGACGCTTGGGGAGGACCACCTCGCGTCCGCAAGGATGACGGAGGTTGTGAAAGGGGCTACGTCGCTTGACTCCACTTGCTTTCGAGTTCCCTGGAATCCGACAATGGATCATCAAACGTGAGAGCGCGGTCGCATGTCGATCAATCGAAGCGGATCGAAAGCACTCATATATATGAGGCTCGGCAGCCTCATCCCGGTGGTCCTGCTACTTTGCGCGCTCGGCTCGTGCACGAGCGAGCGCGAGACCGCACCGCATGCGGAGCTGCAAGGCGAATCGATCGCGCAGCTGCAAGCGGCGCTAGATGAGGGGGCCACCACTTCCGAAGAATTGGTGCGCGCCTATCTCGAGCGGATCGAGGCGCTCGATCGCAATGGGCCTGCGCTCGGCGCAGTCATCTCGCTGAATCCCGATGCGATCGAGCAGGCCAAAGCGCTCGATCGCGAGCGAAAAGAGCACGGCGCGCGCGGCCCGCTCCACGGCATTCCGATTCTGCTCAAGGACAACATCGAATCCGCCGACGAGATGCCAACTACAGCGGGATCGCTCGCGCTCGCGTCGAATATCACGCGGCGCGATGCGCCAATCGTCGCCAACCTGCGCGCGGCCGGCGCCATTATTCTCGGCAAGACGAACTTGAGCGAATGGGCCAACTTTCGCTCGGAGCATTCGATCAGCGGTTGGAGCGCGGTCGGCGGCTTCACGAAAAATCCGCACGTGCTCGATCGCAGTCCGTGCGGCTCGAGCTCCGGGAGCGCGGTCGCCGTCGCCGCGGGATTCGCTCCGGCGAGCGTCGGTACCGAAACCGACGGCTCGGTCACCTGCCCCGCGGCAATGAACGGCGTCGTCGGCTTGAAACCGACGCTGGGATTGCTATCGGCACAACGCATCGTGCCGATCGCTCATAGTCAAGACACGGCGGGTCCCTTCGGGACGAACGTGCGGGATGTCGCGCTCCTGCTCGATGCGATGGTGGGCGATGCACCTGCCTGCGACGGTTCCCTGATCGGCTGCGCGCGCGGCGACTACCTCGGCGTGCTCAAGCGAGAGGCGCTCCAGGGTAAGCGCATCGGCGTGCTGCGCTTCAAGAATCCGCGTCAGCCGCAAATCGCACCGGTGTACGACAAGGCGCTGGCAGTCTTGCGCGACGCTGGCGCGACGCTCATCGAAGTCGATGAGCCCGAGATGGACGCGATCTATGCGGCGGAAGACACAGTGCTGCACTACGAATTCAAAGCAGACCTGAATGCCTACCTCGAGTCTCTTCCGGATGCGGTCAAGACGCGCTCGCTCGAACAGCTCATTGCGTTCAACGCAGCCGAGCCGCGCGAAATGCAATGGTTCGCGCAGGAGATCTTCGTCAAGTCGAACGCAACCGCCGGGGTTCACGACCAGAGCTACTTGCGCGCGCTTGCCGAATCGAAGCGTGCGGCGGGCGCCGAGGGCATCGATCGCTTGTTGAGCGAGCACGACCTGGATCTTCTCGTTGCGCCCACGACAGGCACGGCGTGGCGCATCGATCTCGTGAACGGCGATCAGTTCCCCGGTTCCTTCACCACGCTGCCCGCTGTCTCAGGCTACCCGCACCTCACGGTTCCGATGGGCGAAGTGCAGAAGCTTCCGCTCGGTCTCTCGTTCATCGGCCCGGCCTGGTCGGAAGCCGAGCTGCTCGGTGCGGGGTATGCATTCGAAGCTCGCGCCAAGCTTGCACTCAAGGCATCGTTCTTTCCTTCTATCGAGGCTGAAGTCTACGAGCGGAACAAACAACGCGCGTCGGCGTTGTAAGTCTTACGTGCGCGCTGCGCGACCGTTCAACGAGTCATAAGTCCGGTCGCGAAGCAGCTCGCACGAGCTGGCCATAAGCCTCGGAAACATCAATGAACGCGACATCACGCCCAGGACGCGGCTTGCGTGAAGCGGGCCTTGCGGCTGTCGTTTTGCTGAGCGCCGCGATTCACCCGCCTGGCGCTGCCGCCGCCGAGATCGGCAGGCTTGCGGATCTGCCGCTCAATGACCTCGCAGATATCGAGGTCACGTCCGTTTCGAAATCGGCCGAGCTGCTGCGGGCCGCTCCGTCGGCGATCTACGTCATCACGCACGATGAGATTCAACGGTCCGGCGCGACGAGCATCGCCGAAGCATTACGGCTCGCTCCGAACTTGCAGATCGCGCAATACACTTCGAGCAACTACATCGTCGGTGCGCGGGGCTTCGGCGGGGCACAGGAAGCGCAGAACTTCTCCAACAAGATGCTGATCCTCATCGATGGGCGCAGCGTGTATTCGCCGTTGTACTCCGGCGTCTACCTCGACACGCAGGACCTTCTCATGGAGGACATCGATCGCATCGAAGTGATCAGCGGCCCTGGTGCGACGCTTTGGGGCGCGAATGCGATGAACGGCGTCATCAACGTCATCACGCGCCCGGCCTACCTGACCCAAGAGAACCTGGTCAACACCGGAGCGGGCACACACGCGCGCATCGTCTCTGGCCGGTTTGCGAAGCGACCTACCGCCGACCTCGCCTATCGCATTTATGGGAAAGCGTTCGAGCGCGATGCGATGGAGCTCGCGGACGGCAGCGATGCGGGAGACGACTGGCGCAAGGTGCAAGGCGGATTTCGCGTCGATTGGACAGGTGCGGAAGACTCGATCACCGTGCAAGGCGATATTTACGGCGCGACGCTCGAGCAGCGCGCGAGGCACGATGTCGAAGCGGATGGACACAACGTGCTCGGTCGATGGCAACACCGAACGACGCATTCGGAGTGGCAACTCCAAGCGTACTACGACCGGACCACGCGCGATCAGCCCGTCGATGGCGCCGGATTCGATCTCGACACCTTCGATCTCGAGATTCAGCAGCGAATCGATCTCGGCACGTCGCATCGCATCGTGTGGGGCGCAGGCGGCCGTTGGCACGATTACGACATTCGCGGCTCCGAAGCGTTGAAGTTCGAGCCTTCCCGCCGCTCTCTGTCGCTCGCGAACGTGTTTGCACAGGACACGTTCGCCCTCACGAGCGCGCTGGACCTCACGATCGGGCTCAAGCTGGAGAACGGGCCATTCGACGATTGGGAGGCACTCCCCGATCTGCGCCTTGCTTGGCGACCGAGCGAGGAGCACTTGGTTTGGGCCGCCGCCTCGCGCGCGATTCGCGCGGCCACGCCGTTCGACGTCGATGTGAGAGAAATCGACCTTGCGAGCGGCATGTTATTCGTCGTCGGCAACCCGGATTTCGAGCCCGAGCAAGTCGATGCCTACCAACTGGGCTATCGCGGGCTCATCTCACCCGATGTATCGATCTCGGTCTCTACGTTCTACAACGTTCACGATAATTTGCGCACGATAGAGCCCGACCCTGCCACGCTCATCCCGCTCACCTGGGACAATCTCATGGAGGGAACGACTTATGGACTGGAAGTCTGGGCTAAGTGGCAGGTCAATGAGCGTTGGCGCTTGGCTCCCGGCGTGCGGCTGCTGCGCAAACGGCTCGAATTCAAGCCAGGCGCGAGCAGGCTGCTCGGCTTGTCGCAAGCAGGCAACGATCCGCGATCACAAGGACTACTGACTTCTTCTATAGACTTGAGCTCGGACGTGACATTCGATGCGACGCTGCGCTACGTCGACGACTTGCCCGACCCTGCACTGCCGTCGTACACGGAGCTCAACGCGTCCTTGCACTGGCGCGCGACGGAGCACATCGAGCTGTCCATAACAGGTCTCAACTTGCTCGACTCGCGGCATCAGGAGTATCCGGGACAAGATGGACATTGGATTCGTCGCAGCATTCTCGCAAAGGCGCGCTGGCAGTTCTGAGCCATGATGCCGCGCGAACGAAAGGGATGGACTCGACCCGCGCGCGGCGCGTCGTGCGCCATGATGGCCCTCGCACTCTTCTTCTATGGCTCCATCACGCACGGCCAGGCTCGCTACAGCGAAGCAGAGGTCAAGGCTGCGTTTCTCTTTCGGTTTACGGGCTACGTAGACTGGCCGGCTCCCATGCTCGAAGCACCGAGCTTCACGATCGCAGTGCTAGGGCAGACCGAAGTGGCCGATGAGCTCGAAAGGCTCGTGCCCGGTCGTTCGATCAAGAATCTCCCGGCTCGCGTGCGACACATCCATAGCGTGAAGGAGATCGGCGATGCTCAGATGCTGTACATCGCAGCGAGATATCCCGATCAAGTCAAACAGGCCGTACAGCAACTCGGTTCGAAGCCCGTGCTCG
>JBDZVE010000056.1:19450-24182 GCA_040255535.1 Lysobacterales bacterium | reverse complement strand
GGCCGAAGCTGCGGCTGGGCAGCAGAGGATAGGCTTTGACTCTAGGCTGTAGGCTGTAGGCTGTACGTAAGAGCGCTAGCGCGCCTTCTGTCGCCGCGTAGCGGCGCTCTTCTCTATCGGCCTCCGCCGCCACCCCCGCCGCCACCGCCGCCGGCGGAACCGCCCCCTCCCGCGCCACTCGAGCTTCCAGGGGGTGTCGAGGCGGATGCGATCTGCGATGTGAGTGTGCTGCCCAGCGTTTGACTGAAGCTGCTCAGATTGCCGATCGCGCCTCCTTGATACCAGGCGATGTTATTCGTGACTTGCTCGGCGGCAGCCGCACCGACCGCGAGCGTGAACTTGTCCGTCCATGCCTCTTCCACTTCGAGCGCGACCGCAAAGGGAAGCAGCCGCTCGTACCGCTCGGCATCGAGGGACGGCGGAGCGTCCGGTCCTTCCATGCGCGCGAGCTCATCGCGTTCGGCGACGCGCAAGTAAAGGTTGAATCCTTCGATCTCGTCCATGAGCTTACGGCCTTCTGCCGTCGGCGCTTGCACGAGAGCGACGAACGCGACTACGGTGACTCCCATCAAGACGCAGATCGCGATGATCGCGGGAAGACCTGAGCCCCCCGCAGCCCAGAACGCAAGCGCGGCGCCGCCGAGTCCGATCAAGAAGGCCTTCCCGACCGACTTCCCGTTGCGTTTGAAAAAGCGCGGATCCGATGCGCGATCGAGCACGCGCCTTTGTGCCATCTTTGCAGCGGACAGTCGATGTGCATTCGATTTCTTGAGCTCGACCGTGTCGCTGTTCTTGAAGATTGATTCGAGCAGGACGCGTTGACTCTCGCTCAGGCTCGCAGCATCCGTACCCCGCGTGCGTTCGAGCGCCCACCGATCCTTGAACAGGCGATCTTCGCGAACGATGCGCAGATGACCTGCGACCGCGAGCGCGAGGATCTCCGCGGAAAAGCAGCGTACGTCGTACCCCATGCGCGAGATATAGCGCACGCTGCCCGGAGTGTGTCCGGCGGGAGGCTCATAGCGCGCGATGATGATGCCTCTGTCCGGATCGCGCCCGACGCGGCGCCATTCCCGGACGCAGTAGACGATCAAAAGTGCGAGAGCGATCAGTGCGAGCAGAACGCCGCGATTGTCGGTCAACAACCAAAGCGCGCGCCGTGCGCCCGACGGCTCTGCGATGACGCCCTTCGGAAAGCTGAGCACGATCGTGAGGTTCTCGCCCGGTTGGAGCACTCTCGTCGTCTGCCAACGTGCTTCGCCTGGGCGCGCGATTTCCGCGACGTAATCGGTGCCGGTGGCGCCTCGATAGCCCGTATAGGCTTCCGCTCGCAGTTGCTCCGCGGGAATCGGCTCAGGCAGGCGTACTGCGACGCGCGCGGCGTTGATCGGGAAGACCCAGCCGCCGCCGATCGCATTCCAGTAGAGCTCGTCGTGGTCCGCGAAGAAACCGAGCTGCCGTGTCGTGCGGTAGCGGATCGTGAATGTGTAGTCGGCGGGTACCGGCAGGAAGTCGTCATTGCCGGTGTTGATCCGAACGCCGTTGCTGACGTTCTCCGTGAACCACGGTTCGGGGAGCCCGTTGCGCTCGACGCCGACCACCTCGAATTCGACGACAACGCGATTGCCATGCCGATCGCGGTACCGTGTCGGGAAGTCGCGATAGATGCCGCGCCGAATCCGATGGCCCTCGGCGCGCACGGTGATGTGCTCGGTCACGAGCAGTGAGCCGTCCTGGGCGACGTCGATTTCGATGTCGTAGCGCGAGATGTGCTCATCCGCGGCGGCGATGGTGCAGATCGACAATGCAACAACTGTCAGGATCGCGCGAATCACCGTGTACCACCGATCTCAGCCTTGATCGCGTGCCGCTCCGATGGCTCGGCTTGGTAGAACTCCGCGGAGTTAAACCCGAACGAGCGCGCGATGATCATATCGGGGACGCGCTGCACGGCATCGTTGTAGTCGCGGACGGCGCCATTGTAGAAGCGCCGGGCGTACTGCAAATGCTCTTCGACTTCGACGAGATCGCGCTGCAGTTGCAGAAAGTTGCTGCTTGCTTTCAGGTCGGGATAGCTCTCCTGCAGCGCAAGCAGCCGAACGAGGCTGCGCTCGAGCGCGGACTCGACTTCGCCGAGCTGCGCCGGACTGCGAAGCTGCGCGGCCTGCGTTCGAAGCGCCGTCACGCTCTGCAGGAGCGCTCGTTCGTGGGCGGCATAGCCTTCGACGGCTGCGACGAGCTGCGGCACGAGATCGTGCCGGCGCGTGAGCTGCACGTCGATGTCCGCCCACGCCGTGCGTGCTTGGTTGCGAAGTCGCACGAGACGGTTGTAGAGGAGTAGAGCGCCCACCAGGAAGAGCGCGATGAGGGCGACGGTAATAATAGTCATTCTTCTTGGCCGTTGCGGACAGGCTGTAGGCTCTAGGCTGTAGCCAGAAACGGAACCGGCACGCCGCGATCGCGGCGCCAAAATTGCGCGTACGCGCTTCTGGCTACAGTCTACAGCCTACAGCCTATCGCAAAAGAACCAGCTCTTCCGCCATCGTCGGATGGATCGCGACCGTTTCATCGAACTGCGATTTCGTGAGGCCCGCTTTCACGGCAACGGCGATGACTTGCAGGATTTCGGGTGCATCAGGGCCGATCATGTGGGCGCCGACGACGCGTTCCGTGGCGTTGTCGACCACGAGCTTATAAAGCGCTCGCTCATTGCGATTCGCGAGCACGTTCTTCATCGGCCGGAAATCCGATGTATAGGTTCTGACCGAGCCCAGGCTATTGCGCGCCTGCGACTCCGTCATCCCGACGCCCGCGAGAGGCGGATGACTGAACACCGCCGAGGGGATGCAGCGATAGTCGACCTTCGTCGGCTGATTGCCGAAGACGGTGTCTGCGAACGCTTGGCCCTCCCGGATCGCGACGGGTGTGAGCTGGAGCCGGTTCGTCACGTCGCCAACGGCATAGATCGAGGGGCAGGTGGTCCGATTCGTGTCGTCGACCTTGACTGCGCCCTTAGCATCGACTTCGACGCCAGCCTGCTCGAGCCCCAAGTTTTCCGTATTGGGAACGCGCCCCGTCGCGAACATGAGCGCGTCGCACTCGATCGGCTCGTTGCCCTTCAGATGTACGCGAAGCACACCGTCGGTGCGCTTCTCGACGGAGTCGATCGGCGCGTTGAAGACGAAACGAATGCCCTTCGTGAGCGAGATCTGCAACAGGCGATCTCTGATCTGCTCGTCATAGCCGCGCAACAACTGATCCGAGCGATTCACGATCGTGACTTTGCTGCCGAGCTCGTTGAAGATCCCGGCGAACTCGTTTGCGATGTAGCCGCCTCCAGCGATCAGGATGCGCTCAGGAAGCTTTTCGAGATGAAACGCGTCGTTCGATGTGATGCCGTGCTCGCAACCGGGCCGATCGGGGACGTGTGGGCGCGCCCCCGTGGCGATTAGGATCGTCTTCGCTCGCAGCACACGGTCGCCGACGGCAACGTCGTTCGGGCTCTTGAGCATCGCATGGCCCTGCACCATCTCGACTTTGTGGCTCTCGAGCGTGTGCGTGTAGATACCGCTCAAGCGCGTCACTTCGGCGAGCACGTTGTCGCGCAGCGTAGGCCAGTCGAATCGCGCATTTTCGATGCGCCAGCCGAAGCGTTGTGCGTCTTCCAAGTCTTCGGCGAACTGAGCGCCATAGACGAGCAGCTTCTTCGGCACGCAGCCGCGGATGACGCACGTACCGCCGATGCGATGTTCTTCGACGATTGCGACTCTGGCGCCATGCCCGGCGGCAACGCGCGCCGCGCGCACGCCTCCGGAGCCGGCGCCGATGACAAGGAGATCGTACATATCACTAGCGCGCGAGTGGTCTTAGGCGCCAGCTATATCATCCCTTGCGAGAAAGAGGAACTCGCGTAGGGCGATTGTGGGACGACCGACGGGGGCGCCTCGCGTTTTGACCTCGCCTAGGCGGCGATCCGAGCGAGCGCGTCTTCGATTGGGTCGCTCTCGATTGGGCGAACGAGGCGCGCGACTTCCTTTCCGGAGTCTAGAAAGATCAGCGTCGGCCAGAGCTTGATGCGGTACGAGCGTCCAAGAGGACGCCCCGGCCCATCTTCGATCTTGATGTGCGGGATCGTCGGGAACGCCGAGAATGCGCGAGCGATCAGGGGTGCGGCTGCCTGGCAATGACCGCACCATGGCGCGCCGAACTCGAGGACCAGAGGTCCTTGAGAGCGATCGATCTCAGCCCGCGCGGGCTCGACCGCTTCGAACGTCGTGCTAAAACCCATGCTCGCACCACTATCGCTCGATGAGATGACGCTACTATACCGGCACTGCCTCCGCGGGTTGACTGTTGACAGTTGACAGACTGGAAATCTCGCTCCTGGCCACCGGAAGCACAGCGCAGACACGAGAGTTCGAGGACAAGAAAATCTCTCGCGGCGAACGCGGCGGAAGATGAGGAATGGGAACGTATAGATCCTCGCTTCCGCAAGGATGACTGCACGAGTGCTCATGCGGTTCGCCCAAGCGGTGCGCCTAGAGGCGGTGCGGCGAACCGGCCCCTTTCTAGCCGTCAACTCTCAACCGTCAACGGTCAACCCGCCGACCCAGTGCCACCGAGATTCTCCCCGCTCAGAAACGTGCGGATGCGGGAAATCAGTGGTTCGTGCGCGCCCGCTTCTCCTCGGCGCTCTTGATCCGCTCGCGAGGCGAACGTTGCGCTTCCGGAG
>JBDZVE010000056.1:3772-19350 GCA_040255535.1 Lysobacterales bacterium | reverse complement strand
CGCTTCTCCTCGGCGCTCTTGATCCGCTCGCGAGGCGAACGTTGCGCTTCCGGAGGGCTCGCAGTCCTAGTCGAGCGGCGTTGTTGCCTTCGTACATTCTCGCTCAGTGCTTCCTTGATCGTGACAGGTCCGTCGGATTTGCGTTTAGCCATGATGGCTCCTCAACGAGAAGAGGCGTGCCGAGTCGCCCCAGGACGCCTCGTCGACTTCCTGATGCTCTATCGCTCTATCGCTCTATCCGTTCGCAGCGGGCCTACTCTTGTCCTGCTGGAGAGCTCCAATCGCTCTCGCTCTCGTCCATGCTTTCGCCCATTCCCTGACTCTCGCTTTGGGCGAGATGCGCCGTGAACTCGGTCCGCGACAGCTGGCCATCGCCGTCCGCGTCGACAGACGCGAACGTCGCAGCCAAATTCTCATCCTCCGACGCTTCGGACTTGCTGATCGCGCTGTCTTGGTTCGCGTCGAGCTTGTCGAACTTCTCATCTGCGCTCTTCGACTCATATTTGTCGCCGCCTGCAACGGCGCCCGTCGCGAGCATTGCACCAGCAAGCAACACTAGATACTTGGACGCGGTCATAAACTATCTCCTGTTGATGTATCTACTCGTTCGGGCGACGCGTCTCGCGCCGCTCTCTTCCGTCTCAACGCCACACGATCGCACGGGTTCCGGGCACGACCGCAGGTAACACGCGACAGAGGTTGTCCGTAGATTCAGCTAGTGGCCGTCGCAAAAAGATTGCAATGCTGCTTACTCCGATCCGGAAGACTTCAGATAGGCGACGATTTCTTGACGTTCTTGCGCGTCCGGTAGTCCTGGGTACGGACGCATGTTGTGTCCTTGCACGACTGCGTCCGGGTTCGCGATGAACGCATCGAGCGTCTGCTCGTCCCAAACGATGTTCGAGTTCTTGATGGCCTGCGAATACCCGGCATATCCGGGAGACGAGCCCGCCTTGCGGCCCACGATCGCATGAAGGGAAGGGCCCTGACGGTTGTCCCCCTCCTTCACGGAATGACACGTTCGGCAACGATTGTTGAATGCAAGCTGCCCGGGTTCTGCGCCTTGAACTCCAACCGACGCAAGCGCAAACCAGGCGGATGCGAGCCACACAAGCGATTTCACTGTCACCTCGACGTGCAATGAGTCATCGATGCGTCAACGCGTGCGCACTCGTCGTGTTCCACGGTAACGAGTCGAGCGATGTATGACGACGGAGCAAAGCATCGCGATAAATCCGAAACACTACGGCGCAAGGCTCGGCTCGCTCGGCTCGGCTACGTAGAACATATAAGCTTCCCCGTGCAGGGAACCTGTGGCGCGACATGCTCATCTAATAAACAAGCGGGGAGAGGAGGTGCGAAATGCATCATGCGCATCGTGTAGGGATCGCGGTAATTGCCGCGGGGGCGTGCTCGTTCGTGGCGAACGGACGTGCATCGGCCGAAGAAGTCGACACGGCGGCCGTCGTGTTCGCATCGGAGTCTCAACCGCAGATCAAGCTCGATCTGAAGATCGGCGATCTGACGCAGATACTCACGCCCGAGCAGCTTGAACAGGCCCTCGGAATGAATTCACATCGGTTGAGTGGTGTCGAAACGCCGGCTGACGAACAGATTGAGCAGATCGAAGTTCACGCCGTGCGAGAGCAGTACGAGGCGGTCAAGACAGACGTTCCATTCGGTCTCGCAAGCCTCGCATGGGCTATACAAAATCCAACCGAAGCCTGGCGCATCTTCCTTCCTGTGGAGATCGAGGGCGAGGAGCTCGAAAGTTAGGGAGCTTCGACGCTCGTCGGTATGCACGCCGGAGTGCTGATGAATCGTACTCTTCTAACGAAGAGTTCTCGCGGCGGCGCGGAGAAGAAAAGCTGAACATGCGCGAATTCCGACGTGCCGCGCACGTACCTGGCGAGCAGTTCGGGACCGTTCTACTCGTCCGCATGCGTGGCCTTATCGCTCGCGCTGTCGAGCGTCGTGTTGCCGTCATCGGCCTTCTCGCCCATGTCGGTCGTGCGTCCTCCGCTCCAGCCGCTCTTGTCTACCGTTTGTCCGGGGTCGGTTTCGGGGCGCCCGCCATCGGGTCCTTCGTCGGATCGGCTCGGGTCGTCGCCCGGCTCTCGATCCGGTCCGTAGCAGCCGGATGTGAATACGACGAAGAAGCACGATAAGAGCACGAGAGGGAAGCGTTGTCGCATGGTAATGCCCGTCAGTTGAGTCGCCGTCATAGCCTGAAGGCGCTCGAGTGCATCCAAGTTCCGAGGTATTTGGCTCGAGGATACGCAAGCGCTGAGTCAGCACGATCCTTAACGAAGCTCTGTCGAGCGTTCTGGCACAATGGCGCCGTTTTTTCGCCTATCGGAATAGTGCATGTACAGGTTTCGCGCTTGGCTCTTGGGTCTGATCGTGCTCGGCTGGTCGACGGCGAGCTTTGCGCAGCAGTTCGATGTGCTGCTCTTCACGAAGACGGCCGGCTGGCACCACGAATCGATCAACGCCGGTGTCGATGCGATCCAGCATCTCGGCAGAAAACATCATTTCAGTGTTTACTGGACCGAGAACACCGAGCTCGTTTTCAAGGACGAGGAGCTGGCCAAGTACGAGGCGGTCGTGTTCCTGCTCACGACAGGCGATGTGCTGAACGATGAGCAGCAGGCGGTATTCGAGCGCTACATCCGTTCTGGGCGCGGCTTCGTCGGCGTCCACAGTGCGAGCGACACGGAATACGATTGGGACTGGTACACGGCGATGGTGGGGCACATGTTCAAGCGTCACCCTGCGGTGCAGACCGCGACGCTGAAGGTCGAGGATGCGAACTTTCCGGGGATGGATCGCTTCGCGCCGCGATTCCTGTTTACGGACGAGTGGTACGAGTTCGACGCGTCGCGGGCGACGAATCTCAACTATCTGCTCTCGATCGACGAGTCGACCTACGCGACGACTCCGGCACGGCGCAAAGAAGTATCGCGGTTCCACCCCTTGAGTTGGTATCACGAGTACGATGGCGGCCGAGCGTTCTACACTGCGCTCGGGCATGTGCCCGAGGCCTACACGGATCAGAATTTCCTGCATCACCTCTATGGCGGCATCTACTGGGCAGCGACCGGGCGAGGTTTCGAAGCCAAGTGAGATGCGCGGCCCGCTGCTGACCTCGAAGGTGCACGAAGCGCTGCTTGCAGCCCGGAGCCACGGAAGGAATGAGCTCGAGTGCTCGCTCGACCTCGATCGCACGAACACCATCGTGCGGTTGCACGCGAGCGAATGGGAATGGGAGGCTCACCGCTACCCGTACCTCGACCGCTGCAAGGAGCGAACGGTCTATTACTGGCGTGAGGGACGCTTCGAGCCTGCCGCGCGCTACGAGACGTCGTTGATCAAGCTGGTCCCGACGCAATGGGGCGCGCCGACCTTCGAGATCGATGGGATCAAGATGTTGCCGACGCTGCGCATCTCTCCGTACGAAGATGCGCGAGAGAAGGTCGCGCTGATCGAGCCGCGCGGGAAAACGATCCTCGATACTTGCGGCGGACTCGGTTATTTCGCGGTGTGGTGCCTCGAAATGGGCGCGGCCGCGACCGTGTCGTACGAGCTGAGCGCATCGGTGATCTGGCTGCGTGGACTCAACCCGTGGTCGCCGGAGGGAAGCGGGCAAGCCGATGCGCGGTTGTGCCTGGCGAACGCGGATGTGCTCCGAGAGATCGGGGCTCATCGAAGCGCCTCGTTCGATGCAGTGCTGCACGACCCGCCGCGTTTCGGCATTGCCGGCGATCTTTACTCCCAGCACTTCTATGACGAGCTCGCGCGAGTCCTGAAGCGCAAAGGCAAGCTGTTCCACTACGTCGGCTCACCGAATAAACACACGACTGGTCGCGATGTACCGAACGAAGTCGCGAAGCGGCTCCAACGCGCGGGCTTCGCGACGCGAATGATGGGAGATGGGATTTTGGGAGTAAAGGTAGGCTGACGGGTGAAAGGGAGGTTGACAGTTGACTGTTGACAGTTGACGGTCAGAAGGGGGCTCGAGTCGTCGGCGTTCGGAAGATACTCTCGCGGCGGCGCGGCGGCGCGGAGGAAGAGTAAATCATTTCGTTCGTTGGCCGCTCCGAGATTATTTTTCTGTTTCACCAAGGTTGTTTGACGGCAGATTAGTCGGAAGCGAGTTATGCCTTTTTCTTCGCCGCGCCGCCGCGAGAATTTCTTCTTGTCAGGCTAGCGTTTGCGGCAGGTGGAGGTTCACTCCGGCTTCGCGGCCTAGCTTTCCGGGAGGCGCCAGAGCCAGATCGCTACCGCGAGCATCGTGAGCGGTGCGCCGATCCGCAGCCACAATGCGATCGATGTGAACTGAAGTAGGATCGCGCTTGCGAGCATCATCACGCTCGCGGTTGTCTTTGCTCTGCGCGGCACGGCGCGGCGCTCGCGCCAGCGGCGAATGTACGGCCCGTACTTCTCGTGCTCGAGCAGACGCCGTTCGAGCGAGGGCCACCCTTTCCCCGCGGCCCATGCTGAGACGATCAAGAACGGCACCGTGGGCAGCACTGGAACGGCGATTCCGACGAGGCCGATCAGCAGCGCCGCAAGCGCGCCGGAGCGCCATAACAAAACGTGCGACTGACGAAGCATTGCCGCCCATTCTAGTCGGATGTAGGGCGGATTCGAGGAAAGCAGCGTCGGCGAGGAGGTTTTCGGCAAGTCTTTCGGCGCAAATAGCTGTATCTATTTGTGCGCGAAACGTGCAGAGTGTCCGATACCGAGAGGATCCGCGTCTCGATCTTCGTTGCATCCGTCTGGCTTCGTAGAAATTCGTTCGCGGAAGGCGGACATTTGGAGCGGGAGCCGCGTTACGTGATTATGCAAGACGCACGCGAGCCTGCAGCCCTTCGCGCGGCGCTGCAATACGTTCTTTCGAGCGACATTCCCTCTGAGCACAAGGCGGTTTTGATCGAGGCGCTTACGCGCTCGCTTCGAGCCGAGGACTCAGCGCGCGCGGCGCGCGAGGTAGCCGAGCAGAGGAGCCCGGATTGGACTCCCGCGGAAGTGCAGAATCTTCAGAGCCGCCTCGCAGGGAAAGTTGCGAAGAGTTGGCAGGATGCGGACGAGCAGCTCATGCAGCTCGCAGGCGAGCTCCGGCGAAGCACCGACGATGTGCGCAACAAGGCGCTCGAAATGGGTGCAGGCGTGGGAATCGACTATCGGCTGGCGAAGGAGCGGAGGGAACCGGAAGATGACTGATATGCCCAGGAGGGCGCGTGCGCGTTTCAACTGATTAAAGGTAAGAACAAAGATGTCGCTCGAATTCTTGTACGGTCTCGTCGATCTCAGCTTCTGGGGCTACGTCCTCGTGACCTTAGCGATGGTGCAGTTCACCTTCATGGGCGTGACGCTCTATTTGCACAGAGACGCAACGCACCGCGGCCTCGATCTCCATCCGGCGCTGCGGCATCTATTCCGCTTTTGGTTGTGGATGAGCTCAGGAATGCTCACGCGCGAATGGGTCGCGGTACACCGCAAACACCACGCGCGCTGCGAGACGGCCGAAGACCCGCACAGTCCGATGATCTTCGGCTTGAAGAAGGTGCTGTTCGAAGGCGCCGAGCTCTACAAGGAGGCAGCGCGCACGCCAGGGCTCCTGGAAAAGTACGGCCGCGGGACGCCGGACGATTGGATGGAGCGCAACGTTTATGCGAAGCACCGTGCAATGGGCATCGTGTTGATGGTGATCATCGACCTCATTCTGTTCGGCATTCCCGGGATCATCATCATCGGCGTGCAAATGCTCGCAGTTCCGTTGATGGCGGCGGGCGTCATCAATGGCCTCGGCCATCACACCGGCTATCGGAATTTCGAATGCGCAGATGCCGCGCGCAATATCGTGCCGTGGGGGTTCATCGTCGCCGGGGAAGAATTGCACAATAACCATCACGCGTTCCCTTCATCGGCCAAGTTCTCGATCCGCCCCTGGGAGTTCGACCTCGGGTGGCTGTACATCCGGGTCTTGAGCAGCCTGGGGCTCGCCAAGGTCAGGCGTGTCGCACCGTCGCTCGCGCGAGCGCAGCCGCGGACCGATGTGGATCTCGAGACACTCCGCGCCGTGCTCGTGAACAGAATGCACGTACTGCGAGATTACGCGCGCGACGTGACCGCGCCGGTCGTCCGCGCCCAGTTGCATGACCTGCGCGGCAGAGCGGTGCGTTCGGCGCGTAAGCTCCTCATCACCGAGCCGCTCTTGCTCGATAGCGAGGCAAAGCGCTCCTTGAGCCACTTGCTCGCGAGCAATCCGGCGCTTCGGACCGTGTATGAGTTCCGCGAGCGCTTGAATACCTTGTGGAGCGGCGAGCACACCAGCAACGAGACGCTGTTGCGCCACTTCAGAAAATGGATCGCGGACGCGGAAGCGAGCGGCGTCGCAGTCCTGCAGAACTACGCGCAAGCCATTCGCGGCGCGCATGCGGTTGCCCCGTAGGCCTGCCTATTCGGATTGGTTTGTCAGCAAGAGGGGGCATCATGTTCAATTACAAGACGATCCACTCGGACGAGTTGTTCACGAGCACACCTGCCGAGCGTCGCGCGACTGCGCTGCGTCTCGAGAAGGAGCGCGCCGAGGAGCGGCGCCGGGCGCTCGACGAACAGACCTCGGTCGGCCACGCACCGCACGAGCGGATCATGATCTGGGAGCGGCTGCACGGATTGCAGTTGCCGAAGGCGGAAGGCCATCCGCTCGTAGAGGTCATCGCCAAGCAGACGAAGCTCAGCAGACAGCAAGTCAGGGAGGAACAGGCACGGCGCGCTTACGGCGCCTGACGCACGCCAGTACGCCGCATGCGGGAGGGTTGCTGAGCGCCGGCAGTCTCGTCATCATTCTTCGCAGTCATGACACGTCCTATGGGTAGCTCGTATTTCTCAAAGGGCGGTTCGGTATCCGCGATGTCTTTGAGAAGGGCGGGCTAGCGAGCGCGATCCATGAGCCAAGAACGGCTGGCGTTATTCACCGACCTGTACGAGCTCAAGATGCTCGAGGCGTATCTCCGCGAAGGAATGGCGGGGGAGGCCATATTCACGCTGTTCGTGCGCCGGCTGCCGCCGGGCCGCAACTTCTTGCTCGCCTGTGGCCTCGACACCGTGCTCGAGTACTTGGAGCAGCTACGATTCGACGAGTCCGAGCTTGCGTATCTCGCCTCGCTCGAGCAGTTCTCGCAATCGTTGCTCGAATCGCTGCGGGGCTTTCGGTTCGAAGGCGAGGTGCGAGGCGTACCGGAAGGCACGCCCGTGTTCGCGAACGAGCCGATTCTCGAGATTCGGGCGCCGATCGCACAAGCCCAGATCGTCGAAACGTTCGTTACGAACCAAATCCATTTGCAGACACTGCTCGCATCCAAAGCGATTCGCGTTGTCCTGGCAGCGCAGGGGCGGCCGGTCGTCGATTTCGGCGCGCGCCGGATGCATGGTGTCGATGCCGCCGTGAAGGCCGCGCGTGCGTTCTATATCGCCGGAGTCGTATCGACTTCGAACGTGCTGGCGGGGCAGCGCTACGGGTTGCCCGTCGCGGGCACGATGGCGCATAGCTACATCCAGGCTCACGACGATGAGCGCGAGGCATTCCGCGCGTTCGCCGAGACCTATCCCGATACGACGCTGCTCGTGGACACGTACGACTCGCTCGAGGGCGTGCGCCATGTGATCGCGCTTGCGCGCGAGCTGGGCGATGCGTTTAAAGTTGCGGCCATTCGTCTCGACTCCGGCGATCTTGGCGAGCTCGCGCGCCAGTCTCGCAAGCTGCTCGATGCCGCTGGGCTCGAACGCGTGCAGATTTTCGCGAGCGGCGGCCTCGACGAGCACGCGGTCGCGAGGCTCGTGGACGATGCGCCGATCGACGCGTTCGGCGTCGGTACGAGCATGGGCGTTTCGGCGGACAAGCCGGACCTCGATATCGTCTACAAGCTGGCGGAGTATGCCGGCCGCGGCAGATTGAAGCTCGCGGCTGACAAGCCCGTGCTGCCGGGCGCGAAGCAGGTGTTTCGCCTCGAGCAGAACGGCGCGGCGGTGCGCGATATCATTGCGCGTGCCGGCGAGCAGTCCGCAGGACGGCCACTGCTGGAATGCGTGATGCGCGACGGGCGCCGGCTCGCGAATGCGCACCGTACGCTGCAGCAAATGCGCGACCACGCGCGTGCGGAGATCGAACATTTGCCGGCGCCGCTGCGCGCGCTCGAGCCGCCGCATCATCCCTATTCGGTCGAGGTCAGCTCCGCGCTGGCGCAGTATCAGCGCGAGCTGCAGCTCGAAATCGGACAACGACCAAGAGGTACGAAATGACTCAAGCGAATCGCATGCAAGCCGGCGATGCGCTGCTCATCGTCGATGTTCAGAACGATTTCTGTCCCGGTGGCGCGCTGCCGATCGAAGAAGGCGATCGCGTCGTGCCGGTTTTGAACGAGTGGATCGAGATCGCCACGGCCGCGGGCGTACCGATCTATGCCTCGCGCGATTGGCACCCCGAGGGGCATATCAGCTTCAAGGAGAGCGGAGGACCGTGGCCGCCGCATTGCTTGCAGGACACGGAAGGCGCGCAGTTTCGAAGCGATCTCAAGCTGCCGGCGCGCACGATCAAGGTGACGAAAGGCACCCGTTTCGATCACGATCAGAACTCCGCATTCGACGAGACCGGTCTCGAGCACCACTTGCGCGCGCAAGGCGTTCGGCACCTGTACGTCGGCGGCCTTGCTCAAGATGTGTGCGTGCGCGCCTCGGTGCTCGATGCAAGAAAGGCCGGCTTCGATGTCACGGTGATCTCGGACGCGACGCGCGGCGTCACACCCGCCGGCTGCGCGGCAGCGTCGAAGGAGATGAGAGAGGCGGGCGCGAGGTTTGTGTGACCCGGCGACGCGGCGGTCGCCGGGTCCGTTGACAGTTGACAGTTGACAGTTGACGGCCAGAGAACCAGAACAGGGCGGAGCAGAATAGAGCGAGTCATTTCTTCGCCGCACCGCTGTGCCGCCGCGAGAGACCCTATAGGGTTGACGATTGTCAGTTGACGGTCAGATTTGGAAATGACTCTCTGACCGTCAACTGTCAACCTGCCGCTTACCCAAGTAAGCGGCATTGTCTCACCTACATTTCGATGCTGTAGACGAAGCTTGCGCGCGGTGCGCGGAGCCAGCGTTCCGCGATCACGTCCTTGACCTTCGCGAACTCGTCCTTCGCGTCGACGAACTCCGCCTTCAACTTCTCGGCGCCCTTCTTGTCGCCCTTTGCTTTGATCTGAAGCACGGTCGTCTCGAATGACTCGATTGCGCCGGGGAGGGCATCGAAGTCGATCTCGAGACAGCCTTGATCGGTGCCGTTCGCAGCGGGTTGATCCGGGTGCCACGCGATTGCGCCGGCCTTCATCAACGCGCCGACCTGCATCGCGGCGAGCTGGCTGTAGTTCCTTGGCGTGCCATCGGCCCCGTACATGCCGCGGGAGATGTGTCCGAAGGCCCAAGCCACATTGCGCACTTGAATCTTGCGAACCTCTTCAGGCGTGAACAGATCCTTCGTCGACAGCCAATTCGTCAGGTACATCGCGGAGGTCTGCGCTTTCAGTTCCTCGAGCGTCGAGGCCATCGGACCGCCGAAGATCACATCGTCCTGTCTACCATTCACGGCGTACTCGTGCGAGGGGCCGAGATTGTGCGCGGCTTCGTGCAGCACGGTGCTCACGAGTGTCTCGCGCGCGGTCGTCGTCGCAAGCGCATTCGTGTTCTTGCAGAACATCGCGGACATCAGCTCAGCCTGAGTCTCTTGGCTGTCCGTATCGGTGTAGAGATTCGTCATCGCCGTCGTGCGCCCGCCCTTCTTGGCGGTGGGCCCCCAATTCGGCAAAGACTGACCGATGATCGCGCCGTGGGCGCTGCGAGTGTCGCCCGCATTCAAGACGACGTCGATGAAATCCGGAATCTTGAACTGCACGTCCCGCGCCTTGTACGGTCGGCCCGCCATTTCAGCGAGCCGGTTCTCCATGTCGCGCTTGATCGGCTCCAGCTTCTTCTGCCATTCGATCGAGTCGGGATTGATGCGTGCGAGCTGCAGGGCGAAGCCGGCTTTCCATGCGCATGGCTCGTAGTACACCTCGTCCGGCGCGATACGCACATACCATTTGCTGTTTTGCGCATTCATCGCGACCCACGCTTCATTTGCGGGCTCCCAGTCGTTCGACCGGAAGGAGCCGGCCGCGGCCGTCAGATAATTCTTGAGCGCAGCCTCGTCCTCGCCGAGCGCCTTTGCCGCAGCATCCAGCTCGCGCGCGATCGCGCCCATCTCCTGCCGGTACGCTTCGTTGTAGGGGACCGCGCGGAAGCGACCGGCCCTGTTCTCGTCTGCAACCACGATGCTGAAATGGCCCATGAGCTCGGCCGCATTCGGCTGCTTCTCGAGCATCGCACAGAAATTGTCATCCTTTTGTATCTCGGCCGGATACAAGCCGACGATGCGCGGCGGCTTCTTCGGCAGCGCGCTGCACTCGGGCACATTCTCGGTTTTCGGCGCTTCGCAGAACGGCGACTGATTGCGATGGAACATCATTTGGCTTGCCGGATCGTCGGCCGGGATGTCGGCCTGCATGCCGAACACACCTTTCTGACGCGCGTACACGCGCTCGATGAGCTCCGCGGCGGAGAGCATGTGCGACAAGAATCTCTTCTCGCCTTCGGAAGCTTGGGTCAGGTCGTTCGCGACGAGCGTGGGGCGGCCCTGGGCGAGCTCTTCGACGACGAGTTGGCGGCGCTTCTGTTCCGCGGGATCCGACGGGGCGGGCGTCGGCTGGCGCATCGAGTTGTAGGCGTTGCGAAAGTCTTCGGTGAAGCGCCCGCTGTCATCGACCCATCTCGATGAATTGCTGTTCGGATACCCCGTGAGGAATGCAAGCTCGCCCGGATCGACGGAACCGTCATTGTCCGCGTCCTCGCGCCAGAAAACCGGAAGGAACAGCTCGGCGGCGCGCCGATTGAAATCGACTCGTTCGAGGGCTGCGTAGGGACCCTTCTTTTGGCTTTCGCCCGCGTCGCGGCTACAACCTAGGAGCGCAGAGCTAGCGACTGCCGCCACAAGCAGCAGGGAAAGTCGGCAAAAGCTGGTCATTGTTGTACTCCGTCAGTGGATACGGGGTCGGGATCATGCCACGGCAGTGCCTCGATCCGCATACGGAATCGACACGGTGCACAATAGAGGGAGGCTGGAGCCAGGCATACAGGCATCTCGAGGCAGGGCGTGCGCCCGGAGGAGTGAATCTCGCACGCACGCGAAGCCGACGCCAACACGGCGTCGTCCCTGCGAGGAAAGCGATAGCTAAGCTCGCCGCTCCGACGAAAGCACTACGGAATATCTCTCGCGGAGGACGCGGAGAAGAGCCAAGAAGATGATGCGCGCAGCGCTCAGTGCATGGACGCCGCGAATCGAGAACAATTTCAGGGCCTCCTTTTCTGTCTCCGCGTTCTCCGCGAGAGATTCCTTGATCCCGAAATGGGACCCCAGGTCCCGCGAACCGCGAGATTGACGAAGCGCCGTCCCTGCCGAGCGACGCTTCCCATCGACTTCACGCTGTCGCCTTCGAGGTCTCACGCGAACGGTAGGGAATGCCTCATAGAGACTTACGTGCAATAGACGCAGATTCATACTTCTCGTGGACTAGCGCAGTTGCCGTTTACGGAACTCGTACGGGTCAGCGAGACACTCACTCTTAGGTGGCGCAAATCGATCTTCGATGCTTGGTAATGACGGAGTGGTTGGTTGATGACTAACGAGCTGGTTATCTTCGTTTCGGTCGCCTGCGTCGTCCTGTGGCTGGCGATTCGCCAGGGGATCGTCGTTGCGCGGGAAAAGCGACAGATGGAAATCAGTCACCGCGGCGAATCCTGTCAAGGACGAGTCGTCGCAATCCAGCGACCCTTCATGCTGGATGCGTGCGTGCGGCTGTACTTCGATTTCGTACCCGACGGAAAGACGAAGCCGCTGCGCGCGTGTCACATCGCTCGCTGTTCCCCGGACCAAATTCGCCGCGCGCTTCCGGTCGCAGGCTCGACGGTGACGGTCCGTTACCTGCGTGAGCGTCCCTGGCAGGCCGTCATTCCGCGATTGGTCGCTTGAACGAAGGTTGACGGTCGACTACCGACGACCCACCAGAACACGAACAAGAAGAAGAGACGCGAGCTCAAGGCCGCAGGCGACGCTCGACCCCGGTTCCATCGAGAATGCGGCTCGCGATCTCCTCGATCGAGCGCGCGGTCGTGTCGATGAAGGGCACGTCGAAGCGCCGGAACATCGCTTCCGCCGAGCGCACTTCGTACTCCACCTGCGCGGGGGAGGAGTACTTCGTATTCGGTCGGCGCTCCGAGCGAATCTGCTGCAGCCTCTCCGATGCGATCGTGAGGCCATAGAGCTTGTTCTTGTGCTTCATCAACACGCCGGGAAGCTTGCCGGATTCGAACTCCTCGTCCGCGAGCGGGAAGTTTGCGGCGAATATGCCGTACTGAAGCGCCATGTACAGACAGGTTGGCGTCTTCCCCGAGCGCGACACGCCAATCAGCACAAGATCGGCGCGTTCGTAGTCGCGCGTGATCGCGCCGTCATCGTTGGCGAGCGCGAAATTCGTCGCATCGATGCGCAAGGTATACGCGCCGAGGTCGAGCATGCCGTGCGCTCTGCCCTGCGTGCGCGACGACTTGAGGCCGAGCTCTTGCTCGAGCGGTGAGAGAAACGCCGCGAAGAAGTCGAGGAACAGCCCGTTCGCTTGTTTCACGATGTCCCGCGTCTCTTCCTGCACGAGCGTGCTGAAGACGATCGGCTTCAGACCTTCCGTCTCGCATGTCGCGTCGATCCTTCGCACCGCTTCTTCGGCCTTCTCCACGGTCGAGATGAACGGAAGCGTGACTTGCCTGAATGCGACGCCGTCGAACTGCGTGAGAAGACTGTGTCCCATCGTCTCGGCGGTCACGCCAGTCTGATCGGATACGAAAAAAATCGTGCGTCGCTGCATTGTCTTACGTTGTCGTCGTGAGTGTTGCGTTACGAGGTCTCGCGCGTGCGCTACATTATCCGACAGTCGATGCACCCAAACGCCTTCGTCGAGTGTTTCAGTCGATCTGTAACACTAGATGAGTAGGAGCGATCTTGACAGCGTATACATCGGCTTTCGATCAGGTGGGCCGACAGGACGTCGAAACGGTAGGCGGCAAGAACGCGTCGCTCGGCGAGATGATCGGTCATCTCGCGGGGCTCGGCATCTCGGTGCCGAGCGGATTCGCCACGACCGCGCAGGCCTACCGAGATTTCCTCGCACAGGATGGCTTGGCGGCGCGCATTGCCGAGGAGCTCGCGCACCTGGACGTCGACGACGTGGAGATGCTGTCGGCGGTCGGGACGAAGATCCGAAGCTGGGTCATGGCCACCCCATTTCCCGAACGACTGGAGCGCGAGATTCTAGAGTCGTTCGACCGCATGTGCGATGGCCGCGACATTGCCGTTGCGGTGCGGTCCTCTGCAACGGCGGAAGATCTCCCGGAGGCGTCGTTCGCGGGTCAGCAGGAGACGTTTCTGAACGTACGCGGGCGCGACGCCGTGCTCGGGTGCGTACGCGAGGTATTCGCGTCTTTGTTCAACGATCGCGCCATTGCCTATCGCGTTCACCAAGGCTACGCGCACGACCGAGTGGCGTTGTCGGCCGGCATTCAGCACATGGTACGCTCCGACTTGGGCGCAAGCGGTGTGATGTTCACGCTGGACACGGATTCGGGCTTTCGAGACGTGGTGTTCATCACGTCATCGTACGGCCTCGGCGAGGCCGTGGTGCAAGGCGCCGTCAATCCGGACGAGTTCTACGTATACAAGCGCGCCCTTCGCACGGGTCACGCGCCGATCATTCGCCGCTCCCTCGGCGCGAAAGCGGTGAAGATGATATTCGGAGATGGGAGCGGCGGCGCGCGTACGCGCACGGTAGAGGTCGAACCCGAAGCACGCGCACGCTTCTCGATCACCGACGAGGATGTCATCGAGCTTGCCAAGCAGGCGCTCGTGATCGAAGAGCATTACGGTTGCCCGATGGATATCGAATGGGGCAAGGATGGGGAGTCGGGCAAGATTTACATCCTGCAAGCTCGACCGGAAACCGTGCAAAGTCGGCGCAGCAGGACGATCCAACGGTTCGCGCTCAAACGCCGCTCGAAAGTGCTCGCGCAAGGACGTTCGATCGGACAGCGGGTCGGCGCGGGTCGCGCACGAATCGTTCGAGACGCGCAGGAGATGGCGCGCGTTCATCCCGGCGATGTCCTCGTCGCCGACATGACGGATCCCGATTGGGAGCCGGTCATGAAGCGGGCCGCGGCAATCGTGACGAATCGCGGCGGCCGCACCTGTCACGCAGCGATCATCGCGCGCGAGCTCGGGATTCCGGCGGTCGTCGGCTGCGGCGATGCCACCGAGTCGATCCGCGATGGGGCGGCGATTACGGTCTCGTGCGCCGAAGGGGACACGGGCTTCATCTACGATGGCTTGCTTCCGTTCGAGGAGACGAGCATCGAGCTCGAGTCGCTGCCTTCGATACCGACGAAGATCATGATGAATGTCGGCAATCCCGATCGTGCCTTCGACTTCGCCGGCATTCCGCACCGTGGCGTCGGCCTCGCGCGGCTCGAGTTCATCATCAATCGCATGATCGGCGTCCACCCCCGCGCCTTGCTCGAGTTCGAGAGCCTGCCGCAGGAGCTCAAGCAAGCGATCGCGCGGCAGATGAGCGGCTACGCGGATCCGATCTCGTTCTATGTCGAGAAGCTTTGCGAGGGCGTCGGCACGATCGCGGCGGCCTTTGCGCCCGAGCCGGTGATCGTGCGGCTATCGGACTTCAAGTCGAACGAGTACGCGAACATGATTGGCGGCAACCGCTACGAGCCGCACGAAGAGAATCCGATGATCGGCTTTCGGGGCGCCTCGCGCTACATCGACGAGTCCTTCCGTCCGTGCTTCGAGCTCGAATGCCGCGCGATGAAGCGTGTGCGCGAAGAGATGGGGCTCGCGAACGTTCAGATCATGATTCCCTTCGTGCGTACGCTGAAGGAAGCGGAGCAAGTGATCGATCTGTTGGCCGCGAACGGTCTCAAGCGTGGAGAGAACGACCTCAAGGTCATCATGATGTGCGAGCTGCCGTCGAATGCGGTGCTCGCGGCGCAGTTCCTCGATTACTTCGACGGAATGTCGATCGGCTCGAACGATCTGACCCAGCTCACGTTGGGGCTCGATCGAGATTCCGCGACGATCGCCAAGCTCTTCGACGAGCGGGACGAGGCGGTCAAGGCGCTCATCAAGATGGCCATCGATGCCTGCCGAAAACGCGGCAAGTACATCGGCATCTGCGGCCAAGGGCCATCCGACCACCCAGACCTTGCGCGCTGGCTCGTCTCGCAAGGCATCGAGAGCATGTCGCTCAATCCGGATACCGTCATCGAGACATGGATGTTCTTGGCAGAGCGTTAGCGCTCCGTAGATGTACCGCACACGTGCGGTGTGCGGTTATCCTTTGCCTGTTGCCTGTTGCCTGTTGCCTGTTGCCTGTTGCCTGT
>JBDZVE010000056.1:0-3672 GCA_040255535.1 Lysobacterales bacterium | reverse complement strand
TGCGGTTATCCTTTGCCTGTTGCCTGTTGCCTGTTGCCTGTTGCCTGTTGCCTGTCGCCTGTCATGATCAAGCTCTACACTCTCTATCGCAGCTCCGCGGCCTACCGCGTGCGCATCGCGTTGAACCTGAAGAACCTTGCGTACGACTCCATTCCAAAAGCGCTCGCGAAAGGCGAGCATCGAACGCCCGAGTATCTTGCGGTCAATCCGCAAGGACTCATTCCGGCGATCGAAACGGACGGTGTCGTGCTCTCGCAATCGCTCGCGGTCATCGAGTACTTGAACGAGCGCTATCCGGAGCCGCCGTTCTTGCCCGACAGCCCGGTCGCACGCGCGCATGTGCGTTCGCTCGCGCTCGCGGTCGCCTGCGACATCCATCCGCTCAACAACCTGCGCGTGTTGAATTACCTGCGCAGTGAGCTCGGGCAGGGCGATGAGGGTGTCGATGCCTGGTATCGCCACTGGATCAAGGAGGGCTTCAAGGGCCTCGAGATCGAGCTCGCGCGTCACTCGACGCAGCGCCGCTTTTGCTACGGCGATGCGCTTTCGATCGCGGACATCTGCCTCGTGCCGCAGGTCTTCAACGCGCACCGCTTCAAGGTCGATCTCGCGCCGTTCCCGACGATCGCGGCGATCTCGAGCCATTTGGAAAGCTTACCTGCATTCGCGGCGGCAAGGCCGGAAGTGCAGCCGGATGCAGTGAGGTGAGCGCTTCGCGAGTTGACAGTTGACGGTTGATACGGAAGAAGAGGGTTGACGGTTGACAGTTGACAGTTGACGGCCAGAGCACGGAGCAGAAGGGTGTGATCCTTTTCTCGTCGCGCCGCCGCGAGAATATCTTCTTGTTGCGATTAATCCGGCGCTCCATGTCTGCCGTCGCGGATCCACTCCAGTGCTTGTGCTTCGTCGACGAAGGCTCTTACTTGGAAACCGCGGTTCACTGCGACGTCTTCGATGTACTTCAGCATCGTGCGATCTTTCTCGAGGCCGAGCAGCGCGGTGCGAAAGCCGCCTTCCAGACCGACATCGCGGACGCCTTCGGCGTGTTGAATCGTGTCCGCGTACGCGTGGTTGTATTCCGCGCCGCGAAGATCGAATAGAAGCTTCTTCTGCTTGTGCCGAGTCGAGATTTCGGCAACCTCGCTCAGCATTTCGCGTCCGGTCATGAAGACAGTCCTGCCGACGCATTCAATGCGAATGAACTCGTCGGTCGCGGTGATCCTATATTCCATGGTCATGCGCGGCTCCTCCGAATCGAACGTGGATCGACGCGGCGGGGATCGTTGGGGGCGCAGAGTCTAGCCCCGCTTACATGGAGGGACCACCGGAAGACTGCCTACGCATGTTGCAGGCGCGTTCAGCATTGCGATCGTGCATTGATCGGAGAACGGCCCTAATCAGAGCTTGAACGCGTCTTCGAATAAGCAACGCCGGCCGTATCCGTCATAGCGCCCGATGTGATTGGGTCATAGTCGCGATCGATGCGAAGCGGCGTATCGATCAGATCGAGAGCCATCCGCGAGTCGGGCAAGAAGAATGCGGCGCTGTTCGATATTCGACGGTGAGCTGCTGCCGGCTGCGGAGTTTTTCGATTACCCGTGCGCATATCCGGCGCAATGGCGCTGCGGCCAAGCGCTGTCGCTGAGTCGATGCCGACTCCAAGCGAGACGTTGCCCTACCGCTCCTGCATGATGCAGCGCGTTCGGAACAACGTGCAGTCCGCGTGCGTCCCTCAAGCATGTCTCATCACGGTCAGGACGGAAAAGCTATGACGCGGTATTTCAAAGGCACACTGCTCGCAGTCGTGTCGATCGCATTCGCAGGTGTCGCATTGGCGGAGAATCCGCCTGCGACGGATCAACAGCAAACGAGCGATGAAAGCTACGAGAGCACGACTTCACCGAGCTCCGCATCGAGCCCGCATCAACGCGAGGGCACGCACCAGCAAGCCGCCGAGGCGAGTCCGACTGCCGACACGGATCCGGCCGCGGCCTCGACAAAGCATCAGCGAGAGACGACCGGAGTACGCACAGCCAAGTCGAAGGCCGAAAGGGATCGGATGATGGAAGACTGCGTGGAGCAGGCGCAGGCGAGCGACTCTTCCATGTCGCAGGAACAGGCGAGGAAATCATGTAAGGAACAGATGAAGAGCAACGAAAGAACTGGCGGCGGCTAAGCGTCGGTCGTAATCTTTCGGTTTCGCCGCGAAGGCGAGCACGCAGCCTCGAGGGAGGCTGAGTGCTCGCCTTCCGTCGTAGAGGAACACAAGATGCGCCGGCCATTCATGGAGTCCTGGATACGAATGCTGCGAGCCTTCTTCGCAGGGCGGCGCAAATCCGATGCGGCGTTCCCGCGCCTGCTTCGCTTGGGCTCTGACGAGCCGACGGCGTGGAGGCAGATGGATCCGATCCCGGATTCCAAGACGCCCCTCTGCCCGAGGTGCGGTGCCGCCATGATTCACGCGCGAGGCGAGCGGCGCGCGCGGCCGGAGTTCTGGGCGTGCTCGCGATTGGATTGTGAAGGTATCAGGGAGATCGAGGCATGATGACTGCGAAGGCGGCAGAGAGTCGATCTGCGAGGAGGGGCTCACTTTCATAGATACCGCGGGATCGCTATGCTGCGGGCAGGCGCAGCCGACCGCGCCATACTTGAATACGAAGAACAGTCCATCAAACAACAATGTGGCGCAGGAGTGGGTTGATGCAACGAGGCTTGCTTACGCTGACGATTCTCCTTTTCGGTATGACGACGCAAGCGCACGCGCAAGATTTTGGGCGGGCTACGACTCGCATCGCGCTGCCTGGCGTCACGTTCGATCTCGCGCTCAACGGAGCGGAGCAGTACGTAGAGCTTGCCGGGGACCGGTTGACGCTGAAGAGCCCCGCGAAGCGCGACAATTTTCGCGACCCGGACGGAAAGCTGTCGAACGACAGCGCGCCGATGCTCTTGGCGGAAGTCGACAACACGAAGCCGTTCACGTTCACGGCGAAGGTGACGCCGGCGTTTTCGAATACCTACGATGCCGGCGCGCTCTACATCTGGGTGCGCGACGATCTGTGGCTGAAGATGGCCATGGAGCAGGACGAGCGCGGTCGCAAGAGGCTCGTGACCGTGCGAACGACCGGCACGTCGGACGACAACAATCATGATGTCGTCACGGCGCCGAGCGTCTACATGAAGATCTCTTCCGATGCGACGACGGTCGGCTTCTATTACTCATTGGACAACCGCGAGTGGCAGCTCATCAGGCTCTTCAAGAACGAGTATCCGGACACGATTTGGCTGGGCGTCAGCTCACAATCGCCGGTCGGTGACGGAAATGCGTCCACCTTCGAGAACGTTGCCTTGACGCAGGCGAGCATCTCCGACTTCCGCATGGGCAAGTAAGTGCCAGACGCAGCGAAGGCAACTCTCGCCAAGCTCGCCAAGGTCGGAATAGGAAGTGTCTCGCGAAGAGGAGCAGCACGCAGCGTTTGAGGTTCCATGCCTTTTTCTGCGCCGCGCCGCCGCGTCGCCGCGAGATATTCATTTTCCTTCGGAGTGGCACATCGATCGACTGGTGCCAACGGTCCACCTCAACCAGTTTTCGGCAGGCGTCTACCGATTGCGCCCGGCAACTTGAGGTGGGGCCGGCTAGAACTCGAAACCTGCGAAGAGGATCGATGCGATCAC
>JBDZVE010000055.1:17781-24983 GCA_040255535.1 Lysobacterales bacterium | reverse complement strand
CCGACCATGCTCGACAGCGCTGCCGGGCTCGATTCGCTGATCGAGTCGTTGGAAGTGCGCTTTCTCGGCAACCGCGATCCGGCCCTGCACTTCGCACTGCTCACCGATTTTCGTGACGCGCCAAGCGAGCACATGCCGGGCGATGCGCAGTTGCTCGAGTTGGCGCGCGCGCGGATCGAACAGCTCAACACGAAGTACCCGCCGGAGGTAGCCAGCAGCATCGGGCAGAACACATTCCTTCTGCTGCACCGGCCGCGCCTGTGGAACGCGCAAGAAGGCGTGTGGATGGGACGCGAGCGCAAGCGCGGCAAGTTGGCGGAGCTGAACGCGCTGATTCGTGGCGCACCCGGTGCCGCCGAGCACTTCTCGCTCATCGTTGGCGATACGAGTGTGCTCGGCAACGTGCGCTATGTGATCACGCTCGACACCGACACGCAGCTTCCGCATGACGCCGCTCGCGAAATGATTGCGACGATGGCGCACCCGCTGAACCACCCGCGCTTTCGCCGCGCCCGCGAAGGTGCGGCTCCGATCGTCGTCGAAGGGTACGGCATCCTGCAGCCGCGCGTGGAAGCGACCCTGGCCGGCGCAGCGCGCTCACGATACTCATGGCTGTTCGGCGCACCCGCGGGCATCGATCCTTACACACTCGCCGTCTCGGATGTCTACCAGGATCTCTTCGGCGAAGGCTCGTTTATCGGCAAGGGCATCTACGATGTCGATGCGCTCGAGCGTGTCCTCGCGGACCGATTGCCCGAAAATCGCATCCTCAGTCACGATCTGCTCGAGGGCTGCTTCACGCGCAGCGGCCTCTTGAGCGATGTCACACTTTACGAGGAAGACCCCAGCAGCTATGCCGCCGACGTCGGTCGACGCCATCGCTGGACGCGCGGCGACTGGCAACTGCTTCCATGGGTGATGCCGTGGCTGCGCAAGCGCGACACCCCCGACGCGAAACCGCGCTGGCGACGTAATCCGCTGTCGGCGTTGTCGCGCTGGAAATTGTTCGACAATTTGCGCCGCAGTCTCGTCCCCGTCAGCATCGTCGTGCTGCTGCCGGCCGGGTGGTGGCTCTCGCATCGGCCTGGCGCTGCGACGCTGACGTTGTTGGGTGTGCTGCTCGCACCGCGGCTCGCAGCGTGGGTGCATGGCGCGGTACGCAAACCGCCCGAAACGAGTTGGCGCATGCATCTTGCGCCGCAAGCACCGAGCATCGGGCGCAGCTTGCTCGATTACGGATTCCGTGTCGCGAGCACACCGCACACGGCGTACTGGCAGCTCGATGCCGTCGTGCGCAGCCTCTGGCGCATGACGATCAGCAAGCGCCGACTGCTCGAGTGGACGCCGTCGAGCGATCTCGATCGCGGGCGCGCACGAACGGCGATGTTCCAACGCCCCTGGGTGGCCCCGGTCGCGGCGGCGGTGATCGCGATCGCCCTGAGCCTTCTACATCGCAGCGCGCTGTTGGTTGCGAGCCCGATCCTTCTACTGTGGTTGGCGTTGCCGCTGTTCATTCAGTGGCTGAACCGGCCGCCTAAACAGACCATCGCCGAGCTCGAACGCGACGAAACGCTGTTCCTGCGTGCACTCGCGCGCCGGACGTGGGGCTTCTTCGATCGATTCGTCGGACCCGATGAGAATTGGTTGCCGCCGGACAATCATCAAGAGCACCCGGTCGAGCGCACCGCGCAGCGCACTTCTCCAACCAACATCGGAATGGCGCTGCTCGCCAACCTTGCGGCCTATGACTTCGGCTACATCCTGGGCGGGGAAGCATTGGAGCGCTGCGGCGCGACGCTCGATACGATGCAGCGTCTGCGCCGGTTTCGCGGTCATTTCTTCAACTGGTACGACACTCGTACGTTGGAGCCGCTGCGACCTTCATATATCTCCACCGTCGACAGCGGCAATCTCGCGGGCTTCCTATTGACGCTGGCGGGCGGACTCGAGGAGCTCGCGAGCGCACCGATATTCGATCAGCGATGGTTCGACGGGCTCGCCGACACGCGCCGGCTGCTGCGCGAAGCGGGCGATGAGCATTGCGAGGCCACCTCGCTGAAAGCGTTCGACGCGGCGCTCCAACGTGCGCGCGCAACGCCGCCAACCTCGCTCGCGGCGGTGTGGCGCTGCGTAGATGAGCTCGCGGCTTGTGCGACGGCCCTGCGGCTCGTCGTCGTCGAAGATCAAGACTCGGAAGCCGAAGCTGCACCCGACAAAGTCTCCCCCATCGAAGTTGCGGCAGGTGAAGCCGCGTATTGGATGGACGCGCTCGTCCGCCAGAGCACGCGTGCTCGCGAGGAGCTGGTGTATCTCACGCCCTGGGTCGGCGAGCAGCCGTCGGGCGAATTCGTTGATGTTGCAATACCGAGCCTGCGAGACCTTGCCAGCGGTCGCGGCGTTCCTGCCGGCGATGGCGCGGCGCGCGCGCGTGCGCGCCAGCGCCTCGAAGAATTCGAGCAACGGATCGAGCAGGCGCGCACGATGGCGCGCATGGACTACGCCTTCCTGTACGACGATTCGCGCAAACTGCTGACGATCGGCTACAACGTGGATGAGCACCGGCACGACAAGAGTTACTTCGATCTGCTCGCGTCCGAAGCGCGGCTTGGCTGCTTCATCGCGATCGCGCAAGGACAGATTCCGGTGCAAAGCTGGTTCTCGCTCGGGCGCAGCATGGTGACGGTCGCCGGCGGACCGGCGCTCGCGTCGTGGAGCGGATCGATGTTCGAGTATCTGATGCCGATGCTCGTGATGCCGAGCTATCGCGGATCGCTGCTCGAGCAAAGCTGTCGGGCCGCGGTTGCGCAGCAGATCGAATACGGCCATCAGCGCGACATCCCGTGGGGCATCTCGGAATCGGGCTTTTACGGCTTCGATGCTGCATTCAATTATCAGTACCGACCGTTCGGCGTGCCAGGCCTTGGACTGAAGCGCGGTCTTGCGGCGGATCTCGTCGTCGCACCGTACGCTACGGTGATGGCGCTGATGGTCGAGCCGCACGCGGCGGTTGCCAACATGAGACGCCTTGCCCGCGAGGGCGCATCCGGCCGCTACGGGTTTCACGAAGCGATCGACTACACGGCGGAGCGGCTGCCGCGCGATGCGCGTTCGGCGCTCGTGCGCTCTTTCATGGTGCACCATCAGGGCATGAGCTTGCTCGCGCTGCTGTGGCGTCTGCGCGATCAGCCGATGCAGCGGCGCTTCGAATCCAATCCCGAGGTGCAGGCCTCGTTGCTGCTACTGCAGGAGCGCATGCCGCAGCCGCGCCGCGATGAACCGTTGGCGAGCGATGAGCCGGAGTTGCTGCGCGCACGCCCCAGCATGCCGAGCCCGGCGCGCGTGATCACGAACGTCGATACGCCGCAGCCCGAAGTGCAGCTTCTCTCGAACGGTCGCTATCACGTAATGGTTACGCACGCCGGCGGCGGTTACAGCCGCTGGTTCGATTTGGCCATCACGCGCTGGCACGAGGATGCGACGCGCGATCACTGGGGCACGTTCTGCTACATCCGCGATGTGCGCAGCGGCCACTACTGGTCGGTCGCTCACCAGCCGACCGCGGCGACACCTCAGCGAGCCCAAGCCATATTGACTGAAGGGCGCGTCGAATTTCGCCGTCGCGATGCGGTCGACGCGCAGGACACCGGCGTCGACACACACACTGAGATCGTGGTATCGCAGGAAGACGATATCGAGCTGCGGCGAGTCCGCCTCACGAATCTGGCGCGCACGGCCCGCGAGCTCGACGTGACCAGCTACGCCGAAGTGGTCCTGGCCCCGCCGGATGCCGATGCGAGCCATCCCGCGTTCAGCAAGTTGTTCGTACAGACGGAGCGGCTCGAACGCCCGGCTGCGATCCTGTGCACGCGCCGGCCGCGCACGAGCGACGAGCGCCCGCCTTGGATGTTTCATCTGATGGTCGCGCGCGAGGTCGACGGGCCGAAGATCTCGTACGAAACGGATCGCGCGGTCTTCATCGGTCGCGGCGCCAGCATCAGTGCGCCGGGGGCCATGCAGCAGCGCGGTTCGCTCAGCGGCGGCATCGGATCCGTGCTCGATCCGATTGCAGCCGCTCGCGCCGAGTTCGTGCTTGCACCGGGAGAGAGCGCGACGATCGACATCGTCACCGGTGTCGCCGAATCGCGCGAGCAATGCATTGCGCTCGCGCTGCGCTACAAGGACAGAGCGCTCGCCGATCGTGTGTTGGACATGGCGTGGACACATGGTCAGGTCGTACTGCGTCAACTCAACGCCAGTGAAGCCGACGCGAAACTGTACGCGCGGCTCGCAAGTGCGATTTTGTATGCCAACCCGCGCCTGCGCGCGGAAGCCTCCGTGCTGCTCACGAACCGTCGCACGCAGTCCGGTTTGTGGGGGCATTCCATTTCCGGCGACCTGCCGATGGTCTTGCTGCGCATCGGCTCGATTGCGAATCTCGATCTCGTGCGACAGGTGCTGCAGGCGCACGCATGGTGGCGGCTCAAGGGGCTCGCCGTGGATCTCGTGATCTGGAACGAGGACAACGATGTCTACCGTCAGGAACTACACGAGCAGATTCTCGGCTTGGTTCGTGGACCGGCCGGGCATCCTGTCGAGCGCCCCGGCGGCGTTTTCGTGCGCCATGTCGAGCACATGCCGCCGGAAGACCGCGTTCTCCTGCAATCGGTCGCGCGCGTCATTCTGAGCGATCGCAAAGGTTCGCTCGCCGATCAGATCGAAGAAGCGCTCGCGCCACGGGCACCGGCTACGCCGGCACCTCGCGTGGCCGCAACGGGAGTCGTGCGTGCCTCGACGCCGCCTGCGGCACCGACGATTCAGCTCAGCGCGCCGTCCGACTTGCAGCTCTTCAACGGCATCGGCGGCTTCAGCGCCGACGGTCGCGAGTACGTGATCGCGCCGATCGCAAGCCAGCCAACGCCGGCGCCGTGGTGCAACGTGCTCGCCAATCCGCGTTTCGGCAGCGTGATCTCCAACCTCGGCGGCGCCTACACCTGGTTCGAGAATGCGCATGGCTGGCGTCTCACGCCATGGCGCAACGATCCGCTGACCGACGAGACCGGCGAGGCGATCTTTCTACGCGATGACGAGAGCGGACTTGCTTGGTCGCCGACCGGGGCTGCGCTTCGCGCTCGCGATGGCGCCCGCACGATCACGCGGCACGGGTTCGGCTACAGCGTGTTCGAGCACATCGAGGACGGTCTCGAAAGCGAGCTGACCGTGTTCGTCGCAATCGATCAGCCCGTCAAGTTCTGGCGACTGCGCGTGCGCAATCACTCGGGTCGCTCACGCCGACTGTCCGCGATCGGCTATGTCGAATGGGTGCTCGGCGAGAAGCGCGCCCATACGGCGATGCACGTCGTGACCGAGATCGATCGCGACAGCGGTGCGATCCTCGCGCGCAATCGCTATCACGCCGAGTTCGGCGAACGCGTTGCATTCTTCGACAGCGCCGAGCCGCAGCGCACCGTCACGGCCGATCGCGCGGAGTTTCTCGGTCGCCATCGCAGCCTTCGCAATCCCGCGGCGCTTGGGCGCAGCAGCCTGTCGGGCAAAGTCGGCGCGGGGCTCGACCCTTGCGCTGCGATCCAGGTGCCGCTCGAAATCGACGACGGCGATGAGCGCGAGATCGTGTTTCGACTCGGGGCCGGCGAGCACGTGGATGAAGCGCGCGAGCTGTTGCGCCGCTTCGCCGTGCCGAACGCCATCGACGATGCGCTCGACGCGGTCAACGAATACTGGTCGCGGACATTGGGCGCCGTGCAAGTGCATACGCCCGAGCCGGCGCTCGACGTGCTCGTCAATGGTTGGCTCGTCTATCAGACGCTCGCATGCCGCTATTGGGCGCGGAGCGGCTACTACCAGTCGAGCGGCGCCTATGGATTTCGCGACCAGCTTCAGGATGCAATGGCGCTGCTGCACGCCAAGCCGGAACTGTTGCGCGAACATCTGCTGCGCAGCGCCGCGCGCCAATTCGTCGAGGGAGACGTGCAGCATTGGTGGCACCCACCGAGCGGACGCGGCGTGCGCACGCGCTGCTCCGATGACTACCTGTGGCTGCCGTTCGCGACGTGCCGCTACGTCGAAGGGACGGGCGATATGAGCGTGCTCGATGAGTTCGTGCCCTTCATCGAAGGTCCGCCTGTGCCGCCCGGCCAAGAATCGCAATTCGATTTGCCTACGATCTCGATGCAGTCCGCGTCGCTCTATCAGCATGCGGTCCGCGCGATCGAGCATGGATTGCGCTTCGGCGCACACGGACTGCCGCTGATCGGCAGCGGCGATTGGAACGACGGCATGAACATGATCGGCCTGCAAGGCCGCGGCGAGAGCGTGTGGCTCGGCTTTTTCTTGTGCGAAGTACTGCGTCAGTTCGAACCGCTCGCGCAAGCGCGCGGCGATGCGGCGTTCGCCGAACGCTGCCGACGCGAGCGCGAGCGCCTCGCGCGCAACATCGAGCAGCACGGCTGGGACGGCGCCTGGTGGCGCCGCGCGTACTTCGACGACGGCACGCCGCTCGGCTCCGCCGAGAATTCCGAGTGCCAGATCGACTCGATCGCGCAGAGCTGGTCGGTGTTGTCGGGCGTCGGCTCCCCCGAACGCGCACGTCAAGGCATGGAAGCACTGGATGCGCGGCTCGTGCGGCGCGATCAAGGGCTCGTGCAGCTGCTCGATCCGCCTTTCGACACGGCGGAACCGAATCCCGGTTACATCCGCGGCTACGTACCGGGCGTGCGCGAGAACGGAGGCCAATACACGCATGCCGCGGTCTGGGCGGTCATGGCCTTCGCCGCACAGCGCGACCACGAACGTGCGTGGGAGTTGTGGCGAATGATTCAACCGATCGGCCACGCGCGCGACCGAGAGAGCGCCGCGCGATACAAGGTCGAGCCGTACGTGATCAGCGCGGATGTCTACTCCGTTCCGCCGCACACCGGACGCGGCGGCTGGTCGTGGTACACCGGCTCGGCGGGATGGATGCTGCGCCTGACCCTCGAATCGCTGCTCGGACTGCGCCGCTCGGGGAGCCGGCTCTACTTCGAACCCTGCCTCCCGCCCGAATGGACGCCATTCGATGTCATTTACCGAGTGGGCGCGACGAGCTGGCGCATCGCGGTCACACAACACGACGCATCGCGGCCGGCATCGGTCACGATCGACGGAGTAGCGCAAGCGAGCACGACGATCGATCTCATCGAGGACGG
>JBDZVE010000055.1:3562-17681 GCA_040255535.1 Lysobacterales bacterium | reverse complement strand
AACTGCCGGCATCTGACGCATCTGGAACTCGAAGCGGCCCACGGCAGACTCAAGCGCCCGCATTATCACAATCCGAGTCTCGAGCTGCTCCTCGAGCGTGGCGACGTTCACGAGAAGGAATACGTCGAGCATCTGAGCGAGACGGACGGCGGCCTCGTTCGCATCGACGGTGAGGGCATCAGCAACGCGCAACTCGAACAGACGCTCGCCGCGATGCGCGCCGGCGCCCCGGTAATCGTTCAAGGTGTGTTGCAAAACGGCGTGTGGCGCGGCCGAACGGACATTCTACAGCGCGTTGAGCGACCGAGCGCACTCGGCGCTTGGTCGTACGAAGTGACGGACACGAAGCTCTCGCGCGCAACGAAGGGCGGCACGATTCTGCAGCTCAGCCTGTATTCCGACCTGCTCGCAGCCGCGCAGCGAGTTGCGCCCGAGTACATGCACGTCGTGACACCTGGCACGGGATTCGCACCGCAGAGCTATCGCGTCGCTGACTATGCGGCGTACTACCGATCGGTCAGACGCGGGCTCGAGACGGCGCTCAAAGCTCACGGCGAGATGGCGACGTATCCGGAACCGCAGGAGCACTGCGAGATCTGTCGCTGGGCGATGCAATGCGACGCGCGGCGCAGACGCGACGATCACCTCTGCCTCGTCGCCGGCATCACGAAGATTCAAACCGCAGAGCTCAAGCGGCGCGATATTCCGACGCTCACGAAGCTCGCCGGCATTTCCGTGCCGTTGGAATGGAAACCCGAACGCGGCGTACGCCAGTCGTACGAGAGGAGCCGCGAGCAAGCGCGTGTGCAGCTTGCGTCCCGCGGGCTCGCGAAGCCCGTTTGCGAAGTGATCGCGCCGGCAGCCGACGTGGGCCTTGCCCTGCTCCCCGAACCGTCTCCCGGCGACATCTTCTTCGACCTCGAAGGCGATCCGTTCGTAGGCGAAGGCGGGCTGGAATACTTGTTCGGATACGTGTGGATCGACGAGCAAGGCCAGGAGCGCTACGAATACGCATGGGCGTTCACGCGCGAAGAGGAACGCCGCGCGTTCGAACGCTTCATCGATTTCGTGATCGCGCGGAGAAAAGACGACCCAAACCTTCACATCTATCACTACGCGCCGTACGAGCCCAGCGCACTCAAGCGATTGATGGGTCGGTACGCAACGCGCGAAGACGAGCTCGACCGGCTATTGCGCGGACGCGTGTTCGTCGATCTGTACGCCGTCGTCAAGCAAGCGATTCGCGCCGGCGTCGAGAGCTACAGCATCAAGCGCCTGGAGCCGCTCTACGATTTCAAGCGCCCGGTCGAGCTCAAGGACGCTCGCGATGCGCTCGCGGCGCTGCAGGCGAGCCTCGAGCTCGGCGAGCTGCCGGCGATCACGGACGAAACGAAGCAGACGATCGCCGGCTACAACCGCGATGACTGTGTTTCCGCATTCAAGCTCCGGAACTGGTTGGAGACGATCCGCACGGAGCTGATCGAACACGGCGCCGAGATCGCGCGCCCGCAACCGCAGGACGATGCCCCGAACGAAAAGCTCGATGAGCGGCAGCGCAGGGTTCAAGCGCTCGCCACGCGCCTGCTTGCCGGGGTACCCGACGACAAGCTTCAGCGTACGGCGGAACAACAGGCCCGCTGGCTCTTGGCTAACCTCCTCGACTTCCATCGACGCGAGGACAAGTCCGTGTGGTGGGAGTTCTTCCGGCTCGCCGCGCTCCCCGAGGAGGACTTGATCGAGGAGCGTTGCGCGATCGCGGGGCTCGAGTTCATCGAAGCGGTGGGCGGTACGAAGGCGGCGCCCATTCACCGCTATCGCTTTCCGCCGCAGGATACGGATCTTCGTGGCGGCGAAACCCTGCACATGCCGGGCGAAGCACCACTCGGAAAAGTCGCTGACATTTCCTTCGAACGCCGCACGATCGACATCAAGAAGCGCAAGGACACGGCAAGCATCCATCCGACCGCCGCATTTGCTCACGACGTCGTCGATGCAAAGGAGCTGGCAGGCGCCCTACTCCGCATCGGCGACGACATGGCAGATGAGGGAATCGGCTCGAATCGCAAGTTTGTGCCCGCGCGCGATCTCTTGTTGCGGCGTAAACCGCGGCTTGGGAACGAGCCGATGCAGCGCGAGGGAGAGCCGCCGGTCGATGCCGCTATTCGGCTGATCCGCAGCATCGACCGTGGCGTGCTGCCCATTCAGGGTCCGCCCGGCGCAGGCAAGACGTTCACTGCCGCACGCATGATCTGCGCCCTCGTTGCGGACGGAAAGAAGGTCGGCATCACGGCGAACAGCCACAAGGTCATTCGCAATCTACTGAACGAGGTGGTGAAGGTCGCGGACGAGAACGAACAAGCCCTGCTCTGCATCCAGAAAGTCGCAGATAAAGAGGACGACCTCTCGCGCCTCCTCTTCACGACCGACAACGCAAAAGCGCTCGATGCGCTCCGAACGTCGCAGTGCCAAGTCGCTGCAGGAACCGCTTGGTTCTGGTCGCGTGAGGGTGCCTTCGAAGCCGTCGACGCGCTGTTCGTGGATGAGGCGGCGCAAATGGCGCTCGCGAACGTGCTCGCGGTCTCGCAGGCCTGTCGAACGCTCGTCTTGTTGGGTGATCCGCAGCAGCTCGAGCAACCAACGAAGGGAAGCCATCCGGAGGGTACGGACGTCTCCGCACTCGAACACCTCCTGAACGGCAAATCGACGATCGGCGCCGATGAGGGCTTGTTTCTCGGCGAGACGTGGCGCCTTCATCCGGACATCTGCGCGTTCACATCAGAGCTGTTCTACGAAGCGCGCTTGCACTCGCGTCCAACGCTCGCGCGCCAGTCGGTATCGTCGAAGTCACGGGTTCATGGCACCGGGCTTCGCCTATTGCCGATCGAACACGACGGCAACCAGAGCAGCTCACCCGAAGAGGCGGATGCCATCGCAGCGCTGGTTCAGGAGATCCTCGCCTCCGATGCTCGGTGGAGCGATCGCGACGGCCGCGAGGCGCCGATCACGCTGAACGACATTCTCATCATCGCGCCCTACAACGCCCAAGTGTTCGAGCTGCAATCGCGGCTGCCGGGCGCGCGAATCGGCACCGTCGACAAGTTTCAGGGCCAGGAGGCGCCGATCGTGCTCTACTCGATGACGACCTCATCGCACGCCGATGCGCCCCGCGGCATGGAATTCTTGTACAGCCTGAATCGGCTGAACGTTGCGACCTCGCGCGCCAAATGCATCTGCGTGCTCGTCGCTTCCCCGAAGTTGTTCGAGCCGGAGTGTCGATCGCCGCGCCAGATGCAGCTGGCGAATGCCTTTTGTCGATATGTCGAAATGGCAACGGTGATTTGAGGCCCATTCGCTACGCCGCCCGCTGATCCCTATGGCAAAATTCACGAATCTGCGCGTCTACCGCCCATCCGCTCGCACCTTCTCGTGACGATCTCGACCACGTGGCTTGCCGCGGCCCTTTTCGACGATTTCGGCAGCGCCGTACAACGGCGCGGCGCTGATTATTTCCGCTCCGGTCGCGTGCAAATCGAGTCGAGCTCCGCTTGGGGTGTCTCGGCGACGGTTCGCGGCACCGCGCGCTATTTGGTCACCCTCGAGCGCAAGCGCGATGTCGTTCGCGTCGAGTGTTCGTGCCCTTATTTCGAAGAGGATCTGTGCAAGCATATCTGGGCCGTGATCCTCGCTGCCGATGCCGCAGGCGCACTCCGAGGCGATGGCCATGAGGGTAAGCTGCGCGCCCTGCCGATGGAGGTTGACTTTGACGACGACTCGGATCGGGACGAAAGTATCGAGGGCGATTTCGACGCAGACGACGATGAGAAACGCGACGAGCTGCGCAGCGCCTACGCGAGATTCCAAGTTGCGCCGAAGCGAACTGTGAGGGCCAGCGAAGCGCGGCCCTCGAAGCCCGATTGGCGCAAGCAACTCGCAGTCATCGATGCCTCGGTGCCTCCTAGCTTCAAGGAGGAGCCGTGGCCTGCAAAGCGAGAGCTGCTCTATGTCATCGATGCCGCGACGAAGCGCGAAAGCTTCGGGCTTGGTCTCGAGATCTGGTATCGCGAGCCCAAGCTGGACGGCACGTGGAGTAAGCCGAAATTGCGCCAATTCCCAGGCCGTATTCTCGAGCAGTTGCGCAACTCCGACGATCGTCGGATCTTGGCCTCTTTAGAAGGGGCCGATGAGCTCTACGCCGGCTCCTACAGCTATGACTACACGTACTACGGCTCGATCAGTTGCCGATATCGCCTGACGGGTCCGGAGGCAGAATTGATGCTGCCCCTGCTGTGCCGAACCGGCCGCTGTCGCCTGCGCCTGCAAACCCGAGATGAAGAACCGAAGTGGCTCACGTTGAAATGGGACGACGGTGAGCCGTGGCAATTTCGCCTGGAGGTGCGCCGCGATGAAGCGCAAGAGCACTACACACTCGCGGGCGCACTCACTCGCGGCAGCGAACGCGTAGACCTATCTGCGCCGTCGCTGCTTCTGAATGCTGGAATCCTTTTTTTAGGAGAGCATGTCGCCCGCTACCAGCACCGCGGCGCATTCAACTGGGTCAAGGCGCTACGTGAACAGCAATCGATCTCGGTGCCGGTTCGAGAGGGCGAAGAGTTCTTGGATGCATTGCTACGGCAGGGCGCGGTACCCGCCCTCGATCTACCGGAAGAACTGCGTTACGAGGAGCTCGTCGTAGCGCCGCGGCCGAGACTCACCATAAAGCCGTCGCCGGAGAGTTGGCAGCCCGATCGTCTTCGCGGAGCGCTCGGCTTCGAATATGGGGACTGCGTCATCCCCGACGACCACCGCGGCGAAGTCGTGCAGAAGGCGAATCGTCGGATATACCTGCGCGATCGTGAGCGGGAAGAAGCGGCGCGCGAGCGTCTGCTGGAGCTCGGCTTTCGCAAGCTCAGCGGCGGCTATGATGCCAATCCCGGTTTCGACCTAGCGGCCACGCGCCTGCCCCGCGTCGTGCGCGAGCTCATGACGGACGGCTGGCGCGTGGAGGCCCAAGGCAAGCTCTACCGCGCGCCCGGGCGCTTCAATCTCGAAGTCAGCTCGGGCGTCGATTGGTTCGAGCTTCACGGTGCGGTCGAATTCGGCGACACCGTCGCGCAATTGCCCAAGCTCCTTGAAGCGGCACGCCGCGGCGAAAAGCTCGTCAAGCTCGATGACGGCTCATTCGGCTTACTGCCCGAGGAGTGGCTTGCCAAGTACGGTCTCCTCGCCGGCCTCGGCACCGTGCATAGCGACCATCTGCGCTTCAGTCGCGCTCAAGTTGGATTGCTCGATGCATTGCTCGCCGCGCAACCTCAGGCGAACGTCGACCGCGTGTTCGAACGAGCGCGCGACTCCCTCAAGCAATTCCAGGGCATTCGTCCCGCGGACCCACCGCCGGGTTTCAGAGGCGAGTTGCGGCCTTATCAGCGCGAAGGGCTCGGCTGGCTGAACTTTCTGCGCGAGTTCGGCTTCGGCGGCTGCCTCGCGGACGACATGGGACTCGGCAAGACGGTGCAGGTACTGGCGCTACTCGAGGAGCGGCGAGCCGCGCGCGAACGCGATTCTCGCATCGGCCCTTCGCTCGTCGTCGTGCCCAAGTCGCTCGTGTTCAATTGGAAGCAGGAAGCGGAGCGGTTTGCGCCGCAGCTGCGCGTACTCGACCATACAGGGAACACGCGGCGCAGAGGCAGTGAGCATTTCGAGGATTACGATCTGCTCGTCACCACATACGGCACGTTGCGCAACGACGCGGTCACCTTCAAGGACGTGCGCTTCGACTATGTGATTCTGGACGAAGCGCAAGCGATCAAGAACGAGGCTTCGATTTCGGCAAAGGCCGCTCGCCTCCTGACGGCCAACCATCGCTTGGCATTGAGCGGCACGCCGATCGAGAACCATCTCGGCGAGCTGTGGAGCCTGTTCGAGTTCTTGAACCCTGGCATGCTCGGTGCCGCCTCAGTCTTCAAGCTCGCGCAGAAAGCAGGCCGCGATATCGACGAGCACACGCGGCATCTGCTCGCACAAGCGCTGCGGCCTTTCATCCTTCGGCGCACGAAGAGCCAGGTGCTTCGCGACCTTCCGCCCAAGCTCGAACAAACGCTCTACTGCGAGCTCGAGCCCAAGCAACGCAAGCAATATGACGAGCTGCGCGATCACTACCGACAAGCGCTTCTCCAACGCATCGAACGCGATGGCCTCGCCCGCGCCAAGATCCAGATCCTCGAAGCCTTGCTGAGGCTCAGGCAGGCGGCAATCCACCCGGGCTTGATCGACAAGCGCCGAGTCGATGAATCGTCCGCGAAGCTCGAGCTGCTGCTTCCGCAACTTCAGGAAGCGATCGAGGAGGGCCACAAGGCCGTCGTCTTCTCGCAGTTCACGAGCATGCTCGCGATCATACGCACGCACCTGGATCGCAACGGCGTGAACTATGAGTATCTCGACGGCAAGACGAAGAACCGCGAGGCACGCGTCGAGCGCTTTCAGACCGATGCGAGCTGCAAGCTGTTCCTCGTCAGCCTGAAGGCAGGAGGCACAGGGCTCAATCTCACTGCGGCTCAGTACGTCTTCCTTCTCGATCCCTGGTGGAACCCTGCCGTCGAAGCGCAGGCGATCGATCGCACACACCGAATCGGTCAAACGAGCCGCGTGTTCGCATACCGCATCATTGCGCGCGACACGATCGAGGAGAAGGTCCTCACACTGCAAAGCGCCAAACGCGATCTCGCCGATGCCATCCTCGGCGCGGACAAGAGCATGCTGCGCACCCTGGACAGAGAAGACTTGGAGTTGCTCTTGTCTTGAGCGTTCAATCGCGCTAAGAACATACGCTCCTTGCAAGAGCGGCAGACGCATTGCTTATCGACCGCAACGGCAGAGCGTCGCGAGGTGATCGCGCCGCAGTCGGCTCGATGAACGGCCACGAGGCGGTCTGCCGCTTTGAATGAGACTCGGGGTTCGGCATGAAGCTCTTTGAGATTCCCGCGCGCGACCATTCACTGCCTTGGCTGCGCGATCGCGCGGCCCCGCTGTGCCGCTATTTGCTCCTTTATGTGTTCTTGCTCGGTGCGATGGTGATCGGCGATCGATACGATCTCGGCTCGCCGAGATTCAGCGACGGAACCATGAGCTGGGAAGCGGCGATCGATCGTATACCGCGCAACGCCGCATTTTTCGGCCTAGCGTTCGGCGTCATATTCGTATGGCACGAGCGCAGCTCGGCGCGTAAGAAGGACTAAACGGGCGAACACAGACCATGACGAAGAAGATCCTCGGCCACTACGGCAACAATCGCAGCCATTGGGTTGGCGATGGGTTTCCTGTGCGGTCTCTTTTCTCCTACCACACACTGGGCGCGGACATCAGTCCGTTCCTGCTGCTCGATTATGGCGGCCCGCACCGCTTCGAACCTACGACGGAGCGTCGCGGCGTCGGAGAGCATCCGCATCGTGGCTTCGAAACGGTCACGATCGTCTATGACGGTGAGGTCGAGCATCGCGATTCTGCAGGCAACGGCGGCATCATCGGGCCGGGCGACGTTCAGTGGATGACCGCCGCCGGCGGCATCATTCATGAGGAATATCACTCACCGGCGTTCGCAGCGCGCGGCGGACTCTTTCACATGGTTCAGCTCTGGGTGAACTTGCCTGCGAAAGACAAAATGGCGCCGGGCGGCTATCAGGCCATCGTTTCTGCAGACATTCCCGTCGTCGACCTTGGCGATGGCAAGGGCACGGCGCGGATCATCGCGGGCGAGCTCGCAGGGACAAAGGGGCCGGCGCGCACGTTTACGCCGATCAATGTCTGGGACGTGGCGCTGACGCACGGCGCCGATACGACGATCGATCTACCCGAAGGCCATACCGCAATCCTCGTCGTGCTCACGGGCCGAGTCACCGTGAGCGGCACGGAAAGCGTGAACGATGCCGAGATCGTGGTGCTGGATCGAAAGGGCCGCACGGTTTCCATTCGTGCCGATGCTGATACGAAGCTGCTCGTCTTGAGCGGCGAGCCAATCGATGAGCCGATCGTCGGCTACGGTCCGTTCGTGATGAACAGCGAAGAAGAAATCCGCCAGGCCATCGTCGACTTCAACAGCGGCCGCTTCACGCGCATTGCGACATGAGCTCAACGGCCGCTGATCCGTGCTAGCGGCCTCGGCACACGTGGCCTATCGCGGCGCTACCTTGTCGAGCTCCGCAGGCGACGGCGCATCTTCTGGCGGTCGACTCCCGAAAATCTGCGCCGCGAGCCAACCGAATAACGTCATCGACACCAGCACTTCGGTGAGGTGCGCGGAGCGGAGCTGATCGGCCATGTACGGATTCGGCAGCAGCAATTGAAACGAAGAAACAATGCCGAGCGCCACAGCGGCCGTAACCCGACTGTCTCGCTCGCGGATGTGATTGCCGATCACGAGCCAAAGGATGCCCGCCCATAGCAGTCCGCGCGCAAACTGAAAGAGCGGCACCCAGGCGGGGAGTTGCAGATCTTCATATGTACCCGCAAAGGCCTGGCCTGCCAGCGGAATCGCAAGTGCGGCACCGGCAAGAAAATAGATCGGAACATACAGCGCGCCGATCTTGACCGCTGCAACGAATGGCGGCCGCCACACGGGTTCCCTAACCTCGGTCGGCTTCGCGTTGACGATCCAGACCGCAAGAGGTGCAAACAGCAGGGAAGTCACCGTGCCGTAGCAGATGCTGAACGTCAGCTCGGGCCAGGACATCACCGGCTTGGCCTGCCAGACGTTGAGGAAGAACGCCGCCTCGAGGGACATCTGGAGGAACTTCGTTCCCCAATAGAAAGCAAACAGGATCCAGATCTGGTGCCTTCGCTGCACGCGCAATCCGGTGAGCAAGCAATAAATCGCAGCCGACTCCAGTCCGGCAACCGTGAAGAAGCCGAGCCAATCGAATCGGACATTCAAGAACGATTCGGACAGCGTGCCGGCGAGTAAAGCGTGAGCGAGCATGCCGCTGACGATTTGCGCGATCGCGAGCGCCAGGCTCACAGCGAGCCACCGGGCAACCCACTGGGTCATCTCAATCAGATAGGTACGTGTGCTCATCAGTGCCTCCTTGATGAGCACGTTAGCGCCCCGCCGGCCCGGCGGCGTATAGGAAATTCTTCCTAATCGGGCTGGGAGATGCTTCCTCCTACCCTGCTCGCAGATAGTTGACCAAGCCTACGCGGCTCGTGACCTTGCATTTCTTGAAAATGCTGTAGATGTGGTTCTTGACCGTGCTCTCGGCGATTCCGATCTTTGCGGCGATCTGCTTATTCGACAGCCCCTCTGCCAGCGCGCGCGCAACCTCCTGCTCCTTGGGACTCAAGAGCGATTCCATGTTGACGAGTGGCACGCTGCGCCCCGCGCCCGGCATCACCTCGTCGCGCCAGATCCACAAGAGGGCGTTGTTGACTAGAAAGAGCACAGGCAGGCTGAAGGTAAACCCGTCACGCACGAGGTGCTCCCGCCACAGTAGGACCTCGAGCAAGGGCAACGCGAGCGATTGAGCGATCATGGCTCGCGACACGAATCGAGCGGTGCGGCTGTTGAACACTTCATCGTAGTGGCGACGCGCCCACCGAGAAATGGCAATCAGCGCCACGACGAACAGCGCGATGGAGAGAGCAATCACCGGAAGAAACCAGTGCTCACCCAACGACCAGATGACCACCGCGCCGCCGACTGAGTACAGCACGCAGAATCGCAGAAAGCGCGTAAATGCGGGCGGCGACGTGAACCCGTACAGGGCCGAGTCATATCTCTCTATCGCGCTCGGTATCAGGCCCAGAAACAGGAGAATGACGGCGAAGTAGACCTGCTGGACTTGCTGCCGCGCTCCGTCCGCAGTCGCAACGTTGACGGACAAGTACAAGCACAGTGCGGTGACACAGACAAAGGCGCTAGTCAGCAGATAGAGCGCGACGAGCTCACGAAATCCCGAAGCACAACGGTACTTGGGATTGTTACCCAAGGCGCTGAGCAACAACACACCGCTCAGCAGCGATAGGATATAAAGCGCAAATGAAACGTGCAGCATCGATTAGCGGGCGCATTGCCGGGCGCGCTTGCTCGCGCCCCACGGTGCATTATAAATCTTCATGTCGGACCCAGGCATTCGAGCAGACGCGGCTCTCTTTGCCTGGATCCCGGCCTCCGCGTTCTCCGCAAGAGATTCTTATCGCCTTCGAGTTCCGGAATGTTTACGCTGGTTCACAGTTTCTGCAAGCAGCCCTGCGGTACTAATCCGTAACCTTTCATGCGTGGAGGAACCATGCGCATACTCGCGACTCTCGGACTCAGTCTCGCTGCTATTTCGCATTCGGCCGCTGCCACATGCGATCTCGCCGCCGCATCGAAAGAGGCATTCTCGGCGCAGGTGCAACGCCGCGCACACGCGAATGAAGCGTTCGACGGCACCGCCGATCAACTCGAAGCGCTGACCGGGACGACGGACTGGTCGGATTTGGACGCCATCCGCGATCGCCTGTCCGCCGCCGATCGGCCAACGCTCGATGCATTGATGAGCCGCCGAAGAGAGTTCGCGTTGGAGCGCCTACATGAGACGAATCGGCTCAGAGACATCATGTTGATCTCGGAGATGGCGACGATTGCCGAACAGCTCGCCCAAGAGAGTGCGCGCCTGCCGGAGGATAAGGAAAGCATGGAGTACAAGCTCACGGGCTTGGTCGCCGCTGCCCGCGAGCTTCTGCCCGTCACGTTCAAAGATGTTGCCTCGTATGAGCTTGCCGATACGAACTGCTCGTTCGAGGCCGCGCTTGTGCAGGCCGCGCACGAAGCAACGAGCGAATTCAACGGGCTCGCGCAGCAACTCTCGGGGCTCAAAGGACTGGCCGCAACGTACGGCCAGCCGCTCGATCCGAAGAAGATGTCCGCCAAGGATGCGGCGAGCTACGAAAAGATGGTTCCGCTCGCACGCAAGGCAAAGTCGCTCGCGACACTCTCATTCGACCTGACTCGCCTCGCCAAGATCGAAGCCGCTTCGAAGCTCATGTTCGAGGCCGTGCGTGCCGATCAAAACGAGGCCCCGGGCGATGTCGAACACGTCGGCTCCACCTGGACTCGCTGGTCCAACGAAGGTCGCCTCAGCGAAGAACAAAAGGAAGCGGCGAACATAGTCCAATACCTATATAAGCACTTTCCGGCGAGCACCGTATTCGCGTCGACAAACGACGCCGCTCAGGACTGAGATGTCGCGTTGAGCTTATTCCTCGCCCCGACGGAGGTCGGGCCGGACATTCGCGAGCCAGGACCCGAGTGTTCGCAAACGTAAGCAAACTATCTCGCGGCGAGAGTCACTTTCGTCCGTCGGGCAGCAATGACCCAAAGCGAAGGGGCCGCGTAAAGCGGCCCCTTCTTTCTCGGTTCGATTGAACAGCGATCAAGAACCGTTCACCGAGACGTCGTCGATGTAGGCATCGACTCCCGTCGGAACATTCTCGAAGTAGATCGTCGCCTCTTCGAGCGCGCAATCCGCCGGTATGTCGAGCGTGCCGGACAGTTGCGTCCAGGTGTTCGGCGCTACGGCAGTATTGTTGTCCAGCCACGAGTACGAATCCGCTCCACCGCAGCGAAGCTTGCGTGCAAGCCGCGCAGTCGTCCCATCGACATAGACCCAGGCGCTCACCGCATAGCTGTTGCCCGCGCTGACGACGCTCGTGAGATTGTACGCAGCGAATCCGCCGGTGCCGCTGCGATTGATCGAGAGCAGGCTCTGCGCTCCGTCGTGGGCTTGCGCCGTGCTGGCGCTCAGATCGCCGTTACCCCAGTTGTCCCAGCCTGCGATGCCCGTCTCGAAGCCGCCGTCGGTCACGAGGTTGGCGTCCGCCGGCGGCGTCACGCTCACGTCATCCAAATACACGTCGACACCCGTCGCGGTGCCTTCGAAATAGATGGCGACGTCCACGATGTCGCAGTCCGGGATCACGAGATTGCCCGAGAGCTGCGTCCACGTGTTCGGTGCGACTGCACTATTGTTCTGCAACCAAGGATAGGTGTTGTGTCCGCTGGGTGCCGTTGCCGGAGTGCATTCCACCTTCGCTGCGAGACGCACGGTGTCATTTGCAGCACCAGTGTGCAGCGCCCACGCCGTCACGGCGTACGTGGTGTTGCGCTGGACGACGCTGGTCAAGTTGTACGCCGCATAGCCGCCGGTACCGGAGCGCCCGGTCGATTGCAGGCTCTGCGTGCCGGCATGAGCTTGCAACGTGCTGGCGCTCAGTGTGCCGTTGCCGCCCCAGTTGTTCCATCCGGCCGCGCCTGTCTCGAAGCCGCCATCCGTGACGAGATTGACGGTCGACGGCGGAATCGGCTTGCCGAAGCGTACATTGTTGAGGTTGCCGACGCCCGAGGTACCGTTGAAGCGAACGTAGACGTCATGCGTACCGACGATTGGCGTCCAGACGTCCTCGACTGTCGCGGCACTGCCCCAACCCGACGTCGGGGGCAACTCGACGGTCGCGGCTGCGTCGTTATCGATGCTATCTAAGTGAATCGAGATGCTCCCCTCGTCCGTGTTGCCCTTCGCGTAGTTCACCCAGATCGTGTCCCAGCCGCTGTCGAACTCCACGCCCTTGAACATGATCCAGTCGCCGTCGTCGGTGTACGCGATCGTGCCGCCTGAAACGACCCCTTGATTTTGGTCATTCATCACCGCTTCCAGCGTCAAGCCGAACTCATCCCCGTGCCAACCGGGATGCACATACTCCGGCACGGTGCAGGTGTCGCCGCCGCCGCCGATGTAGCACATCAGCCAGTCGAGCGCCGGTCGCGTCGTGCCATCGGTGCGAATCAGATAGGCGTTGGTTCGCCACACGCTGCCCTGAAGGTGACCCCAGTGGGTCACGCCGGCGACGCGAGGATGATCCCAGAAGATCGGAAATAGGCGGCTCATGACATTGGCTTGATCTGCGTCGTCCGCCAAGTTCAGGTCGAACTCGGAGATGTAAATCGGCAGACCGGTCGCGGCAAGGCGATCGAGGTTCGCGGCGAGCACTTCGGGATTCGCGCGTTCGTAGAAGTGTGCTTGCTCGCCGATCCCGTCGATCAGGCCGCGCTCCTGCAACAAGCCGATGATGTTCAGATAGTTCGTCGTGAGCCCGTCGTCGACGATCACGTTGTATTCGTTGAGGATGAGCTGCGCGTTCGGGAAATGCTCGCGCGCCATCTCGAACGCGGTGATTATCCAGTCGTAGCCGGTTTCGCCGGCGCCGCCCAAGGCGTCTCGATAGGACGGCGGCGCGTTCATGGGCTCGTTGACGACTTCCACGAGATCGAGATCCGGATAGCGCGCGGCAACCGCCGCCATCCACTCCTCGATTTCCGCGAGCTGCTCCTCGGCCGGTAGGCTCGCAATCCAGCCGGGCTGCTGTTGTCCCCACAGCAAGACGTGGTACTTGAACTCAAATCCGTTGTCGACCGCCGTCTGATGTGCGGTATCGAGCGCAGTCCAGTCCATCACGTCGCGCGTCGCTTCCACGCTGCCCCATTTGCCGGCGTTCTCGGGCGTGATCTGATTGAAATACGTGACGAGATGCTCGTAGTCCTCCGGACCGCCCGGCGCCGTGCCGAAGAACTTCTGCTGGTTGACGGTCACGACGACGCGATCGGGCGCGCTCGCCGTCTGGCGCTCGTCCACGATGACGAGATCGAATTCGAGCGTTGTTTGAGCGAGCACATCGGGCGCGACGAACTTCAACTCCCCGGTTGAAGAAACCGTGAAGTCTACTTCCGGACCCGATACTTGCGACCACACGTATTGAGTGGCCGTGCCAGCGCTTGCGCTTCCCTGCAGCGTGACGACGCTGCCCTCCGCGACCGTTTGGTCCTCACCGGCTTGCGCCACAGGCCACGTAGCCGGCGGAGGAAGCGGCCCATTGTTGTTATCGCTCGAACAACCCAGCAGCAGGATTGGCAATGCAAACGAAAGCAATCGGAAGCTACGCAATTTCATTCTTGTTCCCCGTGCGACTGAAGCACTCGCCGTCGGCGAGCCATTGTTTTCGTAAGGCACGGCCGGGCTGAGCCCGCACCGCCGCCCCCTTCACACGCGCACGTTCAGCGAGAGAGCTCCCCGACGTGCACGAACCGGTTATACCG
>JBDZVE010000055.1:0-3462 GCA_040255535.1 Lysobacterales bacterium | reverse complement strand
CCAACACACTCCCGCTTAGCGCACCCCAACCACTTTGGGACACCCAAGTTACTTCCCCGCTCAGCGCACCCCATCTCGGGGACAGCCAGGTACTTCGGAGGCAGTCGCTTGGGAGAAAGTTACTTCGAGGACATCCACCGCCCTACCTCACCCTACCCTACATTCGGAACACACATTGATCGGATGCCAAAGCCTCAGCAAATTCGGGGAAACAAATTCCGGGACACCCAGGTTTCTTTCGAGAATCGCATCAGCATCCAACATGTAAGTGATGGGTGTCCTGAATTGGGCAATTAGCGGCTCTCACGCAGCAACACCACGCTCCCTTAAGGACCTCGCAATCAACCAGAACGTAGACAAATGTTCTTTTCGGCACTGACCTCGTGGGGATCCGATGTCGCCTCGCCAGCCGGGTTTTCGTCGTAACCAACAAAAATGTGCGCAGTTCCACAACAAGCAACAAGCGTGATGCGACTTGAGTCACTGCCAGATGCAGCGCGCGGATCGGACACTGGCGGCCAATACCTATTTGAGGCACACATCGAGAGGAAACGTGATCGCCGCTTCACCAACCCGCAGCCCGCCTGTCGATCGGCGTGTACGCTCGCTGAGCGCTGGAAGCGCTGTCGCGTATGCACGCGCGTTCTGCGCGGTGCTGTTGACTGTTGCGATGACGGCGTGCGGAGGCGGCTCGAGCGAAGGGTCATCGACCGGAACACCGCAGAGTCCAGGTGATCCGCCGAGCAGTTCGAGTCCCGATGATCCCTCCAACGAACTGCCTGACGATCAATCGCAAGATCAACCTGGCGATCAATCAAGCGTCGGTACGACGTTGGACGCACCAAGCGGGGTCGTCATCGTGCCGGGCCACGGAAGCGCCACGGTCTCCTGGAACGCAGTAACGAATGCCGAAGGCTATCACTTGTATTACGCGGAGGATCCAGGCCTCTCGCCCGAAAACTACGCCGCGCAAGGCGGCACGTGGCTCCAAAACGTCTCGAGTCCAAGTACGATCGATGATCTTACGCATGGCGCAACCTATTACTTCGTTGTCACCGCATTTGCCGGCGAGGCGGAAGGCCCACCGAGTCAGTTGGCGGCGATTACCCTGCCTGCGCCGATCTCTAACGCGGCGACGTACGCACTGAACGATACCGGCGCGAACCGTTGCGCGAACGAAAGCGAAATCCAGCTCGACTGCCCACAAGAGAACTACCCACAACAGGATGCCGAGAACGGCCGCGATGCCGACGCGAGCGCCGGCCGACTCCCGAAAGCGGGCTCGGGCGCGGCCGGTTTTGATTTCACGAAAATTTCCGGCGACGGTCTCGTGTTGTCTGCAGACGCGACACTGGGCACTGCTGCATCGGACTGGACGTGTACGCTGGATCATGTGACAGGCCTGCTGTGGGAAGTGCGACCGAATCAGCCCGGCACGCTTCGCGATCGCGCACACACTTACTCGTGGTTCTCATCGGATGAGACGACGAATGGCGGCCATGCCGGCACGCCGAATGGCGGCACGTGCACGAACAGCGAGTGCGACACGAGCAGCTATGTGTCGAGCATCAATGCGCAGACACTCTGCGGATTCGACGATTGGCGACTGCCGACCGCCGATGAGCTCGCCTCGCTCGTACATCACGGCCGCACAAATCCAGCGATCGACCTTGACTACTTCCCGGACGTGCCATCGGCCGATGCTCTCTACTGGACGAGCACGCCCTTTGCGCAAGATGCGAGCAAGGCATGGAGCGTTCATTTTGACGATGGCGAGCTCGTGAGCGTGCAAAAGGCCTATCCGGCGTACTTGCGTCTAGTGCGAGCGTCAAAATGAGCAGGAGAACGAACAAAGTCCAACTCTCGTGGGTGCTCGCGCTGCTCCTACCTTTCGCGGCGAGCGCCCAGAGTTCGTGCGACAACGACAAGATGCCGGCGAGCACACCGGACTCGGCATTCGAAAGCAACGGTGATGGCACCGTTACACATCGCCGCACCGGTTTGATGTGGAGTCAATGCGTGTATGGCCAAGCGACTTCTCTTTGTACCGGCGCGCCGACATACTTGCCTTGGCACCTTGCATTGCAGGCAGCGGATGCAGCGGATTTGGCCGGCTACGACGACTGGCGTCTGCCGAGCAGAGCCGAGCTCGCGAGTCTCGTCGAGTACTGCCGTGTGGATCCCGCGCAAAACACGACAATATTCCCGAACACTCCGTCCGCTCCGTTCTGGACATCCACCCCTTTCGCCGGCCAGCCAGCGCTCGCGTGGGCAGTGCTCTTCGATCACGGCGCCGCATTGCCGCTTTCGAGCACCAACGGCGCATACATCCGCCTGGTTCGAACGCCCGAGCGCGTCTATAAGGTCGGCGATATGGGTCCGGCAGGCGGAACCATTGTCTATGACAAGGGCAGCAAGTCCGAAGGCTGGCGCTATCTCGAAGCGGCACCGAAGGCGTGGAACTCCGGTTCCGATCCGTGGACGACTTGGGGATGTGCAGGCACTTTGGTTGGTGCAACGGCAACGGCGATCGGCGAAGGCTCAGCCAACACGGACATGCTTGTCGCCAGCGACTGCAGCACAGCCGCGTCGCTCGCCGCCGAAGCCGTGATCAACGGCTACGACGATTGGTTCCTACCTTCGCGCGATGAGCTGATGCGAGTGCACGACGCTCTGGCAATCGGCACCAACTTCCGCGACGACAATGGCCTTGCATCAATGTCATACGCGAGCTCATCGGAGCTCAATGCAAATGCCGCGATCGCGGTGGACTTCGCCGCCGAAGGCGAGGTGCATGTGCACAAGACTCTTGCCACCGTCGTCGTGCGCCCGGTGCGAAAGTTTTAGCGAAGCGGACTCTGGCAAGCGAGCGCCCGCATGAATGTTCGGCGGCTAAGTATTCCGGGCGAAAGCCCGTAAGCAACCGATCGTGAAAGAGAAGGACCCCATCTTTCCTTACGCCGCGACAGCCATATGTGGGTTGGTCGTGTACATGGCAATTACCGTAGCGACAGGCAAAAACGAGGCTTGGGACAGTGCCGCGTACTATGTGATCGGAATGCCGCTCATGTGTGCCGTCGCCTTCGTCATCGGCTACCTGTTCCCCGTCAAACCTTGGCGCTGGGCGTTGAGCATGGCATGCGGCCAAGCGATCGGCGCGTCGCTGCACGGGAGCTCGCTGAGCCTGCTACCGTTCGCCGTCATCTTCACGGCCATCATCTCCCTTCCGCAACTCATCGCAGCGGTGATCGGCTCGAGGCTTTCACGCAAGAAGGCCATCGAATGACGATGCCTTGCTGATCATCCTCGGCATCAGGCTAGCGCCGCAGCCCAGCGAGATTAAGCAAGTCAAGTTCGCTTCGGAGACGCTTCCATCGAAAGTGAGTGGTCAGCCGTACATTCGCTCGGCTTGACGCAGTCCCTTGATCCAGCACTGACCCAGAGTGCTGGCATGCAATCTCA
>JBDZVE010000185.1:0-4518 GCA_040255535.1 Lysobacterales bacterium | reverse complement strand
CGCGCGCGGTGCGATTCATCGGTGAGCTTGAGCCGGAATGTCCGCGCCACGAGCTCATCGCGCGACACATCGTCGGGCCATGCGCGCGCCAACGCGTGAGCGAGCGCTTTGAGCACCGGCCGTCTGGCGAGCGAGACCGTGTAGCTCGCGTAACGCACGACAGCGCGGCATCCATCTACGATCAAGGCGTCGGACGCAAGCAGCGACTCGACGTCGTCGAGCAGCAGCAACCGCTCACCGGCTTTCTCGAGGACCCGCGCCGCGGGTGTGTTGAGCAGCGAGAGCGCGCTCTCAACTTCCGCTACGAGCGCGGCTATGCCGGCGCGCCGCGCCGCATTTTCGGCGCGCGCCAGTGCTGTGCGTGCATCGCGTGCTCGCACTTGCCGCATGGCGATGCCGGCCACGATGAGCTCATAGGCAGCCCGCAACGCCCACGGCAGGGAGGCTGGCATCTGCTCGAGTGCGCGCGTCGCCTCCTCCAACTTGCCGATGAGCAGGAGGCGCCGGACCTGCAGAAGGCGCGCATGTGCGGCGTTCACAGTATCGCCGTGCGCCTCGAGCGTGCCGCGCGCGGATTCGAGTGCTCTCGGCGCAAAGCCGAGGTCGCGTGAGACCATGGCGATCTCCGCCTCTGCAACGACGCAGCGCGCGCGCGCAACGGCTTCGCGCGAACTGAACGCGCGCTTGGCCGCGCGCAGCAGCTCGCGCGCGCGGCCATGCTCGCCGAGTTGCGCGAGCGCGATGCCGCGTAGCGCGAGGCCAGCGGCATCGTTGCGCAGTGCCACGAGCTTTAGCGCACCGATAGGGTCGCCATGCGCCAAGGCCCGTGCGCCAGCCGTGATCAGTGAGTCCATAGAATTCGGGGCCGATCTACACGCGCTTTTTGCGCGGTCTGGTGGCCGGCTTGATCGAGGCTTTCAGTGCAGCGGCGATCGCGAGCGTCGCCGGGTCGGCGTGGTTTGCGGCCGGCCATAGGATTCCGAATTCCATCTCGCGTGTCTTGCCCGCGAACGAAACCGCGCGCAGCCCCGGCATCTCGCGGCCTCGAAGCACGATCGCAGGCAACAGAGTCGGCACGCCGGCCTTGACGACGCTCGATAACACCGCGTCGATGCTGTCGATCTCGAAGGCGACGCGCGGATGTACTTTCGCGTGCATGAGCACGGCATCGGCGGCACGCCGCATATCGAAACTGTCCGGTAGCAACACGAGCCGCTCGCCTTCGAGCTCCTTCAGATCGATGCTCGTGCGTTTCGCGTACGGGCTCGTGCTCGGGACGATGAGCGAGAACGGCTGTGAGACGAGCCGTTCATAGCGAATGTTCGGCGAGTTGTGCGTCACGAGCCCGAAGCCGAGATCGAACCTGCCCGCCTCGATCTCCGTCTCGACTCCGCTCGAGGCGAGCTCGTGCACGCCGATCGTGACGCCGGGGTAAGCGTGCGCCATCTCGCCGAGCACCGGAGGCATCCACGCGAAATGAAGTGCCGGAATCACGCCTACATCGACGCGCCCCATGAGGAGGCCGGAGATGTTGTCGACGGCGCTGCACGCATCGTCGAGCTTGCGAAGCACGACCTCGGCGCCTTTACGGAACGTCGATCCCGCCTGCGTGAGAAACACGCGCTTGCCGACACGTTTGAAAAGCGGCGTGCGCAAAGCCGCCTCGAGCTGCGTGATCTGCTGAGAAACGCTCGGTTGCGAGATCCTCAAGCGTTCCGCCGCGCGGGTGAAGTTCTCGGTCTCGGCGACTGCCAGAAAATATCGCAGATGTCGAATCTCGATCTCGCTCATAGGGTAGGTCGATAGCCTAAAACTATTACGCTACGCGTTAGAGTTCGTGAAGACCAATTCTTTGTGCTCGCGTCACAATCTGCGAGCCGGCGAATTGATCCAGCGAATTGACTAATAGGCGGCGCCTTCGTCATCATAGGTCGAGTCTATAGATGGGCGCCAGTGCGATTCACACCGAAAGGCGCCGCAGAGCGGCCTAGAAGACAGCCCAGAGCGAGCATCATCGTGCAACCCACCCTTCTCAAGGATGGCCGCAATACGCCGGCCTTTTGGCTCGGCTGCGCGCTCGTCACGGCGGGCGTCGTGCTCCATTTTCCAATGTACTGGATGGGCCGACACAACGGCTTCGTGCTCTCGGGCATGCCGATGGACGCCGAGATGCTTTGGGGCATGCTCGCAATCGTCGTCGGCGTCGGATTTGCGGGCTACGGCCTTTTGCCCAAGACGGTGGCGCTGCGAAGCCGCGAGAGCGATGTCGAGACGATTGCTCCGCCAGAAGACGCTCCGCTCTCGAAAGCGCACTGGGGTCTCGCGACGCTCCTCGCCATTGCGCTCATCATCGACATCATGAAGCCGGCGAGCCTCGGCTTCGTCACGCCTGGCATGCGTGCAGAGTACGGCGTGAGCGATGAGTTGGTTGCATGGCTGCCGTTCGCGGCGCTCGCTGGCACCGTCGTCGGATCGTTCGTATGGGGTTGGCTTGCAGATATCTACGGGCGACGCGCATCCATCTTGTTGTCGTCCGTGATGTTCATCGGCACCTCTATTTGCGGCGCGATGCCGGATTTTTGGTGGAACGTTTTCATGTGCTTCATGATGGGCGCCGCCGCGGGTGGGATGCTGCCGGTTGCCTACGCGCTGCTTGCGGAAATCATGCCGACGAAACATCGGGGCTGGTGCCTGGTGCTCGTCGGAGGCATCGGCGCGGTCGGCGGATATTTCGCCGCAAGCTGGTGCTCGGCCTTGCTGCAGCCGACGTTCGGCTGGCGAATCATGTGGTTCCTCAATCTGCCGACCGGTCTCGCACTGATCGCGTTGAGCCCCTTCCTTCCCGAGTCCGTACGCTTCCTGCAGCGAGTCGGACGCCTCGACGAGGCTCGCATGACGCTCGCTCGGTTCGGCGTCGGGATTCACAAAGTGGCGGTCGCGACGGTCGAGCCCGCCGCTCGCACCGTCGTCAAGGCGCTGAAAGGCCATCATCTCATCGGGCTGACCACGGCGCTCACACTCGCCGCACTGACGTGGGGGCTCGTGACTTTCGGACTGCTTCTGTGGCTTCCTTCCGCGCTCGTCTCGGAGGGCAGGAGCGTTGGCGCGTCGAGCGCGCTCATCGCGCAGTCGACCGTGCTCGCTGCGCCGACGATCGTCGTATGCACCTTGCTCTATAGCCGCTGGAGCACGAAATGGTCGCTCGTCACGATGATCGTGCTGACGACGGCCGGGCTCTTTGCGCTGGCTGCGCAAGAAGCAGGTCCGCAAGGTCTTTCCTCGCCGCTCGTACCGCTCACGCTGATCATCATCGGCTCATCAGGTCTGATCGCGATTCTGCTTCCGTACACGGCGGAGAACTTCCCGTTGCGAATCCGCGGTCGCGCGACCGGCTGGATCGCGGGCTGCAGCAAGCTCGGGGGTCTGCTCGCGCAAGGATTCAGTGTCATGGGTGCGGTGCCGAACCTCTCCACGGCAATCATGGCCGTCGGCGTCCCTGCGATCTTGTCGATGCTGCTCGTGATGTTCTACGGACACGAGACTCGCAAGCGAGATCTCCGCGATCTCGAAGCCGCAGAAGATCTTGGGTAGGCAAAGAAGCTCGGAGCAGAAAAATGGGAGTAGCCACAAGGAACACAAAACCGACAGAGAAAACATAGTTTCTCCCTTTCCTGTCTTCTTTGTGTTTTTTGGGGCTCTCCTATTGCACTCCCTTTAGCGGCGCAATCGTCAAGCCCGGGAACGTTGCCCCGGCCGACCTACAATGCGGGCATTGCGGCAAAGATCGCACGATGCGTGCCGATTGCGAACAGCAGCACGGTGACGGCATCGGCGAGCAGCTCGAATAGATACATCGCTTGGCCGAAGGTCTCCGGGTCGCGCTCGAGGCGTTTCAAGAGCAAGCGCGCACCCACCAAAAGGATCTGCAGCGCCAAGCCGATCGCGAATGCGGACATTGCGCTGCCGGGCTCTTCCGACGACTCACTCGGCAGCGCCCGCGAGAAGAACCAACTGAACGCGGCGACACCGTACGTGATCAAGATGCCACGTATCCAACCCGATAGTCTCAAGGCACGTTCGTTCATCGTGCTCGGATTTCAGTGTCGATCGTCATCCGCCTGCATTTCGGCGTCGGTCAGCGCGCGATGAAGAATGCGCTGTGCCGCGGCGGGGTCGAAGCCGAGCTGGACCGCGCGCGTCATGTCACGCCGCGCGCCGGCTTCGTCTCGGCGCTTTGCTGCGATCAGCGATAGATTGACGTACGGCACCGGATAGAGCGGATCGCGCTGCAAGGCGGAGCGCAGCCACTGCGCGGCTCGATCGAGATCGCCGGCGTTGATGAGCACTTGAGCGATGTTGTTCCGCGCGATGGCGACGCCGTCGAGGCTGTATATGCTCGGATAGAGCACGACGGCGAAGCGATGCCATCCTGCCCGAAGCAGTTTCTTCTCGAAACGCTCGAAGCGCTCCTGCGCTTTCGGCCACTCGCGGCGCTTCACGTGCCGCCGTGCGAACAAC
>JBDZVE010000184.1:0-4551 GCA_040255535.1 Lysobacterales bacterium | reverse complement strand
GAGAGATATTCCGTAGTCCCTTTCCATGAGCCGCTTCCGTCGGAACCCTGGCCTCCAGATATCGGATTTTCCCCGGACACTAGTGTGCGGACGCGAGGATCCATCTTAGGCAAACGAAGTATAACTCTCGCACAGTACGCCAAGCCGACGCCACAGCGGCGTCGTCCTTGCGGACGCGAGGATCCATCTTAGGCAAACGCAGATAGGCTTGAGATCCGATAAGAAATATCTCGCGGCGGCGCGGCGGCACGGCGGAGGAGAGAGAAAAAAACCAGGATCTCGTCGAACCTCTTATCGCCGTGGTCGCACGCGAGAGTACTCTTCTAGAGTGGATCCTCGCTTCCGCAAGGATGACGCCGCGTTGGTGTCGGCTTGGCGCTTTGCGAGATTTTTCTCAAAAGCACTACCAAGACACGGCAGGCAAAGCTGGTAGCTTGCAGCGATGGGCGGCGAGGTCTCGAGTCACGTTCTCCGCTCGGCCGCGTAGATCGAGATTCGCGAAGTCGGCATCGCCATTCTCGCCGATACAGATCTCCATTGCTGCGGCAGTGCTGTCTCGTGCGGTCACTCCGTCCCAGACGATATCGGGAATGCGTCCGTTCGCTCCCAGCTTGCCGAGCTGAAGCGCCGGCATGTTGCGCGCGTCTGGTCGGTCGCCGCCGCCTTTGAAGCGATTGTCGTGCAGGAAGATCCTGGAAGGATAAGGATCGTATCCGAAATCGTTCGCGGGCTTCGAGGTTGCCGCGAACGAGGCGATCACGGCGTTCGCGCTCTGGTTGTCCTCGACGATGTTGTCGAAGAACTCCACCTCATCGCTCGCCAAAATCATGAACCCGGTGCCCGCGGGAACTTTCGCGATCAGATTGCCGGGCGCCGTGAAGTTCGGGGTGTTGTTCGAGTAGATGCGATTCCGAAACACCCGCGTTTGCCGCGAGAATTTCACCGGCAAGTGCGGCATGTTGATGACGAGCACGCCGCCTGTATTGTTCGTCGCCACGTTTCCGTAAACGTCGGCCGCAGTCGTATTCTCCATCTCGATGCCGACGACGTTGTACTCGAGGCGATTGTCCCGCACGATCGTCTCGCGCGACTGTCCGACGTAGATTCCTGCATCGGATGCCCCGATCACGACGGAATTCTCGATCAGGACGCGTTCGCACATGACCGGATACAGGCCGTAGCCGCCGTTCTTCTCGCTCGGGCCGCGGGTCCACTCGACGCGCACATTGCGGATCGTGAGATTCTTGCAGCCGTTCGCCTTGATCGCATCGCCTTTCGTGTCTTCGATCGCAAGATTCTCGATCGTGACGTTCGACGCGGCATTGATCGACAGCCCCTCGGCGCCGAGCCTTTGTGAGCTGAACGACAGCACGGTCGCGTCAGGGCCGGCGCCGCGCAGCGTCACGTCCGATTTGTTCAATGTCAGGCCGCGAGCGAGCACCCATTTGCCTGCGGGCAGCTCGATGATTTCGCCGGGCTGCGCGCGGATGAGCTTCAATTGCAGCTCCCTGCGAAATGCGCTGTCCACATCGCCGGCGAGCGCCGGTTCGACCGAGACGACGACCGCGAGCGCAATCAGTATCGAACGTAGGAGCCGCATGCTTCACCGTGGGTGTTGTACGAGGCGAAGTGTTGCGGCGATGATGCGCCTGCACGCCTCGATATTGGAACTCCCGGATTTCTGGTTTACTTACATCCTCGACCCTGCAACATCAAGAGCACGACGGAATGAACGATCTCCTCGCCTTCCCGATCACGAAGAAATGGCCTCCCCGTCACCCGGATCGCCTCCAGCTTTATTCGCTCAACACGCCGAACGGCGTGAAGGCCTCCATCATGCTCGAGGAAACCGGGCTGCCGTACGAGCCGCACCTCGTCAGCTTCGACAGTAGCGATCAAAAGACGCCCGAGTTCTTATCGCTGAACCCGTACGGCAAGATTCCGGCGATCATCGATCCGAATGGGCCCGACGGTCGGCCGCTGCCGCTCTTCGAGTCCGGCGCGATTCTAGTCTACCTCGCGGACAAGACGGGTCAGTTTCTGCCGCGCGAGGGCAACGCACGCTACGAGACGCTGCAGTGGCTCATGTTTCAGATGGGGGGCATTGGCCCCATGTTCGGCCAGGTGGGCTTCTTCCACAAGTTTGCGGGCCGCGAATTCGAAGACAAGCGGCCGCGCGATCGCTATGTCGGCGAGGCGCGCCGGTTGCTCGGCGTCTTGAACGCGCGCCTCGAGAGCAGGACTTGGTTGATGGGCGAGGCGTACACGATCGCAGATATTGCGATCTTTCCCTGGGTTCGAAATCTCATCGGCTTTTACGAAGCGGGTGAGCTCGTGGGTATTGCCGATTTTCCGAACGTGACGCGCTCGCTCGAGCGGTTCCTCGCCCGTCCCGCGGTCGCAAAGGGCCTAAACATCCCGAGTCGCGATGCGGGCAAATAGCGGGTCCGTTCGACGGAAGCGCTTTGCATGCCACGCTACGTTGCCTTCTTGCGCGGCATCAATCTGGGCAAGCGCCGCCCGCCGATGAAGGAGCTCAAGCGCCTGTTCGAGGAGATCGGCTTCCGCGATGTCGCGACTTTCATTGCGAGCGGCAACGTCGTGTTTTCTTGCCGCGCCGCCGACCGAGCCAAGCTCGAGCACAAGATCTCGCGACACCTGGAGCAGTCGCTCGGATACGAAGTCGAGACGTTCGCGCGGACCGCAGAGGAGGTGCTCGCGATCGGTGCGAGTAGCCCCTTCCCCGATGCACCGAGCGGCACCGCGACCGTGCACGTTTGTCTATTGCACGAGCCGCTCGCGACCGCCGAGGCGCGCAAGCTCGTGCAGATTCGCACTGATCTCGATGAGTTTGCCGTGAACGGGCGCGAGCTCTACTGGCTGTGCAGGTCGAAGATCAATGAGTCGAAGGTGTGGCAGGACGCGCGCATAAAGAGTCTTCGGCTGCCGAGCTTCACGATGCGCAACATGACGAGCATCCGAAAGCTGATCGCACAGCGTTTGAGTTGATCTCTCGCGAAGCGCGCGAAGCTGACGCTACAGCAGCGTCGTCCTTGCGGGCGCTAGGATCCGTCCTAGGCAAACGAAGAGAAGAATAACTCTCGCCAAGCACGCAAGGCTCGCAAAGGAAAACAAAAACGATACAAGGCGCGGAGCCGCAGAGTTCGGGAATAGGAAGATCTTTTCCCTTCTTACCTCCGCGTTCTCCGCGAGAGATTTTTCTAGTTCTTCCTTTGCGAGCCCTGCGTGCTTGGCGAGATTCGCTCTTAAGCAGAAGCTCGCACCCTGTGCGCGAACGCCTAAGCGCCCGTCGTCGACAAACGCTCGCGTCCGTGCGGTGCGCTGAAATCGAGCGCGGGTCCGATCGGGACGATGCCCGTCGGGTTGATCATCTTGTGGCTTTGATAGTAGTGATTCTTGATGTGATCGAAATGCACCGTCGCGGCGATTCCGGGTACCTGAAATAGATCGCGCGCGTAGGCGTGCAGGTTCGAATAATCGATCAACCGCCGCAGGTTGCACTTGAAGTGACCATGGTAGACGGCATCGAAGCGCACGAGGGTCGTGAACAAGCGCCAATCGGTTTCGACGATTCGATCTCCAAACAGGTAACGGCGCTCTTCGAGCCGCTTCTCGAGCTCATCGAACGTCGCGAACACGCCGCGCGCCGCTTCCTCATAAGCATCTTGCGTACTCGCGAAGCCGGCCTTGTACACGCCGTTGTTGACGGTGTCGTAAATGCGATCGTTCAGCGCGTCGATATCGGCGCGCAACGGTTCCGGATAGTAGTCGCCCGGCTTCGCACCGACTTCATCGAAGGCGGTGTTGAACATCCGAACGATGTCCGCAGACTCGTTGCTGACGATGCGCCGCTGCTTCTTGTCCCACAGCAGCGGCGTCGTCGCCCGGCCCGACGCCTTGGGGTTATCGGCGAGATAGACTTCGTACAGCGTGCGCGCCCCGTTGACGGAATCCGGAACGACCCCGGGCCCCGGATCGAACGTCCACCCGCGCTCGGCCATCAACCAATGCGTGACCGAGAGGGAAACCATGTCCTGCAGTCCCTTGAGCTCGCGCATGATCAGCGTGCGGTGTGCCCACGGGCACGCATACGACACATATAAATGATAGCGTCCGGGCTCTGCAGCAAATCCGCCGTCGCCGGTCAAACCCGGCGATCCGTCGGGCGTGATCCAGTGTCGGTGAGGCGATTGCCAACGAACGAATCGCCCACCGGTAGACTTCGTGTCATACCACTGATCTTTCCATTCGCCTTCGACTAGTACGCCCACGCTAAGGTCTCCCGTATCGACACACCACTTGGATATTCAACAACTGTGTGCACGGATCGTTCCGTGTGTTGGGAAGAGTACTCTCGCCAAGCACGCCAAGCTCGCCAAGCTAAGAAAAAGAGATTTCTCGGAGAGACGCGGAGGTAGGAAGGAAAAAAATGATCTTCCCTTTCGATTCCGGTCTTTCTCTGCTTGGCGAGCTTAGCGTGCTTTGGTGTGCCAGGAAGTCTGATCGATCTAGCAGCATGAAAGGAGGCTG
>JBDZVE010000183.1:0-4654 GCA_040255535.1 Lysobacterales bacterium | reverse complement strand
CTTCCGTCGGAACCCCGGCCTCGAGATATCGGATTTTCCCCGGACACTAGTGGGCGGAGGCCGGGATCCAGGCTAAAGAAGGGCGCGCCGTGCGCGCGGATTTCTGCGGCGCGACGGCACGGTTGTGCTATACCGCGCGTACTTCGATTTCAGGAATCTTGTCGTCGTAGAACGCGATACGCCCCTTCAAGGCTTCGTGTTCCTCGTAAGGTGTCTCGTACGTCCACGCGGCGTCCTTCAATTCGCCGCCATTGCTACGCACGCTGAAGTATCCCGCCGTTCCCTTGAAAGGACACTCCGTCGTCGTATCCGTCCGCTCGAGCGCCTTGAGGTTCACATCGCCGCGTGGGAAGTAGTGCCGCGCGGGAGATCCGTCTTCTTCCACACGGATGACATCGCGCGAATCCGCAATGACTTCTCCGGCAACTCTCGCCTGCATTCGCTCACGCAGATGCATTTCGCGAACCTGATGGTCCGGCCATTTCTGATGTCCGGGCGACTTGCTCATTGATGCCTCCGACCTGGTCAAACCGCCGCCGCGACGGTGAATCCATGCTTATCGATATCAGCACTCGATCAATGAGTCGGCATTCCCGAAGTTCCGCCGCATCGAGAAGCGCGCGTGTAGTGCTCGTGGTCTTGCGCGCTGTCCGCGATCTGGCCACGAAAGCGCTCATGACAACTAGCGATGTTGCCGAGAGAGCTCTGCTTTCAGATTCGTGTCTTAAGCTTGGTCGGCGCGCAACCTAGTTACCCGACCCTAGGCGATCATCTGTCCAACGAGCGTATCTGGATGTTGCGAAACCAGATCGGCTGCCCCTCGGCTTGCAGTGCAATGTGTCCGAAGGAAAGCTGCAGTGGCGCTCCCGCAGCGAGCAGCCGCTGCGCGCTATCGTCGCGCGGGTCGAGTTGCGGGTGCTGATATCTGATGACTTCCACGCCGTTGATGCGGTGAATGACTTCTTCGTTGCCGTGCACCTCGACCTCGACCGCCACCCATTCGTCCAGCGGGTAGAGCTTCGATTTGGAATCGATGATGTGATCCGTGATGAGCTTGCGGTTCAGCTCGAGATTCGTGCCCGGAGTCACGGCATTCGCTGTCTGGCGTCCCGCGGTTGCGCCCGCCGCGAGGAATTGCACTTCCATGCTCGCGGGCCAGCTTTGATCCACTCCCATGCTGAGCGGCGACTGTGAATGAATCATCACGCCGCTGTTCAACTTTGCCCAATCGGGTGCGTCGGCGACTGCTTCGCCGGTGAACTTGTACTCGAGCCTGAGAACGTAGTGCGAGTAGGGCTGATTCGTGAAGAGGTGCCCGAACTGCTCTTCGAACTTGCCGTAGCGATCGTAGCTGACCTTCAGAATACCGTCTTCGACGCGAAACGTGTCGGCATAGTTTTCATTGAGCGGATGCTTGGCGATCTTGATCGTCCAGCCGCTCAGGTCCTTGCCGTTGAACAATGAGTGCCACTGTTCCTGTGGTGTCGAAGCGTCGCCGTAGGCCGTGACGGAAATGCAGGCGCCGACGAGCGCCAACACGGATGCTGTCTTCATTCTGAGTCGTCCCCCCAACTGTCGATCGAAGTCGATTCCGACGAGTATGACGGAGAACGGCCGCCGTTTGCACGCTCGAGTCGGTGTTTGCCATTCGATGCGAGTGCGCGAGGCAAGCGCTGTTGCTTGCCTCATGCGCCGCAGAGTCACGCGACCGCGCGATGCCGGACCACGCCGTGATTGTTCAAATGGATATATGCGAACTGCGCGTACGTCTTCTGTACGTCGACGGCAACGTTGCCCTTAGAGTGTGCCGTGCCCGACCCGATCTCGGCGATCTCGTATTCGAAGCCGTGCGGCAGTTCGATGCGGGCGCGATGTTCTTGGCCGGTCACCGGATTTCGGATGGGCTCGCCGATAACTTCGATGCAGTTGCCGAAGCGAATCTTGCTGCGACGCGATTCGACATCGATTTGTACTTCAGCGGGCGCCGTGATCGGCTCGTAGACATTGTCGAACGTCGTCGCGAAGACGGAGAACACCGTCGCAAACGGATCCGTATCCTTGCCTGAAAGAATCTGAAGCAGCGCGTCGCGCTGTTCCGGCGAAGCCTTGCTGTCGATCACGGGCTGGCACTTTCCTTGGCCTAGATGAATGGGCCCCGGCCAATGCACGACCATCGCGGCCGCCAGTCCGTCGAGACGCACGTCTCCGTAGTGGCCCTCTTCGATCAAAAATGTTGCGACGGCTTCGCAGAATCCCTGCGTGGGCAGCGCGTTGAACTGACATGGGCAGCCGTACGAGCAGTTGCAATTGACGAGCTCTCGGCCGCGAATTTCCCAGGGTGTCATATGCGCCTCCTGAGGACCTCGTTCGCCAAGCGGAAAACGCTACTCCTGCGAGGGCCGCGGTGTAAAGCCAGAGCCGCCTTTTGTCATCGTTTGACACTCCGGAAGTTCGAGGGCAGCCTTCGCTCTTGCATCGAGCATACGTCGGGTGGAGTGAGCATATGAGGGTGAGCGATCGACCGTGGATGCGGGACTGCAAACGATATGAATGAACATTTGATTGCCGACCTCGGCCGGTTCGTCGACGAACACCGTGTAACGATGTCCGAAACGCCGGGACACGTCAGGCTGAACATAGACCGGTTCGACGTTTCGCTTTCGGTTCTGATCCCGCGAGGCGTGCTCGAGTGGTGGGTCGAAGTAAACGATCGCGTCAGCGGCAAGAAATTCGAGGATTGGTGCGACTATGCCTGCTACGACGCTGCCTCCGCGCAGGATGTTGCGGAGGACATGCGCGCCGATGTCGTGCGCTTCATCGAGAACGTCGTCGCGCGTCCGCTTCGGATCGTCGCGAATGGGCGCATTCTCGAGTGGAACGCGGGCGGAGATTGGTTTCAGGCGGTTCCGCTGTTGTCCGATCCCGAGAGCGCTGCGGGCGCAGTGCAGCACGCAGGCTGACCGCCTGCCGTCAGTCTCACCGCGTACGCAGCCGTTCGTTGAGATCGAAGAGCCGCCCTCGTACGTCTTCGTCGATCTCCTCGCGAAGAGCGCACTCGATCATCTCGCTCGCTTCCGCGCGAAGCAAATCCGGCTCGTAGGCTTCGAGCGCATTGATCGCCATGTGGCGATTGCGGATTACGGGGCTGCGCAGGCCCGCGGCGATGAGGCGCAACCCTCGCCCCGGAAAATGCTTCAAATCCTGCAAGATGAAATCTAGACAAGCGTGGGCCGCGAACGCCTCTCCCAAGCCAAGCTGCTTCCCGGGTCCACTCGCGATCCGATCCAACGGCAGGCCGCGTTCGGCGGTCTCGACCAGCTCGTCTATTCGTTTTAGGGTCGCGCCTTGCATCGCATTGAACCAAGCACTCGTGTCGAGCGGATTGCGTTCGAGCCGGCGAACGTGCCATGCATAGGTGTCGATGTCCTTGATCTTCGCGGCCCGGTTCGCGCGATCGAACTGGACCGGATCGTCCGACTCGAGCTCGCTACGGATCAGCTTGTCCCATTCCGGCCGTCCGATGTACTCGCGCGCACTCGTCATCGCTTCGCGCAACGCGGTCTCGCTCCAACCTTGCGACAACTTGTCCGCGGCGCTCCGGTCATCCTCTTCTAGATACCTCAAGATGACGTCCGCGGTGAGCAGGTGCAGCAATCGGAGCGGCGCGGCGGAAATGTGCTCGAGGTAGAGCAGCGTCGTGGCGGCGGCATCGGCGTACGAGCTGATGCCAGCGGACGCCCCGTGCTCCGCCGCGATCATTGAATCGATGATCTCGGCGGTAGCGATCAGCTCGGCTTCATCGACTTGGGGCTCGGAGAGCGCCTCACGCAAGCGGCCGTGAACGGCTGCGGTCAACGCCAAGTATTCGTACAGCACCGAGTTGCGAAATCCTTCGCGGCGCAACCAGCGCTGAATCTCGGGATCATCCGTCGGCACCATACGCTCGACGAGATGAATGCGGCCCCAACCCTCGACTGTTTTCGCAAGTGCCCAGAGGCGTTCGCTCGCATCGTCGAACATATTCGACAACGCGACTGCCGAGAAAAGCGTGAATTCTTCATGCTTGCCGAGTACCGTTACGATCTCTTCGTACTGTCGCGCGCGCATCGACCCGAGCAGCGCAATGCCGGCCTTCACCGGCCCGCGGTCTCGGGACTGCGTCGCAAGCTTCACCGCGAGCTCGATGAGATACGGTTCGATCGGTGTTTCGAGCGCGTTGAGTGTTTCCAGAAGAGGATCGACGAGCTCGAGTACCGGCTCCTCTTTCAGCACGGCGTAAGCAGTCGCTGCTGCACGCTCATCGCCCGTTCTGGCGACACGATCCATCTTCGACGCCAGTCGCTTTGCGATCGCAAGTGAGGTGCGCGTTGCGGTGTGATGGCTGAACGTACCGTCGAGCGCGCCATCCGCCCAGCGAATCTCCGAGCCGCCGTTGCGCTCATCTTCGTCGGGCAGTTCCTCACCGCGTGCCTCGAACTTGCCGCTTGTCGGGTCGATGCGATTTTTCACGAACGCGTAAATCGAGTCGGAGACCCAAGGCGCCGTCGCTCCGGAGGAGCGGCCAAACAAATTGGTGAGAATGCCCATGCAAACGTGAAAAGCGCTCGACGAACGCGTGAGCCTAACAGATCGAGCGCAGTGGTTCTGTAGCCGC
>JBDZVE010000054.1:7750-25778 GCA_040255535.1 Lysobacterales bacterium | reverse complement strand
TGTACAGGATGTACGAATGGCGCGGAGCGCATGGATGCGCGCGAGCGGCCCCCGCAAGGGGAGAGGTGAAGAGGCGCACTCGGTGCGCTCTGACGATCCCCTATCCCCTAGTCACTATCCCCTTCTTCTCTCAGTACGTGCCGCGCTGGATATACGGGAGCTTCTCGAACAATCGTCGCTCGTTGCCGCGCGGGTCGTTCGCGAGCTTCGGCTCTGCATCGAACAGCATCGTCGCGCGCTCGGGCAGCGTGTACGGATGCCATTCGGGCAGTCCCGCGTGATTCGGATTGCCCGTGCGCGCGAATGCGATGAGCGCTGCGCTCATCGCGTCGGCCGTGCGTTGCGCTTCGGTTGAGGTCCCCGTCAACGAGCCTGGTTGGGCGATGTTGTCGAAGATGAGCGGAATGTCCATCGTATGCATCGCCCCATAGCGGCCGCCTTCGAGCGGAGAGCGATAGTTGAGCTGATACGCGTAGGTGCGCGTGCCCTGCGCGGCGCGCAGCTCGAGCTCGATCACAGCGCCGCGCCATGAACGCCCGGCCGTCGTCGCCGCAAAAAACAACTCCGTCGGCGTGAGCTTCGGGTACCAGCGCCGATACTCGGCGATCACATACTCGGGCTCGATGTCGACGTGCAATGCCGACAACAGCCGCTCCGGCAGCTCCTCCCACGTGAGCTCGTGAATGCCGGGATCTCTGCCGTGGAACGCACGTGTCTCATCGAGCGTGTTGCCGATGATCATCGGAATGTGTGCGGATTGTCCGGGCGCATCCGGATAGAACGGATGGCGCGGCAGCGCGTCTTGATCCAATACGGGACCGAAGTACACCGAACGATTGAAGAGCGTCGGATCTTTCGTGCGCGTCGCCGCGACGAGGGTCTCCGTGTCGACGTCGAGCAGCGCGGCAATGTCCTGCGGCTCGATGTCGAGCGTTGCGAGACACGCTCGTGCGCACAACGTCGCGCCGCGCGGGCCCGATGCGGTGATCTGCTGACCGCTCATCGTCACCGCACGATGAAAAAGCCCTTTCGCGGCGGGCATCGCCATCAGCGTTGCGATCTTTGCGCCGCCGCCCGATTGGCCGAACACGGTGACACGGTCGGGATCGCCGCCGAATTCCGGCGCGTGATCTCGCACCCATTCGAGCGCTTGAACGAGATCGAGAATTCCGACATTGCCCGATACCGCATACTCGGATCCCGCAACGCGATCGAGATAGAGATGGCCGAAGATGTTGAGCCGGTGATTGACCGTGATCACGACGACGTCGCCGCGCTCGCAAAGCCGCGTGCCGTCATAGAGCGGGCTCGATCCCGAACCGCTGCTGAACTCACCGCCATGGAAATACACGAGGACGGGGCGCTTCGCGCCATCGCGGAGCGCAGGCGTCCAAACGTTGAGATATAGACAATCCTCGCTTTGAGGCTCGCGTGCATTCGGCTGCGGGCACGAAGGACCGTACTCGAGCGCGTCTCGTATCCGCTTCCACTTCTCGGGCGGCAGTGCCGGCCGAAAGCGTCGTGCACGCGTATCGGCTCCGTACGGAATGCCCTTGAAGACATGCACACCGTGCGCCCGCACGCCCGCGATCTTCCCGCCTCGCACATTCGCGACGCTGCTCGATTGCGAAGCCGCATAGGCTTGCAGCGTCGGCAGGATCAACATGCCGCCGCCGGCAAGCGCTCCTTGCATGAATTGCCGGCGTCGTTTCGAGGGAAGCTCGTCCTGCATCAGGCTTTGCCGAAGCTCGTGTCGATCAACCCTTCGCCTGCGAGCCAGTACCGCACGCTCTCGATCCAGTCATCGGAGGTCGTGGGATTTTTGAGGCCGTATCCGTGCCCTCCTCGCGCATAGATGAAAAGCTGTGCCGGTATGCCTCGCTTCTCGAGCGCTTCGAAGTAGCGAATGCTGTTGCCGACGGCCACGGCCGTATCGTCGGCCGCATGCACGATGAAGGCGTGCGGGGTCTGATCCGAGACGGCTTCGTCCGCCGAGTAGCGCTCGATCAGCGAAGGCGACGGCGATTCGCCGAGCAACTGTGCACGCGAATCTCGATGCGTGAGCTCATCGCGCATGCTGATCACGGGATAGATCAGCACGGAAAATGCCGGACGCACGTCTTGCGCGCTGTGGTTCGGGAGCACGGGCTTTGCGAACAGCGTAGAGGCACTCGCAGCGAGGTGTCCGCCTGCGGAGAACCCGACGATGCCGATGCGCTTGCGATCGATGTTCCATTCGCGCGCGCGTTGATGCACGACATGCAGCGCCTGCTGGGCGTCCTGCAGCGGGCCAATAAACGTTTCCTTCATGTGGCGCGGATTCGGTGTGCGGTACTTGAGCACGATGCCCGCGACCCCGAAGCGGTTGAACGCCTGCGCGACGCTGTAGCCTTCCTTGTCGATCGAGACGCCGCGATAGCTGCCGCCCGGACAGATCACGACAGCGGGTGTGGCGCCTGCGGTCTTCGCAGGCAGGAACACCATCAGCGTCGGGCGCGAGATGCTCTGCCGATAGACCCACGCTTCCTTCGGATCGCGCGTCGCCTCTTCATCGGGCGCCTCGATCGCACCGGGAATTGGGCCTGGATAAAGCGGCAGTGTTGCCTTCGCGCTCGGAAGCGCTTCGCCCGGCACTGGGGCCGCTGCGGATTCGATGGAAGCCGCAGCGGTCCCCGCAAGGACCGCCGCGACCATTTCGCGTCGTGTGAGTTGTGGCATCGAGTCTCTCAATGTGCGGGCAGGAGACGCCGATAGTACTGCGTTCCGCGTATGCCGATGGATGACCGCAACCTCGCTAATGCGGCTGAGGACCTGCAAGCAAGGGAACGAGAATCGGCGTGGTCCCCAAAAAAAGGGCGTCGGGCAGTGCGCCCGACGCCTAGAGTGCCGAGCCTTGCGTGCTCAGAATTTGATGCGCGCGCCCAGCAAGTAGCTGCGGCCCGTATGGTGGTAGTACGACAATCGATTGCCGAGCGAGTCGACCCACTGATCCTGGAACTCATCGGTGAGATTCACCCCTTCGAGGGTGAGATCGATGTTGTCGTTCAGCGAGTAACGAGCCGATGCGTCGACCGTCAGCACCTCCGCGGTACCTTCGATGTCGTTGCCGTTGCGGCCGGGTACGTTCGTGAGGAACTCGTCGCGGTACGAGGTCGCGACGCGGGCGCCGAAGCGATCCGTCTCGTAGTACAGCGTCGCGTTGTATGCGCTGTTCGACAAGCCCGTGAGGTCCTCTTTCAAGTCCTCCTCATACTCGATCTCGGAATCGACGCCGGTGTAGTTGAGCACGATACCGAAATTGCTCCAGAAGCCCGGCAGGAACGTAAAGGGCTGCTGATAGCTGATCTCGAATCCTTTGAGATCGCCGCCCGGGCCGTTGACGGTCGTGTTGAACGTCCAATTCGCAAGCTCCGGCGAGCAGTTCGGCTGAGCGCCGCAGGCCGCGATCGCAACGCTGTCAGGAATGCCGAACGGATTACCTGTGAACGGCACATCCGTCAGTGTCGAATCGACCGCACGGCTCTCGATGTCCTTGTAGAACAACGCGAGCGACAACAGCGATTCAGGCGCGAAGTACCACTCGAAGCTCAGGTCGTACGCCTTCGCGCGAGTCGGCGCAATGTGCGGGTTGCCGAGACTGGCCGTGCGGTTGTTGCCGCTCACGCTGACGCCACCGCCCGGCGTCAAGTCGCCGAGGGCCGGACGCGCCATGACTTTCGCGGCGGATGCACGTACCACGAGGTCATCCGTCACATCGAGGGCGAGGTTCAATGAGGGAAGCGTGTCCGTGTAGTCGCGCTCGGCCTGAATCAACACGGCCTCTCCGCTCAGGAACGAATAGCCCCACGAGGTTTGGTCGGTCTTGACGTAGCGAACGCCCACGTTGCCGCGCAACGGCATGCTGCCGACTTCGCTGCGGAACTGCGCCTGCAAGAAGAAGCCCGTGTCCTCTTCCTCGACTTTCCGGTTGTTGCCGAGCGCCGGCGTCATCGAGAGCGGGATGCCGTTCAGGTCGAACAACGCCCTCGCGGCGCTCATGCTCGGAAGGCGGAACGACGTCGTCGTGCCGCTCGGAATGCCGAGATCGTTGCCGTAAGTGAACACGTCGGTGAACTCCGAGAGCGGCGTGTTTCGGAACGGCACTGCCGAGCACGTCTCCGCATTGGCGTTGATCGCGAGCGGCGGATCGCAGTAGGCGGGGTCGATGCGCTTCTCCGTCGTCGTGAATTTGAATTCCTTGCGCTGAGCGCCGACCTTGAAGTCGAGCGAGTCCGTCGCGGACCAGGTCAGATCCACTTGATAGTTGTCGAATTCGTTCAGCGCGGTCTGCGGCCGCAAGCGGATCTGGGACAGGTACCAGCCGTCCGAATTCGTCGTTGACGTGCCGCCGGTCTGAGGCGTGCCGATATTGGTCGACGTCAGATCGGCGCCGCCGTAGCTCAACACCGGCAAGCGATTGTTGCCGCGGTAGTCGAAGCTCATGGAAGGAATGTTGTTCCAGTCGAGCAGCAGCGTCGTCTGGAACGGGTTGTTATGGTCGGACTCCGTCGTGCCGATCATGCCGGCGAGACGCAACGTATCGGTCAGCTCGTGGGTGAAGTCGAGCGTCACTTGCTTGAACTCGGTCGAGAGCTCGTCGAAGCGCTGCTCCGAACGGATATCGACGTTGTTAAACACGCCGTACACGACGGTGTTCGTGTTGTCGATGACGGCATCGGCGACCTGCATGCCTTGTGCGCCGCTGCTGAAGTTCGGCGTCTCGAGGAAGATCTCCTTGCGCTCCGCGTTGAACTCCGCATAGAGCGCATCGAGATTGATCTGCGTGCGATCCGTCGGTGCAAACTGGAACGAGGCCGTGATGCCGAGGCGATCCTGGTTGTGCTCGTAATAGTCGTAGCGCGGGATGCGCGGCATGAAGGCATCGTTCACGGCATCGATATCGCCCGTAAACCCAGGCGCCGCCGTCATCGCTCCGGAAGGTTTGCCCCATCGCACCGTGCTCGAGCCCTCGTCGACGAGATGACGCTCGGTGTAGGCGACCGAAAGCAGTGCGCCGAAGCGGCCGTCCGCAAACGTGTTGCTGATGAGGAATGCGGCGCGCGGATCGATCTCTTCGGAAAGATCGTTGTACTGCGCGCTCGCCGAAGTCACGACGGTGAAGCCGTCATAGTCGAACGGACGGCCGGTGCGCAGGTCGACGGTTGCACCGAGCGAGCCTTCTTCGATGTCGGCCGAGGCGGTTTTCCGTACGGTGATCGCGTTGAACAGCTCCGAGGCAAACGTATTGAAGTCGAAGCCGCGGCCTCGATTCGTTCCGCCGGCAGCATCGGTGCCGCCGTTGTTGGACATCGCTTCCATTCCGTTCAGGCGCACGCGCGTGAACTCGGGGCTCAAACCGCGCACGGTGATCGAGCGCCCTTCACCGGCGTCGCGCGCGATCGAGACGCCTGGGATACGTTGCAGGGACTCGGCGAGGTTCAGATCGGGGAAATCGGCGATGTCCTCCGCGAGGATCGCATCGACAGACCCGACCGTTTCGCGCTTCACGTCGAGTGCAGCATTCAAGCTCTCACGAAAGCCGGTGACGACAATTTCTTCGAGAGCACCTTCGTCGGAGGTGCCGGTCGCTTGTGCGAGAACGTTCGCGCTCAGCAGCGCGCCCGAGGCGACGCCCAAGATCGCCTGAACGGTAAATCGGATGCGGTTACGCTCAATAGCGGACATGTGTGGTACTCCCCCTTTTTGCTTGTCACGCGCTCTTCGAACACTGCTTCAACGTGTCCGGCAACTGTCACCGGGCGCCGTCTGGCGCCCGATTCCAGCCTGCTTCTCTGACACCGGTAGCATTTTTGGCTCACTACATGACACCGGTGACAATCGGAGGCTAGCAGAGGCACCTAGGCGGGGCAAGAGACCCGAGGCTTGTTGACTCAACAGATGCGTGGATGCAACAGGATCCGCACTAAGGCTCGGCTGGTCGGCTTCGTATGTCGTGCTTTTGCAGCACGCATTTTCCGCTTGTCTATCGATGACAGCGCGGGTCAAGCGGGTCGAGGAGACTGCCGTATCATAGCGGCTCTCCCGAGCGCGCGGATCGAGCCGCCGCGATGCGTCTTTCAATGGTGATTCTCATGTATGACTTCCGACGTTTTTTGATCGACGGTTCGTGGACGGCGCCGAGCGGGCGGCGCGAGCTCGACGTCATCGATCCCGCGACCGAAGCGCCGGTCGGCAGGATTCTGCTCGGCACCGCAGCGGACGTCGACGCTGCGGTCGCGGCGGCGCGCGCGGCATTCGAGCGCTTCGCGGAAAGCACTAGAGAAGAACGCATCGCGCTGCTCGAACGCATCATCGCGGTCTACGAGAAGCGCATCGATGATGTCGCACGCGCGATTTCGGATGAGATGGGCGCGCCCATCAAGTTCGCGCGCAATGCGCAAGCGGCGAGCGGACTCGAGCATCTGACGACGGCGCTCGCAGTGCTCAAAGAGTTCGAGTTCGAGGAGCGGATCGGTTCGACGCTCATTCGACGCGAGCCCGTCGGCGTCTGCGGTCTCATTACGCCGTGGAATTGGCCGATCAATCAGATCAGCTGCAAGGTTGCACCGGCGCTCGCCGCGGGATGCACGATGGTATTGAAGCCGAGCGAGATCGCTCCGCTCAGCGCGCACGTCTTTGCGGAGATCCTGCAAGAAGCAGGCGTGCCGAAAGGGGTGTTCAACCTCGTGGATGGCGATGGCCCGACCGTCGGCGAAGCGATCGCGCGACATCCTGGCATCGATATGGTGTCTTTTACGGGCTCGACACGAGCCGGCGTGCTCGTCGCGAAAGCCGCGGCGGACAGCGTCAAGCGCGTCTCGCAAGAGCTCGGCGGCAAATCCGCGAACATCATTCTCGACGATGCGGATCTCAACGCCGCCGTGAAACGCGGCGTGCTCTCCATGATGTCGAATACCGGGCAATCGTGTAACGCACCCTCACGCATGCTCGTGCCGCGAAAGCTGTATGACGAAGCCGTGAAGATTGCGAAGAGCGTCGCCGAGAAGCCGGTCGTCGGCGATCCGAAGGCGGACAACGTCACGATGGGACCGGTCGCGAGCGAGGCGCAGTTCGAGAAGGTTCAGCGCTTGATCCACAAAGGCATCGAAGAAGGCGCGACGCTCGTTGCGGGCGGACCGGGACGGCCTGACGGGCTCGCGAAAGGTTACTTCGTGAAGCCGACGATTTTCGCGAACGCAAACAATTCGATGACGATCGCCCGCGAGGAAATTTTCGGGCCCGTGCTCGTCATGATTCCATACGACGACGAAGAAGAAGCGATTCGAATCGCGAACGACACCGTATATGGCTTATCGGGCTACGTGTACTCGGGCGACATCGAGCGTGCCCGCCGCATCGCCCGCCGCTTGCGCACCGGCATGGTCCATTTGAACGGCGCACCGACGGATCCGCACGCGCCGTTCGGCGGCTACAAACACTCCGGCAACGGCCGCGAGTGGGGACGCGAGGGATTGAAAGAGTTCTTGGAGGTGAAGGCGGTGATGGGATACGCGGGTTAGTTAGTTACCCGAGTATCCGGCTACAGGCTACAGGCGACAGCCAGAACGGGATTGCGGCGACATGCGCTCTCAGGCGCCTTCGTCCTCTTGCTGTCGCCTGTCGCCCGTAGTCTGTAGCCGCAGCGCGCTCTGGTGCGCGCTGCCTCACCTCACCGGTCCCACGCTCGGATCGCGCACGGGCTCTTCGTTGGCGCCGCGGTCGAAGATGCGTCGGACGGAAATGCCTGAGAGCTCCGTCTCGCCGCGCCAGCGCATCTGATATTCGAGCTGATCCGTGTTCTTGAGCAGGCGAAAGCGCTCGAGCGCGTTCGGGCCGTCGCGCACTTTTCGCTCGATCACGAACCACTCGCCGTCCCAACCGACGCGCAGATCGGCGATCTGACCTTCAGGCATCGACACTTGGCTTTCGGAGCCCGCATCGAAGCGGCGCGTCTCCATGGCGGAGGCGATCTCGATCTCGTTGCCTTGCTGGCGGATGCGCAACCAAGGCGTGACGTTGAGCATGCGCTTGTACAGCTCGAGCTCTCGCTGCTGCCGACGCTTGACGCGCTCGCGCGCAGCGCGCGTCGCGGGCGGGATGTCGATCCCTTCGGTGCCCATCGGCGGGATGTCTGCATGGCCGCGTGCGCGCCGGTGCCGTTCCATCTCTTTTCGATAGCGCTCCCGTTCTCGCTCGATGCGCTCGAGCAGAATCGCGTCGGGATCTTCGCTCAGTTGAGGGTTGAGTACCCAACGTCCTTCGATGGTAGTCGCGCGGCGCGGATAAGCATCGTATGCGAGCGCCGCTCCACTCACGAGAAGGAGCAGCAACAAACCAGGCACAAAACGAACGACGCTCATCGATGACTACTCGCCTGAACTCGAAGCTCGGCGCCCGATCGTAGCAGCGCGGGCTCCGAGCATGCACACGCGCGCTCTAAGACTTGGTATCGGCGTCATGAAAAAAGCTGTCGTCGACAGGCTTGTGCGCAAGGATCTCCTCGCGCGAGAGTCCCTGGAGCTCATGAGGAAACACGAGCCAATCGTCGCTCGCGCGTATGTAGTAGTCCGGCGCGAGGCGCGTGCGGTTGCGCGCAGGCTTGTAGTACAACGTCGCGATACGGATCTGGTCGGGAAGATTACGGCGACAGCGGCGCTTCAACTCCTCGAGCACCGCATCGAGGCTGCGCCCGGAATCGAACACGTCGTCGATGAGAAGCAATCGATCCTCGAACGTGAGCCGCGATGTCAAATAGTCGAGGGCATGCACGCGCACGGTCTTCGAGCGTTGATCCATCTCGGTATATGAAGACGTGCGGATCGAAATGTGATCGCACTCGATCCCGTGGTACTCGAGCACTTCCTGAACCGCGATCCCGACCGGCGCACCGCCGCGCCAGATGCCGACTAGGAAGGAGGGACGAAATCCGCTGCGAACGACCATTGCACCGAGCTGCAAGGAATCGCGCAGGAGCGACTCAGCGTTGATGAATACTTTCTGCACAGCAGGTAGGTTCGCCGAGAGACGGTCAAATTGTAGCGAACCTGACCGCCTTTCACGGCGCGACTCCAAACCCGAAGCGGGGAATCCGCGCAGAATCTGTAGGCGCAAGGGACTCGAGGTGTCGTGCGCGCCTAATACGCTGTCGCCACGTGCGCGATTGGCGAAGAACTTACGCCGATTTGGCTTTGTCTTGCCGCGAAGGCAACTTCCAGTTCGGCCGGACGAAGTGGCAGGTATAGCCGTTCGGGATGCGCTCGAGATAGTCCTGGTGCTCGGGTTCGGCTTCCCAGAAGTCCCTCGCAGGAACGACCTCGGTCACGACTTTGCCGGGCCAGAGACCCGAGGCGTCGACATCGGCAATCGTCTCTTCGGCGATGCGCTTCTGTTCCTCGCTCGTATAGAAGATCGCCGAGCGATAGCTCGTGCCGACATCGTTGCCCTGACGATTGCGCGTCGTCGGGTCGTGAATCTGGAAGAAGAACTCGAGAAGCTGCCGATAGCTCAGCTTCGCCGGATCGAAGATGATTTCGATCGCTTCGGCATGCGACCCGTGATTGCGATAGGTTGCGTTGGGTACATCGCCGCCGGTGTAACCGACGCGCGTAGAAATGACACCGTCGTAGCGGCGAATCAGATCCTGCATGCCCCAAAAGCAGCCGCCAGCCAGCACTGCACGTTCCCGACTCATAGCGTGTCCTCCTCTCGTAGCACCTTTATATAGGGATGCCGAGAACGCCGTGCAAGACGGCCAAGAAGGCAGCGCCACGAGAGTAGAGCGGGCGATGAAAGGCGAACCCAATCCGCCCGTCTTTATTCGCCCCAACATCAAGCGGTTACATTGGAGGCGGCCCCCCGTTCGAAACACGCGTGATCAATCGCCTTCCGCGAGCAATTTCTCTTGTCCTCGAACTCTCGTCTCCGGCATGTGCTTCCGTCGCCATCGAGCGAGCTTTCTTACCGTCAACTGTCAACCGTCAACCCGTCGAAGCAAGCCTGCCTCGGACGTCACGTCATCGATACGACGTGCCTAGCCTCTCCCCGATTCAGGCAGAGAACCCGCCTTCTGTTCCCTGAACGATGCGGCTCCGAGACGGGCCGCTCTCACCGGGATGCCGTGCATGCCCGCCTTGTTTCTGATCGCGGACTCGGAGCGGCGCAGGCGCGTCGCGATCTCGCTCACGGTCGCACCGGCCGCCGCGAGCTCACGCAGCTCGCGGATTTCCGCAGTGGACCAGCCGTTGACCCGGGCAACGCGGAATGCAGGAAGGGATATCGCCCTTGATCGACTCGACATGATCTTCCTCGACACTCAAGCGGCGATCATTTCATCGTCGGCATGACGAATTCCGCACCGCTCGCGATGCCCGTGGGCCAGCGTGCGGTCACGGTCTTCATGCGCGTGTAGAAGCGCACACCGTCGGCGCCATGCACGTGCAGGTCGCCAAACAGCGAGCGCTTCCAGCCGCCGAAGCTGTGGAACGCCATGGGCACGGGAATCGGAATGTTGATACCCACCATGCCGACGTTCACCGAGTGCGAGTACTTGCGTGCAGCATCGCCGCTGGCGGTGTAAATCGAAGTGCCGTTGGCGAACTCGTGCTCGTTGACGAGTTGCAACGCCGCATCAAGATCCGGAACACGCACGATCGCCAGCACCGGGCCGAAGATTTCCTCGCGATAGATCCGCATCTGCGGCTGCACGCCGTCGAACAATGTGGCGCCCAGATAAAAACCTTGCTCATGACCGGGCACGCTGTGCTTGCGCCCGTCGACGACGAGCGTCGCCCCTTCCTTCACGCCCAGGTCGATGTAGGAGCGCACACGCTCCAGGTGTTCGCGCGTGATGAGCGGACCCATGTCGACGCCTTCATTCGTGCCGGCGCCGATCTTGAGATCCGCGATCATCGGCTTCAGCGCCGCGATGAGCTTGTCACCGGCATCGCCCACCGCGACCGCGACCGAAATGGCCATGCAACGCTCGCCCGCCGAACCGTACGCGGCTCCGATCAGCGCCTGGGCCGCCAGAGCGGGATTCGCATCCGGCATGACCACCATGTGATTCTTCGCGCCGCCGAGCGCCTGCACGCGCTTGCCGTGTCGCGACGCGGTCTCATAGATGTGCTGCGCAATGGGCGTGGAGCCGACGAAGCTCACGGCGGCGACATCAGGATCGGTCAGCAACGTTTCGACGGCTTCGCGGTCGCCGTTGATCACATTGAACACGCCGGGCGGCAAGCCGGCTTCGGCGAGCAGCTCGGCGAGCCGCAGCGCACAGGACGGATCTTTCTCCGAAGGCTTCAGCACGAACGTGTTCCCGCACGCGATCGCAATCGGGAACATCCACATCGGCACCATCGCCGGAAAGTTGAAAGGCGTGATGCCCGCGCAGACGCCGACCGGCTGACGCAGCGACCAGCTGTCGATGCCGCCGCCGACACTGTCCGAGAACTCACCCTTGAGCAGATGCGGAATGCCGCACGCGAACTCGACCACTTCCATGCCACGCGTGACTTCGCCGCGCGCATCCGACAGTACCTTGCCATGCTCGCTCGTGATGATGTGTGCGAGCTCATCGACATGCTCATCGAGCAGCGCCTTGAACTTGAACAGGATGCGGGCGCGACGCAGGGGCGTCGTCGCAGACCAGCCGGTCAGTGCCGCTTTCGCGGCCTGAATTGCCGCTCGCGTTTCATCGCGGCTGGCGAACGCAACACGCAGCGACTCCTGCCCGTTCGCCGGGTTGTAAACGACACCCGAACGTGCGGACGTGCCGGCGACAGGCTTGCCGCCGACGAAATGACCCAGGACTCGAAACTGCTGCGCTGCTGCGGTATTCATGACCATGTCTCTCGAAAATGTACGTGGACTGCGACGACCGCAGGAACGCAGTCAGCGTCCCGCAGCGTCGAAATTGAATCAGTGTGTGCGGCGGGCGAACGAATGCTCGTAAGCAACCTGCGATGCGGATCCGTCCGCAGGCACCTGCACCATCCGCACCGTGACCTGATCGCCGTCGAATGTGAGATGCGAGAAGCCCCAGGTGAGGCCGCGTGCCCAGAACGTATGAAGCTCCGGATTCGACTCCATCTGGTTGCGCATGAAGGCGGTGTTGATGGGCCGCATCTTCGCCGCAGCACCCGATACGATCTGCGGTAACGGCTCAAGATCGCTCTGCGCCGTCGCCTTCGAGCAATCGTCCGTGTGCACTTCGAGCGTGTGCTCGTGGCCCGCCAGATACAGATCGGCGTAGCGGCACAGTGTCGGCAGGATGAGGCGACGCAATGCCCTCGCCTGCTCGAACTTGCTGCCGGCGGACGACCAGAGCGGATGATGGCCGATGACGATCTTCCAGCGCGCCCTTGAGCTGGCGAGCGCTTCATCGAGCCACGCCACCATGTTGCGTTCCGCTTCGGTCTGCGGCGCCGCCCAGGGTTCGAGATGCGTCAGCTCGGTCGAAGGCGCCTCGCGCGCATCATCGGTCAATTCCGCCTTGTAGACAGTGGTGCCTGCCAGCAGCACCTCAGTGTCGAGGGCAAAGATTTCCACCTCTCCATGCGCTGCCGGCGGTGCGACACGATAGAACAGGCCATTCATGAAGAACAGCGGTGACGCCTCGAGATAGCGCACCTGCGCCATGGCGCCTTCGCGCGATGTGTGCCAGTCGTGATTACCCAGCACGGCGTAAATGCGGAAGTCGGGACGATCCTGCCCGAGCGGTCCATAGGGAATCTCGAACAAATCGCGAAAGCGTTTCGCATCGTCGATGTCGTCGGCACCGGCCGTCGCCCCATCCGGATAGATGTTGTCGCCCAGCAAGGCACCGAAGTCGCAGCCCTGCGCGATGCAGTACTCGCGCATGGCCGAGGCCACGGGTGCCTGGCCGCTCGCGGTGATCACGCTGCCGTTGGGCAGCTGATACGTTGGCGGATACGCAAGCTCCTCGATGGGGCGTTTGTCCTCGATCCAGTCCTTGCGCTCCTTGGCCTCGAACTGCTCCTGCGTCACGACGCGCTGGTATTCCTTCTTCGCGAGATAGTCGTAGTGATAGCCCGTATCGCCGAATACCAGCATCGTCAGCGGGGCGGCGGACGCACGCTGGCTGACCGGCGCGCTTGCAGGTGACGTGCATGCCGCGATCAGCGCGGCGCCGGTGAGCAAAACGCTCCAATGCGTGACGGAATGCTTCACTGTTCTCTCGATCAGGAATAACGGTTGCGGATCAGCGCTTCGACCTCGCTGCGCTCGCGGCGCACAGGACCTTCCGCCTCCAGTTTCAGTGTCGTCACCGCCGCCGCCCAGCGCGTGGCATCGATCGGGTCGGCGCTCAAGCGCCGCGACAGATACGAACCGACGCAGGTGTCGCCGCGTCCGCTGCGGCCGCGCAGCGGCTCCGGCAGGAACGGCTGCTCATAGGTCCTGCCGTTCGCCAGCACCAGGAGGCCATCCTTGTGTGTCAGAACGATCTCCTTCGGACCAAAGGCGGCGAACTTGCGTGCGATGGCGTGCAGATCCTTCTCGCCAGTGAGGAATTCGCCTTCGACCGCATCGGACTTGAGCACATCGACGTGCGCGAGCACGCGCGACATCTCCGGCCACGGCTCGTAGGCGAGCTGCCCGTTGCCGGTGCGAATGCGCACGAATCCTTGCACATCGAGGCCCAGCAGTGTGGTCCGCGCGCGCAACGCTTCGACCACGGACAGCGGAACTTCGCCACGAATCGAGGCGCTCACGAGGACGGCCGTGGCGGTCACATCGGCCACATGCTGCGGCTCGAAAGGATCCGCCACGGCCGCAACGGTGAGAATGCGCTCATCGACATTGTCCGTCGGATACTCGAGGCGCATGAGCGTGGACTGCGGCGATTCGTGAATCAGTACCTCCACGCCGAGGCTGCGCATCAGGTCGGTGGACTTGCGATCCTCTGCGGCAAGTCGCGTGACCGCGCCGACACGAGGTGCGGCCAGCAGTGCAGCGAATGTGGCATAGCTGTAGCCGCCGCCATCCACATAGCGCGTTCCCGATCGAGTCACGATCGTATCTTTGGTATAGGCACCGACGGAAATGAAATCGAAGGGCGAAGACAAGCGTGAATCCTCCTAGTCGCGCAGCCTGACGCGCCACAGACTGGCGGCAAGCAGCATGGATACGAACGAAGCGCCGATCCAGAACCAGATCGCCGCCTGAAAATCGTAGGTGTGCACACCATCGACCACGGTCATGCCGCGCTCGATGAGGTGACCGCTGATGTTTTCCTGCACCGCCGCACCGATGTAGCTGAAGATCCCGATGAGACCCATCGCGGCACCAGCAACGCGTTTCGGACAAATATCCACAGCGAACAATCCGCCGAGCGCCGTCACGAGACCAGTCAAGCCCATGCCGAACAGCACTAGTCCTGTGACGAGCACCGTCAGATTGTTGGGGCCGTAGAAGATCAGCAGCAGGCCGATCAGCTCGAGGATGGCGAAGAGCAGATTCGCCGGTGGACGGCGCGCCGAAAACCACGTGTCGGACACGAAGCCATAAGCGACCGCACCGACGATGCCCGCCACGGTGTTGAGCATGAGCAACGTGCCCGCCGTGGGCAGCGAATAGCCTCGCTCCTCCTGCAGATACAGAACGCCCCACGAGTTGATGGCGTAGCGCGTGACGTAAATGCTCGCGCTCGACAATGCGAGCACCCAGATCGACGGAATCTTCAGGATCGACAGCTGCGTCGCGAACACGCCGGTGTTGTTGGCGGGCGTTTTGGAACCGGCATAGTGATCGTTGCGCCATTCCGCAACCGTCGGCAGTCCGAGCGTTCTCGGGCGGTCCTGCAGCAGCACATAGGTGATCGCGGCCGTGGCGATCCCGATCAATCCGGGCGCCCAGAATCCCCAGCGCCAGCCGAGCAGAGCCACGACGGCGCCGACCATCAGGAACGTCAGTCCCTCGCCGATGGAATGCGCGGTGCTCCAGATTCCGTAGCAGCGCCCGCGCTCGCGATTGCTGAACCAGGCCGTCATCGCCACCACGCAGCCCGGCGCGCCCAGGCTCTGGAACCAGCCGTTCAATCCCCATAGGACGACGGATACCGTCAGCAGCGTCGAGCATCCCATTCCGATGTTGCACAGCGCGCTGAGCAAGAATCCGGCGGTCAGGAATTTCTTCATGTTCGCGTGATCGGCGAGAAAGCCGTTCGTCAGCTTGCCGATCGCGTACGTATAGAAGAGCGCGGAGCCGATCAGTCCGAGATCCGCGGGACCGAAAATGCCTGCGTCGATCAGCGGTTTCTTGACCATGCCCAGCGCCAGCCGGCACGTATAGATCACGCCGTAGCCGATCGTGATCGCGATCATCACGCGCAGGCGATGATGCCGGAAGAGCCTATCCACGGTCGCCGCATCGTGCGTCAGCGGCTTGTCAGCGCCGGTGACGAAGAATCGCAGCAGTGCGTTCAACACACCGCCCCGGCGAAGGTCGATTTTCTGAGCGACTTGCATGAGCGGTGTATCGATGAGTTGCGCAACGGTTGAAATATCATTTCCAATAGAATACAAAAGTGGAATAAATTTTCCAATGCCTTTTCACACTGTTTTTCAATCGAACCACGGGGAGCGCGCATGCGATCACAGATTTTTCTTATGACAGCGATGACAGGTCTCGCCGCGTCGGCACCGAGCGGAGCCGCGCCACAGGGCGCGATGGCCTCCACCGATGCGACCAAGGTCATCGCAGCGCGCCGCGCCACGGTGCCTACGTTTCGCCAGGCTGCTAGCGATGCCGCTGTCTGGGTCGATCCCGCCGACCCGAGCCGCAGCATTCTGTTGCTCTCCGGCGGCGAGGGCGGACTGGAGATGAACGATCTGTCCGGCGCTCGCCTCGCGCGCATCGAGTCGCTCGAGGCCGGCTTCATCGATGTCCGTCAGAACGTCGCGAGCGATCAGGGCGCGATCGATCTGGTGATTGCGAGCGCTGAGCGACTGGGCGCGGTGCAGGTGTACAAGCTCGATGCCGCTACGCGGCAGGTACAACGGATCACCGCTGCGCCCATCGAAGTCCACGATGCTGTCACGGGTCTGTGCTCTTACGCGAGCGCGCTCACCGGCAAGTTGTATGTGTTCGTGGCCACTGATCAGGGACAGCTCGAACAATGGGAACTGTTCATCGAGAAGGGCCATGCGAATGGCCGCTTCATCAGGCGCATTCCGGCCGGCAAGGGCGTCTCGCATTGCGTAGCCGACGATACGGCCGGCATCGTGTACTTCAGCGAAGAGTCGGTCGGACTGTGGCAGGTCGCAGCCGAACCGGAAACCGACGCGGAGCGCACGCCCGTCGACCTCGTGGAGCCGCGCGGATCGCTCCACGAGGAAGTCAAAGGCGTGGGCCTGTATCGACGCACGGGTCATACGCCGTATCTGATCGCCGCCGATGCGGGCGACGGCAGCTTCAATGTGTATTCGCTCGCAGGCGAACGACTCGGCTCGTTCCGAGTCGGCGGCAACGATGTCGAGGTGGGCGATGCAGAAGGCGTGACTGCCGTTGCCGCTGCGCTCGGCAAGGATTTTCCGGAAGGCGCTATCGTCATCGCCGACGAAGATGCAGGCGACTACAAGCTCATCGGCTGGAGTGACATTGCGCTCGCGCTCGGATTGCCTGCAGAAGCCGGCAACGCGGATGGCTCGGCAGCGCCGGCCCCGCGACTGGTCAAGCCCGTGGCGGAAACACAGCCCGTCGATAGCTATGGCGACGCAGCAGATGATCCTGCGATCTGGGTTGATCGCAACGATCCCGCGCGGAGCGTCGTGATCGGCACGGACAAGAAGCTCGGCCTGAACGTATATGACCTCACCGGCAAGCGGCTGCAGGTCGTACCGGACGGGCGCATGAACAATGTCGATCTGCGCGATGGCTTCATGCTGAGCGGCAAACCGACGACCATCGTCGCGGCAACCAATCGCACCACCAAGTCGATCAGCCTCTACCGGCTCGATCATGCAACGCGCCAACTGAGCCCGATTGCGGACGGCACGCTTACCACCGGTCTCCAAGATCCTTATGGCCTGTGCATGTATCACAGCAGGAAGACGGGAGACTTCTACGTGCTGGCCAACGACAGCGTCGACGGCAAGCTGCGTCAATGGAAGCTGATCGATCGTAAGGGCAAGGTCGGCATCCAGCCCGTACGCGACATCAACGTGGGGTCGCAGGCCGAAGGCTGCGTCGCCGACGATGAGCTCGGCAATCTGTTCATCGCCGAGGAAGATGTGGCGCTGTGGAAGTACTCAGCCGAACCCAACGGCGGCGAGAAGCGTACCGCGGTCGACAAGATCGGTGCCGGTCGCCTCACCGCGGACGCAGAAGGGGTGTCGCTGTACTACGGAGCAAACGGCAAAGGCTTCATCGTGCTGTCGAACCAGGGCGAGAACAACTACGCCGTCTATCGCCGCGAAGGCACGAATGAGTATGTGGGCAAATTCCATGTGGTCGCCAACGAAACGCTCGGCATCGACGGCTCCTCAGAAACCGACGGTCTCGACGTCGTGAGCGCCCCGCTCGGTTCGGCCTTTCCGATGGGTTTGCTCGTGGTCCAGGACGGGCGCAACCTGATGCCCGTCGAGCGCCAGAACTTCAAGTACGTCTCCTGGCAGGACGTGATGAAGGCGCTGGAGTGAGGAGACAGGAACAAATCTCCACGGGGCACGAAGACGCGAGCTCGCAGCGCGGAGAAGGAACGTTCCGGGAATCGTCTGCCCCTATCTTTCGCCATCCACCTCCCTGTGCAGCCAGCCGCTACATCCGTGTAGCGGCGCTGCGGGGGAAGGGGCTTGTCGTTCTCTGGTGAAAGTCTCGTCGGACCCAGCGATCCTCGTGGAGATCTTCGTCCGGGCGCGGTGATCGAGAAGCGTGAGGATCCACCTATGCCTGATGCCTGACGCCTGTCGCCTGCTGCCTGCTGCCTGTCGCCTGCTGCCTGTCACCTCAGTCTCAGACGTCGATGTTC
>JBDZVE010000054.1:0-7650 GCA_040255535.1 Lysobacterales bacterium | reverse complement strand
CTGCCTGCTGCCTGTCGCCTGCTGCCTGTCACCTCAGTCTCAGACGTCGATGTTCCCCCGCCAGGAACTGACACCGTTACGCAGTTCCCGTGCCGTCAGCACGAGCGGCTTCCACACGCTGGCGCCGCTGGCGTCTCTCAACGTGAACGTGAGTGTAGGTTCGGGCGTCTGGCGGAAATCGAGCACACCGAAATTGGGGCCCTTGACGTACACCTTGCGCAGACGTGCCTCGGGCTTCTGTGTGACCCAGGAATCGCTCATGGCATTGGCGAGCGGCGAGCTCACCAGGTCGTACAGATCGTAGCCGCCGGATTCGGAACGCGGGATGCAGTTGAGCTCGCCGACGTGGCTGTCGCCCGACAGGAGCACGACGCCGCTGATGTTGCGATCACGGATGAAATCGAACAAGGCATTGCGTTCGCTGAGACAAGCCGACCACGTATCGCCGTCGGGTCCATCGGCCGATGACCAGCCGCTGCCGCACACGAGTACCTTGAATGGCGCGCGGCTGGCGAGCAGGCGTTCCTTGAGCCAAGCCGTCTGTGCTGCGCCTAGGAAGGACTTTCCGGGATGATCGGCAATTGCATTCGGGTCGCGATAAAAGCGACCGTCGAGAAAAATGAAATCGACGCCGCCGTAAGAGAAGTCGAAGAACACGCCCGGTGTTGCGGGCAGACCGAAGGAAGGATTCGCCCAATAGCGACGAAATACCGCCAATGCCTGGTGTTTGCCCGGGCTCGAACCATCGCTGTTGTTGTAGCCGAAATCGTGATCGTCCCAGATGGCAAGCTGCGGCACCGATCGGATGAGCGGCTGCATACGCGCGACGCCTCGTTGCCGGCGCAGCTCGTCCGCGATCATCTCGGGCGCCTCCGTGTCGGCGTACACATTGTCGCCGAGCCAGAAGAACAGATCGGGAGCCTGACTCACGACGCCATCGAAGACCTGCTGCTCGCGATCCCAGGCGTAGCGTGCACAGGAACCGAAGGCCACACGGAAGTCGGCCGGCCCCTCAGGCGCCGTCTGCGTCGCATACGGCGTGGGCTGATAACGATCGACGACCCCGTCGACGAGCACTCGATAGTAGTAGCGTGTATTTGGCTCCAGCCCTTCGACGCGGATGACCGCGATGAAATCGCCGTCGGCCGTTGCGAGTACCGGCGAGGTGGTCCTCGTGTCGCGGAACGCACGATCACGCGCGTACTCCACCTGCACCGGCAGAGCACCGCTCACCCGAACCCACACCGTGAAGTGATGCGCACCCGGGAAGCCGATCATCGGTCCCTGCATCGCTCTGGGATAGCCCAGCGCTTTGGCGAATCCACGCAGCGGCCACAGAGCCAACGCCGCGCCGCCGCGAACTAGTAAGGCTCGTCGCCGAATCATGCGAACAACTCCGTCGCGAGCGCGTGCAGATGATCGAAACCGAGCTGCGCGTACACATGAGGCGTCGCCACGGACGGATCCTGCTCAGCCTCCACGACCAGCCAGCCCCCGTAGCCGCTCTTCGCAATCGGCTCGAGCACGCTGCGGAAATCGATCATGCCGTCGCCGGGGACGGTGAAAACGCCTTCGAGCACGGCGTCGAGGAAACTCGAATCGCGATTGCGATTATGCTCCAGTACGCTCCGGCGCACGTCCTTGCAATGCACGTGAGCGATGCGCGAGGCATATTTAGCCGCCATCTGGGCGGGGTCGCCGCCGGCATACACGAGATGTCCCGCATCGAGCAGCAGCCCCACGGCCTCTCCCGTGTGCGACATCATGCGATCGATATCCTCGGGCGACTGCACGACCGTGCCCATGTGATGGTGATAGGCCATGCGCAGTCCCTCGCGCTGCATGCGCTGCGCGAGCGCCGTGAGCCGTTCACCGAAACGCGGCCATTCTTTGTCGGTCAGATAAGGGCGCTGCGACATCGGTGTCAGCTGGTTGCCATGCGTGCAGCGCGACACCTCCGCGAAGACCATCACGTTGCAATCGAGCGCACGCAGCAGCTCGAAATGTGAACGCATCGCCGCCCATTCGGCCTCGACATCGCGCTCGAGCAATCGGCCGCTGTACCAGCCGGACACCAGATGCAAATCGTGCTCGCGCAGAATCGGGCCGAGCACATTGGCCTGACGCGGAAACTTGTTTCCCAACTCGACGCCTGTGAATCCCGCCGCGCGCGCTTCACGCAAGCACGTCTCGAGACTGTTCTCCGCGCCGAGAGAAGGCAGGTCGTCGTTGGTCCAGGTCAGGGGATTGATGCCTAGGCGGACGGTCATGATGGTTGTTCTTCAGAAAGGATGGAGAAGGAAAAGGGTATCTCACACAGGGCTAACAGAGGACACAGAGCTCGGAGTAAGGAGGAGAGGAAGATCTCTACGATGCACGTTCTTGTGTTTGCTCCTTGCCCCGTGTTCCCGAGGAATCTTCTTCTTAGCCTCAAGGCAGCTCCGCGAGCCGCGCGCGATAGTTTTCGTAGGCAGCTCTGACGGCCGCGCTCTCGGAGACCTGCGGCACGGCGACATCCCACCAGGCGCCGCCGCTGGAAGTGCTGAGTTGCGGGTCGGTGTCGATGACGATCACGGTCGTGCGCTGTGCGCTCCTGGCCTCATCCAGCGCGCTTTCGAGCGCGGCAATGTCGCCGACCTTGTGCGCGTGCGCTCCCAACGAGCGCGCGTGCGCGACGAAGTCGATGTCCGGTGCGCTGGTATCGAGCAGATTGTTGAACGGCTCACCGCCGCATGCGCCTTGCAGTCGGTTGATGCAGCCGAACCCGCGATTGTCGAGCAGCACGATGGTGAATTTCAGGCCCAACGCGATCGAGGTGGCGATTTCGGAATTCATCATCAGGTAACTGCCGTCGCCGACCAGCACGACGACATTGCGCTCGGGGCATGCGAGCTTGACGCCGAGGCCGCCGGCGATCTCATACCCCATGCACGAGTAGCCGTATTCGAGGTGATAGGCATTCGTATCCTCGGCGCGCCACAGTTTATGCAGCTCGCCCGGCAATCCGCCGGCGGCACACACGACCGTACCTTCCGATCCAATGCGGCGATTGACTGCGCCGAGCACCTGCGCATCGCTCGGTCGCTGCGATCCGGTATCGCGCGTTGCCGTGTCCACCGCACCTTGCCAAGCCGCGATGAGCGTTGCGGCCCGCGCGGTCCACGCGGATCTCGGAGTAGCGTCCGTCAGCAACGCGTCGAGCTCGAGCAGCGAGCGAGCCGCATCGCCCTGCACCGGCACAGCGGCAAATTTCACCGCATCGAAGCGACACGTATTGAGTGCGACGAAACGTCTGTCGGGATTGCGGAACAGGCTGGCGGATGCCGTCGTGAAATCCTGCAGACGCGTGCCGATGGCGATGATCACATCGGCTTCGGCTGCCAGATCGTTGGCCGCACTGGAGCCCGTAACGCCGATCGATCCCACGTTCAACGGATGATTCCACAGCAGCGCGCCCTTGCCGGCCTGAGTTTCGGCGACGGGAATGCCGTGACGCGCGGCGAACTGCGCGAGCCGCTCACAAGCCTGCGAGTAGTGCACGCCACCGCCGGCGATGATCAAGGGCCGTCGCGCTTCTGCGATCAGCTTTGCCGCCGTGTCGAGCTGACGTGGATCCGCCCCGGGCTGCGCGACGACATGCACGCGCGGCTCAAAGAATGACGCCGGATAATCCCAGGCTTCGGCCTGCACATCCTGCGGCAGCGCGAGCGTGACCGGCCCGCATTCGGCAGGATCGGTCAGCACCGCGAGCGCCTGCGGCAGGCTGCGCAGTAATTGCTCCGGACGCGTGATGCGATCCCAATAGCGCGAGACCGGACGGAAACAATCGTTTGCCGTCACGGTGGGATCGCCGAAATCCTCCACCTGCTGCAATACCGGATCGGGACGACGGCTTGCAAAAACATCGCCGGGCAACAGCAGCACCGGCAGACGATTCACGTGAGCGAGCGCTGCTGCCGTCACCATGTTGGTGGCGCCCGGCCCGATGGACGTGGTGCACGCCATGAACTGGCGTCGGCGCTTTGCCTTGGCGAACGCAATTGCGGCATGCGCCATGGCCTGTTCGTTGTGCGCGCGCAATGTGGGCAGCTGGTCGCGTGCATGCGCCAGCGCTTCGCCGATCGCCGCCACATTGCCATGGCCGAAGATCGCGAAGACGCCGGGAATCAGCGGCGCACGCCGACCATCGACAAGCGTGTGCTGCGCCGTCAGGAAGCGCACCAGTGCCTGGCTCATGGTGAGACGAATCGTCGCGGTCATGCGCTGACAGTCTCCGGTGTTGCGGCCTTCATGGCGGCGCGACGCGCTTCGCACCAAGCGTGAATGAGCCGCTGATAGCGCGCGGCAATATCTTCCACGGCAGCCTCATCGCCGAGCGTACCGGCAAACCAGCCGCGCGCCGCCGAGTTGAAGATGCTGCGGCCGACTGCGAAGCCGCGGCACAGTGCAATCGGCGCCACGTCCGCAAACGCACGAAGCAGCGAATCCTCCGGCGCATCGAGTCCCAGCATCAGAATCCCGTTGCACCACGGATCGCGCGCTTCGATGACGCTCGCAATGTTGCGCCACGAGGCGGGCGTTTGCGGTGCCAGCTTCCACCAGGCCGGCCTCAACCCGAGATTGTAGAGCCGCTGAATCGCGCGCGCCGTCGTCTCGTCATCCACTTTGCGCCCGCCGCCGCTGCAGATGATCTCGAGCAGCAGGTCCCGATCGAGCTTGTGAGCGGCGAGATACAACTCACGCAGCCGACGCTCCTGCGCCAGGCGCAGCTCGACGGGATCATCGGGATGATAGAACGCCAGACACTTGATGACGTGGCTCGTCGGCCAGGTGAGCACATCGAGCGCCGTATCGTCATCGGGATCGAATGCCACAGGACGCGATGAGGGAACCTCGATCGGCCGGCCGATCCACAAATCGGTCCGGGTGAGATGATTCAGTACGGCCGTTCCGTGTCGCGCATCGACGATCACCCCAAGGCGCGCGTGCTCCCCCAGCGTGAGCGCAGTGCGTTCGACGGCCGTGGCGATCAGATTCTTGAACTGCGCGATCTGCGCGCGCGGTGCGCCCACCTCATCGACGAGCTGCTCGAGCTGTCGGCGATGATCGAAGGCGAGGACATACAGCTCCTCGCGTGAGCGACGCACAGTCGTCGCGTGGTGGATGTGCGCCAGACGATCATCGAGATCGGGACGCCGGATGTCGGCGGCGCGCGCCATGAAATCTTCGAGCTCGACGCGACTCGGCATCGCGGGCGTGCAGCCATGACGACTGACGACGAGCGCGCCGCAGGCATTGCCGATACGCGCACTCTCGGTGAGCGACCTGCCGCCGAGCCAGCCATACAGCAGCCCGCTCAGGAACGCATCGCCGGCGCCGAGCACGTTCAGCACCTCGACGGCAAAACCGGGCACGTGCACCGCGTCCTCCAGCGTACGCGGCACAGCCCCCTCGACCACGATGCAGCCGGTAGCGCCGCGCTTGAGAACGATGGGCGCGTCAGTCTTCGCGCGAATGGCACGCAATGCGGTCAAAAGATCCTGCGAGCCGCCCGCGATCTGAATCTCCTCCTCCGTTCCGACGACCAGATCGCATGACGGCAGCAGGCTCTGCAATGCCGCCGTCACGACATCCGAGGGCACGTAGCGCGACTCGCCCTGCCCCGGGTTGGTGAGCTTCCAGAGCACCGGGCGATAGTCGATGTCGAGAATGATGCGAGTCTGGTTGGCGCGTGCCCAGCGAAATGCCTGCTCGACGGCTGCACGCGTTCCCGGCGTGGACAAATGTGTGCCCGTCACGGCGAATGCGCGACTCGAAGCGATGTACGACTCATCGAAGTCTTCGACGCTGACGCCCATGTCGGCGCAGTGCTCGCGATAGAAGATGTGCGGATAGGCGCCGGGGCCCTCGATACCGAGCACGACCAGCGCCGTCAATCGCTCCGGATCCGTCGCAACGTGACTCACGTCGACGCCCTCGCGTCGTAGCGCCTCGCGCACGAACCGGCCCATGTGCTCATCGCCGACGCGCGTCAGCATCGATGTGCGCACGCCGAGCCGTGCAGTGCCCGCGGCCACATTGGCCGACGAACCGCCGAGGTACTTGGCGAAGGTCTGCATGTCTTCGAGGCGGCCGCCGATCTGCTGGCCGTAGAGATCGACCGCGGCGCGGCCTAGGCAGATCAGATCGAATGTTCTGCTCATTGTTTCTGTTTCTCCGGGCACCAGTACGGCGCATCCGGCTGCATGGTCCAGGCGTGCTCCGCCGTGAACTCGGGAATCGTGTAGGGGTTGTCGGGCAGGTGACGGATCACCCACGAGTAATACATGCCATAGCCGGGCGCGGCACATTGCGCATGGTCGAGGCCGGCGGGAATACGGATCGTGTCGAAGTTGCGAACCTTCACGACCGCATCGCCGAGCTCTGCGTGCCCGTAGCCTTGCGGCTGGGTGAAACGATAGTGATAGATCTCGTGCTGCGGATGATGGTGCGGCGGATAGCTGGACCAGCCGCCGGGAAAGGTCACGACTTCGCCCAGCACGAGCTCGACCTCCGCGGGCGAGTTGTTGCGGTCGAAGATCGTGCGCACGTATCGCAGTGCGCGCTCGCCGACCTGTCCGCGCCCGCGCCGTTCGTTTGGCACCTGCGCCGGCGTGAATACGCGCTCGGTAAACTGACGTTGATTGGCGCAGTCATACACAGTGAGCTCGGTGTCCGTCAGCGCCTCGATCGTCACTGCCGTGCCGGCTGCGACATGCAAGCAGCTCGCAGATTCATCGAACAACGAGGCGCGACTCAGCCTGAAGCTGGTATCGCCCGCCTCACCGCGGACTTCGCCATTCATGAGCAGCCAGGCAGTCTCCGCAGCAGATTTCTGCTGAATGCGTTCGCCGGCCGCCAGGCACAGGACCGAAAGTCCGATTCGGGATGGATTGTCCGATGCGTCGTGCCGCACGATCGGCGTCACGCCGTGCGCGAATCCATTGCGATGTGTCGCGATGTGTTCGTTCATAGGCTGGCCGTCACCTGGTTCACGCCCACCCAACTACCGGCCTCGGAGGCAAGTTCGATGGCCGTCATGACCTTCTGTACGCGCAATCCTTCGGCGAAATCCGGCGAGGCATCTGCACCGGTCCGGATCGCCCGCAGCAGATTGCGTACCTCGATCACTTTGAGATCGTTGATCCCCAAGCCATGACCGGGTGCCGGACAGAACGCTGCGTAATCCGGATGTTCCGGACCGGCCAGAATCGTGCGAAACCCGCGACGGCCGGCCGTATCGTCGGTGCGATACAGGCGCAGCTCGTTCATGCGCTCCTGATCGAAGACCAGAGTGCCGCGCGTCCCCACGATCTCGACTTTGAGTCCGCACTTGTAGCCTGTGGCCACGCGGCTGATGTCCATCGTGCCCGGCACGCCGGAAGCAAACTCGAACAGTGCGTGCGCGACATCCTCATTCTCGACGTTCCGAACCGCGCCGGTCCCGGGCTCGATGCGCTGCTTGTGCACGGTGCGCACGACGCCGCTCACCCGTGCGATCGGTCCGAGCAGAAAATGTCCGAGGTTGATGAGATGCGATCCAAGATCGGCCAGGGCGCCGGCACCGGCCAAGCGCCGCTCGCAACGCCAGGTGAAAGGCGCCCGCGGATC
>JBDZVE010000182.1:3516-4711 GCA_040255535.1 Lysobacterales bacterium | reverse complement strand
CTGCTCTGCTTACTGCTCTTGAGCGCCTGCAGTAAGGGCCTCGATCGTTCGCTCGTCACAGGCGAGGGCATCGAACAGTTTCAGGCTTCGTTGCAGAAGGCCGCCGAAGAGATGACGCCCGAGGAGAAGGAAGCATTCTCCTGGGCGGTTTCCGATTTCGATCTTGCGCGCTTGCATAAGGTTTACCCAGGCGCCTCCCCGAGGCAAATCATCCGCGGAGAGGTGAAGAAGGGACTTGCGGAATGGCCCGCCCAACTCGCAGAGCTCGAGGCGCAGAAGGCCAAGTTCGATCCGATCCTTGCTGAGCTCAGAAAAATTGAGGCTCGTGCAATCAAGTTCGAGCTCGACCGCGGCCTCAGTGGCTTGGAACCGAAGATTCACGCCACGGTCGTGAATGGCGGTCAGCTTGATGTCTCCTGGCTCGAGTGGCGTGCCTCCTTGTATCTCGACGATGGCGAGAAGCCCGTCGCGGTCTCGGAAGTCTTTGACAACTACAACCGTACGCGCGGCTCCAGCTTCATGAACGACGATGAGGCGCCGGTCCCTGCCGGAGGCATGCGATCTGGGATGGAGTATGCGCGAACGTTTTATGTTGGGATGGGGTTCAGAGAAGCCGATTGGACTACGCTCGAAATTCAGAACGCTTCGAAACGCGTGGTCGTGCTCGAACCGATCTTGGGCAGCATCAAGGACTTCGGAGATCGCGTGTATCTCGAGGGAGCGCCCTACAAGAACATTCGTCTCCTGCGGGACTCGATCGAAGCGGCAAAGAAGTACGAACACATCTAGTGCGCCAATGGGCCGGTGAGTGTCACCGCATCGGCGTGCGGTGACGCCGATCCGTCAGGCGTCTAGCGGCGGCATGGGCGTCAATGCACTCACGAGCGCCGCGACCGGCCTCGCGGAAAAGTGCCCGTGTTACGATACTTCTTTGACCCCGTCCTTCAGGTTTCATGCACCAGCCGTTCTTCAGCCGCTTTACCCGCATTATTCGTAAGCGCCGCAACCTTTCCGCTCCGCCCTTGGGCGATTTCCGCGTCAATGCGCGCGTTCTTCAGTTGATGGCGATGGCGCCCATCGTGGGTGCGTTCGGCGTGCTCGCTGCATGGTCGCTGCTCGAGCTCATCGCGCTCGCGACGAATCTCGCCTGGTATGGCGACTGGTCGTTCGAGGCGAGAACGATCGCCGATTCTCC
>JBDZVE010000182.1:0-3416 GCA_040255535.1 Lysobacterales bacterium | reverse complement strand
GGCTCGCTCTTCGCGCAGCTCTTTCATCTGACGTCGGCAGAGCGCAAGACGCTGCTCGTGGCCGGCGCGGCGGCCGGCATGACGGGTGTGTTCGGCACGCCGCTCGCAGCGATCCTGCTCGCTGTCGAGCTGCTGCTGTTCGAGTGGCGTCCGCGAAGTTTTCTGCCGGTCGCCGTTGCGGCAGTCGTTGCCGCCGCATTGCGCGTTTGGCTGTTTCCGGCCGGCCCGCTCTTCCCATCCATGGCGCAGATGGATACATCGCTGCCGGCGCTGGGTTCGTGGATCGTCATCGGCGTCGCTGCCGGATTCGGTTCCGCTCTGCTGACGAGACTCGTGTACGCGACGGAAGATGCCTTTGCGAAATTGCCCGTGCACTGGATGTGGTGGCCCGCGATCGGCGGACTGATCGTCGGCATCGGCGGGCTGATCGAGCCTGCGGCGCTCGGCGTCGGCTACGAGCTCATCGGCGGCATGTTGCACAACGAGTTCGCCATCCAAGCGCTGCTCGTGTTGTTGGCGGTCAAAGCGATCGTGTGGGCGATCGCGCTCGGATCCGGCACGTCCGGAGGCGTGCTCGCACCGCTATTGATTATCGGCGGCGCATTGGGCGCGTTGTTGGGCAGTCTGCTCTCGCCGGAACACACGGCGCTCTATGCGCTGCTCGGCATGGCCGCCATGATGGGCGGAACGATGCGCTCGCCGCTGACCGCGACTGTCTTCGCGTTCGAGCTGACCGGCAACGTACATGCATTGCTGCCGTTGGTCGCGGCATGCACGGCTGCGCATGCAGTCACGGTGCTGGTTCTCAATCGCTCGATTCTGACCGAACGCATCGTGCGCCGCGGACTGCACATCTCGCGCGAATACGGCATCGATCCGTTCGAGATCACGCGCGTGAAGGACATCATGATTCGTTCCGTCGATACGCTGCCCTCGACGATGACGATCGGCGAAGCAGTGAGCTTCTTCACCGGCAATGAACGGCGCCACAAGAGCTATCCCATCGTCGATGCACAAGGGCGCGTCGAAGGGATGGTCTCGCGCGCCGACATTCTGCGATGGACCGTGGAGCACGACGACTCGTCGATTTCGCTCGGCGCCAAAGCCGCGGACAGCGAGATCATCGTCGGCTATCCCGATGACCTCGTCGCTCAGCTCGCCGATCGCATGGCTCGCGCTGATGTCGGGCGCGTGCCGATCGTGGATGGGGACAACAAGCTGATCGGGCTGGTCGCGCGCAAAGACCTGCTGCATGCACGCGCTCGGCTCCTTCCGCATGAGCACGAGCGGACGGCGCCGCTACGCCCCGGTCTCGCGCCATCGGGCGGCGACACTTCGGATCGGGCATAACACCTCGTCCAATTTCGCGGTCAGCCCGATGCAAAGCATCGCGGACAGCGCAGCCTATTTCCGAGAGCATCTCCTGCACTGAAGCCCGAAAAATGGAGCGGTCGGTTCGAGCCTTCGGGCTCGTGCCTGTTGCCACATGTGGCTCGTTGCATCGGCCGCAGCGATTCGCAGCGCCGTTTGATGAGCGGCGCGAGCATCGGCACGCGATTGCGGTCCGCGTCGTACTCCGGCAATGCGCGGATCAGAGCCCGCTCCTCGAGCTGAATCGCGCGTTGGAATTGCCAAGAAGTGAGCAAGTGAGCTTGAATGCCGAACCCTTGCAACACGGAATCTAAGCGTGCACTTGAATAGCCGCATCTTGATCGCTCTCCTTATCGTCGTAATGCAGTTGGCGCCGACGGCACGGGCGGCGGACGATTCCTCCGCATTCCCGGTCGCAATCGAAGTCGACGCTGGCAAATCTCTCGGCGCGCTGCGGCGCGTTTGGCGTTTCTTCGGCGCCGACGAACCCAACTATGCAACGATGAAGGATGGCGAGAAGCTGCTGTCTTCGCTCGGCGCGCTCGACCCCGGCGTCGTTTACTTCCGCACGCACAACCTCTTGAACACCGGCGATGGGACGCCGTCGCTCAAGTGGGGCAGCACCAACATCTACACCGAGGATGAGCAAGGAAATCCAGTCTATGACTGGACCATCGTCGATCGGATCTTCGATACGTATCTCGCTCGGGGCGTGAGGCCGTACGTCGAGATCGGCTTCATGCCGCAGGCGCTATCGGTTCAACCCGAGCCGTATCGTCCGATTTGGCGGCCGGGCTTCAAGTACGGCGCGATCGGCGGCGGTTGGGCATTCCCGCCGAAGGACTATGCCAAGTGGGCCGAGCTCGTGTACCAATGGACGAAGCACTGCGTCGAGCGGTATGGACGTGAAGAAGTCGAAAAGTGGTACTTCGAAACGTGGAATGAGGCGAACTATCCCGCGTACTGGTTCGGAACACCCGAGGAGTTCTATAAGCTGCACGACTACGCGATCGACGCAGTCAAACGTGCGCTGCCTTCTGCGCGCGTCGGCGGCCCCGATACGGCCGGCAGCGGAGGAAAATTCATGGACGATTTCCTCGCGCATGTCGCCCGGGGCACGAACTACGCAACGGGCGAGAGAGGGTCGCCGACCGATTTCATCTCCTTTCATGCCAAGGGTAGCCCGACCTATGTCGACGGTCATGTACGCATGGGCATCGCGGCGCATCTCAAGACAATCGATGAAGGCTTCGCGAAGATCGCTGCAAACGCGGACATGAAGTCGAAGCCGATCATCATCGGCGAATCCGATCCTGAAGGTTGCGCCGCTTGCCAAGGCCCGCAGCTCGCTTACCGCAACGGCACGATGTACTCGAGCTACACGGCGGCGAGCTTCGCGCGCAAGCACGATCTCGCGGACCTTCACGGCGTCAACTTCGAAGGTGCGCTCACTTGGGCATTCGAGTTCGAAGATCAACCGTATTTCGCGGGCTTTCGCGCGCTCGCAAGCAACGGCGTCGATCTACCCGTGCTGAACGTATTTCGGATGTTCAGCAAGATGCACGGCAATCGCGTCGAAGCGCGGAGCACGGGTGGCATACCGCTCGAGGAAATCTTGGACAAAGGCGTTCGAGGGCGGCCCGATGTGTCCGCCTTCGCGAGCTACGACGGCAGCAAACTCTACGTAATGGTGTGGCACTACCATGATGACGACGTCGCCGGCCCTCCCGCGCAGATCGAGCTCACCGCGAAACATTTCGGGCGTCGATCAGGGAAGGCGACACTCACGCACTATCGGATCGATCAAGACCACAGCAACGCGTACGCGGCCTGGCGCAAGCTCGGTTCACCGATCACTTTGACCGAAGAGCAGTACGCGCAAGTTGAGCAAGCAGGCAAGCTCGCGCAGCTCGACGAGTCGCAGATCGTCGTCCAACGTCGCACCGCGACCGTGACGTTTACGCTCCCTCGCCAAGGCGTATCGCTCTTGGTCTTCACGCCTCAGCCTTGAATCGTGTTGAGGCATCTCTTCAGCATGGCTCGAC
>JBDZVE010000053.1:18572-26555 GCA_040255535.1 Lysobacterales bacterium | reverse complement strand
AACGTTGGGTCGCGCCAGATTCAAAGCATGTGGTCGCCCGCAATTCTCCGCTTCAACGCGCTTTCTGCTTCATTTTCCCCGGACGGCAGTGTGCCGAAGCGAGGAACCACACGCGCACAACTCGTGCGCTTGCTTTCAGGATGGGCCCTCGCGTCCGCAAGGGCGACGAAAGTTGGCGCGGTGCATTCTCCTAAATGCCCGTCGTGCGTGCGAGAGCGAGGTGGCCCTTGCATGAGTGCCCTCACCTTTTCTTCTCGCTTCTTCGCAGCGCCGCCGCGAGAATCTTTCATCAATATTCAACGCTCGGGACGACGACGCTTGCGCGACATCCATCGAGAGCAGCCTTTCTTGCCGTCAACTGTCAACCGTCAACAGTCAACCCGCAAACTAGGCGCGAACAGCGAATTTTCATCCGCGATCAGGCGATGGTTGACACTTCCCGCCTGCAATAGCGGACAATCGGCTCGAAAAGAACACGCCGATTCGGCTTGGGGGGCTTGCTCATGTACCGACGTTTTTGTGCCTGCGTTCTCGCGTCCGCTCTTTATTCGATCATCGCCACCTCGCTTGCGACTGCCGCCGAGACGAAGAATCCGAGCGGCGGCTCGACATTCATTTCTACGCACACGTACACGCTCGAGGAAGACCGCGCGATCCTGAAGGCGTTCGACGGTTTGCGCGTCGCCGACGTGTCCGACGGGATGGACTTTGTCGGCTTGCATGACATCGGCTTGATGAATCCGGAAATCCATCCGCTCTGGAAAGATCCGGTCGAATACGAGCATCGCATCATCGGAATTGCGGTCACTGCGCGCTACGTGCCGACGCAGCAGCCGCCGGCAGGAAAGATGAGCGAGCAGGCGTTCGACGCTTGGGTCGGCAACTTCTATAACGAGCGTTCCGGTGAACCGTTCATGCCGCTGCTACGCGAGGGCAGTGTCGTCGTGATCGAGGAGGCGCCCGAGACGGATGTCGGCTCGATCGGATCGAACAACATCATGTCGTGGGTCGCGAAAGGGGCTGTGGGCGTCGTGACGAGCAACACGGCGCGCGATACGGACGAAATCATCACGCAGAAGATCCCGCTCTATTTCAAAAAGCCGGGCCGCGGCATTCGACCGGGCCGCAACGAGATCGAATCGGTGAACCGCCCCATCGTGGTCGGCGGCGTGCTCGTCATGCCGGGCGACGTGATCGTCGCGGACGGCGACGGCGTCATTGTCGTTCCGCGCGCACACGCGCTCGAAGTCGCGCGCTATGCACATAAGGTGATCGAAGGCGACAAGAAGGCCCGACGCGGACTGTACGAAAACCTCGGCCTGCCCGAAGACGCGTCAGTGCGCTGAGCCCTCTGACCGTCAACTGTCAACTGTCAACCGTCAACCCGCCACGTAAATGTCATTGGGTTGAAACTCGACAGGACGGTGGGATCTACGCCGGACAATTCGCCCATTCCGGCGAGCTCTCCGCCGCGCCCGCATCATCCGGCGATAAAAATGGCTTGCGCACGTTGAACGCGTGCGCAGTCCCTGTAGGTCGGAATTTGGCGACCAGGAACTCAGGGGCTCAATCGATGCTACCCCGCCACGTGCACGAGCCAGTCCTGCTGCTCGGGGAAACAGATTGTTTCCGGCATTGCAACCGCACCGGCATCTCATAGACTGCAAACACCTTCGCGTCGCCATCGCAGCATCCGCCATGACCGTCATCGACTTCGACCTGGACGCCTACTTCAAACGAATCCGTTACACCGGCCCGCGCACGCCCACATTGAGCACGCTACGCGCGATTCATGCGCTGCATCCGGCCGCCATCCCGTTCGAGAACTTGAACCCGCTGCTCAGGATTCCGGTCACGCTCGACACCGCATCCTTGCAAGCGAAATTGATCCATTCCAAACGCGGCGGCTACTGCTTCGAGCAAAACCTGGTGTTGAAGAATGCGCTGGAGTCCATCGGCTTCCCCGTCACCGGACTCGCTGCACGCGTGATCTGGAACAAGAGCGACGATGCGATCACCTCGCGCAGCCATATGGTGTTATTGGTCGAGGTCGAAGGCGAGCAGTACATCGCGGATGTCGGTTTCGGCGGTCAGACACTCACCGCACCGCTCAGGCTCGAGCTGGACACCGAACAGGAGACGCCGCACGAACCTTATCGGTTGATCGAGCACGACGGCGACTTTCTGCTGCAGGCGAAGATCCGCGACGAATGGAAATCCATGTACCGATTCGATCTGCAGCGACAGTATCTCGTCGACTACGAAGTCTCGAGCTGGTATCTCTCGAATCACCCACAGTCGGCTTTCGTAACGGGATTGCGCGTTGCGCGCGCCGTGCCGGGCAGGCGGTTCAACCTTTTAGGCAAGGAGCTCACGACCCACACGCTCGGTGCGCAAAGCAAGACACACACGCTGACCTCGGTCGATGAGCTTTGCGACACGCTCGAGACGATCTTCGGGATCGAGCTGCCGGAGCATCCGGATCTGCGCAAACGATTGGGCGAGATGCTGGTATCTTAGCTTCGCTTGCGACCGCGCTGGCCGTCGCCGTGCTCTACTCCCTTCCATACGTGCCGATCAACAGTCCCTTTGCGAGCACATGGCCTCGCATGCAATCGAGCAGCGCGCTTCGACCCGGAGGCGACTCGAATCGCGGCACGATGTCGAGCGCGAAGACTTGGAACACGTAGCGATGTATTCCGTGCCCGGGCGGAGGATCGGGCGGCAAGTACGTCGCATTGAAGTAGGAGTTGCGCCCCATCGCTTCATTGCGCTCATCGTTCTTGCTCGTCAACGCGCCTTCGGGGATGGCGGTATCCGCACCGGGCAGATCCCATACGATTGCATGAACGAACGGCTCGGGCGTGGGGCTATCCGCATCCTCGACGAGGAACACGACGGCTTGCGCATCGGAGGGAACGCCCGACCATTCGATCGGCGGCGATACACCCTCGCCGTCCGCCGTGTACCTTTCCGGTATCGTGCCGTTGTACTCGAATGCGGGACTCGAAACCTCGAGCGACGCGTTAACGCCCGTCAATTCGGTATCGGCAATTGCGAGCTCTTCCGCGCCAGCGCGAACGTCTCGCATCGCTTCGCCAAGCCTTGGCGGCATCTTTTCCAGCATGTGCGCGCTCCTCGTGAGAGATGCACATGGAATCCGGTATAGGGCGCGGGAGTTCCCTTTCCCGTTGCTCGTGCTCAAACGAGGGCCGTCCCCTTGAAGCCCGCAGCCTGATACGCCTCAAGAACATCCGCTTTCACCTTCGGCGCCGTTCCTTCATGCGCGAGCGCCACGCAGGCGCCACCGAAGCCGGCGCCTGTCAGTCGCGCGCCATGCACCGTAGCATGCTGCTGCAACAGGTGGACGAGCGTATCGAGCGGCGGAACCGAAACTTCGTAGTCATCGCGCAGGCTCGCGTGCGACGCGTTCATGAGCTCGCCGAAACGCGCCGCATCGACCCCGCGAACGGCTTCGAGGACGCGTGCATTCTCCGTGATGATGTGGCGTGCGCGCCGATCGAGCGGCGCCGGCAGACGATCGATTCGCTCCAACGTAGTTTCGTCTCGCAGCGCTTTGACCCCGAGTATCGAGGCGGCGCGTTCGCATTCGCTGCGGCGTTCGTTGTAGCCGCTCGTCGCGAGCGTGCGCGCTACGCCGCTGTCGATCACGATCAAGTCGCCCGCCGGGAGCGACAACAGCTTGCGCTCCAATGTGCGCGTGTCGAGAAACAGCATCTGATTCGCGCGTCCCAGGCTCGATGCCATCTGATCGAGGATGCCGCACCGTACGCCCGCGTACTCGATCTCGGCACGCTGCGCGAGCTTCGCGACCTCGACATCGTCGAGCTCGACCGCCAAAAGCGCGCGCAGAGCGCGAAGCATCGCTACCTCCAGCGCCGCGCTGCTCGAAAGGCCCCCGCCCATCGGCACGTCCGAGTGGATATGGACGAGCATGGGAGGCACGTCCACGCCGCGCGCTCTCAAGACCTCGATGCAGCCGAACACATATTTGCCGAAGCGCGCCGGCGGCGAGCCTGCATCTTCGTATTCGACGAACTCGCCGAGATTGGCCGAATAGAAGCGATAGCGCTTGTCGTCGCTGCGTGCGATCTGCACACGCGTCGCTTGAGGAATCGTCGTCGGAAGCACGAATCCCTCGTTATAGTCGGTGTGCTCGCCGAGCAGGTTTACGCGACCCGGCGCTTCAGCGCCCGCTTCAGGCGCCTTGCCGAATACGTCCGCAAAGGTGCTCATCGCGATAAATCCACTTGAACTGCCTGCAGCTCGCGCGCCTTTTCTTCCGGAAGGGCATCGCTCGCGAACATGCCGGCGGCAATCTCGGTTCCGGCGAGATACTTGAGTTTCTCTCGCGTCCGATACGGCGGATAGAGCTCGGCGTGCAAATGCGATTCCGGGTGCGGCTTGCCGTCCGTCGGTGCCTGATACCACGCCATGATGTAGGGGAAGGTCTTCTGCCAGAGCCCATCGTACTTGAGGAGCACCGTCTTGAGCGCGGCGGCGAGATCGGCCCGCTCCGCATCGTCGAGATCGAACAGATGTGCCTTCGCAGCGATCGGCGCGACCCAAACCTCGTATGGATAGCGAGCCCACGCAGGTAGGAACGCGACTGCGTGTTCGCCTCGATACAGGAGCCGCGAATTTGCGCGCAGCTCTTCGCTGATCAAATCCTGCAGCATCGGGCGGTTGTGTCGACGGTGATGGTCCGTCTCCATCTCGTTCATGCGCGCGGGGATCGGTGGCACGAACGGATACGCATAAATTTGCCCGTGCGGATGATGGAGCGTGACACCGACTTCGACGCCGCGATTCTCGAACGGGAGCACGTAGTGGATCTTGCCTGTGTCCGCGAGCGTGCGCGTGCGCTCGCCCCACACTTCGATCAGGAGCGCGATATGATCGACCGGCAAATGGCTAAGCGAAGTTCGCGCATCCTGCGTGAACACGATGACCTCGCAGTGACCCGTGCCCGCCCGCGTCTCGATCGCAAGCTGCGGGGGATCATGCGCCTCGAGCGCGAGCGTCGGAAACAAGTTGTCGAATACCGCGATATCGTAATCGCCGGTCGGAAGCTCAGTCGGGTTTGCAGGATCCGTGCACGGGCGCAGCGGGTTGTACTCGGGCGGAGGCAGAAAAGTGCGGTCCTGTCGATACGCTGCATAAGCAACCCACTCGCCGCGCAGCGGATGCCAACGATAATGCGGGTTCGGTCGCACCGGCTCGGCGCGCGGACTCGGCACTTCACCGATATCTCTGATCTCACGCCGGCTGAACAAAGTGATCTTGCGTCCATCCGGCTTCGTGAGCTCGAGCTTATGCATGTCGCTGATGGTCCATTCGCCTCCCCTCGACACCAGTTTAGCAGCCTGTAGGTCGCGCCGATCGCCGTTCGAGAAGCAAACACAGAGAAGAGCAGAAAGGACATTCTCGCAGCGACGCGGCGGCGCGGCGAAGAAAAGATGGGCACGATGAAACGCACGACGCTACGCCTCTTCACCTCTCCCCTTGCGGGAGAGGTCGCCAGCGGAGCGGCGGGTGAGGGGACAAGAGCCGAACGTGCCTTCGCTGTTAGAACAACTCTCCGCGCTGACCTTTCATCATCTGCTCGCGCACGAGCGGCAAGGGCGGGCCGCCGAAGGATAAGAGCTGATCGTGAAAGGCCTTCCATGCTTGCTCACCCCCACGCTTGGCTGTCCAGTCGGCGCGGAGCTTTCACGACGCTACGCCTCTTCACCTCTCCCCTTGCGGGAGAGGTCGCCAGCGGAGCGGCGGGTGAGGGGACAAGAGCCGAACGTGCCTTCGCTGTTAGAACAACTCTCCGCGCTGACCTTTCATCATCTGCTCGCGCACGAGCGGCAAGGGCGGGCCGCCGAAGGATAAGAGCTGATCGTGAAAGGCCTTCCATGCTTGCTCACCCCCACGCTTGGCTGTCCAGTCGGCGCGGAGCTTTCGGATCATGAGCTTGCCCATCGTGTAGTTTAGATAGGCTGGATCGTAGGTCCCGCGCGCGGCCTGTTGGCGTGCGTTGCCCGCGTCCTGATAGGCCTTCTCTTTGAACATCGTTTCGCACTCGGCGACGCTCATGCCTTTCGTATGCAGGCCGATCGCACACAGGAAACGAACGTTCCGGAGCAACGCATTCGAGAGTTGTCCGACGTGCAGCTCCGGCGCGTCGTTCGCAATGCCCTTCTCGATCATCAGCTCTTCGGCATAGTGCGCCCAGCCTTCGGCGAAGGCGTAGCCGACAAACAGCTGCCCGAATCGCCACGATGCGCGGTTCGCATGCAAGAACTGCAGGAAGTGACCCGGCCAGACCTCGTGAATCGTCGTGAACAGCAGGTCAGCGCGACCGGGGATATACGCCTGCTGCTCTGCTTTGGACCAGCTCGGATCCGGTGGCGCGATGTAGTAGATCGAAGGCATGCCCTTGTCGTACGGGCCCGGGATGTTGATGTAAGCGGAGTTCTGCCGCTGATACGGCGGCGCTTCGTCGACGAGCGCTTCCTCCGTTCCCGGAATGGAAACGACATCGTGCGCAATCAAGAATTGCTTGAGCGTCGCAAGCTGCTTGCGCGCCTCTTGCACCGGACCGCCCTCCGGCTTGTCCGCCTGCACTTTCCCGATGCAAGCTTCGATCGTCTCTTTTGGCGCGAAGCGCGCACACGCCGCGTCCAATGCTGCAAGGTTGCGTTCGAGGTCGGCTTGTCCGATCGCTTCCAGGCGATCGAGCGGCGTCGTCACGCGCTCCGTCATCTCGAGCATCTTCGAGAAAAGCTCGGGACCGAGCGCGAAGTCGTCGGTTGCCGTTGCGCGCAGTGACTCCATCCACGCCTGCATGTCGAGCATCGCCTTTGCGGCGGGTTCGACGGCGGCCCGCAGCTCTTCCTGAAGCTTTGCGTCCTTCACGTCCTCGAAGGCTTCGGTTGCATCGCCGCGATAAAACTCGGCAAAGCCGCCAAAGCCAGCGATCGAATAGTCCACGAACGTCCGCGGCAGCGGCGTCTCGAGCGTGTCCCGGATTTGTGCAAGGGCACCGGGAATGGCTTTGAGGTACGTGATGAATGCGCGCAACCTTTGCTCGGGCGGTGCATAGGGCACGGTGATGTAAGTGCTCGGATCCAGGCCGCTGTTGAAATAGAACGTCGGACTTTCAAAAGGCCTGCGTGCATCGCGCAGCCAGAACAGATCCCGATCGATCACGCTGATGAGGTAGTCGCGCTGAAAGCGATGATCCGGCAGGAGCGCGGCGTTCTCGAATGTCTCCGCTCGCCTGCGCAAGGCTTCGAGCCGTTTGATCTCGTTCTCGATGCCTTGCACGCTCCAGTCCGGCAGCTTGCCGTCGAACTCGTGCCGGCCCGCCTGCACCGCAAAAGGCGGATTCGCGACGAAATACGCTTCGATGAAGTCTTCGACGAAGCGAGGCCAGGCGGCATTCGCCGCGGCGGCCGTCGCGGGCGGCGCGCTGGTACCAGGCGATTCCGTACGTTCACAGGCAGCGAGCGCCATGGCTGCCAAGGCAACGGGCGCGAACCGAAGCAATACGCGAAGGAACGAGCGTGTGTGCACGATGCCCTCCTCGCCAAAGCGGAAGATCCCGGGATGATACGCGTAGGCGCACGGCCTACGCGAGTCGCCCGAGCTCATCACCTTAGCTCGTCAATTACGCATGCGTGGAACCTCCGCGCATGCCGGTGCGTCGTTGCTATCGGAAGCAGCAAAGTTTCAGTAACGAACCGACTAGCACCCGTTCTTCGAATGAGGGCTTGTAGGTTCAAGATCTGAATCCAAGCTCTTCCGACCGTCTCGAGTCCACCCCGATTTCTTTCGGGGGTTTTCGTTCCGTTAACAGGACTTCGAGACATGAAGCCCCGCCTTCTGCGACGGGGCTTCATTTTGTTGGGGGTAGTGTTTAGCGGATAGGGGATAGTCAGAGCGCGCTCCCGCGCGCCACTTTCTGGCTAC
>JBDZVE010000053.1:0-18472 GCA_040255535.1 Lysobacterales bacterium | reverse complement strand
CAGCAGCGCTGCGTACGCCCGGGGATCGGTCACCGCGACGAAAGCGAGACCGGCGAGCGCGCCCCCGATATGGGCATCGTGATTGATGCGCCCATGCGGGTTCTTTGACGCGTACCAGCTATACGCGAGGTAGGCGATGCCGAAGAGCGGAGCGGGGATCGGCACCGGGATCGGGATGATGTACAACGAGGAGTGTGGGTTGTAGACGATCGCGGCGAACAGCACCGCGGAGATCGCACCCGATGCACCCAGCGACGCGTACTCCGGATTGTTCTTCTGCTTGTAGTACGTGCCGATGTGGCTTGCGATCAAGCCGATGAAGTACAAGAGCGCGAATTGGACGCCCCCGATCCGGCGTTCGAGTCCGAATCCGAAGAAGTAGAACGTCACCATATTGAAGATGAGGTGCATGAGATCGGCATGCACGAAGCCGCTCGTGATGAAAGTGTCGTACTGCTTCTTACGTGCGACCCAGTAAGGGCGGAACAGACTACGCTCGATAACCTTCGGCGACGAGTAAAGGCCGATGAGGCTCAATGCAATCGTGCCGGCGAAGATGACGAGTGCGACCGAGATTTCTATATTCACGAGAGCGCTCTGCAATTCTTGCTGTTGATTCGAGATTCATCGCTACGCGCGCATCCCCGTCATCGAGCTGCGATCGCGTGGAGGGTGCCTTTCAAATCGACGGCATAGGCAATGCCGTCGGCGATGACAGGCGAGGATGCAAAGCCCCATTCCTCTTTGTTGTCCACGGTCGTCTGGCTCGGCGGCTCGAGATGCATCCAGACGATCTTGCCCGACTGACGATCCATCGCGACCAGTGCGCCTTCTCTCCGACCGGGATGCGGCCCCTGCCCCACCGTTCCCGCCACCACGAGACGGTCGCTTACTGCGGGCCGTGCCCATGCGTAGCCCGGCACATTCGTCCGCCAGCGCCGCTGCCCGGTCGCCGCCTCGATCGCATATACGCCCGTCGCATCGGATGAGCCGGTATAAAGGACACCTTCGCGCACGACTGGCGGCGATTCGATCCAAGAGAACCAATAGTAGTGTTTCCAACGCTCGGCGCCCGTGCGCGCATCGAGCGCGATGAGGTCATAGCTTCGGCTCCCCGCGAACACGCGCTCGCCGTCCACGACGAGGTCGCCTGAGATCGGCTGCTTCGACTCATAGCGCCATTGTCGCTTGCCATCCTTCGCGTTCAACGCTTGTACGCTTCCGTCGAACGACGCAAAGAACAGACGGTTGCCTCGAAGTGCGGGCGTCGAGGTGACGAGGTCCTGACTGGCGGCCTTCCATACCTCGCTGCCCGTCGCTCGATCCAACGCATACAAGTGACCGTCGCGGCTGCCGACGTATACCCGCTTCGCATCCGCGACGATGCTCGATGCGTATCGATCCCAACGCGTTTTAGGCTCGGTCACCGGAATACGCTCCGGGCTGCCCGCATCGATTCGCGCGCGCCAACGCTCCTCACCCGTTCGTTTGTCGAGCTTGTAGAGGAAACCTGTGTCGGAGACGACGAAAACCGCATCGCCAATCGCCGCAGGCCGCGCCTTGATCGGCGCGCCCGTCTCGAATCGCCAGCAGGTTTTCCCATTCTCGCCAATCGCATGCAGCACGCCCGCGTCGGTTCCGACGAACAGGAGCTTCGTCTCTGGATCGCGCTCGAGTCCCGCCCAGACGGGGGCACCGACGTTCACGCGCCACTTGACGTCGGGCTTCGGCAGATCCCAGGTCGGCGCCGCAGGCTTGGAGAACGTCTCGACGCGGCGGAACTCGACGGGAATGCGGTACACGGGCACGACCTCCTCGGGCAATGTCCCGCTCAAGGTCTGTTCGTCGGCATCGTAGGTGAGGGGAAACGTGAGCGCTTCCATCGCGATGACATTGCCATCGATCGAAACCGCACCCATCGACATTTCATACGCGTCGATTGCCGCCAGAGTGAGTCGCGCAGATTGCTTGCCTTCTTCCTCAAGAAAGTGGACGAGCACGCGAGATGACTCTCCTGCATACGTCGGCTCGGCCGACCACCATCCGGAAAGGTCGGAGAACTCGAGCGGATCGGCATGCGCGCTCACGCCCAGGAACGACGCACCCGCGCAAGCGAACACCACAGAGGTCAAGGAAGCGAATGGATTCACGAGGCCCGCCGTTCTTTTTTTGCGAGCAAGAAGAATGCACGTACGCGCGCACCGCGGCAACAGGCCGAATTTTGGGTTGACGGTTGACGGTTGACAGTTGACGGTCAGAAAGGGGTCGCGCGCGAAGCGGCGCGAGGGATGCGAACGAAGCCGAAATTTTCTCTTTTCGCCGCGCCGCCGCGAGATATTCCTCTCCGCACTGCAGATCAGCGCTATGGCCTGCGCGCTGATGCTTCTGGCCGTCAACCGTCAACTGTCAACTGTCAACCTTCTTTTCAACTTTCACCTTTCCCTTCATTGTTCGCGACGCTGACATAGTTATGGATCTCATTTACGCCCGCGACGTCGGCAACGAGGTCCTCGATTGCGTACTTCTGCTGCCGATTGGCTACCGTGCCCCGCAAGGTGACCTCGCCGCGCTCGACGTCGACCGTAACATCGCTCGCATCGATAAACGGATCGTCCGTGAGCTGTTCGCAGATAATTTCCCTCAGCAACTCGTCGCTGCGTGTGTAGCCCTTCGGACCGCGCCCACGGTGCGACAATTCGGAGAGCTGGTCGTAAGCGCCGCCGGGGTAGAACTGCGCGCCTGCAGCACGCCACGCCATTCGGCTGCGCTGCTTCGCCGAGAAGCCACCGGCGTGCTGCGGTGGGCCCGGCTGCATCATCTGATCACGTCGCCACATCGTCGAACGAACCCCTGCACTCGGCACCGGCGCTAAAGCGGTGTCCACGATATTCAACGCATCGCGCGGTCGACGAGGTCCGAAGTCGACCTTGACTGCTCACCTCGAGAGTCGCGGCCTCCGGGCGTGTCGAATCTACTCGATCGGTGCGGCGTTCCGCCTACGGACCTAGCAAGAGGCGGTGCGCCGCTCAATCCAGCACACGCGAGACCCCGGAACGCGCGATTCCCTGGCGCGTTCGGATGTTAGCGACACGGCAAATCGGAGGAGCATTGATCCGTGCAGAGCGACACCGCTGACAAGCGCGCTCGAGCGAGCTTGTGGCTGATCGAGCACGAGCGAGACGATCCCATGGTGCTCACGCAGAGCGAGCATTCCAGGGAGGATGCGCAGCATGTGCTCACGGGAATTCTAAAAGCACATTCGGCGAACGGGCTGCACGTCGACCCGCCGTTTGCGAGGCTCGAGGTCGGGCGTCGCTACGACGTGCACGATGCGAACGGCTGGGCTGCAACGTATTGGCTATCCGACGAGATGATTGCACTCGATCAAGGGATGCTGACGGCGATCGTCAGTCCCGCTGCGAAGCAGCGCACGCATCAGACGGCTCCTCCGAGGGAGCCTTGATTCGCGCCTGCTGCCTGAGGTCCGGTGCGCCGGGCTTTTGATTGAGCGATCCAGGTGGCACACTCGGTCACTCGCCGGCGCGCCTGCGTCGGCTTTCAAACGGATGGAGGTGAATGATGTTGCGCGTCTTTGCGATTTGTTTAGCTTTCGCACTCGTCGGCTGCGGTCAGTCCGAGAATGCGCCTGAAGGATCCGCCGACTCGCGGACGCAGCCCGAGAATACGATGCCCGAGCCGGCCGATGATCTCGGAGCGCCGGGCCAGGCGCCTGAAACAGCGTCAGCTCAGATCGCACCGACCCAAGGCAACACAGCCTCCGGCTCGGTCTCGGTCACCGCGGAAGACGGCGGCGTTCGCCTCACCGGCGTCATTCAGGGCTTGAACCCGAACAGCGAATTCGGATTTCACATTCACGAGAAGGGCGACTGCAGCGCTCCCGATGGGACCAGCGCGGGAGCGCACTTCAATCCGGCGAACGTCGCGCACGGCAATCCCGAAGGCGACACCCATCACGCGGGCGACATGCTGAACATCAAATCCGACGAGCAAGGCGTCGCACAAGTCGACACACTCGCGAGCGGCGCAACGCTGCACAGCGGAGAGCCGACAGACGTACTCGGCAAAGCCGTCATCGTGCACGCGGACCCGGATGACTACACGAGCCAACCGTCAGGCAACGCGGGTGCCCGCATTGCATGCGGCGTGATTACCGTGCAGGCGCCAACGGGCACGACCGGATAGCTGGTCGCTCCTAAGGAGCGGCCGGTTGACAGTTGGCAGTTGACAGTTGACGGCCAGAGAGGAACCAGCGGCGATCACAAGGACTGCTTTGAGGTTTTCTGGCCCGTCAACGTCAGTTGTCAATCTGCCGCTTGAATCAAGCGGCACTGTAATCAATTCAGCCGATCTCCGTTTAGATAGAAAATTATCTCGCGGCGGCGCGTCGCCGCGAGAGTATCTCTCCTCGAAGATTGGGATAAGTTTCGACGGCACTTATTCGAGTTCGCTGGCGTTGCCTCGGCGGCGGACGACTTCGAATGCGGTCACGCATAGCGCGGTCCAGGCGCCGGCGACCGCGAAGCCCGCGAGCACGTCGCTCAGATAATGCACTTGCAGGATCACGCGGCTGAACCCGACGAACGTGATCAGAGCCACAGTGACGAGCGCGACCGGGATGTGCCACCGAGGCGGCGTGTGCCGAATGATGAAGTAGCCGAGCATGCCGTAGACGAGCACGGCGCCGGACGCGTGACCGCTCGGAAAGCTCCAGCCGGAACTGTCCGTCAATGCATGCTCATGAATCGGACGCGTGCGCTCGAAGTGATGCTTCAGCAGCCGCACGAGGATGCCGCCGAATCCGGTTGCAAGCACCCAGATCGCCGCCTGCAGCCACCAGCGGCGCCATGCCATGAAAAGCGCCACGAGCACCCCGATGCCCACGGTGACGTTTCGATCACCGAGATGCGTGACGATTGCAAACAGCTCGAGCGTGGGCCGGTCGATGTTCGACTGCAAAGCCTGTGCGAGCTGCGCGTCGAACTGCGCCAGCTCCTCTTTGGCATCGATCTCGTCCGCGAGCTCGACAAATGCGCCGATCGCAACCAGCGCGAGTACGAAGCTCAAAACCGCGTGGATACCTACGTAGCGCCAGACGGATAGCGTGCGCGCGAGACTACCGCGCAGCAGTGGAACACGACGCAACCAATCGCCGAGCGCCGAGCGGGACAACGAATTCCACAGGCGCGCCACAAGCTGCCACAGCGGCGCTGCGAAACGATCGATGAGCTTCCAGACACTTGCCGTAATCAGGAGGATGAGCACGGTCATCGCGACCAACACCGCGATCGCGTGCTCGCCCACGAATGCTGCGACTGAGCTCATCGCAGTGAGGCTCCGAGAAGAATGAATCTCGCCAAGCGCGCGAATGGAACGTCAGCATCCCGGCACATGCGACGTGAGCTCATTGGAAATTACAGAACATCTCTCGCGGCGGCGCGGCGAAGAGAAAGGAGCAAGTGTGAGGCGTGGGCACGCGGCCACTCTGGCCTTACACTTCACACATTACACTTCACACTAACCTAGTAATGCGGCGGCTTCTCCTCTTCCGCCGTGTACTGCGTCGGCTGAGACTTCAGCGCTTCGAATCGTTCCTTCAAAGTAGCGACGCGCTGCTCGAGATCCGCAATCTCACGCTGCTGCCGATACACGACGTCGCTGAGCTCGGTATTCGCCCGCTCCAGGTACGCGATCTTGAGCTCCAGGCGCTCGAGCCTTTCGGGATCCATCATCTCTCCACTTCCGACTCCTCGGCCGCTTCGTCTGGCTCAGTGGGCTCGCCAGCATTGCCTTGCTCGCCCGTATCGTCGATGTTCTCGCCCGCGATGCTGACGCGGCCGCGTACATTTTCATGTTCCACTGCACCGCTGCCGCCGTCTTGAACGAAGAAATCGCCCTGCACATCGGCGACGACGATCGAGCCCGAGCCGTCATGTTCGATGATGACGTCGTGTTGAACGTCACGAATCGCAATGCCGCCGGAACCGTCATCCTCGATTCTGACGCTGCCGCTCACGGTTTCGATGCGAATTTCGCCTGAACCGTCGCTGCCAACCGTCACGTTACCTCGGACGTCCACGATCTCGATCTCACCCGACCCATCGCTCACGACGATGACATCTCCCACGATGTTCTTGATGCTGAAATCGCCCGAGCCGTCTTCTATCCGCACGGCGCCCTGCACTCCGCGAATCGTCACCTCACCCGAGCCATCGATCACCTTGAGGCCGCCCTGAACGTTCTCGATCACGAGATCGCCCGAACCGTCCTCGACTTGCGCGTCGCCGACATTCGCGATGTGCGTCTCGCCGCTGCCATCGTGCACGTCCACCGCGAGACCGGCAGGGATCTGCACCGTGAGATCGAGTGTCGGCGTCGCGCCAAACCAGTTGCGCGGATGGAAACTCTCGTCATCCAGCGGCAATGCCTCGAGCACGAGCGTATTGCCTTCGCGCTCCAATCGGATCTGCACACGCTCGAGCTGCGCCTCGCTCCGCGCACAAGCGTGTCCGCTCGCCTGCACGTTGCGACGCCCGCTCTCGCCTTCGACTTTCAGCTCGCCCGCACCCGCCCGGATCTGGAGCCGCTCGATGCCATCGACCGAATACTCCGCAGCGCGCTCCGCCGTGAAGGCACAATCGTTGTCCGCAACGACGGCGCCGGCCCACAGGAAAGCGAAACCAGCCATCGCGACCTTTGTCATTGTCATGGTCCTGTCACCCCAAAAAACGCGTGCGCTTTGGATGCGGCGGGAAAGCATAAGGTTGCGAAGGGCTCCGAACGGCAGGGAACCAATGCGTGCACGCGTTTATTGACAAACATAGCACAGGTCCCAGAGCGCAGTTCTTCGACTTCTTCGGAGTCCGCCGCGTGATGTACAGTCGGCAAATGGCGGCCTCTCGCAGGCTCGATAAGCATCGGATGAAGGCGCTGCGGCAATCGCGCTCTCGCTCGATCACCCGCATCGGCGACACTCAGGGCTCGGCGTAACTCGATCGATGATCGCCCCTAAAAAACTTGCCGCAGGCATCCTCGCCCTCGTGCCGCTCTCGATCTTTGCGCTGGTCGCTTGGGCTTTTTTTTGGCCGGATTTCGCGTGCAGCAACCCGGCTTGCTCACGCAAGCGCTTCGACTTGTTCATCGAGCTCGACTCCTTCGACGGCTTCGAGCCGATCGCGCTCGAGGTCGAAAACGACGGAAAGCGTACATCGGCCGCGAGCATTCTGCGCTCGGGAGGATTCGACCTCACGGTCGTGCCCGACGACAACACGCTTCCCTATTTGCCCGAAAGCGGCCCGCTCGATCGAGCGGACTTATATCAGTATGCGCTCGCGTGGAGAAACTTGGCGCCGCCGTCGCGAACGGACGCGCAAGTCTATGCCCTCGTCGCTCCATCGATCGTCTCGGATCGCGGCGAGCGTCTGTTCGGGATCATGTTCGACAGCGCGGGGCGAGAGGGCATCGCGGTCGCACCGCTGCAAACCGCGCGCACGTTCGAGCGATACGACTCGGATTCCATTCCGCTCCTGCAGCTGCGCACGTTCGTGCACGAATTGCTGCACGCGCTCAACCGCCAGCACCTCGACGCCGCGCAAATGCCGGACGGGCGCATCACGCTCGAAGCCCCGACTCGCTGCATCATGCGACAGGAGGGTAGCGCATGGCGGCTCGCGGAGCGCCCGCTCATGGCCCTGAGTCCCGGAACGATCCAATTCTTTCAAACTGCAGATCCGCGCGACGTGCTGCCCGGCGGCGGAAATACGCCTTTCGAAAGCTTGCGCGGCTCGGCCACCGAATGCGCGGATGCACGTTCGAATACCTATGAGCACAACTTCGCGTCGCGATGGGAATTCGCCAAACGGCGCTTGTTCGAGATACTCGGCATTGGAAATGCCGCCGCGCAAGACATGGACGAAGAAGACACGATCGAAGAAGACACGGCGGAAGAAAACACGGCCGAAGAAGAACCTGAGCTTGCGCTTCACCTTCGCATCGAGGCGCAACAAGCCGCGTACCCGCTCGGCTATCCCATCGCAATTCGGCTGATGGTCCGAAACGACTCCGACGAGACATTGCCGTTGAAAGGGCGGCTCGCACCCGCGTACGGCATCGTGCAGATCGAGTATCGATTCGAGGGCGCCAACGAATGGCGCGCATTTCAACCCCTCGCCTGGTTCGAGCCCGCCGACAATGACGAAGCCATGCTCGAGCCCGGCGCGTCGACGGAGCAGACGGCACCGATCTACTTCGGCGAGAACAGGTGGACTTTTCCCGATCCCGGCACGTACGAGCTGCGCGCGATTTTGAAGGCCGGCGAAAGTGCCGAGGATGCCGTAAGCAACGTCATCGAGATACGGATTGCCGCACCGGAAACGGAGCTCGAACGCGCCGTCTTGCAGCCGCTGCTCGATGAAGCCGGGATGCTCGATGCCGAGGTCGGACGCTGGCTGACTTTCGGCGGCCGCTTCGGCGATGCACAGACGCAAGCGGCTGTCGTGCACGCGATCGAAGAGCATCCCGATACGGCGCTCGGATCGGCGCTGCGATTGACGCTCGCTTCGCAGAAACTGCGACCGCCGATCGATCCTCGCACAGGCGAGCGTCCACGGCCCGATTTCGAGGCGGCGAACGCGCTATTGCAGGACACGTGCACCGACAGCGGCGTAGCTGCGCTCAAGCACGAGTTGCTGACTCGCTCGGACGATGAGCTGCCGAGCATGCTGACGACCCGCCTGCAATCGACCGCCCAGGCGTGGGACGGCATCACGGCGCAGAACGAAACGATCCCGACCTACTCGGACGAGACGCTCGAGATCGCAGATGAATCGCTGCACTTCTGTCGAGGCGACGCGATGCTTCGCGGCGAACCGCGTGCGCACGCGCTGCGTCTCGCACGGGCGCTCAAGCGCGAGAGGCCGCCACGGATCGTGCTCGTCGGCCATACGGACGCAACGGGCACGTGCCCGTCCAACGATGCGCTCGGTTTGCGCCGAGCGGAATCCGTCAAGCGACTGCTCGTGAATGCAGGCATCGCGAGCGCGCGCATCCAGACCGTCTCGCTCGGGGAGCGTCGCCCGCTCGATTTCGGCGTGACGGATGAAGCGCGCGCGCTCAATCGTCGAGTGGAGATTCTGCTCGAGCGCGAGCCGAAGGAGGACACATCGACGGCGGAAGCAGAGGAAGAAAGTGAGCAAGAAGAAGCGAACGAGGTTCGGCGCGTGCTGCCGAAGTGCTCGACGAGCTGACGGTAGACCAGCAAGAACACCTGTCAGCCGTCGACGCTCAACTCGCTCTTGGTCTTCGCGCTCTCCTCCCTCGCATCCACGCCGATTCTTCGCTGTTGCAGCTCATTCAAGAGTTGCGTCGAATCCACCGGCTTCGTGAGATGCACGTCGAAGCCCGCTTCGCGCGATTTGCGGCGATCTTCTTCTTGCCCCCAGCCGGTGACGGCGATGAGCACGGTGTCTTTACCCCAGGGTTGCTGCCGCACCCAGCGGGCGGCCTCGAACCCGGACATTCTCGGCATGCCGAGATCCATGATGATCGCTTCCGGACGTACGAGCTCCGCCATCTCGATCGCGGCTAGCCCGTCGTTCGCGATGTGCGTCACGTAGCCCGAGAATTGCGCGAGGATCGCGAGACTGTTCGCCGCATCGAGATTGTCGTCGACGATGAGCAGTTGGTGACGTCGCTGGAACATCGGCAGCACGTTTTGAGCGAGCGCGCGCGACTCGCCTGCGATCACTTCGACGGCCGAGGGCAATCTCACGGTGAATACGCTGCCGGCACCGAGCCCATCGCTGTGCGCCTCGATGGAGCCTTCGTGCAATTCGACGAGCCGCTTCGCGAGCGAGAGGCCGACACCAAGCCCGCCTGAAGCGCGCGTTTGCGTGCGGTCGCCCTGCACGAACAGGTCGAAGAGTTTCGGAAGCAGCTCGGGCGCGATGCCGATGCCGGTGTCGCGCACGTGCATGATGAAGTCACCGGCCTCGCGGAGGACTTGAACTTCGATGCATCCACCGGGCTCGGTGTACTTGGCGGCGTTATTCAACAGGTTACCGACAATCTGCAAAAGACGCGTCGAATCGCCCATCACGTGCGCAGGCTCGGCCGGCAGCTTGACCTGAAGCTTGTGGTTCACCGCTTCGAACAGCGGGCGTACCGTGTCGACCGCGGAGCTGACGATCTCGCGCAGATCGATTCGCTCCACGCGCAGCTCCAAGGTATTGCGCGTGATGCGGCTCACGTCGAGCAAATCATCGACGAGCCGCGCCATGTGCGCGACTTGCCGTTCGATCACGTCGTGAGCGGCAGCCGAAATCTCGTCGGGCACGCCTGGCTTGAGCAAGCCGGTAGCGTAGCGAATCGGCGCGAGCGGATTGCGCAGCTCGTGCGCCAGCAGCGCGAGAAACTCATCCTTGCGATGATCGGCCTCGCGCAATTGCTCTTCGAGCTTGCGCCGTTCGGTCACGTCGGTGATCGCCGCCACGAATCCTCGAACCTTCCCGCTCGAGGCATCCTTATCCGGCACATAACTGCAATGCATGTAGCGATTGCCGAGCTCCCGGTACGGAACTTCGATTTCGAACGTCACGGGCTCGCCTTTGAGCACCTGCGCGACGTACGGCGCGATCACGCGATATGCGCTCGCGCCGACCACTTCGGCGATGGTCTTGCCGACCACTTCCTGCGGGCTGCGCTTGAAGCGTCTCGTGTATCCCCTGTTCACGAACAGGTAGCGTGCCTCCGTGTCGCAGTGAGCGAGCAGCACGTCGGCGTGATCGGTGACGAGCCGCAGCTCCTCGTGCGCACGCTTCTGTGCATCGATGTCCGTGGAGGTACCGCACCAACGCTCCACGGCGCCTTCCAAGTTGCGCACCGGGACTGCACGTGTCAGGAACCATCGATAAAGCCCGTCGGCGCCTCGCAGCCTGAACTCGGCTGCGAAGGGCTCGCTCGTCTCGAACGCATGGTTCCAGGCGCGTATCAAGCGCTCGTAGTCTTCTCGGGGCACGAGAGATTGATAGTCGAGCCTGCCCGTACTCGCGAGTCCGGTGTACTCGCGCCAACGCTGATTGATGTAGACGACGTCGCCGCGTGCATCGGAGACGAACACGATCTGCGGCATGGACTCGGCCAAGCGCCTGAACCGCTCCTCACTCTCCTTGAGCGCCTGACGGACCTGCACGTCTTGTGTGATATCGATCGTGACGCCGGAGATCTCCTGAGCCTCGTCCTCCTCGTCGTAGCGGATCTCCCCTTTCTCGAGCACCCAACGAGTGCTTTGCTTTGCATCGAGCACGCGATACTGCAGCTGGTACTCGCGCCGGTGCGCCTCTTTTTGTCGCTGCACGTATTTGCCGACTCGCTCTCGATCTTCCGGGTGAACCGTCTCGAGGTACCGCTCGTGCGTCGTGCACTCGCCGACGCGTGCGTTCGCATAGCGGCGCAGCGCCCCCGTGCGCAGATCGAGCTGGAACCCGACCATCTTCGCCGCGGCGAGCGCGATGCCGAGCTCCGACTCGGCGCGCTGGCGCGCCTGCGTCGAGCGCTGTCGCTCATCATCGATGCGGCGCAGCCGCGCCGCCGTCATCAACAAGGCTGCGAACACGACGATGATGCTGCCGAAGACGAGCACCGGCACGTGATAGCTCGAAGGATAGAGCCGCGCGTGAAGCCCTGTCTGGAGCAACACCGCCAAACCGAGCGGCAGCGCGATCACGCCGATCGCAAGCGAGCGCATCTCGCGCGAAGCCGGTGAATCGCCGGACAAAAGGCGCATCCAGCCCAACTCGGGCCGCACGCATACGAGACCGAACGTGAGGCCTGCCTGCGCGATGATCGCTGGCAAGGACACTTTCGAGTACGGACCTGCCTCTTGCAGCGCATCGGCGCCGAACAGGAACGGCAGCATGGCGCTCGCGACGAGCAAGAGCGCCATCGTCGCAAGCGTGACGAAAGCGGTCTGCAAGCTGCGCGCCTTTGCATGCGCAAGCAAGAGCCCGCCCGCAACAAGTATGAAAGAGACCGCCGAAATCACGGACATACGGCCGGAACGGCGCTCTGTGATGAGCTGGTCGCCCGCAACGTCATGGGCAAACAAGGCGCGTTCGATACCGAAGTCGAGCCCGAGCAGCGATTGGCACGCGCCGAGAAGAGCGAGCAGCGCGAGGACTTGGCCGAGCACCCTCCAGGCAGACCCGCGCTGAGCGATGGCGAGCAGGCTCGCGCCGCACAGAACGAGAAGAAGCGCACTGATCGGCTGTGTGGGGTGTAACCCGACGAACCAAGACTTCAACGGGCCGATCTCGAAAGCCCAGCCGCAAAACACCCCGATTCCGATGAGGATGGCCGCGCCCGCTGCCGCGCGCGACAAAGACGCGGCCACTGCCCCCGTCGACACGGCCTGCGGCAGCTCAGCTACCCGAACTTCGCCCACTTAACCCCCAGATCCCGGCGGCGCACCCGCGACCGCCCTAGTCGTCTTTCTTCGATCTTTGGACCGAACTGCCCCGGACGAAAGCGCAACGACTCAGGTTCCAGAGAAGTTCCAGGAACCTTCCTTTCGGTGCATGATTCTGGTGTAGCTGTGCTTCCAGGAGGTTAGTCATGGTCCGTTTCGCCTATCGTCTCGCCGCCGCCGCGCTGTTCATGTTCGCCCTTCACGGCGCCTACGCCGCCGAGAGCGGCAAAGGACAAGGCGAGCCCAAGTTCGACAGCTTGGACAAAGACAAGGACGGCAAAGTGAGCCTGAACGAGGCGAGCGAGAACGATGCGCTGTTCGTCGCGTTCAAGAGCCTGGACAAGGACAAGGATGGGACGTTGACGAAGGAGGAGTTCGCGGCATATCGCGCGGCGCGCTAATCGCGCGCTCGCGCGGTGTAAAGTGTGAAGTGTCAAGTGTAGGGTCGAGATAGCGCCGCGCCGACTCTGACCATACACGTCACACCTTACACGCCCCGCGGGCCTTATTCCCCATAAAACCTCCGCTTGTGCTCGAGCGCGGTGGAGATGACCTTCGGGGTCAGATGAGTGCTGTCGAGCTCGATGTGCTTGTGGGCATCCATCACATTCATGCCGTACTCCCGCACGACCGCGATGATCTCCGGTTGGACGATCGCGAAATCGGCGTACTCGCTCATCACGAGCACTTCGCGCCCGCCTTCGACGAACAAGGAGCGGCCGACGCTGTAGTTGGGAACAGGCGAATGACATCCGAAATACGACTGCAGTAGCGTCGGCACGACATCGAAGTGGCTCGTCCGGTGCGTGTAGACGCGCGGCTCGAGCTCCGGTGCATACAGCATGAACGGCACGCCGGTCTGGTAGCGCGTGAAGTTGCTGCCGTGACCCCAGTAGTCCTGTTTCGTGTCGTTGAACTCCTGGCCGTGATCGCCCGTGATGAGCACGATGGAGTTCTCGAGCAGACCCTTCTCCTCGATCGTCCGAAGCGCCTCGCCCATCAAGCTGTCCACGTAGTGCACGGAGTTGCGGTAGCGGTTGATGAAGGGGCGCGCATCCTTGAGCCCGTGCAAGTCCAGGTAATTGACGCGCTTTCCGTTCGGCCGGAACGGCACCGGATAATCCGGCGGCATGTCGAAACTGTGCGGCGAATCGTAGAAGAGGAAGGCGAAGAACGGTTGCTCCGTGTTGCGGGTGTTCAAGAAGGTCTTGAAGTCATCCGTAAGATCGCGATCCCACTGCCAGGGGCGCGCTCCATTGGAGCGCATGCGTACATCCGGGATGCCCGCGAAGATCGTCCGATCGAACTCCGGGCTGTAGAGCGGCGCGCTGCGCAGGACGGCGAGCTCATAGCCGCGTTCGCGCAATTGCTCGATGAACACGGGCCGCCGCTGTTCGGCGAGCACGCGATGCCAATAGGTCCCGGGGATGCCGTAGAAGAGCGAGAACACACCGATGCGGGTCGCGTTGCCTCCGCTGAAGTGGTTCTGAAAGCGAACCGTCTTTTTTGAGAATGCATCCAGGTTCGGAGTGACGTCCGGACCGACCGCATCGAAGCGCCATGAATCGACGACGATGAAAATGATGTTCGGCGGATGCGTGTTCGGCTCGCACGCGATCGGCTCGAGCGGATAGGCGAGCCCGTCGTCATCGTCGGTGGAGGCGATCATCGTCGAGCCCGCTCTGACCTCGAAGCCCCAGCGCCGGAGCATCCGCTTCGCCGTGGCCGCATATCGAAAAGGCAGGATCTCCGTCTGCTCGACGACCGATTTCTTGGCAATTGCGTCGGCCCAGATATGCAGGCCGTGAAAGCCGAACGTGCAGAGCGCGACGAGAGCGATCATGGGGCCCCGTAGCGCGAAGCGCGGCGCTCCGCTTCGAACGTAGCGCCACGTCGCGGCCGCGAACGCGGCGACCACGGCTAGCACGCCCAAGAAAATCAGGCCCGCCTCCAGGTACATATCGGGCGGAAAGACGAAGGTCTCGGCGGCCGCACCGCCGAAGAGCAGGTTCATGACGCCCGCGTTGATGTGGAATCGATAGAGGTGATAGACCTGCGTATCGACGAGCAGGACGCACAAGATCAACGCGACATAGAACACCCCGAACGGGATCACGATCTTTGGCCTCGCCAGGATGGCGAGCAGCAGCAGGACCGGCAGCAAAAGCAGAACCGACAGCAGCGTGAAATGCGAGATCAGCATGGCGCTGCGGAAGAGCAGCAGCGGCGCGGAGTACGCAAGATCTGCGACTGCGAAATAGCGAACCGCCACCAGGCAGGCAAGCACGACCGTGCTCAGCACGAGCCAGCCCCACCAACGGGCGAGCTGTCGACGAACCGTGATTGCGGAAGAAGGTTGGGTCATCGAGCGCGTTAATGTAGCATGTCGCCGCTTTTGCCCTCGGAGAGACTCAAGAACATGCAACCGCACCGCCTGGGCCTACTTTCATTCAGCGCATTACTCTGTCTTGCAACCATAGGGTGCAGCAAGCCCGCCTCGAACGAGGAAGCCGCGCTCTCGGAAGCTTCACCGCCACCCTCGGAGGCGAATACCACCATGTCTCGCGAACCCTTCGGCACCCTTCCTGACGGCACGGCAATCGAGCTTTTCACGCTCCGAAATCCGTCGGGGATGGAAGTGAAGGTCACGAACTATGGCGGCATCATCACCGAGCTGAAGGTACCGGATCGCGACGGCAAGCTCGACGACGTCGTGCTCGGCTACAGCTCGATCGACGGTTACTTGAAGAGCAGCCCGTATTTCGGCGCCATCATCGGACGCTACGGCAACCGCATCGGAAACGCGCAGTTCAAGCTCGACGGCCAGACCTACAAGCTTCCTGCGAACGACGGTTCGAACACACTGCACGGAGGCACGACAGGATTCGACAAGGTCGTGTGGCAGGCCGAGCCGTTCGAGCGCGCGGGCGAACGCGGAATCGTGTTCACGCACACGAGCCCCGACGGCGATCAGGGCTTTCCGGGCGCGCTCGAGGCACGCGTCACCTACACGCTCACGGACCAGAACGAGCTCAAGTTCGACTATCACGCGACGACCGACAAGCCGACCGTCGTAAATCTTACGCAGCATACGTATTTCAATCTGGCCGGCGATGGCTCGGGCGACGTGCTCGGTCACGAGCTCACGATCAATGCGGATCGCTACACGCCTGTCGACAAGGGACTCATTCCGACCGGCGAGCTCGCGAGCGTCGAAGGCACGCCGCTCGATTTCCGCACGAAGACGGCGATCGGCGCGCGCATCAATTCCGATCACGAGCAGATCAAGCTCGGCGGCGGCTACGATCACAACTACGTGCTGAACCGAAGCGGCGAGGGTCTGCAGCTCGCGGCACGTGTCGAGGAGCCGATGACGGGCCGCGTCATGGAAGTGCACACGACCGAGCCGGGTTTGCAGTTCTATAGCGGCAACTTCTTGGACGGCTCGATCACCGGCAAGAACGGCCACGTCTACAACAAGCGGAACGGCTTCTGCTTGGAAACGCAGCACTACCCCGACTCGCCGAATCATCCGGCCTTCCCGACGACGACGCTCAAGCCGGGCGAAACGTATACGTCGCAAACGGTCTATACGTTCAGCACGATGTGAGCGGGTCGAGCCGCGGTGCTGACGCGGCTCGATGGCTACAGGTTTCAGACTACAGGCTACGGCCAGAAGGAGCTTCCCTCCCCCCGCTTCGCGGGGGAGGGCTAGGGAGGGGCAGCCGTCCCAAACCCCTTCGAGATGCGCGCGTTGCTGACTTCCTTTCTCGTCATCGTCGGCATCGCCGGCGCGATATATATCGCGCTCTGCCTGTCCCTCTATCTTCAGCAGGATCGCGTTCTCTTCCATCCGACGGCCAACGATCGATCGTTGGCGGCGCGCTGGGCGCCGTATCGTGTCGAGATTCCTTCGGGCGAGCACGTGCTCGAGGGCTTTTGGACCGAGAACGGCGCGAGCACGAGCGCTCGCGTCGTGATCTATTTCGGCGGCAATGCGGAAGACGTGCTGTACACCGCGAGCACCGCGTTCGAGCTCGCGATCAAGCGCATGCTCGTCGTGAACTACCGCGGGTACGGCGGCACGCCCGGCACGCCGAGCCAAACCGCGCTTTACGAAGACGCGCTCGCAATCTACGACTACGTCGTTGCCGACGGTACGAATCCGAAAAACATCGTCGTCATGGGCCGGAGCCTGGGTTCGGGCTTGGCCACGATGCTCGCCGCGAAGCGCGAAGTGCATGGCGCCATCTTGATCACGCCGTATGACAGCCTCGTGGAGGTCGCGGCCCACCACTATCCGATGTTCCCGGTGCGCCTGCTCATGAAGCACCCGTTCGATTCAGCGGCATATGCACGACGAGCGACCGTTCCGGCGCTCATGCTCGCCGCAGAGGATGACACGATCATTCCACCCGCTCACGCGCAGCGGCTGCACGACCTCTGGGCAGGTCCCAGGCAACTCCACATCCTGAGGGGCGTCGGCCACAACGATATCGAACGGCATCCGGAGTACTACCCGCTCATCAACGCGTTCTTAAGGCTCTAGGCTCTAGGCTCTAGGCTCTAGGCTCTAGGTTTTGGGCTGTAGGCTGTAGCCAGAATGATTCTGCGAGCGCATGCGCGGCAGGATCGCAGCACGCTTGGCCAGAGCCAGGCCTAGCGGCTTCCCTGCCGCATCTCGCCGACCGTATCCGCCGCGTGGGCAGCGCGCTGTCCCATCGGCTCGCGCGGGCCGGTCGTGGTGTCTTCTTTCGTTTGGCGCTCCATTTCCGAGTTGATCTCCGCGCCGAGCACGAGCGAGTAACCGGTCAGATAGAACCAAAGAAGCAGCACGATGACGCCACCGAGCGCGCCGTAGGTCTGCCCGTATGAGACGGAGGTGCGTGCGTAGACTGCGAATAGCACGCTGCCGATGAGCCACAACGTGCCGGCAATCGTCGAGCCCCAGCTCAGCCATTTCCATTTCGGCTCGTGGCGGTCCGGAGCGAACCGATACACGATCGCCATGCCGAGGACCGCGATCAACCACAGCAGCGCCCAGCGCGCAACCATGAGGACGGTTTGCGTAAAGTGGCCAAGCGGGATGAGCTCGAGCAAGAACGGGACCGCGACGGCGAGCAGCACGACGATGATGAAGCTGAGCACCGCGCCGAGGGTAAACGCGAGCGAGATCAAGATCTGCTTGATGAAGCCGCGCTCTTCGCGCTCGTCATATGCCACGTTCGTCGCAGCCATCAGCGCGACCATACCTTTGCGTGCGCTCCACAGCGCGAGCAGCACGCCGAACACGAGGCCGAAGCTCAACGTCTGCCGCTGCTCCGACAGTGCCTTCATCTGTGTTTCGAGGATCTGCGCCGCCTGTCCGGGCATGACGCCTTGGAAGGACTGCATGTGGTCGGCCATTTGCTGAGGCGACGCGAACAGTCCGTAAATCGATACGGCCGCGGTCAGAGCCGGGAAGATCGCAAGCAGTGCGTAAAGAGCAAGGCCTGCGGCGATGAGAGATACGTTGTCCTTACTGACCTCGTCCTTCACGCGCAGCGCGATGTCGAGCCAGCCGCGCTTCGGAATCTCGGACGGACGCTCGGCATAGCGCCCATGTTCCTCCTCGAACTGCTCATCGCCGGTGTGGACGCGCGTCGCCATGATGATCGCCGTGAAGTCGCATGATGCAACGTCAACGCGGTGACCTTTGACTGGTTCCGGCAAAGAAGAACTCTCGCAAAGCACGCCAAGCGCGCAAAGCCCAAAGGAGGATTTATCCAGTCGATGCGCTGCCGCGTCGAGTTGCGTGCCCACCCGATGCCTGACAAAGAGATCGCTCGACGAAGCGTCGCTGTCCGAGGAAGTGAGACACCTACTTTCGTCGCTCCGGCGGAGGCCGGAGCCGAGGCATTTGCGCAATGCCTTCTTGCCTGGATCCCGACCTTCGTCCACTAGTGTCCGGGGAAAATCCGATATCTGGAGGCCGGGGTTCCGACGGAAGCG
>JBDZVE010000181.1:0-4921 GCA_040255535.1 Lysobacterales bacterium | reverse complement strand
CCGGCAGCGCCGCCCGCACCTCCGGTTTGGGTCATCGTTCCGGCAGCGCCGCCGCCAGCTTGGCCTCCACCCATTGCACCGGCCGCGCCATCACCAGCCTGACCACCGCCCATGGCACCAGCCGCACCGCCGCCAGCTTGACCACCGCCCATGGCACCAACCGCACCGCCGCCAGCTTGACCACCACCCATCGCACCGGCTGCACCGCCGCCGCCTTCACTGCCGCCAGACGCGCCAGCAGAGCCGCCTGAGCTGCCACCGCCGCCGCCGCTGGATCCACGGAAAATGCTTTCGTTCTGGGAGCCGCCGGCTGAGCCGCCCGCGCCATCGGAAGGACTACCGCCCGATTCGCCACCAGCCGCCCCACCGCTCGCACCGCCCGTGCTCGGCGAGGGAATGCCGACGCTAGGCATGCCGCCGCCCGGCATGGGTATGCCGACCGAAGTATTCGCACCGCCTTGTCCGCCTGAAGCGCCGCCGCCTTGAGCGCCGCCGGCCTGTGCTCCGCCACCGGAACCATCGCCTCCGCTCGAGCCGTCGCCTTGTGCACCACCGCCCGCGGCGCCGCCGTCCATACCACCGCCTTGCGAGCCTCCACCTTGCGAGCCTCCACCCTGCGAGCCTCCTGAGCTGCCGCGACTCGCACTGGGATCGTTACTGCCGCCGCGCGACCCAGAGCTTGAGGGCATCCCCGATGGCGTACCCATGCTTCCGGAAGATGAAGAGGAGGATTGGCCGCCCGGGGAAGGCATGGACGAGCCGCCCTGCGATCCGCCTTGCGACCCGCCAGAAGGCATGCTCGAAGAGCTTCCGCCCGATCGACCCGATGACCCGCCCGAGCTGCCTGAGCTACCGCCCGAGCTGCCCGAGGAGGGCGGCGAGCTTGAGGGCATCGAGCTGGAAGATTGCTGCTCTGGGCAGCCGCCCATGAGGAATACAGCCGCCGCACCGACAGCGACGAGCCTGCCAAGAGAGAGTAGGCGCTTGCGAAGATGATTCTGCATCGTCACTCCTTCATTCCTCGCCTCGGTCGAGCGCGGTCCCTGGACCGACTGTGCAACGCACCGGCTGAACGCGCGCTGAGCGTACCGAGGGGAAACAGCTGTTCGATCCGTGGATTGCGCCGCAGGTTCAATCTAATGACAGACAGAAGGAGAATTGACGACCCCTCTACTGTGGATGCGATAGCGCGGCCGTTTCCTCCGGTGGTGTACCGATCAAGAACGATTTGAGCTGAGCCGCAAGCCGATCGCAGGCGGTGCTCTGCACTGGAGCGATCAACGGAATTGGCGCGATCGCGCCGATCATTACGGATGTTCCCTTCACGTCGGTCGAGAGCGTGCCGACCGGAACGCCCTGCCGCAGGTCCCATACGGTCGCTTCGTAGTCCGAGCTCTTCTCCCACCAGCCGAGCCCGAGACACCCGGCACCGCCTGGTCCCGCGGCGCAGGCGATGCTGCCGCCGCCGTCCGTTTTCTGCGTGATGCCGTCGATCCAAACGATGAAGCGAACGCCCATTTCGCTCACGCGCTCCGTCACGCCGGGACGCGCGAGGAACGCGGAGAAGCCCTGCGCATTCGCGGGCGCCGTGCTCGGCTCGAGCCAGGGATACAGCGCATCGACGAAGTGATGATCGGCGTAGATCTGGAACGGACGGTTCTTGAGATTGCTCCGCGGCTGGAACGCCTTGCCTTCACGTTGCTTGTACGCTACGGACGCCGAGTACTCTTCCCCGACGAGCTCGCGCTCGAGGCAGTTGAGAAATTTCTCTTCCGTACCCGTACCTTCCAAGTGCGGCTTCGCGAGCAGCACGATCGCCTCGTTCGATGAGATTTGCGTCGGCGCCTCACGCAGCTCCTCGATCCGCGCCGTCATGCATCCGCTCAGCAGCACGCCGAGCGCAAGCGGAACGATTGGACGCAAGCACGAAGCCGCGCCTCGTCGAGTGACGAAGCTGGCGCTTGAGGACGCTTGAACCATGAACGTCTCCAGGAATGCGTTACGAGAGCGGATCCGTCCTGAAGTTCCTCGCCAAAATGCGGCGATCCGAAAATCGTTTCCGACCGAGTATACGCCATGAGCATCTAAGTCAATGTCGGTAAACGCGCAACTCGGCCGCATGTTTCAGAGGTCACGCACGCGCCGAGCGCTCGCGAATTGCCGATTGGTTACAAATGTATCTAATGGCGCGCCAAGAAGGTCGAGGCGAGCGGCCACGGCCCGTTGACAAGTTCATTTCACAGAATGTCGTCGGTTCGAACGTTCGCATCGGTGCTATTTCGATCTCGCTGCACTGCTCGAAACGCTGCCACAGCCCGCAACGCCGCTTGAGGGAAACGCCTGAATCGACATTGCGAGGAGTGAGTGCAACTCGCCCAAACGAAGGTTCAACGAGATCGATGCGCGCGGGCGCGCGCTCGAATCAAAGCAACGAGAACTGTTTCGGGCCGCTCGCAGGCGGGGTGAAGAGGCTCCGGTTGTGAGTGAATCGAGGTCCTCGATTCAGACCAAAGCGTACGCACGCGAGCTCGAAACGTTTGCGCAACAACTCCGCGTACTCGCCCTGGCCGCGCTGACGGATGCGCCAGCGCGAATCGTAGTCGCGCCCGTCACGCATCGCGTGCAGCCTCGACATGACGTGCTTCGCTCTCAGCGGCTCGTTGGTCTCGAGCCATTCTCGAAAGAGATCTTTCACTTCGTGCGGCAAGCGCAGCAGCACGTAGCCCGCCGCTCGGGCTCCGGCCTCGGCGCAAGCTTCCAAGATGCGCTCGAGCTCGAAATCCGTCAGCACCGGGATCACGGGCGCGACCATCACGCCCACGGGCACGTCGGCTTCGCTCAACTTGCGGATCGCACGCAGGCGAGCGGCCGGGGAAGCGGTACGAGGCTCGAGCGTTCGCTTGAGCTCGTTCGACAACGTCGTGACGCTGACGAACACTTGCACGAGACCGTCCTTCGCCATCGGCGCGAGCAGGTCGAGGTCGCGTTCGACCATTGCGCTCTTCGTGATGATCGAGCACGGGTGGCGATGGCGCGCGAGCACTTCGAGAACTGCGCGCGTAACCCGGTACTCGCGCTCGATCGGCTGGTACGGATCCGTGTTTGCGCCGATCGTGATCGGCGAGCATTTGTAGCTCGGCGTTGCGAGCTCGCGCTCGAGCAGCGCGGCCGCATCCTGCTTGTAGAACAAGCGCGTTTCGAAATCGAGGCCCGGAGAAAGATTTACATAAGCGTGCGAAGGACGTGCATAGCAGTAGATACAGCCGTGCTCGCAGCCGCGATAAGGATTGATCGATTGATCGAACGGAATGTCGGGCGAGCGATTACGCGCAATGATCGAGCGCGCGGGCTCGGGCTGCACGGTCGTCTCGAGCGGCGGCAGCGGCTCGTCGATCGTGCCCCACCCGTCGTCCACGACTTGCGCGCGAGTGCTTTCGAATCGCCCCTCGGGATTCGAAATTGCACCGCGTCCCGTGCGCACTTCCGGTCGAGTGGGCGCTGTCATGCCGCGATCGTACTGGATGAATACACAGGGCGCCATAGGAAGCGGCCGTAAAGCGCGGTGCGCCGTCAACTCTCCGCTTCCGCGCTTTCCCGAACGGGTTTCGGCAACTCTTTCATCTTCCACAGGACAGGGAACCATTTCGCCCACAAACCGGTGACGGCGAGCGTTGCGAGGCCGCCGACGAGCACGGCGCGGACCGTGCCCCACCAGTTCGCGGTCAGCCCGGATTCGAACTCGCCGAGCTCGTTCGAGGCGCCGATGAACACTGCGCTTACCGCGCTCACACGGCCGCGAATGCGATCCGGCGTTTCGAGCTGCACGAGCAGATGTCTAATGTAAACGCTCACCATGTCTGCAGCGCCGAGCACGACAAGCGCAATGAGCGACAGGATAAAGCTCGTGCTCGAGCCGAAGGTGACGGTTGCGATTCCGAACATCGCAACACCACCGAACATCCAGCGCCCCACATGCCGCGTAATCGGGCGCATCGCAAGCGCGAATGCACAGAGACTCGCGCCCATGCCGGGCGCAGTGCGAAGCAGTCCGAGTCCGCTCGGTCCGACGTGCAAAATGTCGCTCGCGTAGATGGGCAGCAATGCGGTCGCGCCGCCGAACAGCACAGCGAAAAGGTCGAGCGAGATCGCACCGAGCACGACGGGTTTCGAGCGCACGAACTTGAGACCCGAGAGGAGTGTCTGCAAGCTCGGCGGCTCGCGCTCGGTCTGCACTTCTCGCGCGCCCTTGCGAACGCCGAGCATGAGCAGTGCCGCAATGACCGCGAGCGCAAGCACACTGGAGTAGACGATGCGCGGCCCCGCGAGATAAAGGAGCCCTCCTAAGGCGGGCCCGACGACGGTCGCGATTTGAAAGACAGAAGAGTTGAGCGCGACGGCTCGCGTGAAGTCATCGTGCGGTACGAGGTTCGGCAGCAGCGCCTGGCCGCTCGGCATCGAAAAGGCACGGGCACAGCCGAGCAGCGTCATCGCCGCGAACACGGGCCACGCGACCCGCACGGCCGCGATCGTGAAGGCGAGCAACAAGGCCGCGCAGATCGCTTCCACCACATAACAAAGCATGAGGATGCGTCGACGGTCGAAATGGTCCGCCGATTGCCCCGCTGGAAGGATGAGCACGACGAACGGCAGGAACTGCGACAACCCGATGAGGCCGAGGTCGAGCGGATCGCGCGTGATCGCATAGATTTGCCAGCCGACCGCGACGGTCTGCATCTGCGCAGCCAGCGTCGCGAGCAAGCGAGCGATCAAGTAGCGGCGAAAATCGAGATGTGCGAGCACGCGCAGCGCGGCGCGTCGGGAGGAAGTAGGCATACGGTGGTGCGTATTGTCGCACCTTTGATAGAGCAGGCGACAGGCGACAGGCGACAGGCGACAGGCGACAGGCGACAGGCGACAGGCG
>JBDZVE010000052.1:22857-26962 GCA_040255535.1 Lysobacterales bacterium | reverse complement strand
GCAACCCGATCGCACCATCCGCGGATGTTCGGGTACGGGGCGAGATCGAAGCCGCCCTCGTGCGCGACGTGCGTATAGGCGAAGAGCGCGACGTCGGCGAGCGAGTAGCGATCGGCGACGAGATATTTGCGGCCGCGCAAGCCTTCTTCCAAGACATCGAGCGCGGCGTAGCCCGCCTTTTTCTTTTCGATCAGTTTCTCGCCGAGCTCCGCGCGCGTCTTGCCGAGCATGCTGATCCAAAATCGGACCGTGCCGACGCTAGGCTCCAGGTAGTACTGCTCGAAGCACATCCAGTGCCACATGCGTCCGCGGTCGAAGGCGCTGCTCGGAATGAGCTCGGAGCCCTCTGCCAGGAACGCGATGATCGCGTGGCTTTCAGGCAAGAAGCCCTGCTCGGGAACTTCCAGTACGGGAATGCGGCCGTTCGGGTTCATCGCGAGAAATTCCGGCGTCCGCGAACCGCCGTTCATGATATCGATTTCGACGTGCTCGTATGGGATCTCGAGCTGCTTGAGAACGAGCCGGCACTTGTATCCGTTGCCGGAGGGCAGGTAGTCGTAAAGGCGATACATTCAACGCTCCAATGAACTCGCGCAGGCCGGGGACTCGTATGTCCCGGCGTTCTCGCGCACAACCGCAGCGCGCGCTCGATCGCTCGAGCGCGCGCTTCGATACACCTGCCCGATGTTCGAAGACGAAAGACGGTTGTGCTTCACGCACCATGACGTGCTCACGCGCGCAGAGTCGTCGCTCCGCGCAATATCGCCAGCGTTCCGCTTCTTACCACTTCTAGCACTTCGCCGAAATTCCCCGCTTCGGCGATGAACCTATTGATCTGCGATTCGCTGTCGGTCAACTCGACGGTAAAGCTTTCCGGATCATCCGACAAGATCTTTCCGCCGGCGCGCTCCACGCTCGCCCGCAAAGTGAGGATGAGACTCGGCGGCGTCTTCAACTTGAGAAGCAGGAGCTCACGCTCCACGTGCTGGTTGCGAGTCATGTCGTCGACATTCACGACGTCGATCAGCTTGAGCGATTGGTTGACGATCTGCTGAATCACTGCATCCGTTCCCGTCGTGACGAGCGTCACCCGTGACACTGTCGCGTCATCCGTCGGTGCGACGTTGAGCGACTCGATGTTGTAGCCGCGGGTGGAGAACAGGCTCGTTACACGCGTCAAGGCGCCCACCTCGTTCTGCAATAGGAGGGAAATGATGTGGCGCTTGCGCGGAGTCATCCCGGAATGTCCTCTCGTCGTCTTCCGGCGCGCCCAGGTGCGGCTCGGAAAGTGGCTCGTCGTTGTCATGCTAGGTTGCACGCCATTTGGCGTATTTTCGTTACAGGATACGGAACGAAGCGCCGCTCGCATAGTGATTGACGATGTCCGCGGCGTACGTCGGCTGCAGGCGGGGCATCCGGCTGTGGGCAACTGGCTGTAGACGCCTGGCGCCGCCCGCTCGCATCGGCGCCTCTGGCCGACCGTCAGAGGACCTGCCGAGCGTGCACCCGCGCGAAATAGACGTTGAGGAAGCGTACTGCTAGTCTCTTTGCACCGCATTACGCTTATCTGGGGCACCCGCCGGTTGCCTCGTTCGGACCACCGCCGTGAAACACAGTTACGCCGCTTTCAGCTCGCCTGCGCATCCCCTCGCGGGAAAGGCAATGACGGGCGCCGAGATCATCGTTCAAGTCATCGCCGACGAGGGTGTCGATACCATTTTCGGCTATAGCGGTGGCGCCATTCTGCCGACTTACGACGCGATCTTCGTCTACAACCAGGAGGCGGTTCGCGCCAAACGTAAGCAGATACCGCTCATCGTGCCGGCGAACGAGCAGGGCGCGGGGTTCATGGCCGCAGGCTACGCTCGCTCCACCGGAAAGGTCGGCGTTTGCGTCGTGACTTCCGGGCCTGGAGCGACGAACACCGTCACGCCCGTACGCGATTGCATGGCCGATTCGGTCCCGATCGTCGTCGTATGCGGTCAAGTGCCGACTGCCGCGATCGGCAGCGACGCGTTTCAAGAAGCGCCAGTCGCGAGCATCATGGGCTCGGTCGCGAAGCACGTGTTCCTCGTGACCGATCCGACGAAGCTCGAGGCGACCATGCGCACTGCGTTCGAGATCGCTCGGACGGGCCGGCCCGGTCCAGTCATCGTCGATGTGCCGAAGGATGTGCAGAACTGGCGCGGCCCGTTTCAAGGCAGCGGCGCGTTGCCGATCGCCGGTTATCGCCATCGCATGAACCGCCTCGCGCGCAACGTGATCACGGAGGAACAGAGCGCCGAGTTCTTCCGCATGCTTTCCGAGGCGAAGCGGCCGCTCATCTACGCCGGCGGCGGGGTCGTCCAATCGGGCGGCTCGCAGGCGATGCGCGAGTTCGCGCTCGAGTACGGGATTCCGGTCGTCACGACTCTCATGGGGGTCGGCGCGTTCGATACGACTCACGCGCAGTCGATGCGGATGCTCGGCATGCATGGCGCTGCGTTCGCGAACTACGCGGTCGAGGATTGCGATCTGTTGATTGCCCTCGGCGCTCGCTTCGACGATCGGGTGGCCGGCAATCCCGTGAAGTTCGCCCCCAACGCGAAGTACATCGCGCAGATCGACATCGACGTCTCGGAGATCAACAAGGTGAAGGCGGTGAGCTGGCACCACGCCGGCCTGCTGCCGGACGCATTACGTGAGCTCAAGGCGTACGGCCGCCGCATCAGCTTCAAAGGCGGTTGGCAGGACTGGCTCGCGCATTGCGCGGAGCTCAAGGTCAAGCATGCGATGAACTATGACCGCGAGAGCGAGCTCATTCAGCCGTACTACGTGATCGAGGAAATCAACAAGCTTACGGGCGGCGGGGCCATCATCACGACCGGCGTCGGCCAGCATCAGATGTGGAGCGCCCAGTACTTCGACTTCAAGGAGCCGCGCCTGTGGCTGACCTCCGGCAGCATGGGCACGATGGGATTCGGTCTTCCGGCCGCGATCGGCGCGCAGGTCGCGAACCCGAACAAGCTCGTGATCGATGTCGACGGCGATGCGAGCATTCGCATGAACTGGGGCGAGCTCGAGACGGTGACGACTTACGATTTGCCCGTGAAGATCGTCGTGTTGAACAACTGCGGCGACGGCATGGTGAAGCAGTGGCAGAAGCTGTTCTTCAAGGGCCGCCTGTCTGCGAGCGACAAGTCGCTGCACAAGAAGGACTTCGTCAAGGCTGCGCAAGCCGACGGCTTCCAGTTCGCCATGCGTCTCGATCGGAAAGAAGACGTGCCGCGAGTCATCAAGCAGTTCATCGAGTTCAAAGGTCCCGCCTTCCTCGAGGTCGTGATCGACCCGGACGCAGGCGTCTATCCGATGGTCGGCCCCGGCCAAGCGTACGACGAGATGATCACGGGCGATTTCATCGTCTCGCGGCACAAGACCGAGATCCGAAGCCCGGACGAGTCGGAGATGTTCTGAACAGGAAGAGGATGATGATCAGGGGATAGGGATAGTCAGAGCCAGCGGTTCTGACGCCTTTTCTGACTGCCCCCTATCCCCTGATCATCATCCCCTAGTGAATCCGCTATGAAGTACCTCCACACGATGGTCCGCGTGACCGATCTGGACGCTTCGCTCAAGTTCTACTGCGACGCATTGGGCTTGCGCGAAGTGCGACGTATCGACAACGAGAAGGGACGCTTCACGCTCGTGTTTCTCGCGGCGCCGGGGGATGAATCGGCGCAGATCGAGCTTACGTACAACTGGGATCCCGAGGAGTACAAGATCGGTCGTGCGTTCGGTCATCTCGCGTATGAGGTCGACGATATCTACGCAACGTGCCGGCATTTGATGGAGCGCGGCGTCACGATCAATCGCCCGCCGCGCGACGGGCGTATGGCGTTCGTCAGGTCGCCGGACAATATCTCGATCGAGCTTCTGCAGAAGGGCGGCTCACTCCCGCCGGCCGAGCCATGGACGTCGATGCCGAACGTCGGCGAGTGGTAGCGCGCTCGATCATCGGAAACTCTCGCGGTTCACTAGGATTCAGCCGTCCCAGGAGCGGAGGCGAGCGAGCGTAACGCCGTTCGCGAGAGTTATCTTCGCTCCGTTCTTCATCTTCCGCCGCGCC
>JBDZVE010000052.1:8152-22757 GCA_040255535.1 Lysobacterales bacterium | reverse complement strand
CTCGCGTGAGCGCGGCTTCAGAAGATCTCGAACAGGCCCGCGCCGCCCATGCCGCCGCCGATGCACATCGTGACGATGCCGTACTTCGCGCCGCGGCGTTTGCCCTCGATCAGAATATGGCCCGTCATGCGCGCGCCCGACATGCCGTACGGATGTCCGATCGAGATTGCGCCGCCTGATACGTTCAGCAGCTCGTTCGGGATGCCGAGCTTGTCGCGGCAATAAAGAACCTGCGAGGCGAACGCTTCGTTCAGCTCCCAAATGCCGATGTCGTCCATGCGCTTGCCTTGCTTCTCGAGCAGCTTGGGCACCGCGAAGACGGGGCCGATGCCCATCTCGTCCGGATCGCAACCGGCGACCATCATTCCTCTATAGGCGCCGAGCGGCGCGAGGCCGCGGCGTTCCGCTTCACGAGCTTCCATCAGCACGAGCGCGGCAGCGCCGTCGGATAGCTGCGACGCATTGCCTGCCGTGATGAAGCGACCGTCCTGAATGCGCTGGCCGCGCTTGAAGACGGGTTGCAGTTTCTGAAGATCCGCGAGCGTCGTCTTGGGTCGATTGCCTTCATCGAGCTTGAGCGTGACCTCCTTCTCCGATGTCGCTCCCGTTTCTTTGTCGGTCACGATCATGATCGATTTGAGCGGCGCAATCTCGGCATCGTAGCGACCCTCGGATTGAGCGATCGCCGTTCGCTGCTGGGATTGCAGTGCATATTCGTCTTGCGCTTCCCGGCTGATGCCGTAGCGCTCGGCGACGACCTCGGCCGTCTCGATCATCGTCATATAGATCTGCGGCAGGTGCTCGACGAGATAGGGGTCGGCCGCGCGATAGCGGTTCATGTGGTCGTTCTGAACGAGCGAGATGGATTCCACGCCTCCCGCTACCGCGATCTGCATTCCGTCTTCGATGATTTGTTTCGCAGCGGTCGCAATCGCCATCAGGCCGGACGAGCATTGCCGATCGATCGTCATCCCGGGCACGCTCGTCGGCAGGCCGGCGCGCAGCAATGCCTGTCGTGCGACGTTACCTCCGGTCGATCCTTGCTGCAGAGCGCAGCCCATGATCACATCTTCGACCTCGGCGGGCGCAAGCTTCGCGCGCTCGATCGCATTCGCGATCGCATGTGCCGCGAGCTCCTGACCCTGCGTGTTGTTGAATGCGCCCCGATATGCTTTCCCGATCGGGGTACGTGCCGTGGCGACGATGACTGCTTCGCGCATGGAAATAACCTGGTTGACAGTTGACAGTTGACGGTTGACAGCGGGAGCAAAAGGTTTGCGGCTGAGGTTTTGACGGTCGAGCGGCGCAGCCTCTTCTCTGGCCGTCAACCGTCAACTGTCAACCGCCAACCCGATATTCGCTGATCTTCTTCCCTTCGGCAGCAAGCTCCCTGAGTAGCGGGGACACTAGGAAGTTCTCACCGAGCTTCGGTGCATGCTGCTCGAGCTTGTCGATGATTGTCTGCAAGCCGACCGTGTCCGCGTAGTACATCGGACCGCCTCGATACGCGGGCCAGCCATAGCCGTTGATCCAGACGATATCGATATCGGAGGCGCGAATGGCGATGCGCTCCTCGAGAATCTTCGCCCCTTCGTTGATCATCGGATAGATGCAGCGCTCGAGAATTTCCTGTTCGTCGAGGCGACGCGTGCTCCCGCCTGCCTTCTGCACGAACTCCCGGATGACCTTCTCGGTCACGGGCGAAGGGTGGGCCTTGCGCTGCTCGTCGTAATCGTAGAAGCCTGCCTTGGTCTTCTGGCCGCGCCGATCCATCTCGCACAGCACTTCACGAATCGTGGAGCTCGCCGAGGTGTCGCGACTCCAGCCGAGGTCGAGCCCTGCGAGATCCGCCATTGCGAACGGCCCCATCGGCAAACCGAAGTCGTAGATCACTTGATCGACTTCCCACGGCAGTGCGCCCTCCAACAGCATCGCATTCGCTTGGGCCTGACGCGCAAAGAGCATTCTGTTCCCGACGAACCCCGGGCACACACCGACGAGCACGGCGACTTTGCGGATGCGCTTTGCGAGCTGCATCGAAGTTGCGATCACGGGCTTCGACGTCTTGGCGGCGCGCACGACCTCGAGCAGGCGCATCACATTCGCCGGCGAGAAGAAATGCAGCCCGATGACGGACTCCGCGCGCTTGGTAGCGCCCGCAATCTCGTTGACGTCGAGCGCCGAGGTGTTCGTTGCGAGAATCGCACCCGGCTTGGCGATAGCATCGAGCTTTCGGAACACCCCCTTCTTCACGGCCATGTTCTCGAACACGGCTTCGACCACGAGATCGCAGTCGGCGAGCGCCTCGTATTCGAGCGTGCCGCCGATGAGCCCCATCCGCTTATCGACATCCGTTGGGGCGATGCGCCCGCGCTTCGCGGAACCCTCGTAATTCTTGCGGATCACGCCGAGTCCGCGCTCGAGCGCGTCCTGCTTCGTTTCGACGATCGTGACGGGGAGCCCGATGTTCGCGAAATTCATCGCGATGCCGCCGCCCATCGTTCCGGCCCCGATGATTCCGACCTTCGCGACGGGCAGAGTCGGTGTGCTTTCGGGCACATCGGGAATCTTCCACACCTGCCGCTCGGCGAAGAAGACATAGCGTTGGGCGAGCGACTCGGGACTTTGCATCAGCTCTTGGAAGAGCTGCCGCTCCACGTTCATGCCTTCATCGAACGGCAGCGAGACGGCAGCCTCGAGACAGCGAATCACATACTCGGGTGCGCGATACCCGCGCGCCTTCTTTTGAATCTGTTGTCGCAGTCCGGCGAAGAGCGCGGTGTTGCCGCGCGCGGATGCGACCTTGTCTTCACGATCGCGAATCTTCTTGAGCGGTGCGCGCTCACGTGCGATGTGGCGCGCGAACTCGACGGCGCCGCTGCGCAGCTCACCTTCGGCCACGATCTTATCGATCGCGCCGGCGCTCTGCAGCGTGCCGGCGGACACGTGCTTGCCGGAAAGGATCATCTCCGCCGCTTGCTCGACGCCGACGATGCGCGGCAGGCGCTGGGTGCCGCCGGCACCGGGCAGAAGACCGAGATGGACTTCAGGCAGCCCGCATTTTGCCGAGGACACCGCGACGCGATAGTGACAGCACAGCGCCACCTCGAAGCCCCCGCCCAACGCCGTACCGTGAATGGCGGCGACGACCGGTTTGGAGGCACTCTCGATCACGGTTTCCACATCGAGGAGCGTCGGTGTCTTCGGCGGCGCACCGAACTCGCTGATATCTGCACCCGCCATGAAAGTCTTGCCTTCGCAGATGAGCACGATCGCCTGCACTTGCGAATCCGCAAGCGCGCGTTGCACGGCCTCGATGATTCCTTCGCGGACGGCGTGCGAGATCGCGTTCACCGGCGGTGAGTTGATCGCAACGATCGCGACGTCGCCTTCGACGTCAAGATTCGTGACCGAGTTGACTGCTCCCATCCGTATCTCCCGCGCGTGAAGCTCTATAACGAGCCCCGATGAAGGAAGTTCGACTGCAGTGCAGGCTCGCACGCAGCGTGCATCCTGGATTATAGAGGCGAAAATGCGCCCGAGTGGATGAGGTGAAGGCGCAAGCGGCCTGCCCAAGCCGTGACGGAGCGTTCATGCCGTGCAAGGCATTCGTCGCTCGAACGCTCACTCGCGCGTATCGAGCCGTTCACCCTTCAGGTTGCAGCCGTATACATTCGGCTCGCTCGCACAAATATCCGGTGGTCCGCTACCGTGCCAGAACGAGCTCAGGCCCGCGGCGCTGATCGTCTCTTCGAAGCGCGGATGATTGCGCAGGAATGCCGCGTTCGGCAGCCACAACACGCGCAGCGGCGTATGCGTTTCCTCGCGCGCGAGACGTGCGAGACGATTGAATACGAACTCGGGCTGCTTCAATGCCGCGCCGCAGAGAATCTCGGTCGCGGCATCGATGTAGCCGTCGTTCGCAGCGCGCGTGATCGCTTTGAGCGCTTCGGGAATCAAGCGTCGATGCGACGCCGCTTGCAGCGTCGGTCCCGCCCAGATCTCGAATTCGGCTCGCGGCATCGTTCGGCGCAGCAGGCGCTCGGCCGCACGCGTGTCGCCTTGCAGAAAAGCACCGAGCGCTCGCACGCGTGCGACGGAGGCGATCGGGACGAAATCCTCGCTGGACTCTTCAGGCGCCGTGCCGATCAATGCGTAGGTGAGGCATTCATTCGCGCCTGCATTGCGGGGCTGCAGCGACACGGCGAGCTGCGCGTGCGGAAGGCTCTCCTTCAAATGTCCCGAGTCGGCGTATAGGCAGGCAAGTCCCTCGGCCGCGCTCGCGAGGTTCGAATCGAGCGACAGCGCGCGGAGAAATCGTTCCTGTGCGGCGATCCATTCGTTTTGGCGAAGATCGACGATGCCGAGCGCAGCGTGCGCTTCGGGCAAGTTCTCATCCAGCAGCAGCGCGTGCTCGGCTGCCGATTCCGCAAGCTCGCCGAGCGACGCGACGTCATCGCCTCCCATGCTGAGGTACGCGATGGCAAGCGCCGCCCACGCTCGGGCGAATTTCGGCTGTGCTCGAGTGAGCGCTTCCAATCGTTCGATCGTCCGCGTTCTCGCTCGCGATGCAACCGGCCGCGTCACGCCTTGCGAGCTCGGTCCGAATAACTCCGTTGCGCTTCTCAAATAGATGTCGTACGCGCGGGGGTCGCTCGTGCCCAAGAACGTGGCCCAATCGCGCGATACGTGCGAAGCATCGAGAAACGACGGGAGCGCGCTCGCGAGCGCGTGCATCTTCTCGAGCGAACGAGCGCCGATCGCGATCGAGCGCTCACGTTCGATGACGCCATCGGGCGCGACCAGCCGAAGCGTCGCACGTTCTCGATCGGCGCCGATCGCGATCCGCAGCTCGAACGCCGGCGCGCTCGTCTCCTTCGACGCAAGGTGCATCTGTCCGCGCAGGAGCAGGTAACGAAGCTCGCGCTCGAGCCAATTCGCGTCGCTTCCTTCATCTTCCCCGGCTCGCTCGATCGTCGTGCGCAGCGGCTTGGCGGCGTGAAACGCCTCGCGTACCGGTTGCGGCGTCTCGGCTGGAGGTGGAGGTTCGGACGTGCAGCCCCGCAAACCGATCCAGGTCGCGAATACCGCAAGCACGATAAGACCGATCAGGCGCCGTTTGTTCACTTGCTTCGAATATCGAGACCGATTGGAGCCACTAGCTCGGCATGCGGCATTCTAGATCCGAATGAGGGCAATAAACGAATCGGCGACCTTCCATCGGTGTGGCATTCTTCAGAGATAGCAGGCTCCTCTTGCGAGCTGCATCGGAGACATGCCATGTCGGATAGACCCAATTTATATCTGCTGCGAGCTGCGGAGATCGCGGCACGATCGCAAACCTTCTCCCATCCTTGGAATCCTCGTTCGGAGCTGACCGGCTATCAGCTCGCCAAAGCGACCGGACTCAATCGCACCGGCGTGAGCTTCGCACGCATGGCGCCCGGCAAGGAATCGTTCGTGTATCACGCGCATTGGAACGAAGAAGAGTGGATCTACATCTTGTCCGGCCGCGGCATCGCGCGCATCGACGGCGTTGACTACGAAGTGGGCGCGGGCGATTTCATGGCGTTTCCCACGCCCGGCGTCGCGCATCACTTGAGCAATCCTTTCGATGAGGAGCTCGTTTATCTCATGGGCGGGGAAAATCGGGCGATCGACGTTGCGGATTTCCCCGACTTCGGCAAGCGCATGTTCAAACACCCGAAGGGTGTCGAGATTTTCGATCTGAAGGACGCGCAAGCGTTCGGGCCGCTCGCGGACAGCGATTGAATCTCGGCTAGCGCCAGCGATTGCCGCCCTGATCCTGCACGAGTGCCTTCTCGGAGCGGCGCGGGATGCCTCGAAACGTGGAGGCGCGCGCAAAAAGCTTCGCCTGATCGCCGACATCGAACGAGGCGTCTTCGCCGTCGATCGTGCTGTTCGACACGTGCACGGTGCCGTCCTGCACGACGACGCCCGTTCCGGTTGCAACGATCCGGCTGTTCGTGATGTAGAGCTCGCAGCCGCCGCGCACGGTAATGGCGTTGCCGTCGACGAAGATCTGACGGCCGTCGAGATGAACCATTCGGTTGCCTTCGCAGATGATCGGGTCCACGGAATTGCTGCGAGAGACGCCCTCATGTTGTTGGCCCTCGCCGCCGGAGCTCACGATGCTGACGCCCGGTCCGCTGACGCGCACTCGACCGTCGCTGCGGTCGATCGTGTAGCTCGCAGTGCTACCGGATGAAGCGTCGGCTTGCCGATCTTCGTTCGCAGGGGATGCTTCGTCCTGTGCCGCGGGCGTCTGTGCAGTCTGTTGATTCGCTGCGGAAGCCGATTCCGGTTCAGTCGTTTGCGCAGGCTCGCGCGCTGCAGGTGCCGGGGCGGGCGCTGTTGCTTGCCGCTGCGATAATTGAGCGACGGGCGCGGCCGCGAGCTCATCCAACTTCACGACGCGCACATCGCCCGTTTGTCGATCGCGTACGGTGAATACTTGTGCATCGGGATCGACGGCGACCAGCTCCAGCTGCGGATTGCGCTCCAGTGCGGCACGTGCCCAGTCCATCGCGGAATCCTGCGCGGCAGGCGGAGCGGCTTGCTCTCGCTGGCAGGCTGCGAGCAGGAGGACGCAAGAGGCGAGCAGCGTTTTACGCAGTCGAGACTTCACAAGCGATTCGATTTGGCGGCTCATTTGCGTCTCCTATGAATCTCCTCTCGATGCCTCAAGCTCCGCGTTCGCTCTGCAGTTTCAGTTTCGCCAGCAGCTCCGCTTCGCGTTCGGGACTCAAGCCCGCGCGCAGCGTGCGTTGCTGCTCCGGTGGCCGCGTTCGATGCCACGCGAGCGTGTCGGCCACTGTCTTCTCGAGCGGCGTGAACCGCAAGCCCGCAGCGACGGCACGAGCGCACTCGACGAGCGCAGCACCCGCGTACTCGCCTTCGGTCGGCGGCCAGATCGGCAGCTCGCCGGTTTCGAGCACGCCATTCGCGGCGAGAAAAGCCTCGTCCGCCCACACGAGCTCCGCATCGGAGCCGGACACCTTCTTCGCCGTGTCGAGGAGCGCGCCGATCGACACCGAGCGCGGCGGATTGCACGCATTGAAACGTCCACTGATGTCTTGTTCGACGCAGCGTCGCATGAAATCCGCCAAGTCGCGCACGTCGATGAATTGAACCGGATCCGCGGGTCTGCCTGGTGCGAGCATCGGACCGCCGCGCGCGACTCTCACGGGCCAATATGTAAAACGATCGGTCGGATCTCCGGGGCCGACGATATAGGTCGGTCGGATGATCGTCGCGCGCTTGCCATAGGTTTGCTCCACAGCCTGCTCGCACAACGCTTTCAAGCCGCCGTAGGTTTCTTCGTTGACTTCCTCGACTCCAGGATCGGCGAGCTTGGCGGTCGCGTAGTCTTCGGTGATCCCGGGCGTCTTGAGATCTGCGTACGCAGAGATGCTGGAGACAAATATATATCGTCCGACGCGCGGCTCGAGGAGCGTCGCCGAGAGCTCGACATGTCGAGGAACGTAGCCCGAATTGTCGATGACGACGTCCCATTCGCCATCCTGCAATGATTCGAGCTTCCCGTTGCGATCGCCGAGCCGCGTTTCGAGATCCGCAAACAGGGTCGGATTGCGCTTGCCGCGGTTGAAGAGCGTGAGGGTATGCCCGCGATCGCGGCACGCGTTCACGATGTGCGGGCCGATGAAGCCCGTGCCGCCCAGAATGAGAATGCGCTTTGGTTTGTCCGCTCCGAGCGCGCGACCGCTCGCGAATATCGCGAGCGCCGCGGCCGTCGTTGCTCCGATCGCTTCACGCCGATTCATGCTCTCCCTCCCGGCGGTCACTCCTTTCGACTCTACACGTCTTGCTTCGTCGCGGATATCGCGGGAGCAGCGCCTACTCACCCGTGGAGGGGGCTTCAGGAACGGGCTCGCTCAAGAGCGGCTCGGGCGGCGCGCTCGGACCCGGCAGCACGTACTTCTCCAACCATTTTCGCTTCGTCTCGTACCAGAAGAGCGAGTTCTGCGGCTTCAATATCCAGTGATTCTCGTCCGGGAAGTAGACGAACTCACTCGGGACGCCGCGAACCTGCAGGGTGTTGAACAGCTCCATCGCATGATTGACGGGTACGCGCAGGTCTCGTTGACCGTGGATGATGAGCGTCGGCGTGTTGAAATTGCCGGCTGCCATGTGCGGCGAGTTGCGCTCAAGCCGCTCGAAATCCTCCCAGAACTCGCCGTAGCGCTTCTTCTCTGCGCCGTAATCGCTCCCGTATTGCGTATACAAGTCGTAAACGGCGGCGTGCGCGATCAAGGTCTTGAACGGATGCTCGCGGCCGAGCAGGTAAGTCGCGAGATACCCTCCGTAGCTACCGCCGCCCGCGGCCATCCGTTCCGGATCGATCCAGGGTTGCGCTGCAAACCATTCCGCGGCCTTGATCGTGTCCGTATACGGCAGCTCGCCCCACTCTTTCGTGATCGAGTCTGCCCAAGCTTCGCCGAAGCCGCTCGACCCGTGGAAGTTGTGCCACGCGGTCACGTAACCCCAATTCGCGAACACTTGTGCGTTCCAGCGCCATTGATAGCCATCGGTCATCGCGTTGTGCGGTCCGCCGTGCAGCAGGAGATACAAGGGCCAGCGCTTCTCCGGGGTGAAGTTCGGCGGGTAGACGATCCACATTTGAATGTCTTCGTCGTTCGCGCCCTTGTAGGTGACGCGCTCGTAGCGTCCTTGAGTCAGGTTCGCGAGCGCCGCGTCGTTGAAGTCGCTCAGCTTCGTCGCGGAGCCGTTGCGAGCAATGATGCTGACGAGCGTGGGCGGCTCGACGAAGCTTTGCCGCAAGCCGATGATCACGGGACCGCTGCCTGCGACCGCGAGCGAGCTGAAGCTCGGTTCGCGCGTAATTGCGCGCGGTGCGCCGCCGGACACGTCGAAACGATAGATGCGCCGCGTGCCGGCATCGTCGATCGATCCGAACAGCGCGTCCGAGTCGGGCGACCACACGAGGCCGTCCGCGGAACGGTCCCACTCGTCGGTGAGTCCGCGTGTGCTTCGGGTGCGCCGATCGAACAGCATCAGGCGCGCGCGATCCGCGTAAAACCCTTTGATGAGCTGACGCCGAAACGCGAGCAGTCGTCCATCCGGGCTGTAAAGGGGCGATACGTCGTCGGCGGGATTGTCGGTCGTCAGATTCGTCGGCTCACCGCCATCGATCGGCATGACGAAGATATCGAAGTTCGGATCGATGCCGGTCTCGTCGATGTCCGCGGTGAAAGCAAGCTCCGTACCGTCCGGCGAGATGTCGTAGGAACTGACATCGGGTTCTGCCACATCGAGGGAAAGCCCCGAGCCGAGCGTCAGGGGAGTTGGGTTGCCGCCCTCGATGCTCACGGCATAGACGTGCGTTTCGCGGTCGTCGAGGAACCGATCCCAATGTGCGATGCGTGGCTTCGTCCAAACGTGCGCGGACATCTTCGACTCCGCCCGCTCCTTCATCCGCGCCGCCATGTCCTCCCACGTCTTGAGATCCGGCCATACCTGAGAGAGAAACGCGATGCGCTTGGAATCGGGAAACCATTTCGGCGCAATGACGCCTGTCGGGACGTTCGTGACGCGGCGCGCCTCGCCGCCGTCGACGGGAATGACATAAAGCTGCGCCTGTTCATCGTCGCCGCGCTTCGACACGAACGCGATCAGTTGCCCATCGGGGCTCCATGCGGGCGAGGTGTCGCTCGCCTCGCCGCTCGTGAGTTGGCGCGCACGACCGGGCTTCGTAGGCACGAGCCAAAGATCGGTATTCGCAGTGTTCTCGGCGATGTCGTAGCTCGTGACCGGCACGACGGCGATGCGTCCATCGGGCGAGATCGCTGGATCCGCCAAGCGCTTCAGTCGCCACATTGCCTCTGCGGTAAAGGATTGGGTTTGTGCGGCGATGCTCGCGCTCGCGAGCAGCAGCAGTGCCGCGAGCGCGCGTGCGCAAAGCCGTGCTCTCATCGTTGAGCTCATGCGTGGTCCTCGAAAACTGTCCTCGAATTCAGTGCGCACGGTTGCCCTGCACTGTGGAAGCTGAGAAGTGGGTCCATTTCTGGAAGGCGAACGGCACGTAAAATTGCGTCCCAGGTCGAACCTGCGCGTTCAGGATATGTCAGCTCAGCATCGCAGGCGAGCGACGCCAACTCGATCCAGACCTGAGCGAGCACTCCGCCAAGAGGTATTCAGTGATTCACGCCAAACACCGCAGTCGTCTGCCGCTTCCGCAACCGGCCGTCATCCACGTGCGTCGCTCCTATGCAGAGTCGCGCTTCGGACAGATCCATCTTTGGACGGCTTATCCGTCGGGCGGCGGTTTCGATGAGCGAATCCCGCTCGTTTGCCTGCACCACAGCGGCGGCTCCGGTCGATTGTTCGCGCCGATGCTGAAGGAGCTCGGCAACGATCGCAGCATCTATGCACCGGACCTTCCGGGTCATGGCAGCTCGGATGCGCCGAGCGGCAAGGCAGCAGTTGCCGACCTTGCCGGCGCCGTCGGCGATTTTCTGGACAGTCTCAGACTGCGCCAAGTCGATGTCTTCGGCTATCAACTCGGCGCGGCGCTTGCCGCCGAGCTTGCGATCGCGCGACCGCAGCAGATCCGTCGCGTGATGCTGTGGGGCGTCCCGTCGTACTCCGCGCAAGATCGAGTCACGCTCTTGCAGAATCCAACTGCGCTCGGCGCGCGCGAAGACGGCAGCGATGTCGTCGATGAGTGGCGCCGCACGCTGGAACGCCGCGGCCCCGGTGTGCCGACGACTGCGCTTGCCGAAGACTTTGGCGACCGTCTACGCGCCGGACTGAACGGCGTGAAAGCGCTCGCAGCCGCGTTGGATTACTCGCCGAGCGAGCGGCTGCCGCTCGTGAAGCAGCCGACGCTCGTGCTGAGATTGAAGGACGAGTTCTGGGAGCAAGCACCCCGTGTGCGCGGCGCGCTCACGAATGGCTCGTTGCTCGACCTGTCCGACTACGGCTACGGCTTCCTGAGCGCCGCACCGAGTCGCTTCGCATCGATTGCGCGGGAGTTTTTCGACCGCTAAGCGGTCAAGTGGATAGGGAATAGGGAATAGGGGGTAGGGGATAGTCAGAGGCGCTGCCGCGCCGCGCTATCGCGCGAAGGGATGAGCGCGCGTTAGCGCGCTTCTGACTATCCCCTATCCCCTAACCGCTAGTCCCTTCCTCATGCCGCTCGATGCCAGCTCCACGCGCATGCGAGCCCGACGCCGAGCGCGGTCGTTGCCCATCTCGAAGCAATCAATGCTCCGGCGCGCGACTCGATCGCCCGAGCGAGAACGAGGCTTCCGATCGCCGGTAGGGCGAGCGCGAGCCAGCAAAGTCCGCCGAAGACGATTCCTCGTACCCACCATCGACCATCGGTCAGCGCTGCGAGCCCCCAGCTCAACCAGAACAAGAACGCGAGCGCGATGCCTGCGATCATGTGCAGGAGCGCTTCGGAGATCGGCGGTTCCGCGTGCGCGATCGGCCGCTCCTTGCGCGCCCACATGGCGAGCGCGGACCAGAGTGCGGAATGCGCGAGCACGCTGATCAAGCCTGTCAGCGAGCCCGTGAGTAATAGTTGCGTGAGCTCCATGGAAGCGGCCGAGGCTCAGAGCTTCAATGCACGGTCGAGACCTTGCAGCAGCTTTTCGATCTCATCGTGCGTGTTGAAGATGTGGAAGGACGCGCGCAGCGCGCCTTGCTCCGATCCCGGCCATTCGAGGCTGCGGGCGTATACGCGATGCCCGCGCGCGAGCGCGGTCGCGAGCATGCTGCCCGAATGCTTTGGCGAGCGCAGCGTGAGAATCCCCGCCCATAGCCCGGGTCGCGCGGGCGTGAGGATCTCGATGTCCAGCTGCTGCAGCCGCAAGCGCGCGTAGATCGCGAGCTCGCGGATACGCGCTTCGATCTTGCTGCGCCCGACCTGTTGTTGGAACTCGAGCGCCGATTCCGCGCCGCGCAACGCCGCCCACAGCTTCGGGACCACGTTGCCCAGCTTGTGAATCGCGGCGGGCGCGTCTTCATGTCCGGCGGATTGCGTTGGCACGAAAATCGGCGGAGAGGCGTCCAAGCCGCGCGGCTCCATCGGCCACAACCGATCCAGCATTGCCCGGCGTACATATAAGAAGCCTGTTCCGTGGGGCCCGCCGAGCCATTTATGAAAGCAGCCCGCATAGTAGTCACAGTCGAAGTCGCGCAATTGAAAGTCGAGCATGCCGACGGCTTGAGCGCCGTCCACGACCGTCGCGATGTTCCGCTGGCGAGCGAATTGACAGAGGTCCGCGACCGGCAGCAGCGCCCCGTCGGCGTACTGAACGTGCGGGAACGCGAACACTTTCGTGCGTTCGGTCGTCGCCCCCGCGAAGAGGCCGAGCACCTGCTCGGGGCCGCTGAGCGGTGCCGGCAGGTCGATCTGTTTGACGACGATGCCGCGCCGTCGAGCGAGGACGAGCCACGGCGCGAGCGCGGCCGGATGCTCGCGCGAGGTCGTGAGCACCTCATCGCCCGCGTTCAGGTCGAGACCGCCCGCGACGAAGCTGAGCGCTTCGCCGGCGCCGCGCGTAAAGCAGATTTCGTCCGCATCGCACCCCAAGAAAGCGGCGAATCGCGTCGCGAGCTTCGTCGTCTCCGTCGACCAGTAGGAGGGGGTGCTCGTCGCCGCGAGTCCGAAGCTTTGCGCATCGCGCGTGCGGTATTCGGTTGCCATGGCCGCACGCAGCGTGGGTCCCACGCTCGCCACATCGAGATACGCGAGCTGCGGATCGAGCACTGGCTGAGTCTTCACCCACTGCCACAGCTCGCGCGAGGAGGATGGAATCGTGCCGTTCTGGGCAAAGGCCGCACCGGTGGCGCCGATGGATGCGGCCGCGGCGGCCGCAGTCAAGAGCTCGCGGCGAGTCAAAGGAAAGATCATGGAGGCGATCGCATTCTCGTCAGTCATTGGCGCGGCATTATTGCAGGTGCCACATACAATCGGCAGACCTTAAGGCCCGTTTCCTGCTACCGTAATGTCGGTAGGTTGACGGTTGGCGGTCGATAGTCGGCAGGCGGAAAGGATCCTGGCTGCTGTCGATCGCCGGACTGTGAACCGTCGACCGTCAATACAGCCAAACCTCGCATCGATGCCCCACGACTATCTCGAACGCATCCTGAAGGCGCGCGTCTACGACGTCGCGATCGAGTCGCCTCTCGAACAGGCTCCGCGCCTCAGCCGGCGCATCGGCAATCAAGTCTTGTTCAAGCGAGAGGACTTGCAGCCGGTGTTCTCATTCAAGCTCCGCGGCGCCTATAACAAGATCGCGCACTTGTCCGAGACGGCAGCGCGGCGCGGCGTGATTTGTGCGTCGGCCGGCAATCATGCGCAGGGCGTCGCGCTCGCTGCGAGACATCGAGGCATTCCGGCGACGATCGTGATGCCGCAGACGACGCCTCAAATCAAGGTGCAGTCCGTCATCGATCTCGGCGGGGAAGCCGTGCTCTATGGCGATGACTACGATCATGCCTATGACCACGCGCTCGCGCTCGCTCGAGATCGCCAGCTCACCTTCATCCACCCGTTCGACGATCCGGACGTCATCGCCGGACAGGGCACGATCGGAATGGAGATCCTGCGTCAGCGCTCGGGCGATGAGATCGACGCAATCTTCATCGCCGTGGGCGGCGGAGGGCTGATCGCCGGCATCGGTGCGTACGTGAAATATCTCTTCCCGAAGATCCGGATCATCGGCGTCGAGCCGGACGATGCCGATGCAATGTACCGTTCGCTTCAAGAGGGCGCGCGCGTAACGCTCGATCGCGTCGGCATCTTCGCCGACGGCGTCGCGGTGCGCAGGGTCGGCGAGGAAACCTTCCGGCTCGCGCGCGAGGTCGTCGATGAGGTGATCACGGTCAGCACGGACGAAATCTGCGCCGCGGTTCAGGACATCTTCGAAGACAATCGCACCATGGTCGAGCCCGCAGGGGCATTGGCCGTCGCAGGCATCAAGCGCTATGTCGCGCGCGAGCAGTGCCGGGGGAAAACCTTCATCTCGGTGAATTGCGGCGCGAACGTGAACTTCGATCGCTTGCGCCACATTGCCGAGCGGTCAGATATCGGCGGTCAGCGCGAAGCGCTCATCGCTGTCGAGATCCCCGAGCAGAAGGGCAGCTTTCTGCGCTTCTGCGAGGTGCTCGGTCGACGCGGTGTCACCGAGTTCAACTATCGCTACAACAACGCGTCGGCCGCGCAGCTCTTCGTCGGGCTCGCGCTGTCAGACGGCAGGAATGAAAAAGAAGCAATCTTGGCGACGCTGAAAGAGGCGGGCTATCCCGTGGTCGACATGAGCGACAACGAAATGGCGAAGCTGCACGTGCGCTACATGGTCGGCGGGCGTTCGCAAGGATTGGAGAACGAGCGTCTGTTTCGCTTCGAGTTTCCGGAGCGGCCCGGCGCGCTGCTCAAGTTCCTGCACGCGATCGGCACGCAGTGGAACATCACGCTCTTTCACTATCGCAATCACGGCTCGGACTACGGCCGCGTGCTCGCGGGCATTCAAATCCCGCGGCAGGACAGCGTCGATTTCGATCTGCACGTGCGCGAGCTCAAGTACGTCTACGC
>JBDZVE010000052.1:0-8052 GCA_040255535.1 Lysobacterales bacterium | reverse complement strand
GGCAGGACAGCGTCGATTTCGATCTGCACGTGCGCGAGCTCAAGTACGTCTACGCGGAAGAGACGGACAATCCCGCGTACAAGATGTTCTTGGGAGGATGAGTCAGAAGGGTTGACGGTTGACGGCCAGAGGGAGCACGGCGTCTCTTATTCTGTGCTCTTCGCCGCGCCGCCGCGTCGCCGCGCGAAATTCATATCGATTGCAGGCGGGCGTATTGCTTGCGTATCGCAAAACCTGAGCAAGAGATTCTGCTCGCGGCGGCGCGGCGAAGAAGAGATAGGGTATTTCTCCCTCGTCTTTTTCTGCGTCAATGGGTCGCGCTTGCTCGACGATCGAGCTGTTTGATCGCCATTTTCGTGCGCTGGGTGACGGCGGCGTCCGCGCCTTGAGAGCGCTCGAGAATCGGTAAGTTGTCGCGAAGGAGAGGAGACGCTTCCTCCGTGCGACCCATCGCGAGGAGCGCTCGGCCGAGCGAGCTTGCGGCGACCGCGATCTGCGCGCTGTCCGACGGCAGGAACTTGCGACCCATCTCGACCGCCTGCCGCAGCGTTTGCTCTGCCTCGCGAACGTCGCCTCGCTCGAGCTGTATCCGCCCGATGCCCGCAAGCGCCGAAGCGACGTACGGATGCTCTGCGGGAAGCGCGCGGCGGTAGATGTCGAGCGCGGCCCGCAAGTCGTGCTCGGCGTCGTCGTATTTTTTCTGGTCGATGCGCACGAGCGCGAGGCTGACGAGGTCATGACCGACGAATGCATGGCTGTCGCCGCGCGCCGCGCGATTCGCGCGCAGCGCGCCCGAGAGCACCGTCTCGGCACGCGCCAGATCGCCTTTTCGATGCAAGAAGCGTCCGAAGTTGCTGAGCGCATCGAGCGTTTCGGGATGCGTTTCGCCGAGCGTGCGGCGCAAGATCTCGATCGATTCCGTATAGAGCGGCTCCGCCTGCGCGAGCTTGCCTTGCAGGTGCATCATCACGGCGAGATTGTGTAGATGCATCGCGACGTGCGGATGGTCGCGACCGAGCGCGTCGCGATCGATGTCGAGCGCCATGCGGTAGAGGCGCCCCGCTTCCGCGAATTCGCCGCGGTACGAATGCAAGTTCGCCATCTCGCTCAAGACCGATGCTGCGGGCGAAGTGTGTTCTTGTCCGTGTGCGCGATAGATATCGAGGCTTTCGAGGTAGAGCTTCTCCGCATCGTCCAATTGTCCGCGCCGCTGTGCCAGCCTGGCTTTGCTGAGCAACGTGGGTGCGGTTTCGATCGCGTTCTCGCCCACGAGCTCGCGCTGCATCGACAAGCCGTCATCGAGCAATCGCTGTGCTTCCTCGTGCCTGCCGTCTTCGAGCAGTGCATCTCCGAGCGCGACCATGGCTGAGGCGACCTCGAGGTGCTTCGGTCCATACACTTTCTTGCGGACCTCGAGCGCGCTTTCGAGCAGCGCAGTGGAATCGGCGTAGAGTCCGAGGCTCTTGTAGACGCGTCCGATCGTCTCGAGCAGCATCGCTCGTGTTTCGGGTTGATTCGCAAGGCCGACGTTCACGCGGCGCGCGCCGATGTCGAGCAGCTCGCGCGCTGTGACCTGAGTGCCGCGGCTTCGGGAAGGGTCGGACAGCTCGAACAGTTCGACGAGGAAAGACGAGACCTGCTCGGCGCGTGCTCGCTCGGTTCTCGCGACGTCCCGCTCGAGCGCGATCCGCTGGGATTGGATGAATGTGATCGTCGCAAACGCAGCGAGCATCGCGACTGCTGCGGTCACGCCGATGACCGGCAACGCATGCCGCCGGATGAATTTGCCTGCCCGGTACGTCCACGTATCCGACGTGGCCATCACGGGCATGCCCTGAAGATGCCGCTCGAGATCGTTGGCGAGCTGTTCCGCGGAACCGTACCGCCGGGCGGGATTCTTGCGCAGCGCCATCATGACGATATTGTCGAGATCCCCACGCAGCTCCCTTTGTAAGCGGACCGCGCTCGTAGAGCGACAAACCGCGATATCCGCGATCAGCTCTTCCGACGAGCGCGCTGTCTGTGCGAGCAGCGTGCTCGGCGGGAGCGGCTCACGCTCGCAAATAAGTCGTTCCATGTCGCTCAACGTGCTGCCCGAGAGATCGATTGGCTTGCGGCCGGCGAGAAGCTCGTAGAGCAGCAGCCCGAGGACGTAAATGTCGCTCGCGGTCGTAATGGGCTCGCCGCGAATCTGTTCGGGGCTCGCGTGCGTCGGCGTCATCACTCGATAGCCGAAATGCGTGACTGCGAGCGCGCCGGCCGACTGACGCGTATCGAGCAGCTTCGCGATGCCGAAATCGAGGAGCTTCGGCGCGCCATCCTGGGTGATGAGGATGTTGTTCGGCTTCAAGTCTCGATGCACGACGAGGTTCTGATGCGCGTAGTGCACGGTCGCGCAGATTTGCTGGAACAGCCGAATGCGCGCGTCCAAGCGCAGGCAGCGTCGATCGCAATAGACATCGATGGGCTCGCCGTCGATGTATTCGAGCACGAGATACGGCGTGCCGTCCGACGCCCGTCCGCCGTCGAGCAGGCGGGCAATATTCGGGTGCTGGAGCGAGGCGAGGATCTGCCGCTCCATGCGCAATCTATTGTGGACCTGGGCGGAGAAGACGCCTGCGCGGACGAGCTTGATCGCGACCCGCTGCTGGTACTCCTCATCCGCGCGCTCGGCGAGCCAGACGTCTCCCATTCCGCCCGAGCCGAGCTTTCTCAAGAATCGATACGGGCCGAGGCGCTGTCCGGCGAGTGCCGCTTCGCTCGCCGCCTCGAGATCTACATCGTCCTCGATCGTCTCCCACGACCGCGTTTGTCTATCGGCTTGTTCCAGGGCGTCCAATGCTTGCGACATCAGCAACTCGTCGGATTCGCACATGCGGCGAATGAAGCCGACGCGCTCCGAGGCGCTCAGCGCTTTCGCTTGCTTGACGAGTTCCTCGACGGACGGGGCATCCCTCATGCGTCGCAATGATGCATCAGTGCGAGGCAACCGTGTAATAATGAAATTGGCAATATATGCCGAAATTGGAGGGACTAACCCATGGCAACACGTAAAAAGAAGAGCTCCAAGAAGAAAGGTGCAAAGAAGGGCGCGAAGAAGCGCGCCGCAAAGAAAGGCACCAAGAAGAAGGTCGCGAAGAAGGCGGCACGTCGCTCGGCTAAGCGGCGCACCCGCACGAGCATCGTCCGACCGCCGCAGTAACCTGCGAGAGGCTGCTCGCTAGGGCAGCCTCTTTATCTATTTGGCGTTGACGGTGGACGGCCAGCAAAGGCCGCCCATCGTCAATCGCTATTCCGAGCCGAAATTGAGCCGTTGCCGTGCCTCATATGCGGCAACGCATTCCGGTAGATCGTCGAATAAACGCGGCTGCATCGTGCCGTTCGGCCGCCGTACGGCGTTGCCGTAGTCGCTCCAGAAGCGCTCGCAATACTCGGGATCGTTCCGCTTATCCGCCTTGCACTTCGCGATCTCTGCTTCGCGTAGCGGTTTCAGCCGCTCCTCGCGTGCTGCTTCGCAGCGTGCTTCCATGGCCGCGACCTCGGCCTCATCGAGCGAGTAGGCGTTCGGGCTGAACACATAGAGCAATGCACCGAGCGTCAGGAGCGGTTGTTTATGTCTCATAGGCCGGCGCGAAGACTCCACGAGGCGAAGGACGATCGATCATGATCGGTCCTCGGCACGCCGCGACCGGACTTCGCAGTGTGCGCTGAGGCTAGATATTCTACCCTCCGTCTCGTGGGCTGCGAGATTTACTCGTTACGCACTTCGTCGGCGGCATCGTTGGCGCCGTCCCGCATCTCGTCCATGGCATCATCGACCTTGTTGCTCGTCGATTCCTCGCCCTCCTTGACCGTATCCACCGCCTCGTCGACCTCTTCGCCTGCGCGCTCCATCGGTCCTTCGCGCTCGCAGCCGGCAAGACCCGCGAATAACACGGCCGAAAGCATCCCAACCAAAACGTACTGCCTGTTCATCGATCACCTCGAGATGTGTGTATTCGTCCGACGAACGTGCACACATCGCTGCGAGTTCCTGAGATCGCAGGAGCGGCGGTCCCATTGTGGAGAGCCCATGGGAGCGGTTGAGAATCGGCACAGCTCAGGAACCGTCAGAATTCTTGGCGCGTTGCATCACTACTTGTGAAAGAGGGACGAAGCGCGCGTCTTGCGCGTCATTCTCAGGAGGTTCGTATGCTTTCGTGGGCGCTGACGTTCTTTGTCGTCGCGATCATCGCCGCCGTGCTGGGTTTCACGAGTGTCGCCGGGGCGGCAGCGAGCATTGCGAAGGTTCTATTCTTCATCTTCTTGGTATTGACGCTCGTGGCGCTGGTCGCGGGCGCCTTGCGCGGAAGGCCGCCGATTTGACGGCGAGTCGTTTGACGGCGAAGCCCGCGTGCCAACGAGATGAGAGGAGCTACGTAAACAGCAGTGCCTGGCTGACCGCCACCCGAACCGTTTCCGGGACGAAGGGCTTCGTCACCAAAAAGGTCGGTTCCGGTCGTTCGCCGGTCAGGAGCCGTTCCGGATAGGCGGTGATGAACACGATCGGCACTTGCACTTCGCTCAGGATCTGACGAACCGCGTCGATGCCGGAGCTGCCGTCGGCGAGTTTGATGTCCGCGAGCACAAGACCCGGCTCCGTCCGCCGCGCCGCGCGAACGGCTTCGTCGCGCGTCGTCGCGATCGCGGCGACCGAATGCCCCATCTCCTTGACGATGCTTTGCAAGTCGAGAGAGATGATCGGCTCATCTTCGATGATGAGGACCTTCGTGCTCGGCTGATTCGAGATTTCTCGCACCGCCTGGCCGACCATGCCTTTGACCTGATCTTCCGGCACGCCGAGGATGCGCGCGGTGTCGCTCACGTTGAAGCCTTCCATCGCTGTCAGCAGGAGCGCCTGTCGATGTTGAGGCGTGAGCTGTCCGAGCCGCTTTTCGACGCTTGCCGAGCTCGATGTGCTCGCGACTCCCTTCGAATCCACATCGGTCGTCGACCAGAGCGTGTGGAACAAGCGATACAGCCCGACGCGCGGTGAAGCGGTCGGATCGAGTACGGACGTGTCCGCGACGATCGCTTCCAGGCATGCACGAACATACGCATCGCCGCTCTTCTGCGAGCCGCACAATGCGCGGGCATAGCGGCGCAAGTAGGGCAAATGCTCGGCGATGGCGTGAGACAAGGCCATAGGGACTCCTAAGGTTCTTTATAGCGCAGCGTTGCGCGCGCGAGTAATTGCGGTAGTACTATGTACGAAAGGGGTGAAAGGTTCCGCGCGACATGGAACTTTTGCAATGGGAGGGCGTTCGGATTCACTAACTACACCTCTTTCAGCCCTTGTGCACGGCGGCATGTCGCCGCCGTGGTTAGACCTAGCCATGATCATGAGCGAAAAGATTGAGCCAACGGAGCCGGAGAGCACGGCCGCTGCAAATCCGACCGAGCAGGTACCGGATTGGCTCAGCAATCGGCTGCGCCGAATGTTCACGGAAGTTATGGACGAGCCGGTGCCCGAAGAGTTCAAGGCGCTGCTTCGCAAGCTCGAAGAGAAGGAGCGGGGTTCCTGACGGAACCTCGCCCGGAGCAATAATGATCGTGGAAGACAAATTCCTGGACCAGGTGACTGCCTTGCTGCCGGCGTTGCGTGCGTTCGGTCGTTCGCTATGCGGAGACCCGGCGCGCGCGGACGATCTCGTGCAAGATACAGTGCTCAAGGCATGGACCAATCGCGAGCAGTTCCAATCTGGGAGTAACCTCAAGGCGTGGCTGTTCACCATCCTGCGCAATTGCTACTACTCGGAGCTCAGGCACCGCAAGTTCGAGATCGAGGACCCGGATGGCATCTGCGCGTCTCAGGTCGCGATTGCTCCGGACCACGATGCCAAGCTTCATCTTCGCGATTTGAGCCGAGCGCTGCAGCACTTGCCGCCGGATCAGCGCGAAGCGCTCATTTTGGTGTGCGCAACCGGCCTCTCGTACGAAGAAGCGGCGGACGTGTGCCAGGTCGCGGTCGGTACGATCAAGAGCCGCATCGCGCGCGCGCGCGACCGTCTCGTCGAGCTGCTCGGCGAAGATGCCGCGCAAGTGACAGGTACGTTGCCCCTCGTGAACTCCTCAAGCGAACCCGAGAGCCTCGCGGCACAACGTCCCACCTAAATAGCGGGGCCGCTGCTTGAAGACCCCGAAGCCAGGCGCAGCCGCTCGGCGGTGGTTCGGCCGCAATGCGGGCTTGCGCCCGCGGCTCGTTTTGATCGTCGGTATCGCGATGCTCGCGCCCGGCGCGCTCGCCGTGCTGCAGGCGATCAATAGCTTCAACAACAGCATGCGCATCCTTGAGCAGAGCCTCGCGCAGGCGGCTCAGCTCTCCGCGTCCGAAGAAGTCGGCATGATTGCCGCATCGCGCGAGATTCTCACGAGCCTCGCGCAGCATCCCGACGTCCAAGCGGGATCTGGGATCGCCTGCCGGCGAGCTCTGCAGCGAGCGATCGGCGGACTCAATCAGTACGAAGGCGCGGCGGTCGTGAACGCGGAAGGAGAAATGACGTGTACGTCCGCGCCGCTGCGCGATCCCGTGCGCCTCGACGATCGCGATTGGTTCCTCGAGGTCAAAGGCGGCGCCGACTTTACGGTGAGCGATTTGCTCGTGAGTCGCTGGCTCGGCAAGTGGGGCATCGTCACCGCGGTGCCGGTGCTCGATACGAACGGCGCGGTGAGCGGGGCGGTCGCGTTGTTCATCAGTCTCGATTGGCTGACGGGGCGCTACAAGAAGGCGGCACCGGGCGACGACACGGCCCTTGCATTGCTCGACAGCAAGGGCGAGATATTGAGCGTCGAGCCCTCCAACTCGTTGCAGTCGCGCCTTCCGCCGCGCGAGATCATCGCGGCGCATCTCGACAAGCGTGCGCCCGAGTCGCAGGCGCGCGCATTTCGTGCGCGTGCGATCGACGGTACGTGGCGTCTCTACGCGATCAGCCCGCTTCTCGAAGGTCGAATCTTCGTCATCTTGGGCACGCCGGTGTTGACGGCGGTCGGGCCGCTTGCGCTGCAGGTCGCGTGGGGCGTTCTGACACCATTTCTCATGTGGGCGCTCGCGATCGCCGTCGTTTGGTTCGGAATCGAGCACTTGGTCGTGCGCTGGATTACCTATCTCGAGCGCATCACTTCTGCCTATGCCTCGGGCCGACATGGTGTGCGCCCCGAGCGCGTGAGCGCGGCGCCCGCGGAGATTCGAAGCCTGGGAGAAACCTTCTCGCGCATGGCGGATCTCATTTCTTCGCGCGAGACGGAGCTGCGCGACTCGCTCACGCAGAAGGAGCTTCTAGTTCGCGAAATCCATCATCGCGTGAAGAACAACCTGCAGCTCGTGATGAGCCTGCTCAATCTGCATGCGCGCCGTATCCGCGATCCGCGCGCGGAGGAGGCATTCGCCGAAGCGCGCAGCCGCATCAATGCGCTCGCGACGCTGCATCGGCGCTTGTACGAGTCCGAAAGTCTGCAAGAGATCGACCTGCACTGGTTTCTCGAGGACCTGTGCGCGGAGCTGCGCCGCGGCGGTTTGTCTCGCGGACGAAGCGTCGAGCTCATCGTCGAATCGCCGAGCGAAGTCATCGGCCCCGAGCTTGCGGTTCCGCTTGGCCTGCTCGTGACGGAAGCGATCACGAACGCGTACAAGCACGCATTCGTCGATCGCGCGCAGGGTCGCATTTACGTGCAAGTGGAGCGCGAATCACCGGAGCGTTTGCTGATTCGGATCCGCGATGACGGTTCCGGCTTCGATCCAGAGAACTTGAGCACCGATTCGATCGGCCTTGGGCGCTCGCTCATCGAGGCGTTCGTGCGTCAGCTCCATGGTGAGCTCCAGATCAGATCCGACGAAGGAACGATCGTCGAGGTCCGGTTTCCCGCGCCCGTCCAACCGCGACGCGAGATCAAGCGCACCGCATGAAAGGAAGGTTGACGGTTGACAGTTGACAGTTGACGGCCAGAAGAATTTGCTTTGTCGCCTGTCGCCTGTCGCCTGTCGCCTGTCGCCTGTCGCCTGTCGCCTGTCGCCTG
>JBDZVE010000180.1:1487-4988 GCA_040255535.1 Lysobacterales bacterium | reverse complement strand
CGCCGTCATCCTTGCGGAAGCGAGGAACCAAACGCGCACGACTCGTGCGCTGCTTCCAGATGGGCCCTCGCGTCCGCAAGGGCGACGAGAGGTTGGCGGAGCGCCCAGCATTGACGTCCGTCATCCTTGCGGAAGCGAGGTGGCGCACAAGCGCCGTCATCCTTGCGGAAGCGAGGAACCAAACGCGCACGACTCGTGCGCTTGCTTTCAGATGGACCCTCGCGTTCGCAAGGTGGCGAGGGGTCAACGGAGCGCATACTCCTAAACTCCCAGCCTAGAACGGGGACTCATCTCACCGGGCTTGCGGTGCTTCGATGCATCGAGGCATAGCAACTTCCCTGTCAGGCATCCGCTGCAACTTCGGATCTCATCTCAAGTCTTCCCCGCCTGTGCCGCTTTCCGCTCTGAATTGCCATTCCTATCGATGAAGGTCCATGAGCGAAGCAGCATTCGATCCCGGTCGGACAGGTCACGTCACCGGAGGTAGCAGTCTCAAGCGCATGATTCTTATGATGCTGTTCGGCATTGCGCTCGCGATGGCGGGGCTTGCCTTCTGCATCGTGCGCCTCGGTGGCGCGATGAGCGAAGTCGCCGCCGCGCACGAAACTCGATATGCCTCCTATCTACTCGCGGACGAGCTGCGCCAGAGCTCGGATGACCTGACGCGCCTCGCCAGAACGTACGTCGTCTCCGGCGACCCGAAATGGAAAGAGCAGTACGAGGAGGTCCTCGACATTCGCGCCGGCAAGCGCCCCCGACCAGCGGAATATCACAAAATCTATTGGGACTTTCGCGCAGCCGGCATCGATCCGGACCGCGGCTACGAGCCCGCCGTCGCGCTGACGGAGCTCATGAGGCGAGCTGGGTTCACGGAAGAGGAGTTCGCGAAGCTCGAGGAAGCCCAGCGCAAGTCGAACGATCTCGTTCGGACCGAAACGTTGGCGATGAACATGGTGGGCGATCAGGCGGCGAGCGATCTCGTTGCGAGCGATCTGGACAGCGCGACTGCAACCGATGGCGCCGGCCGACAGGCCGTGAACCTGATGCACGATGCGAACTATCACGAGTTCAAAGCGCGCATCATGCAGCCGCTCGATGAGTTCTTCACCGCGGTCGAAGCGCGCACGCAAGCTGCCATCGATCGGGCCGAACAGCACAAGCGATTCTGGTATGGCGCGCTCATTACGATTTCCGCCGGCTTGCTGGCCTTGATCGTGAGCTCGCTTTGGATCGGGTATCACCGATTGGCGCGGTCGCTGAAATCTGCGGTGAACGCGTGCAACGCCATCGCATCCGGCAACTTGCACAGCGACGTGAACGTACAAGGACCGCACGAGGTCGCCTTGGTGCTGAGCGCCATGAAGCGAATGCGTGCTCAGCTCGTCGAGCTCGTCTCGAGCGTTCGTCAGAACGCGGAAAGCGTCGCGAGCGCGTCCGACCAGATTGCCTCGGGCAACAATCACCTGAGCGCGCGTACGCAAGAGCAGGCGAGCGCGCTCGAAGAGACGGCAGCGTCCATGGAAGAGCTGAGCAGCACCGTGCAGCGCAACGCCGAGAATGCCGTCGAAGCGAATGAGCTGTCGCGCGGCGCGAGTGCGATCGCAGAGCGCGGCGGCGAGGTGGTCGGCAAGGTCGTCGCGACCATGGATGGCATCACGGAAAGCTCGCGAAAGATCGGCGACATCATCGGTGTCATCGACAGCATCGCGTTCCAGACGAACTTGCTTGCGCTCAATGCAGCCGTCGAAGCCGCGCGTGCGGGCGAGCAAGGACGCGGCTTCGCGGTCGTCGCCGCCGAAGTACGCCAGCTCGCAATGCGCAGCGCCGAAGCGGCGAAGGAGATCAAGACACTGATCCTGGACAGCGTGCAGCGAGTGAGCAAAGGCACTCAACTCGTCGACGAAGCCGGCAGCACGATGAATGAGCTCGTCACGGCCATCAAGCGAGTGACGAGCATCATGAATGAGATCACGGCCGCGAGCAAAGAGCAGAGCGCGGGCGTCACGCAGATCAACCAAGCGGTCGCGCAGATCGACCACAGCACACAAGAGAACGCCGCGCTGGTCGAAGAATCCGCGTCGGCTGCGGAAGTTCTGCGTGACCAAGCCCGTCAGCTCGTCGAAATCGTGGCGCGATTCAAGTTGAGCGAGCAGCGGGAAACGTCCCGCTCTGCCTCACATGACGTAAGCGTGATCGATGAACCCGAGCACGACTTTGAGTCTCAGGTTCGACACGCCGCCTGACGCTTCCCATCTTTGAGCCCGAGGACTATCGTTCGGGCTCATCAGGAGCCACCCGGCTCCGGTCGGGGAGCATAAGAATGAGAACGCCGCCTTCGGTCCTGCGCGCGGGGGGATCGTATCTCGTCGGCATGATGAGCCTCTTGATCGCGACCGCGGCCCTCGCGGCGGAAGAGGGGACGGCTCGCGACGCCACGATCCGCCGCGCGATCGAGCTCCATGATTCCGGCAGCTATGACGCCGCGATTCGGGTGTACCAATCGCTGCTCGAGGAGGATCCCGACGACGGCATGGTCCTCTACGAGATCGCGATGAGCTACGAAGCGCTCAAAGACTATGAGAACTGCATTGCGCACGCCAAGCGCAGCAGCCGAATCAAATCCGCCGCGCAGCCGCAGGCTTTCGCGATGCTCGCGAACTGCCACGATGATTCAGGGCACGTCGACGAGGCCTTGAAGGCCTTCGAGAAAGGCATTCGTCTGTTTCCGAAGGACGTCATGCTGAACTTCAATTACGCCGTCACGCTCCTGCGCCAGCAGGAACCCCGCAAAGCGAGAGATGCGCTTCGCGTCGCGATCGCGGAGGCTCCGGCGTACCCCTCGCCATACAAGCTCTATGCATCGATGCTCGATCAGCAGGGCAACACGGCCGCCGCTGTGCTCATGTACTTGCGCTTCATCATGGCCGAACCGAGTTCCGATCGCGCCATCGATGCCGCGGCGCGAGTGCTCGAATCGTTCCAGGGTGCGTTGAGCGAGGAGGGCGGGGACAAGCAAATAACGATCACCATGCCGAATTCCGATGCGATCGACACGGAAGGCGTGGGGTTCGAGAGCCTCAATGTCGCGCTCGGCATCGCGGGCGCAGTGCCCGCCAAATCCGACAATGGCGAACAACTCGAGCCAGCCGATCGGATCGCGGTCGCGATGAAGGTCTTCATCACGGTGGCCGCGGAAACGGCGGACCGCAAGCTGAAGAAGTCGTTCGTCTGGAAGACCGCGGCCGACCCACTGCTCGAGCTCAACCAACGCGAAGTGCTCGATACCTTTCTATATCACGTCGCCGCGCTCGGCAGAACTGAAGGCGCCGCCCAACGTTTGAGCGCACAACCGGAAGCGTTGGACAAGCTCGCGGAGGTAATGGCGGAGATGAGTGAGCGGTGGGAGAAGAAGGAGGGGCGCCACTAGTGGGGCGCCAGACAGCTACCGCTAGAAGGCTATCGCTAGAAGGCTATCGCTAGAAGGCTATCGCTAGAAGGCTA
>JBDZVE010000180.1:0-1387 GCA_040255535.1 Lysobacterales bacterium | reverse complement strand
CGCTAGAAGGCTATCGCTAGAAGGCTATCGCTAGAAGGCTATCGCTAGAAGGCTACCGCTAGAAGGCTACCGCGAGAAGGCTATCGCTAGTAAGGCGCACGCGCGCCGAGAAGGCTACCGCTAGACGGACTCCAACGTCACACCGCACCACACTCTGGTGCCGTCAACTCTTCATCGCCCCTACGGTACGCACTCCACCCACTCTTCGTCACTCTTGCGGACGCGCACTGTACGCTCGGGGACGAATATGCGAATGGTCTGGGGCTGATCGACAAGAATGGTTTTGAATGGCCTGCGCTCGTTGTGTTCCATCGCGACGGCGATACCATTCGACAGTTCTGGGCGAGCGAAATATCGATGGAGATGGCGGATCCGGGACAAGATCCCCGTGGGGCGCCGGATATCGCACCGCTCTGGAACGTTCTGGATCTCACGCCTGGTGGGCGGGGAACGGACTGGTACCCGAAGCTGAACTATTAGTCCTCGAGGCAATATGCAAGAGCTCACCGCCTTATTGGGTATTGCAGGCGCCATAGCCATTGGCGCCGCAAGCCCAGGACCCAGCTTCGTGATGGTCGCGCAACGAGCCGTCGCCGTTGGGCGTGCCGATGGGTTGTTCGCCGCGCTTGGCATGGGAATCGGCGGTCTTCTATTCGCCTGCTTCGCACTATTGGGGTTGAACGGGCTGATCGCTGCAGTACCGCAGGTCTATTTGGTCCTGAAGGTTGCGGGCGGGCTCTATCTTGTCTACCTCGGAGTGCGCATCTGGCGCGGCGCCAAATCGCCGCTCCCGCAATCGTCTGTGCCGACGAACAGCGCCGCGGGATCCAAGGCGCGCTCGTTCGTGTTGGCGTTGACGACTCAGCTAAGCAATCCGAAGGCGGCCATCATCTACGCCAGCGTGTTTGCTGCATTCTTGCCTACGCATCCGTCCACCAACTTCGACCTGTCCGTTGCGGCTATCGTGTTCCTCATCGAGACCGGCTGGTACACGGTGGTTGCCACTGCGCTCTCGGCTCCCAGACCACGTGGTTTGTATTTGCGTTTCAAAGGCACGATTGATCGACTCGCTGGAGGCGTGATGATCGCGCTTGGGTTGAAGCTGGCCACGACGGGGCGGTGAGGCCACTGAGCTTAAACAAGCATGAATGGACTCTAGTAGTACGCGCGCCACCACGTCTTCGTCGCCCTTGCGGACGCGAGGGCCTATCTGAAGCGGAGCGCACGCGTCGCGCGCGCAGAACGCGTATTGGAGCGGAGAATCGCAGGCGACCAGAGGCTTTGATTTGGCGCGACTTAATATCTGGTCGTCCCGGCGTAGGCCCACTGCTATCCGGGGAAAATCCCGCGCAAGAGGCGCTGAAGCTGTGAATCGCTGGACAGCGGA
>JBDZVE010000051.1:25653-27912 GCA_040255535.1 Lysobacterales bacterium | reverse complement strand
GCCCGCTTCGAGCTGCCGGTGATGAACACGAGCTTGCGCGCGCCTGCGGCGAGCGCCTCCTCGGCGGCATATTGAATGAGCGGCTTATCGACGATCGGCAACATCTCCTTGGGGCTTGCCTTCGTTGCCGGCAAAAAGCGCGTGCCGCGTCCCGCAACCGGAAACACAGCCGTACGGATCTCTTTCGTCACTCGGCATCCTCCTCATAATTCTATTCAATGATAGCAAGGAGAACGCGTCTGGCGACCTGAGGTTCGCTCCCGAGTGGAAAAGTGGTCAGCGCTGTCGTCTATCTCCCGCATAGAAGCGGAGGTTGCACGGGCTCAACGGCAGCGCAATGGATGGGCGGCGTTCACAGAACGCCGCCCGAATTAGGCTCGCGCGGTTTCGAGCTAGCCCGTCTTCCTCGGTGCCGTCGCGCCCTCGATGCGAATGTTCGCCCGGTTCTGTTCGATCGTCCTCGCTCCGATACCTTTGACCTTGCGAAGCTCGTCGGCGGACTTGAAGGCGCCGTTCTTGTCTCTGTATTCGACGATCGCCTGCGCACGGCTCAAGCCGATGCCCTGAAGCTCCTTTGCGATCGTCGCGGCGTCGGCCTTGTTGATGTCGACGGGCCCCGCCCAGACGCTCATCGGCAAGAGACTGGCCACGAGCAGTTGCACGGACCTGCGTACTGCGCTTGCGCGCTTGACGTTTGACATTCGCCTCTCCTTAGCTTGAGTGAGTGAATAGGGAGCAAGCGACTCTGCTGCCCCTCGAGCGCATTCTGCACGCCGGCCGCTAGCCGGCGTATTGAAATAATTGCTGGTTCATCGAGAAATGCGCCGAGCGGAGCACTACTATCGCTGGTACATCCCGGGGGTGACATCGAGCAGCGCAACCGGTGCGAACGCGTCCCAGCTACGACATCCGGGGCACTGCCAAAAGTGGCTCGCACTTGCAAAGCCGCAGTCCACACAGCGATACCGCTGTGTCCGCCGCAGCACTCGCCCGAGCGCCAACGCGAGCTCGCCGCGCTGATCGCGCGTAAGCTGCGTCGGCTCCCCTGCCAGAGCGCGCGCGATCTCGCCCAAGCTGGCATCCTCCCGCAGCAAGTCTGGAAGGCAGTCCAGAACGAACGCTTCCTCCTCTAAACCAGCCACGATCGCGGCATAGGCAAGCTCTGCCCGCGCGGAAGGCTCCGGACGAATCCACGCAGCGAACCTCTGCTCGAGCTCCATGCTTCCGTTCTCACGAAGCGCGCGCAGAACACGCGGCAGCGCGAGCGCGAGCAGCTTCGGATGCAATTCGACGACACGTTGACAGAGCGTCGCCGCCAGCTCGTGTTCGCCCATATCCAGCGCGATATCCGCGCGTGCCAGCGCACTGCGGGGAAAATTTCGCTGCGCCTCGCGCGCCCGGCGCAGATGCGCCCGGGCCGTGTCGAAATCGCGGCGGGCGCGCGCTCGTTCGGCCAGCTCGCAGTGATAGTGCGCAATCGCAGTCGGGTGCTCGGCGGAGGCGATCGCCACCAACCGCTCGTGAGCGGCAATGGCTTGTTGCCAGTCACGCTGCTGTTCGTAGATGCGAATCAGATAGCGCAGCGCGGCGGCCCTTTGCAGGCCGTCGTTCGCGAGTTGTTGAAACGACGCTTCGGCTCGATCGAACAGGCCTGCACGAAAGTAGTCCTCTGCCAAGGCGAACATGGCATGAGTCCGATGTTCGGCGCTCAACGAAGGCCGGGCGATGATGTTCTCGTGAACGCGGATGGCGCGCTCGACCTCACCTCTTTTGCGATACAAGTTGCCGAGTGCGAAATGGGTTTCGACCGTGTCGTTGTCTACGTCGACCATTCGCAAAAAGACTTCGAGCGCCTTGTCGGGCTCCTCGTTCAACAGGAACCTTAGGCCCTGAAAGTAGCCCTTCTTGAGCTCGCTTCGTCGGTCATCGATGTTTCGAGGGCGTCGATAGCGCCCGAAAAGCCAGCCGGTGCCCGCCGCGACGAAGAGCCCGATAATGAGCGTCAAGGAGGGTTCAATGAGCGTCATCGGGAGCGCCTGCCGCGACTGCTTCAGTACGCACCTTCGATTCGGCGATTCTGAGCGCACGCCGCAGACGGCCGCGCTCGCGCAAGAGCTCGGCGATCCACGCAATCCTCCACGTCAGCCCTGCAAGCAAGCCGATGACGAACGCGACGACCAGCGCAAGTCCGAGCGGCGAGCGCAGCTCCACGAAAGCGAGCTCGATCGCAACAGGCGCTCGATTCATCGCACTGATGAG
>JBDZVE010000051.1:17637-25553 GCA_040255535.1 Lysobacterales bacterium | reverse complement strand
TCGCGCAAATCCTTCCCCGGCTTGAAATGAGGCACGTACTTGCCCGAGAGCGCCACCGTTTCGCCGGTCTTCGGATTGCGACCCTGGCGCGGCGGGCGAAAATGGAGCGAAAAGCTCCCGAATCCGCGGATCTCGATGCGCCCGCCTTGCGCGAGCGCATCGCTCATGATCTCGAGGATCTGTTTGACTGCCAGCTCGACGTCCTTCGCTGGCAAGTGCTTCTGTTTTGCTGCAATGAGCTCGATGAGTTCCGATTTGGTCATGTCGGGCCCGTTGTTCTTCTTGCCGGGTCCATAGGCCGTAGACCGTAGACTGTAGCCAGAAGAAGAGCCCGCTTCGTCTGTCGTTCTTGCTACAGCCTAGAGCCTACAGCCTACAGTTATACAATCAGGAAGCGTCCTGGCCTCCGATGTGCTCCTTCAAGAGATCGCCCAGGCTCGTGCCACTCGAGGTCTCGCCGGTGCGATAGCTCTGCACGGCTTCGGCTTCTTCGTGAATCTCCTTCGCCTTGATCGACAACGCGATCGTGCGGCTCTTGCGGTCCACGTTCGTGAACTTCGCTTCGACTTCGTCGTCGACCTTCAGCACGGTGCGGGCATCTTCCACGCGATCGCGCGAAAGCTCCGAGGCGCGCAGATGACCTTCGACACCGCCGCCGAGATCGATGATCGCACCCTTCGCGTCGACCTCGCGAACCTTGCCGCGCACGATCGTGCCCTTCGGGTGCTCCGCAATCCAGGTCGAGAACGGATCCTTCGCGAGCTGCTTGATGCCGAGCGAGATGCGCTCACGCTCAGGATCGATCGACAGCACCATTGCCTCGACCGTCTGGCCCTTCTGGTAGTTGCGCACGGCTTCTTCGCCGGGCACATCCCAGGAGATGTCCGAAAGGTGCACGAGGCCGTCGATACCGCCTGCAAGGCCGATGAAGATGCCGAAGTCGGTGATCGACTTGATCTGGCCGCTCACGCGATCGCCGCGGTTGTAGTTGTCCGAGAACTCTTTCCACGGGTTTGCCTGGCACTGCTTGATGCCGAGCGAGATGCGGCGACGCTCTTCGTCGATATCGAGCACCATCACCTCGACTTCCTGGCCGATGTGAACGACCTTCGAAGGATTGACGTTCTTGTTCGTCCAGTCCATTTCGGACACGTGGACAAGACCTTCGACGCCCTCTTCGATCTCGACGAAGCAGCCGTAATCGGCGATGTTCGTGACCTTACCGAAGAGCCGCGTGCCGGTCGGATAACGACGGGCGATGTTCTGCCACGGATCGTTGCCGAGCTGCTTGATGCCCAAGCTCACGCGCTGACGCTCGCGATCGAACTTCAGGATCCGCACATCGATCTCATCGCCGACGTTGACGACCTCGGACGGATGCTTGACGCGCTTCCACGCCATGTCAGTGATGTGCAACAGGCCATCGATGCCGCCCAGATCGACGAACGCACCGTAGTCGGTGAGGTTCTTGACGGTGCCGCGTACGACAGCGCCTTCCTGCAGCTTCTCGAGCAACTCGGTGCGCTCGGCGCTGTATTCCTGCTCGACGACCGCGCGGCGCGAGACGACCACATTGTTGCGCTTCTGATCGAGCTTGATGACTTTGAATTCGAGCGTCTTGCCCTCGAGGTACGAGGGATCGCGCACGGGGCGCACGTCTACGAGCGAGCCAGGCAAGAAGGCGCGCACGAAATCGATCTCGACGGTGAAGCCGCCCTTGACGCGGCCATTGATGACGCCTTTGACGATCTCCTGCTTCTCGAACGCCTGTTCGAGCCGCGACCAGGTACGCGCACGCTTCGCCTTCTCGCGTGACAGGCGCGTTTCGCCCGAGCCATCCTCGACGCTGTCGAGCGCGACTTCGACATCGTCGCCTACGCTGACTTCGATCTCGCCGCGGTCGTTCTTGAATTGCTCGACCGGAATGACGGCTTCGCTCTTCAGGCCCGCGTTGACGAGAACCACGTCGGGTCCGACGTCGACGACGCGCCCAGTCAGGATGGCACCTGGCTTGATCTTCTGGGAGGCCAGGCTTTCTTCGAACAGTTGCGCAAAACTTTCGGTCATGAGTACTTCCGGGGTCGCTCAGCGACCCGCTATCCCTTGCGGCCATCCAGGCACACGAGGGGCTGTTGATGCAAACCGCGCATCCGGCGCGGAACCTAAAAACGGGCTCGGCTGGCTGGCTGATGGCTGGGATATATGAACGCGCGCCGCGTGGCGCTTGCTCCAGTCCCCAGTCTCCAATCCCCAGCCTAGTGAGTCTTCACCGGGAAACGTGCGGCAGCGAGCTCAAGCACACGAGCCACGACCGCATCGATGGACATCGAGGTCGAATCCACGATGACCGCGTCGTCGGCCGGCTTGAGCGGTGCGACCGCGCGGCTTGCGTCGCGCCGATCGCGCTCGGCGATCTCCAGCGAAAGGGCGGCGAGGTTAGCATCCAGTCCCTTGTCTTTCAACTGGTTATAGCGACGGAGCGCCCGCACCTCAGGAGCCGCCGTGAGGAAAATCTTGAGGCCCGCGCCGGGGAAGACGACCGTCCCCATGTCCCGACCGTCGGCCACGAGCCCTGGCGGGCGGGCAAACGCTCTTTGGCGCTCCAGGAGGCCGTCTCGGACCGTGGGCATCACGGCGACGCGGGAGGCGCCAGCGCCCGCTTGTTCGCTCCGAATGTCCCTGCTGACCTCCGTGCCCTCGAGCCAGATGCGCTCCTGGCCGTCCGGCCCGACACCGAAGGTTGCATCGAGGTCCCGAGCGATCTGCGCATGCGCGGGCTCGTCGTCGGGTGCGGTTCCGCGCTTCATCCCCGCGAATGCGACCAGCCGATAAAGGGCGCCGCTGTCGAGCAGGTGCCAACCGAGCCGGGTGGCGACGAGTCTTGCGACCGTGCCCTTCCCTGACCCGCTCGGCCCGTCGATCGTGATGATCGGAACCCCGCTTGAGCCATCATCGGCTGTGGGTTGTAGGCTCCGGCCGAAGGAATTGCCGTTGTCCCGTGCGCCCACGCGTCGGAACCCTCGCGTCAGATCAGCTCGACGCGCAGGCCCGCCGCACCTGCGACACCCGGAAAGTCCGGGAACGAGGTGGCAACGTTGGCGACATCCGCGATGCGGATCGGCGCGGCGGCCCGCAGACTCGCGACGGAAAATGACATGGCGATTCTGTGATCGCCGTGGCTGTCGATGTCCCCACCCGAGAATACCGCGCCGTTAGGACGACCCTGAATCCGGATGCCGTCCTTCAATACCTCACATTGGACGCCCATCGCAGTCAGGCCTTGCGCCATGACCGCGATCCGGTCGCTTTCTTTCACGCGCAGCTCTTCAGCGCCCGTCACGACCGTCTCGCCCTCCGCGCAGGCCGCCGCAATGAACAACACCGGGAACTCGTCGATTGCGAGCGGCACGAGGTGCTCGGGAACGTGGATGCCCTTGAGTTGCGCCGGTCGCACTTCGATGTCAGCGACCGGCTCGGTCCCCGCCGAACGATGGTTGACGACACGAAGATCTGCGCCCATGAGAGCAAGGATGTCGAGCAGCCCAGTGCGCGTGGGGTTGATCCCGACGCCTGAAATCGTAAGCCCGCTGCCCTGCGCGATCGACCCGGCGACGAGGAAGAATGCAGAAGAGGAAAAGTCTCCAGGTACTTCCAGCGAGCACGGCTCCAAGCGGGTCGGCGCGTGCAGTCGGACCTCTCCCTGCACGGCGCTTACCTCGCAGCCGAAGCTTTGAAGCATGCGCTCGGTGTGATCGCGCGTGACCGCCGGCTCAAGCACGGTCGTCTCTCCTTTCGCGTACAACCCCGCGAGCAGGATCGATGACTTCACTTGCGCACTTGCCACGGGCAGCTCATAGCGAATGCCCGTGAGTTGTCCACCGCCCTTGATGCGTACTGGCGGCCTGCCGTCCAACGTTTCGATCTGCGCACCCATCTGCCGCAGCGGCTTCGCCACGCGCTCCATTGGCCGCTTCATGAGAGAGCTGTCCCCGACGAGCTCGCTGTCGAACGATTGACCGCTCAACAGACCTGTCATCAACCGCATGGCCGTGCCGGCATTGCCCATGTCGAGCGGGTGGTTGGCCCCCTTCAGCCCGCGCAAGCCCACACCGTATACGCGCACTTCTTGAGCGCCCGTCCGCTCGATGCGCACACCGAGTGCGCGCATCGCCTTCATCGTGGACAAGCAATCCTCGCTTTCCAGGAAACCGCGCACTTCGGTCACCCCGTCCGCGATTCCGCCCAACATCAGCGAGCGATGAGAGATGGATTTGTCTCCGGGCACGCGAATCGTGCCGCCGACGGTGGAAGCAGGATGAACGAGGTATTTCGACATGAGAGCCAAGCAGAAGATTTAAGTTAAGGCCGATCTCGCGACCGCATCAACGGTGCGACAGGGCCTGCTCCAGGGCCGTAAGCATACGCTGATTCTCTGCCTCGGTTCCGACCGTGATTCGCAGATGGTTCGGCAGTCCGTAGCCGCCGACGGGGCGCACGATCACTCCGCGGCGAAGCATTCCTTCGTAGATCGGCAGCGCCGCTCGCCCGCAATCGACGAGCACGAAATTCCCTTGCGTCGGGAAATGGCGCAACCCGAGTCGATCCATCCCTTGCTTGATGTATGCGATGCCTGCTCGCGTCGCCGCGACGGATCTCGCGACGTGATCCTGATCCTCCAACGCGGCAAGCGCGGCCGCAAGCGCGATCGTGTTCACGTTGAATGGCTGACGGACACGATTCAACGCCTCGGCAACCGCGGCGTGCGACAGAGCGTAGCCGACACGCAGTCCCGCGAGCCCATACGCCTTCGAAAATGTACGCGTCACGACCAGATTGGGAAACTCGCTCAACCACGCGCTCGAATCCGGGAACGAGGCATCCGTGTATTCGATATACGCCTCGTCGACGACAACGAGTGCCGTCGGCGGAACTGCGGCAAGGAACGCGCGCAAGGCCGTCGTACCGAGCGACGTGCCTGTGGGATTGTTCGGGTTCGCGATGAAGATGAGCCGGGTCCGCTCGTTCACGAGCGCGTTCATGGCGTCGAGGTCGTGCCCGAGCGGCATCGGAGCGTCGTTCGTAAGCGCACGCGCGACGCGCGCGGTCGCGCCGGTCGCCTGCACGGCGATCGGATACACCGCGAATGCATACTCCGAATAGACAGCCTCGGTGCTTGCGGTGAGGAACGTTTCCGCCAGCATGACCAGCACGTCGTTCGATCCGTTGCCGAGCGTGATCGACTCGAGCGAACAGCCGTGCTTCCGCGCGAGCGCCTGCTTGAGCGCATAGCCATTGCCGTCCGGGTACAACCCGATCTGGGCGGTCGAGCCGGCGATCGCGGCGCGAGCGCGCGGGCCTGGCCCGAACGGGTTCTCGTTGGACGCGAGCTTGACGCTGTCTTTGATGCCGTACTCGCGCTCCAGCTCCTCGATGGGCTTACCGGGAACGTAAGGCGCAATGCCGCGCACGGGCGGAGCAATGAGCGCTGCGGGATCGAAGGACATGGTTTATATCGACTGGGCGCTGGGCGCTGGAAGCGCCCGCAGCTCACGTGTAAAGCCGCGCATCAGAGCACCGCGCACGGATACGACCCCAACACTCGAAATAGCGAGGACTGCTTCTTCAAGTCATCGAGCGCGTGCTTGAGCGGCGGCTCATCCGCGTGACCGACGACATCGATGAAAAACAAGTAGTCCCATTTCCTGCGGCGCGAGGGGCGCGATTCGATACGAGTCATGCTGATGTTGTTGCGGGCGAGCGGCTCGAGCAACCGATAGAGCGTACCCGGCGATTGGGTGTCACCGGCCGAGAGCAGCAACGTGGTCTTGTCTTTTCCGCTCGCCGCGAACAGCTTGCGGCCGATCACGAGAAAACGCGTCGTGTTGTCTTCGGTGTCTTCGATCTCGGGCACGATGATGTTGAGACCGTAGACCTCCGCCGCAGCTTGACCCGCGATCGCGGCCGTGCCGTCCTCGTCGCGCGCCCGACGGGCCGCCTCCGCATTGCTGCTCACGGGAATGCGTTCGATGCTCGGCAGATGCTCGTTCAACCAATGCCGGCACTGAGCAAGGGACTGCTGGTGAGAACAGACGCGCACGATCTTCTCGAGCCCGTGCATGTGCCCCATCAAATGCTGATGAATGCGCAGCTCGATCTCGCCGCAAATCTTGAGCGGCGAGGAGATGAACATATCGAGCGTATTGTTGACCGTGCCCTCGGTCGAATTCTCGATCGGTACGACACCGAAGTCCGCATGTCCCGCCTGCACTTCTTCGAAGACTTCGCTGATCGCGGCCAAGGGCAACGCGCGCACCGAGTGCCCGAAGTGCTTCAGCACCGCTTGCTGCGAGAACGTCCCCTCCGGCCCGAGGAATGCGACCTTGAGCGGCTCTTGCTGCGCAAGGCAGGCGGACATGATCTCGCGGAACAGCCGTACGACCTCCTCGTTGCGCAGTGGCCCCTGATTGCGCGCGACGACCTTGCGCAGCACTTGCGCCTCGCGCTCGGGCTTGTAGAACTCGACGGTGCTCAGCTCGTGCGCCCTCTTCTTCGATACGCCGACCTCTTGTGCGAGCTTCGCGCGCTCGTTGAGGAGCGCGTGGATCTGCTCGTCGATCCGATCGATGTTCGCGCGAATCGCGCTCAAGTCCGAAGCGGCCGCGCTCGGCTTGCTCTTCGATGCTGTGGCGCTCTTGCTGGTCTTTGTGCTCGTCTTTTTAGTTGACCGGGCCATAGTCTCATCCGATCCGCGCTAGAGGGCGCGCACCGACAGCACGCCTTGAATGGCTCTGAGCCGTTCGATGAGGTTCGCGGACACGGGCCCATCGATGTCGATGAGCGTGTAGGCAAGCTCGCCGCGCGACTTGTTCAAGAGGTCCGCAATGTTGAGCTTGGCATCCGCTAACGCTGTCGAGATCTGGCCCACCATGTTCGGGACGTTCTCGTTCGCAATGGAAATGCGCGAAGCCGCGCCGCTCGGCGGCATGATGGCTTCGGGAAAATTGACCGAGTTGCGGATGTTTCCGTTCTCGAGAAACTCCCGGAGCGTGTCCGCCACGATGACCGCGCAATTCTCTTCGGCTTCACCCGTCGAGGCACCGAGGTGCGGCAATGAGACGACCTTGGGGTGATCCTTGAGCTGATTCGTCGGGAAGTCGCACACGTACGCGCTCAGCTTGCCGGCGTTCAGCGCCTCGAGCACGGCCTCGTCATCCACGATGCCGGCGCGCGAAAAGTTCAGCACGACACCGCTCGGCTTCAATAATTTGAGCCGCGCGGAGTTGACGAGGTTGCGCGTCGCATCGAGCAACGGCACATGGACGGTCACCATATCCGAGCGAGCGAACAAATCGTCGAGCGAGAGCGCTTGCTCCACGCCCGAAGAAAGCTGCCATGCGCGCCGCACGGTGATCTGCGGATCGAAGCCGAGCACTCGCATGCCGAGCAGATGTGCGGCGTTCGCGACCTCTACGCCGATCGCGCCGAGACCGACGACGCCGAGCGTGCGGCCGGGCAGCTCATAGCCCACGAATTTCTTCTTTCCCTTCTCGACCGCCTCTTCGATCTCGTGATCGCTTCCTTTGAGCGCGCGAACGTATTCCCACGCTTGACAAATGTTGCGAGCGGCAAGGAACAACCCGGCAATGACGAGTTCCTTCACCGCGTTCGCGTTCGCACCAGGCGCGTTGAATACGGGGACACCGCGCTTCGATAGGCGAGGGATCGGTATGTTGTTCGTACCCGCGCCAGCGCGCGCAACGGCCTTCACGCTCGCGGGAATTTCCATCGAGTGCATATCGGCAGAGCGCACGAGAATCGCGTCCGGACTACCGATCTCGGAAGCGACTTCGTAGAGCTCGCGCGGCAAGCGTTCGAGACCGCGCACGGAGATGTTGTTGAGAGTCAGAATCTTGAAG
>JBDZVE010000051.1:0-17537 GCA_040255535.1 Lysobacterales bacterium | reverse complement strand
TCGAACTCCTTCATGAAGCTCACCAACGCATCGACGCCTTCCATCGGCATCGCGTTGTAAAGGCTCGCGCGCATGCCACCGACGGAGCGATGTCCGGCAAGCGTCACGAGCCCGGCATTCTTGGCTTCTTCGAGGAAGGTCTTGTCGAGATCCGGGTTTGCGAGCGTGAATGGGATGTTCATCCACGACCGGGCATCCTTCGCAACCGGATTCTTGTAGAAGGAAGAGCCATCGATCGCCGCGTAGAGCTTGCCCGCCTTCTCCTGGTTGAGCTTGCCCATCGCGTCCAATCCACCCTTGCGCTTGAGCCACTGCAGAACGAGCCCCGCGATGTACCAGGCATACGTCGGCGGCGTGTTCATCATGGAGCCGTCCTTCGCCATCGCGGCGAAGTCGAGGACAGACGGCGTGCCCGGACGCGCGCGTCCGATCAGATCCTCGCGCACGATGACGAGCGTGAGCCCGGCCGGGCCGATGTTCTTTTGCGCGCCGGCATAAATGACCCCGAACTTCGATACGTCGATCGGACGCGAAAGGATCGTCGAGGACATGTCCGCGACGAGCGGTACGTTCTTCACATCGGGCACGAAGTGATACTCGACGCCGCCGATCGTCTCGTTGGGCGTGTAATGCACGTACGCCGCATCCGGCGACAGCTTCCAGTCCGCAACCGGCGGAATCGACGTATACGGCGCACCCGCATCCGCGGCGACGTTCACCTTCGCGAAGCGCTTCGCCTCGCCGATCGCCTTCTTCGACCACGACCCGGTATTCACGAAATCGATGACGCTCTCCGGCGTCGTCAGATTCAGCGGAATGCCCGCGAACTGTGCGGTCGCACCGCCTTGCAGGAACAGCACCTTGTAGTTGCTCGGAACCGCGAGAAGCTCCCGCAGATCCGCTTCGGCCTGCTGCGCGATCGAGACGAATGCCTTGCCGCGATGGCTCATCTCCATCACGGACATTCCCGTGCCGTGCCAATCGAGCATCTCATCGCGAGCTTGCTCGAGGACTTCGAGGGGGAGAACGGCAGGACCGGCACTGAAGTTAAAGACGCGCATGGGACAGAGTGATTAACCTGATGTAGCTGATGAAACTAGTGAGCGGATGCAATTCAATCGGGCTCGGCTCCGCCTTCCTCCGTGCCCTCGCCATCGCCGTTTCCATCTGCACCGTCCGCGACGATGCACTCGAGCCCGACGAGACGATCGCCTTCGTCGAGGCGAATCAGGCGCACACCCTGCGTATTGCGCCCCTGTACGGAGACGTCTTTCACGGGTGTGCGTACGAGCGTGCCGCTCGAGCTGATCAGCATGATCTCGTCGTCCTGCTTGATCTGCAAAGCGCCGACCATTCGACCGTTGCGCTCGCTCGTCTGCAACGCAATGACGCCTTGGCCGCCGCGGCCGTGCAGCGGGAAATCTTCGAGCGGCGTCAACTTGCCGTACCCGTTCTCCGAGGCGGTCAAGATCATGCCGGGCTCGTTGAGGATGATGAGCGAGATGACTTCCTCGCCCTGCGGCAAGCGAATGCCGCGGACACCCGCCGCCGTACGCCCCATCGGACGCACATCGTTCTCGTCGAAGCGGATCGCCTTGCCGCCGCTCGAGCACAGGATGATCTGTTTCGTGCCGTCGGTGATGTCCGCGGCCACGAGGCGATCATCGGGATCGAGCTCGATCGCGATGATGCCGGCCTGTCGGGGCCGTGAGAACGCATCGAGCGAAGTCTTCTTCACGGTTCCCGCGGCCGTCGCCATGAATACGAACTTATTCTCTTCGAACTCGTGGATCGGCAGCACCGCGTTGATGCGCTCGCCTTCCTGCAACGGCAGGAGGTTCACGATCGGCTTGCCGCGCGAGCCGCGGCTCGCCTGCGGCAACTGATAGACCTTGAGCCAATAGAGCTTGCCCGCGCTCGAGAAGCAGAGGAGCGTGTCGTGCGTGTTCGCGACGAAAAGTTTGTCGACGAAGTCTTCGTCTTTGACGCTCGTCGCCGCTTTGCCGCGTCCGCCGCGACGTTGCGCCTGATACGCGGAGACGGGCTGCGCCTTGGCATAACCGCCGTGCGACAACGTGACGACGACGTCCTGCTGCTCGATCAAATCTTCGATCGTCAGATCGGAGTGGTCCTGGACGATCTCGGTCCTGCGCGCATCGGCGTACTTCGCACGAATCTCCTCGAGCTCGGCGCGAATGACGCTCAGCAGGCGCTCGGGCCGAGCGAGAATGTCTCCGAGATCCTGAATCTGTCCGAGCAGGTCCTGGAACTCCTGCCAGATTTTGTCCTGCTCCAATCCGGTGAGACGGTTCAGCCGCAGGTCGAGAATGGCCTGCGCCTGGACATCGGAGAGTCGGTACCCGTCGGCTTTCAAGCCGAATGTCTCCGCCAGTCCGTCAGGGCGCGTTGCGACTTGACCTGCCCGCTCGAGCATCTGCGGGACTGCGCCAGCCGGCCAAGCGCGCCCCATGAGCGCGACTTTCGCTTCGGCAGGCGACGGCGAAGCCTTGATGAGCGCGATGACCTCGTCGATGTTCGCGAGCGCGACGGCCTGACCTTCGAGTATGTGAGCCCGCTCGCGCGCCTTGCGCAAGTCGTAGATCGTGCGCCGAGTGACGACTTCTCGACGATGCCGGAGGAACGCCTCGAGCATCTCCTTCAGGTTGAGCAGCTTCGGCTGGCCGTCCTGGAGCGCGACCATGTTGATGCCGAACACCGATTCCATCGGCGTGTGCTTGAAGAGGTTATTGAGGACGATGTCCGCAACCTCGCCGCGCTTCAGCTCGACGACGACCCGCATTCCATCCTTGTCCGATTCGTCGCGCAGCCCGTCCGAGGCGATGCCCTCGATGACTTTGTCGCGAACGAGATCCGCAATTCGCTCGAGCAGACGGGCCTTGTTGACCTGATACGGCAGCTCGGTGATGACGATCGCCTGCCGGCCCTTCTCGTCCTCTTCGATCGTCGTGCGAGCGCGCACATACAGGCGCCCCCGGCCGGTCAAATAGGCCGAAGCAATTTCCTGCGAGCCGTTGATGATGCCGGCCGTCGGGAAGTCCGGTCCCGGAATGTGCTGCATCAAGCCGCCGATCGAAATATTCGGATCGTCGATGAGGGCGATGCATGCGCTGATCACTTCGCCCAAATTGTGCGGGGGAATGTTCGTCGCCATGCCGACGGCGATACCGGAGGCGCCGTTGACGAGCAGGTTCGGCACTCGCGTCGGCAAGACGATCGGCTCTTGCTCCTTGCCGTCGTAGTTGTCGACGAAATCGACTGTCTCTTTATCGATGTCCGCGAGCAGCTCGGAGGCAAGCGCCGTCATGCGGCATTCGGTGTATCGATACGCTGCCGGCGGATCGCCGTCGATCGAGCCGAAGTTGCCTTGCCCGTCGACCAGCATGTAACGCATCGAGAACGGCTGCGCCATGCGCACCAAGGCATCGTACGTCGCCGTATCGCCGTGCGGGTGGTACTTGCCGAGCACATCGCCGACGACGCGCGCGCACTTCACATATGGCCGCGTGGAGACGTTGTTGCTCTCGTGCATCGCGAAGAGAATGCGCCGGTGAACGGGCTTCAGCCCGTCGCGCACGTCCGGAAGCGCACGCCCGACGATGACGCTCATCGCATAATCAAGATACGAGCGCCTCATCTCGTCTTCGAGATTGACGTGCAAGATTTCGCGCGCGATTTCAGCCATGCAGCGTTTCTGTTCGGCCCATGTCCGACTTAAAGTTCCGACCTATGAGGGCCGCCGCATCTGGCCGTGCAACGACGGCTCGACAGCCTTGGTTTTGCCTCGGAAATCGGACTCAAAAGCCGAGGCGATGAAGAGCCGAATCTTAGCACATGGACGTGCTCAACCGAATCGTTTGGCATGCATTCGAGCCCAATTGCCGCCGCGGTCCGTCGCGAGCAATCGACTCCTTGCCGAGATGCTGCCTTTCCCTCGATCCGCTCCTTCGACGGCTCTCCGAGCTGGGTCCCGAGATTGGGTCGATTGCCGGGCTATACTTTGCGTCCTTTCGAAACGACCGCTCACATGGACACCATCGACTCGCTCATCTGTGCCCGCTGGGTGATTCCGATCGAGCCGGTCGGGCGCGTGCTCGAGCACCACGCCGTCGCGGTCAAAGACGGTCGAATCGTCGCCGTCGGCCCGAAAGAAGAGCTCGCGCGCACGCACTCGATCGGCACGCTCGTGGACCGCCCGCATCACGTTCTTCTGCCGGGTTTCGTCAATGCTCACACGCATGCGGCAATGACTCTCCTGCGCGGAGCCGCCGAAAGCGCCGCATTCGAACGCTGGCTCAAGACACAGGTGTGGCCGCTCGAACAGCGTTGGATCGATGCCGAGTACGTGCGCGATGGTACGGAGCTTGCGATCGCCGACATGCTGACGAGCGGAACGACCTGCTTCGGCGATATGCACTTGTTTCCCGAAGTCGTCGCGCAGACCGCCGCGAACTTGAATGTACGCGCCTGCATCGGCCTTCCTGTCATCGAGCAGGCTACGAGCTGGGCCGGCTCGGCGGGCGAATGCCTCGAGAAGGGTTTGAGGCTTCACGATGAATATCGCGGCGATCCTTTGATCACGACGAGCCTGTCGCCGTACGCGCCCTGGGCGCTCGGCGACGAGACCTTGATGCGGGTGCGCCGCGCGGCCGATGAGCTCGAGCTCACGATGACGATGCACGTGAATGAAACACCTGAGGACGTATCCTCCGGCGAGGAGCGAACGATCGGACGGCTCGAACGTTTAGGCGTGCTCTCGCCGCTCCTCACAGCCGTTCACATGGTTCACGTCGATGACGCCGACATCGAGGCCTGTGCAGGGGCGGGTATCAACATCGTGCACTGCCCACAATCGAACCTGAAGCTCGGTAACGGCGTGGCGCCGATTGCGCGCTTCAAGACGAGCGACATCAACGTCGCGCTCGGCACCGACGGAGCGGCGAGCAACAACGACTTGAGCATGCTCGATGAAGTCCGGACCGCCGCCCTCCTCGCGCGCGGCTTTCCTTCCGCCCACGTCGGCATCGAAGCGCATGAATGGCTGCGGTTCGCCACGCTGAATGGGGCGCGTGCGCTCGGACTCGGCGAGCTCATCGGCTCCCTGACGCCCGGGAAGTGGGCTGACCTGTGTTGCATCGATCTCGCGCGCCCCCACACGCAGCCCGTCTACGACGTCGCGGCACACGTCGTGTTTGCTGCGTCTCGCGACCAGGTGAGCGACGTCTGGGTCGCCGGCCGCGCGCTCGTCAGCGAATCGCGCCTCACGCGCCTCGACGAAGCGGAGCTCCTTGCCCGCGCCGATCGTTGGCGCACCCGGATCACGACTACGAGAACCTCATGATGCAAGCGTCCAATCACGATCCGGCCGAGCTCGCACGCTTCGATGCGACCGCGCAGCGCTGGTGGGACCCGCAGGGAGAGTTCAAGCCGCTGCACGCGCTCAATCCCGTGAGGCTCGCCTATGTGGAAGCACGAGTAGACCTGAACGGCAAACGCGTGCTGGACGTCGGCTGCGGCGGCGGATTGCTGAGCGAAGCCATGGCTCGCCGGGGCGCGATCGTCACCGGTATCGACCTCGCGCCGCTCACGGTCGAAGTCGCGGAGCTGCACGCGCTCTCGGGCAGTCTCGAGATCGAGTACTTGCGCCAATCCGCGGAAACGCATGCGCTCGAACGCCCCGACACCTACGACGTCGTCACGTGCATGGAAATGCTCGAGCACGTGCCGGATCCGGGCAGCGTTCTGCGCGCACTCAGTACGCTCGTGAAGCACGACGGACTCGTGTTCTTATCGACGCTGAACCGGAATCTGAAGTCCTATCTGCTCTCCGTCGTCGGCGCCGAATACGTGCTCAACCTGTTGCCGCGCGGCACGCACACCTACGAGCGCTTCATCAAACCTTCAGAGCTTGCGCGGTGGGCGCGCGGTGCCGGCCTCGAGCTCGAAGATCTGAGCGGGCTCGCATACGATCCGTTCGCCAATGTCGCGCGCCTCAGTGCAAGTGTCGACATCAACTACCTTGCTTGCTTTCGCAAGCCTTAGGTTGGGACGCTCGAGGCTGTAGACTCCCGCGCGTAATCGCGCTTTCCTTCTCTTTCTACAGCCCAAAGCCTACAGCCCACAGCCTTACGATGCCTTTCTCGACCGCCCCGCTCCTCATCTCCATCAGCATGCTCGTGCTCGGCGTCGTGCTCGGCGGCTTTGCCGCCGCATGGCGCTATCGCAAGCGCTCGGAGGCCCTGCACATCGAGCTCGCCGTGCTCAAGTCGCAGATCAAGACCGAAGAGCAGCTGGAGCGCGAGCGCGGCGCCGCGCTGGATCGTGCGATGGAGCAAGTGCGCGCGTCGTTCGATTCCGTCGCCGGTGCCTCGCTGCGCTCGAACAGCGAATTGTTCCTGAAGCTCGCGCGCGAACACCTCGGCCAGCACCAGCAATCCGCAACCGCGGCCCTGACCGCGCGCGAGAAAGCGATCGAAACCATGCTCACGCCGATCCGCGAAGCGCTGCTCAAGACCGAGCAACAGATGCTGCGCATCGAAAAGGAGCGTGCAGAAACGTTCGGCAGCTTGAAGAGCTCAATCGAGGCCGTTGCACTCGGCCAGCAGGCGCTGCAGAAAGAGACGCGCACGCTCGTCAACGCCCTGCGCCGTCCCGAAGTTCGCGGTCAGTGGGGCGAGATGACGCTCAAGCGGCTCGCTGAGCTCGCGGGCATGGTGGAGCACTGCGATTTCGTGGAGCAGGTCCACGTACGCACGGACGAAGGGAGTCTTCGACCCGACATGATCGTCCACATGCCGGACGGGCGAGATCTGGTCGTCGATGTCAAAACGCCGCTCGACGCCTATCTCGATGCGGTCGATGCCGCGACCGATGAGGAACGCTCCGTCGCAATGCGCCGGCACGCACAGGCGATTGCCGAGCGGGTTCGCCAGCTCGGCGCAAAGAGCTATTGGAGTCAATTCGAGAACAGCCCGGACTTCGTCATTCTTTTCATACCCGGCGATCAATTCTTGTCGGCCGCGCTGGCAGAAACGCCGAGCCTGCTCGAAGACGCGATTCGACAGGACGTCATTATCGCGACGCCCTCGAGCTTCGTCGCCCTGCTGAAGGCGGTTGCCTACGGTTGGCGGCAGCTCTCGCTTGCTCAGAACGCGGAAACGATCAGAACGCTCGGGGCGGATCTGTATCGTCGCTTAGCGGTGTTCTCAGGACATCTGAGCCGCCTCGGGCGAAGCCTCGGTACTACGGTCGATTCGTTCAACAGCGCGGTCGGATCTCTCGAGCGCCAGGTGCTGCCGGGTGCCCGCAAATTCACGGAGCTCGGCGTGCGACCGGATCGAGAGCTCGAAACGCTCGAGCCGATCGACCGATTGGCGCGCGAGCCGCAGCTCTCGCCCGCGCAGCGAGACATCGAAGCGGTGCTGTCCGAGCCTCCGCAAGGCGAGGCAGACGAAGCCGCTGCCGATGTGCCCAGCCCGCCGTCGAATGCGGCGCAGGCTTGAACGTCATCTCGATTGCCGGCCGTGTCTACTGAATCGGTTCTCGACGCCTCGCTCGCGAATCGAGCCGCTCCGCCGGGCTCGATGCGCTATTTCGCCCTGCTCTACGCGCCTGAAGATCGGCGGGATACCCTGAGCGCCCTGTTCGTGATCGAGACGGAAATTAGGGACTCCGCGCAGAGTGCGACTCACGAGGTCGCACACACGCGCCTGCGTTGGTGGCGCGATGAGGTGGATCGACTGACGAACGGCGCGGCTCAACATCCTGCCACCCGCGTTCTCCAAGCGCATCATCGCGGCCCACGTGCCGCGCTCGCGAAACTGCACGAGCTGCTCGCGGCCGCCGACATGGACCTCGCGCGCATGACGTATGTGAACGCGCGCGAGCTGCGTGCCTACTGTGCGCGCAGCGGCGGCGCGTTCGCCGAGCTTGCAGCGACTGAGCTCGTTTCCGAAGGCGCATTGAGCGACTCCGCGCGCGGCTTTGCCAATTCGATCGGCGTTGGCATGCGCCTGGCGGAGATCATCCGAGACCTTCGCCAAGACGCGCATGACGGGCGCCTCTACGTACCGCTCGAGGAGCTCGATGCCCACTCCGTACAGCCTGAGCAATTGAGCAGGGGCGAGATCGACGCGGGCGCGAGGCGCGCCCTCGAACACATGAAAGAATCCGCGCAAGCAGATCTCGCCGCTCGATCCCCCAACGCAGGTACCCACGAGGCGCTGCGCTCTTTGCGCGTTCTCGCCGCTTTGCATCGACGTCTGCTCGACCGCATTGCCGCGCGCGATTACGCGGTCGGCACGGAGCGCATCGATCTCGGACCGATCGAGAAGCCCTGGGTCGCATGGCGCGAAGCGCGCAGGAAAAGCTAGGAGCCGCCGCGCTCCGATCCCCATTCAGATTCCCAAATCACTCCGCCACGTCGTTCACAACTGTTATGGATCCACGCACCTACTCTCCACCGGCCGACCTACTGCGCGAGCGCGTCATCCTCGTCACAGGCGCGAGCGACGGCATCGGCAAAGCCGTCGCGCTCGCCGCTGCCGCGCATGGCGCAACCGTCATCCTGCATGGCCGCAATGTGCGCAAGCTCGAAGCGGTGTACGACTCGATCGTGAACGCGGCACAACCGCGGCCGTCCATTCTCCCGCTCGATTTCGAGAAAGCGGGCCCCTCCGAGTATGAGCAACTCGCGGCGGCGATCGATCGGGAATTCGGCAAGCTCGATGTCCTGCTGCATAACGCAGGCATGCTGGGCGAGCGTGCCCCGATCGAGCACTACGACGTCGCCAAATGGATGCGCACGCTCCACGTGAACGTGAATGCGCCGTTCATTCTGACCCGCACTTGTCTACCGATGCTCAAGCGCGCTCGAGACGCTTCGATCGTATTCACGTCGAGCGGTGTCGTTGCGAAGCCGCGCGCGTTCTGGGGTGCGTATCTCGTGTCGAAATGGGCGAGCGACGGGCTCATGCATCTCCTTGCGGACGAGCTCGAAAGCGCACCGACGATCCGAGTGAACAGCATCAATCCAGGCAAGGTGCGCACGAACATGCGCTTACAGGCGTACCCGGCCGAAGATCGAAGCACGCTGCCGCCGCCCGAGGCGATCGTAAATCCTTACCTGTACTTGTTCGGCCCCGACAGTAAGGGCATCAGCGGCGCGACCGTCGAGTGCCAGTAGGCTTACGGCCTACGCCCTTCCTGCCCGGTCGCTGTCCTCCGCTGCGCCGCCCGGAGCGCTGCGAGCGCGCGCGGCCCGCTGTTCGCTCTTCGCGATCGTCGGGCGCGCTGAGACCGGACCGAGCATAGAGCTTCGAGACTTGGCTCGGAGACAAGGCACGGTGTCTGCCGCGAGGAAGATCGCGTGGCAATTCGATGTCTCCGAGCTTCACCTGCACGACGCGACTCACCTTCAGGCCACGGCTTTCGAACAACGCGCGCACGGCCGCCCGCCGATGCGCTCGAGGGGATTTCACGAGAAACCAACGATTCGTGCCCTCCCCGCCCGCGGGCTCGACGCTCTCGAACTCGATCGTGTCCTCATCGTACTGAACGACGCGCGGGATGCTGTCTGTATCGAATTCGGGATAAGGCACCAAAACCCGCGCGACGTATGCGGCAGACGTCGTCTCCGCTCGCCGCCGCAAGGCATCGGCAAGACGTCCGTCGCTCGTGAGCAAGAGCAGACCGCTGTCGCCCGCTTGCATCGTATTGACGACGAGCCAGCGAGCGCCGCGCACTCGCGGCAGCGATTCGATGACCGATTTCATGCCGCCGGCATCGTCGCCTTCGTTCGCTCGTGGCGCAATCGGCTGGCCCTGCGCCTTGTGGTACATCAGGACTTGCGGGGTCGCCGCCGTGACTCGCAGCCGCGCCGAAACGTCCTTGCCGTCGATGACGACGCGATCGCCGCTCTCGTAGCGCTCGCCGGCTTGCGCAGGTCGATTGTTGATGAGGATGCGGCCTTCCGACATCCACTTTTCGATCTCCCGACGCGAGCCGAGTCCGTGCTGCGCGAGAAGCTTGTGAAGACGTTCGGACATGCGTGACGGCGAAATCCAAATGAGCGACGCACGAGGCGTGCGGCTCGCTCCGTAGTGCGAACGGCGTCGAGATCGTTCCTATTCGCGTTCTGGGTCGCGTATCTCGATGGGTCCCTCGCCGTCCGGCGAAGCGACCATCGTGGGCGATGCTTCAGCGTCGTCGTCCGAATCGCCTTCCGCGTCGCCATCGTCATCGCCGGCTGCATCTGCCAGCAACTCCGAATCCGCCACGGCTTCGGCCTCGGGCGCATTCTCCGCTGTGCCGTCTTCAGCATCGGCGTCGGTGCTCGCCGAAGGTGCACCCGAATCGCCGTCTACCTGCTGCCCCTCTCCGGAGGGAAGCTCGAGCTGCACCCCGATCGTCTCGACATCCTTGAGCTCAGCGAGCGTAGGCAGTTGATCGAGGCTCTTCAGGCCGAAGTAGTCGAGAAATTCTCGTGTCGTGCCGAGAAGCTCCGGGCGACCCGGCACTTCGCGGTGGCCGACGACGCGAATCCAATTGCGCTCTTGCAGCGTACGCATGATCGTCGAGCTGATCGAGACGCCGCGGATCTCCTCGATCTCGCTGCGCGTGATCGGCTGTCGATATGCGACGAGCGCGAGCGTCTCGAGCAGCGCGCGGGAGTAACGTGACGGACGTTCCTGCCACAACCGCGAGACCGTCTCTGCAACCCGCGGGCGCACCTGAATGCGCCAGCCGCTCGCGACTTCGACGAGCTCGATGCCGCGCTCGGCATACTCGGCAGCGAGCAGATCGAGCGCCCCCTTCAGCTGCTCGACCGTCGGACGCTCGCGCTCATCGAAGAGATCCAGAAGCTGCTGGCTCGGCACCGGCCGTCCGGCCGCGAGCAGTGTCGCCTCGATGATGTGCTTGAGATCGTTTTCGTTCATTGCGTTCTACCGTGCTCGAGTGTCGTCTGCGGCCTCGTCGACATCGGACGTGTCGGTTTCCGCGTCCCCAAACCCGTTCTCATCGCCGTGCTGCTCGGATGCCGCCTCGGTTTCTTCCTGTGCGACGGCTTCTTCCTGGATCGCTGCCGTCGAATGCGTCTCATCATGCCGGAGGTGCTCGGCATCGGTCACGGCGTCTGTCGGCACCGACTCTGTCGGCCACAGGACGCCGTCGTCCTCATCGTCCGGATCTTCGTCCTCATCCGGATAAGCGGGTTGCGCGAGCGCCGCTTCGTTCTCGGCGTCTGCTTCGGCGATGCCGCCTTCGACGACGGTCAGCTTGCGCGCGGCAGACGCAGTGCGCACGTGAATGGTCGCATAAGCCTCGGCTTGAACGATCTCGATCAAGCCTTCCTTCATGAGCTCGAGAATCGCGATGAACGTGACGGTCACGCCCATGCGGCCCTCCTCAGGCCGAAACAGCCGCGCGAACTCGATGAACGCGGCTTCGCGCAGGCAGCTCAAGATGTCGGACATGCGCTGTCGCACCGACAGGCGCTCGCGCGCGACGTGGTGGTGGGCGAACATCTCGGCACGCTGCAGCACGTCCTTGAAGGCAACCAGCATCTCCTGCAGCGTGACCTGCGGCAGCACCTTCACGACTTTGCGCTCGACGAGCTCGGCAGAGGTCGGGAGCGTGTCCCGCTCGAGGCGCGCGAGCTTGTCCATGTCTTCCGCCGCCTTCTTGAACCGCTCGTATTCCTGGAGGCGGCGCACGAGCTCGGCGCGCGGATCCTCTTCTTCCTGTCCGTCCGCGGCGGCGATTCGCGGCAGCAGCATGCGCGACTTGATCTCCGCGAGCATCGCCGCCATGAGCAGGTACTCACCGGCGAGCTCGAGCTGTAGGTCCGCCATCACATCGATGTACTGCATGTACTGACGGGTGATTTCGGCGATCGGAATGTCGAGGATGTCGAGATTCTGCTTGCGAATGAGATAGAGCAGCAGATCGAGCGGTCCTTCGAATGCCTCCAGGAAGACCTGGAGCGCGTCAGGCGGGATGTACAGATCCCGCGGCAGCTCGGTAACGGGCTCGCCCTCGACGACCGCAAACGGCATCTCCGTCTGCTGGGGCGTCTCGTGCTCGAGCGAGTCTGCTTCGAGCTGCGATCCCGTGTTTTCCACCAACTTCAGTTCCGGCTTCATGATGCAGGAAGCGACCTGCCGTTAGCGGTTGGCGGCTGGTCGGATCTCGCACGTCGGCGTTTCCGGATCCGAACCAACCGCCAACCGGCAACGCTGGCCGCTTCTTTCTTCCTCACCTGTAGTTCATCCCCATCGCCTGGTGCACCTCTTCCAGCGTTTGGCGCGCCACGTCGCGTGCCCGCTCGCAGCCCTCTGCGATGATGCCGCGGACGAGATCGCGATTCTGCTCGAATTCCTGCGCTCGTTCTCGAATGACCGCGATCTCGGCCACGACACGATCGGCGAGACGCTTCTTGCAGTCGAGGCAGCCGATTCCCGCCGTGCGACACCCCTGCTGCACCCAGGCCTGAGTGTCGGCATCAGAATAGATTTTGTGAAGATGCCAGACCGGACATTTTTCCGGATCGCCCGGATCCGTGCGCCGGACACGCGCAGGATCCGTTTGCATCGTCTTGAGCTTCTTCGCGACCGAATCCGGATCCTCCCTCAAACCGATCGTGTTGCCATAGGATTTCGACATCTTGCGCCCGTCGAGGCCCGGCACTTTCGGCGTCGCGGTCAAAAGCGCATCCGGCTCGACCAGAATGCTTCGACCTGTCCCTTCGAGGTAGCCGATCAGTCGCTCTCGATCCGCAATCGTCAAACGAGCATTGCCATCGAGCAGCACGCGCGCCTTGGCGAGCGCATCGGCCTCGCCTTGTTCTTGATAAAGTCGGCGCAACTCCTTGTAGCGAGTCCCATTACGACTACCCAAGCTCTTGAGCGCCTTCTCCACCTTGAGCTCGAAATCGGACTCCTTGCCGTACACGTGATTGAAGCGACGTGCGACTTCGCGCGTGATCTCGACGTGGGCGACCTGATCCTCTCCGACCGGGACGTAAGCCGGCTTGTAGAGCAGGATGTCAGCGCTTTGCAGCAGCGGGTAGCCCAAGAATCCATACGTCGCCAGCTCCTTGTCTCGGAGCTGCTCTTGCTGATCCTTGTACGTCGGCACGCGTTCGAGCCAGCCGAGCGGTGTGATCATCGACAGCAACAAATGCAGCTCGGAGTGCTCGGGCACCCGCGATTGGATGAAGAGCGTCGCGCTCGCCGGATTGATGCCGGCCGCCAACCAGTCGATCACCATTTCCCAGACGTGATCGTTGAGCGACGAGGTGTCTTCGTACCCGGTCGTCAACGCGTGAATGTCCGCGATGAAAAAGTAGCACTCGTATTGATACTGGAGCTCGATCCAGTTCTTGAGCGCGCCGTGGTAGTTACCCAGGTGTAGCGCGCCTGTCGGGCGCATGCCGGAAAGAACTCGCCGTGTCGTGCTACTCGATGCGCTCAATGCCAGGAGATCCTCTTGAGATAATTCCAATCTTCGACCTGCGATGGCCCCCTCTGACGCACATCGCACCGCGTTGAATCAAGGTCTTACTGAACTTTCTTGGATGGCCGAGATAAGTGAAGCGGCAGGCCATGCATTATACGGGAGGCGCGCCTAGCGAAACACGGTGACGTCGCCCTTGCCTTCGCGCACGACGAGCGGCGCAGGGCCGGCGAGATCCACCACGCTCGTCGGCTCGAACCCGCAGTTGCCGCCGTCGATCACGGCATCGACGACATGGTAAAGGCGCTCCTGAATCTCACGTGCATCGCTCATCGGCATTTGCTCGCCAGGCAGGATCAGGGTGGAGCTCATGATCGGTTCGGCGAGCTCCTCCAGGATCGCTCGGGGCACGGGATGGTCCGGCACGCGGATGCCGATCGTGCGGCGCTTCGGGTTCTGCAAGCGCTTCGGCGTTTCGCGCGTCGCTTCGAGCAAAAACGTGTAAGGCCCTGGCGTGAATGCCTTCAACGTACGATATTGCTGATTGTTGACGCGCGCATACTTTGCAATTTCGGACAGGTCGCGGCAAACGAGCGTGAAATGATGGTGCTTGTCGGTCTGGCGAATACGAGCAATGCGCTCCATTGCGGCCTTATCGCCGATGTGGCAGCCGAGCGCGTAGCTCGAATCCGTCGGATAGACGACGACGCCGCCCTCGCGAATGATTTCGACCGCCTGCTTGATGAGGCGTCGCTGCGGGTCCTTCGGATGAATCTCGAAATAGCGGCTGGGCACGGCGAGGATCGGATCAGTGGCGGCAAATTCTTCCGTTCGATTGAACGACTGGAGCGGACGGCTGTCTTCTCAGCCGTCAACTGTCAACCGTCGACCTTCCGCGTATGATACGGCCATCCGCGCGTCTTAGGCCCTGACCTACATGCAGCTCCTTTTCGATTTCTTCCCGGTCATCGCCTTCTTCATTGCCTACAAGCTGACCGATATCTACGTCGCCACGGCGGTCCTCATCGTCGCGGTGCTCGTCCAGACGGGGCTGCAGTGGGTTCGCCACAGGAAGGTGAGCTCGATGGCCCTGATCTCGGCCGCGCTCGTGCTCGTCTTCGGCGGGCTCACGCTCGCGATCCACGACGAGATGTTCATCAAGTGGAAAGTGACCGTCGTGAACTGGCTGTTCGCGAGCGGCTTCTTGCTGAGCCATTACTTCGGAGACAAGCCTTTCGTTCAACGAATGCTCGAGGCGAACGTCGAGCTCGCACGGCCGCTCTGGCTGAGGCTGAGCTGGATGTGGATCGCGTTCTTTTCGATCGTAGGTGCGGTCAACCTTTACATCACCTACAACTACAGCACCGATGTGTGGGCGGCGTTCAAGCTGTACGGACTCATCGGCCTGACCGTGCTCTTCGTGCTCATCCAAGGGGCGTGGCTTGCCTCGAAAATGCCGGCCGAATCGAGCGAACAAGGCTCGACATGAGCCCAACGGATGCCTCGAGCCGGCCGGAACGGATCCGCGCGTGTCTTCGCGCGCATTTCGAGGATGCGCAGCTCGAGCTCATCGACGAGAGCCACTTGCACGTGGGGCACGCGGGAGCGCGCGAGGGAAAGGGCCACTATCGTCTGCACATTGTTTCCGATCGCTTCGTCGGCTTGCGGCCGCTGCAGCGGCACCAGCTCATCTACAGTGCGCTCGAGGAGCTGATGCGTACCGAGATCCACGCGCTCAACATCGTTGCACGTACCATGGAAGAAGCCGCGACCGCAAAAGCCTGAGCAAACACACTGCACCCTGGAGCGGCATCGAGCCCTCCTCGACTCCTCCTACTTACACCACTATTTGGTTAGAGCCGTTCATGCCAACTCGTTTGTTTCCGATTTCCATCCTGTTCTCCGTCTTCTCCGTCTTGCTGCTTGCGGGCTGCACCAAGGAGGGGACGTCACAGGCCGCCGGACGTGAAACCGTAGCGAGCGTCAATGGCGAGCCGATCTCGAAGTCGGCGTTCGATTTGTACGTGCAAACGATCGAACGGCAGTCCGGACGGCAAATTCCAGAAAGCCAGAAGGCGGAGATTCTCGATCAGTACATCGGCATGCGTCTCGCCGCCGATGCCGCCGAGAAGCGCGGCGTCACCAAGGAACCCGAGGTCCGCGACCAGCTCGAGCTTGCTCGCATCAAGGTCATCGTCGACGCCGCTCTACAAAAATATCTCGACGAGCATCCCGTGAACGACGACGAGCTCAAGCCGGAGTACGACAGGCAGGTCGCCGCAATGCCCCGCGAGTACCATGCGCGTCACATCCTCGTCGATGACAAGGCGACGGCAGAGGCGATCACGAAGGAGATCAAGGGCGGTGCGAATTTCGCCGAGGTCGCGAAGAAGCGCTCGAAAGACTCATCGAGCGAGAGCGGCGGCGATCTCGGTTGGTTCACTCCCGATTCGATGGTCAAGCCGTTCGCCGATGCCGTCGTCGCGCTCAAGCCAGGTGAAGTGACGAGCGAGCCCGTGCACAGCCGCTTCGGCTGGCACGTGATCAAGCTCGAGGAGTCGCGTGCCTCCGAGCCGCCGCCGTTCGAGGAAGTCAAGGACCGAGTGAAAGAGATCGTTCAGCGCAAGAAGCTCCAGGCCTACCTCGAGGAGCTGCGACAAGGAGCGAAGATCGAGAAGAACCTTCCTGTCGAGCAGAAAGCGGAGAATCCGAAAGTCGAGGGCTGACCTGAGCCATGACACGATGGTGACGGCTGTGTCGTAGCGAACGCGCGTGAAGGGGCGAGCAACCAGCCGTAACGCCCTCTTCCGGCGCCTGAAAGCAACTGAATAGGTTTCCGTTATCTTTATCTCGCGCTGCGTTTGCCGCGAGATACGTTTCTTATCACCCTGAGCGCATCATGACGCGCTACCCAGGAGCGCAAGGAATGCGCGCTCATCGAGCACTTCGACGCCAAGCTCCTGGGCTTTCTTGAGCTTCGAGCCCGGCTCAGCACCTGCGACGACATAGGACGTCTTCTTCGAGACACTTCCGGAAACCTTGCCGCCCAACGCAGCGATACGCTCGCTCGCAGCATCTCGACTCATCGACTCGAGGGTACCGGTGAGCACGAACGTCTTCCCCTTGAGCGGCCCGCCGTCTGCGTTCGTGGGCTTGCGGGGGATATCCGGCCAGTGCACTCCGTGCGCTCGCAGTGCGCGAATGACCTCGCGATTGTGTTCCTGCTCGAAGAAGTGCCGGACATGCGCAGCCACGACGGGGCCGACGTCCTGCGTTTCCTGGATCTGCTCCTCCGTTGCCTCTTGCAGTGCCTCGAGCGAGCCGAAGTGCTCAGCCAGTGCGGCTGCGGTCGCTTCGCCCACATCTCGGATGCCGAGCGCGTACAAGAACCTGGGCAGCGTCGTGCGCTTGCTGCGCTCCAAAGCGGCAACGAGATTCGCGGCGGACTTCTCGCCGAGACGCTCGAGGCTGGCGAACTGATCGACCGTCAGCGCATATAGATCGGCGGGACTGCGCACGAGCTCGCGCTCGACGAGCTGATCGATGATCTTGCTGCCGAGTCCGTCGATATCGAGTGCTCTGCGACTGGCAAAGTGCCGGAGCGACTCCTTGCGCTGCGCCGCGCAGTACAACCCTCCCGTGCAGCGGGCGACCGCCTCGCCTTCTTCCCGTTCGACGTCCGAGCCGCATACCGGACAGTGCGCCGGCAGCTCGACGAGCTGCGCGTCTTTCGGACGCCGCTCGACGATGACTTTGACCACTTCCGGAATCACATCGCCGGCTCGGCGGATCACGACGGTGTCGCCGATACGGACGTCCTTGCGCCGCACTTCATCCATGTTGTGCAGCGTCGCGTTGCTGACCGTCACGCCGCCGACGAAGACCGGCTCGAGCCGTGCAACGGGCGTGAGCGCCCCAGTGCGCCCCACCTGGAATTCAACCCCGCGGACGATCGTATTCTCCTCGTGCGCCGGAAACTTGTGCGCGATCGCCCACCGCGGCGCGCGCGCGACGAAACCGAGCTCGCGCTGCTGCAAGAAACGGTTGACCTTGTACACGACGCC
>JBDZVE010000179.1:0-5149 GCA_040255535.1 Lysobacterales bacterium | reverse complement strand
TCGCGCGAAAGCTACCGCTAGAAAGCTACCGCTGGAAAGGCTGCCGTTGTCGCCGAGAAAGCTGGCGCTAGATAAGAAGGCAAGCCGCGCGAGCACATTGTCTTGTCTAGCGTCAGCTCCCTCGCTACAACGGCAGCCCTTCTAGCGATAGCCTTCTAGCGATAGCCTTCTAGCGGCAGCCTTCTAGCGATAGCCTTCGAGCGATAGCCTATCCAGCGGTAGCTCTCCAGCGCAGCGATAGCGAAGCCTTCGCGGCGCCTTCAGGCGCCAGCTACTTAACAAGCGTGACCGGCACGTCCGCGAGCTGCACAACTTTCATCGCGACGGAGCCGAGGAACAAGCCCTTGATCGCGCGGTGGCCGCGATTGCCGATGACGATCTGTGTGCACTTCTTCTTGCGTGCGTAGGCGACGATCGTCGGCGCCGGATCGCCGATCTCGACATCGATGTCTGCCTTGATTTTCGCGCGTGCCAAATAGGCTTTCGCCTTGTCTACCGCGAGTGCCTCCTGTCGCGCGTAGTGCTCATCGATCAGCGCCTGCGGCACCGCGCGGCTGCGCGGCACGGGCGGCTGAGCATAAAGCAGCCGCAGTCTCCCGCCCGAATGCAATTGCGAGACAGCGAACTTGAGCGCGCGCAGCGCATTGTCCGAACCATCGATCGCGACGAGGATGTGATTGGCTCTGGGCATGGATGCTCTTTATGGGCTCTGGGCTATGGGCTCTGGGCTATGGGCTATGGGCTATGGGCTATGGGCTACAGACTGGAGACTGGACACTCGGGCTGACGCCAGAATACCTACCTCCCGTCTCCCGTCTCCGGTCTCCCGCCAACCGCCAACCGCCAACCGCCAACCGCCAACCGCCAACCGCCAACCGTCAACCGTCAACCGTCAAGATCCTGCACGGATTCCAAGTAGTCGACGAGCTTGTCGATCATCTCGTCTACCTTCTCGCGTTCGGCTTCCGGGTTCGCACTCGAGAGATCGTAGAAGCGAATGCCCCACACGGGCATCTCGCGCGAACCGTGTGCGCGGTATTCCAAGCGGCCGTCGATCGCTCGGCGCACGTCTTCGCGGGGAAACTCGCCGCCATCGCGCCAGGCAAGTCGCGTCAAGTCAGGTACCCGCGTCTTCAGCGCCGCGGCAACCGGTCCATCGCCCGTCGCATCCTTGCCGTGACAACTCGCGCAGAGCTGCCCGTAGAGCTCGGCGCCCGAGAGCTGCGCTGCTGCGCCGCCGCTCGGCCGCACGCTCGTGCAACCTGTCACGAGCGCGAATCCAGCGGCAAGCGCGCAGAGCGCCGCCCACGATCGAGTCGATCTGGCCCTATCGCTCAGTAACAGTGATCTCATAGCAGTAGATGTCATAGCGTTTCATTTACGCCTTCTAGCAAATAGTACGGACAGGATGCGCTAGGTAGTTGCCTCGGATCGATTGCACTGTGCGGGCGCGGGTCTGGCTGAAGCAGCACGAGTCGTATGTGCCCGAACACTACTGAGCGATCCAGAGTCAGTCTGAAGAGATACTCTCGCGGCGACGCGGCGGCGCGGCGAAAAACAATTCGATGGGGGCTTGGATCTCATCTTTGGTCCTCGACGCACGATTCTCATATTCGGAGCTTCAATGAGGCATTCCCTCAACGGCGGTTCCTCACCCTCCGCCGTTCACTCTCCCTCAGTGCTATCGCGCAGCCTCTCTCGGGCTCCCCGTAATCAGGAAAGTCGACGAAGGGTGTACGTTTGTCGGGCCGCATATCGCGGTCGCTTTCCCATGGCGACGGATGGCTGTCGAGGGACAAGTGATACCGGCGACGAGTTGGAGCAGAAATTCTGCGGGCGACCGGACGTGTTCGTTTTTTGAACGAGCCTCAACATCTCGTCGTCCCGGCGGAGGCCGGGACCCAGGCCAACGAGAGGCGCGCTGCATGCGAATGCCTGGACCCGACCTCCGTCGGGGCGACGAACCCTACGCTTTAGGGGCACATGAGCAGAATGGCTGGAGGCGGGAAGCTGGAGACTGAAACTGGAAGCGCTGCGCGTGCAGCGCCCGTTGCTCCCATTTCTCCTCTGGCCACAGCGAACGGCGCGAAGCGGATGGATGCGCGCGAACAGCTACAACGCACAACCTCCGCTCCTGCTTCTTCTCTGGCTACAGCCTCCAGCCTACAGCCTACAGCCTCTCTCTGTTTCCACTGCTCCGAACCTCTCAACGGATCGACGCTCACCGCGCGCATTCACGGGCGCGATGAGCCGGTGTGTTGCGCGGGGTGTCTCGCGGTCGCGGAATTGATCGCGGGTGCGGGACTCGATGACTTTTATCGATTCCGTAGCGCACCGTCCGCGCGACCGGACGCAAGCGCGCTGGAGGAAGACACGTGGGCGGCCTACGAGCGCGCGGAAGTCGCAGATCGGTTCATCTCGCGCAGGGGCGAGGCCGACTGCGTGCCCCTGCTCATCGAGGGGTTGAGATGCGCGGCGTGTAGTTGGCTGATCAATCGCGTCGTGAGTCGCACGCCGGGCGTACGCAAGATCGACCTCAACGCCGCGACGGGGCGCGCCTACGTCGAATTCGATTCGAACGCGCTCAGCCTTGGGCAGCTCCTGCGCACGATCGCGCGACTTGGCTATCGACCGCATCCGGCCAGCGACGAGACGATCGCGCGAGTTCGCGACGAGGAGCGCCGGTCGGCGCTCAAGCGGCTCGCCGTCTCTGCATTCGGCATGATGCAAGTGATGACGTTCGCGGTCGCGATCTACGCCGCCGAGCTCGCGGGCGAAGCGATCGATCCGGACATGTTGAGCTATTTCCGACTCGTGAGCCTGCTCGTCGCGACACCTGTCATGGTGTACGCAGGCAAGCCGTTCTTCACGAATGCATTGACGAGCCTGCGCGCACGCACGATCGGTATGGATGTCCCCGTGAGCGCCGCCTTGCTGCTCGCGTTCGCCGCGAGCACCTGGAATACGTTTCTCGGCAGCGGCGAAGTTTATTTCGACTCGGTGACGATGTTCGTGTTCTTCCTGACGCTCGGCCGGTTCGTCGAGATGTCGGTGCGGCATCGTACGACGGGCGTCACCGATGCGTTGACGCGCCATGTGCCGGCGACCGCGCACCGCCTGCGCGGCGGTGTGCTCGAAGACGTGCCGACCGCCGCGCTCGCGCATGAGGATCTCGTCGTCGTTCGCACGGGCGAAATCGTTCCCGCGGACGGCATCATCGTCCAAGGCGAATCGAGTATCGACGAAGCGTTGCTGACGGGCGAATCGACTCCGGTTCGACGAGCGTGCGGCGACAACGTTTCGGCGGGAACGCTGAACGTGCGGGCGCCGTTTACCGTGCGAGTCGCCGCGGTCGGAAACGAGACGGTATTGTCCGGCATCGTAGCGCTCCTCCGGCGGGCGCAATCGCAGAAGCCGGCCGTCGCGCAGGCCGCCGATCGCGCCGCGGCGAAATTCTTGCGCTATGTTCTCCTCGCGTCGGGCGGCGTATGCGCGATTTGGCTTGCGATCGATCCTTCGCGCGCCTTCGAGGCGACACTTGCCGTGCTCGTCGTCGCCTGCCCGTGTGCCTTCTCGCTTGCCATGCCCGCCGCGCTTGCGGCGGCCACCGGCGAGCTCGCGCGCCAAGGCGTGCTCGTGACGAACGCGGATGCGATCGAATCCCTCGCGAAAGTCGAGCGCGTCGTATTCGACAAGACCGGCACGCTGACACGCGGTGAAGTCCAGTTGATGGGCGCCACTCAGCTCGGCACGGTGCCCGCCTCGGTCTGCCTGCGAATTGCAGCGGCACTCGAGAGCGCCTCCGAGCACCCGATCGCACGCGCGTTCGCGAAAGCCGCGAGCGCAATGCATGTGGGCACGGTGCTCGAAGCGCGAGTCACGCCCGGCGAAGGCATCGAAGGCATCGTCGAGGGCCGGCGTTACCGAATCGGCCGTGCAGACTTCGTTGCCGCGCTCCGCGGTGAAGTGTTGGAAGGAGACGAGCAAGCCGATTCATTCGCGACCGTCACGTTGGGCGACGAATCGCAAGCGCTCGCACGGTTCGCGCTCAGCGACACGCTTCGTGAAGATGCACCGGCGGCGATCGAAGCGCTCGGCGCACTGGGAATCGAGTCCGAGATTCTGAGCGGCGACGTTGGCACGGTCGTACAGCAAGTCGCGGCTCGCTGTGGAATCGCGACGTACTCCGCTCGCCGCGCGCCCGAGCAGAAGCTCGAGCGAATCCAGGCGCTACAAGCCGCCGACACGCACGTCGCGATGATCGGAGACGGCATCAACGATGCGCCCGTGCTCGGTGCGGCAAACGTGTCGATCGCGATGGGACGCGGCGCGGCGCTCGCGCTTGCCGCAGCGGACATCGTGCTCGTGAGCGAGCGCCTCAACGCGCTGCCGCGCGCAATCGAAACCGCCAGGCGCACGATGCGCATCGCACGACAGAATCTGATCTGGGCCGCTGCCTACAACTTCTGCGCACTGCCCCTCGCCGCGCTCGGATTCATTCCGCCGTGGATTGCCGCGGTCGGAATGTCGCTGAGCTCGGTCGCGGTCGTGCTCAACGCCGCCCGCGTTAGCGGGAGGCTGGGGGCCGGAGGCTGGCGCCAGAAGCGAGACGGCGGAAGGAACTACTCTCTGGCCCCAGCCTACAGTCTGCTGCACAGGGATCGTGCGAATGGCGCGGAGCGCATGGATGCGCGCGAGCGGCTCCACCCTCCAGCCGAGTTGCCATGAGCATCCTCTACATCCTCATTCCGCTCAGTCTCGTGCTCGTCGTCTTCGGGATCTGGGCCTTCTTCTGGGCAGTCGGCAATGGGCAATTCGACGATCTGGAAACGCCTGCGTGGGAGGTCCTCATCGAGGAACCCGTTGCCGGCACCGCACCGAATGCAAGACAAGACGATAGTCCCGCAGCGACGCCGCAGCGCGGCGAAGGACAAGAAGAGGCGTCGTCAGGCGAAACAGGAGCGCAAGGTTGAAGGCGGCCAGATCGATGCTTGTCTTCCACCGCGTCGCCGCGCCGCCGCGAGCAGTTTCAGTTGCGGCAAATGCGCCAACACTGCAGGCCTGATTAAATGGAACCGATCTCCCTGCTCGCCGCGCTCATCGCCGGTCTCGCCGCGAGCGGTCATTGCTTCGCGATGTGCGGAGGCAT